>DAIPYJ010000042.1:0-18821 GCA_036782775.1 Candidatus Dormiibacterota bacterium | reverse complement strand
CGATCGATGGGCCGGCCGCGCTTCGCGCCGCGGCGACCCAGCGCCCTGACCTGGTGATCCTCGACCTCGGCCTGCCCGGGATCGACGGGCTCGACGTTACGCGCTCGCTGCGCCGCAATGGCGAGGTGCCGATCATCATGCTCACCGCCAGGACGGAAGAATCCGACAAGCTCGTCGGGCTCGAGCTGGGCGCGGACGACTATGTGACCAAGCCGTTCAGCCCCAAGGAGCTGGTCGCGCGGGTTCGCTCGGTGCTGCGACGAAGCGAGGCGGTCAAGACGCCAAGCGAGCTGATCCGTGCCGGCGACCTCGAGCTCGATGTGCCGCGGATGCAGGTGATGGTGGGGCGGAAGCCGGTCGAGCTCACCCAGACGGAATTCCAGCTGCTGGCGACGATGGCGCGCGAGCCGGGGCGGGTCTTCAGCCGGGCCCAGCTGCTCAACGCCGTCCACGGCGTGGCCTTCGAGTCCTACGAGCGGGCGATCGACGCCCACATCAAGAATTTGCGCCGCAAGATCGAGGCGGACCCGCACAACCCTCGCTACCTGCAGACCGTGTTTGGCGTGGGCTATCGCGTGGCCGACGGACGGCGGTGAGCGGACCGCCGTTTCGGACTCGGCCAGGCTGGGGTCGCGGACGATGGGGACCTCCGGGACGGCCGCCATGGTGGCCCGAAGGCGAGCCCTGGCCGCCGGCCGGAGGACCGCCCTGGCGTCGCATGGGCCGCCGCTTCATCTGGCGCGTGCTGATGTTTGCCGTGGCCACCTTCCTGGTGCTGGGTGTCGTCTTCGGCGCGGGAATTGTGCTGGTGGCAACCGCGGTTCACCTGCTGCCGGCGCCAAGCTCCATCAGGCTGGTCGCCACGCTCGTGCTTGTCCTCTTCTTTGTCATCCTCGTCGCCGGACTCCAGCGGGTTCGGCGCATCGCCCTCGACGTTGGCGAGCTGGTCGGCGCCGCGGAGCGGATCGAGGCCGGCGACTACGGCGTACAGGTCCGCGAGCGCGGGCCGCGCGAAGCGCGAGTCCTGGCCCGCGCCTTCAACGCCATGAGCGCGCGCCTGGCAACCACCGACCGCAACCGGCGCGCCTTCGTCGCCGATCTCGGTCACGAGCTGCGGACGCCGCTCGCGGTGATCCGTGGGCAAGCCGAGGCGATCGGCGATGGGTTGTATCCAGGCGACGAACCGCATCTCGTTCCGATCCTTGACGCCACCCGATCCCTCGAAAGCCTGGTCGAGGCGCTGCCGACACTCACGCTTGCCGACGTCGGTGCTCTGCGGCTCAAGCGCGAGCCGGTCGAGGTCGGCGTGTTGATCCATAGCAGTGTGGCCGCCTTTCAGGCGATGGCGGATGCCGCCGGCGTGCAGCTGGAGTCCGAGCTCGCTCCAGAAATTCCCCCGATCGATGCGGACCCGGCGCGGATTCGCGGCGTGCTGATGAACCTGCTGTCGAACGCGATCCGGCACACGCCCTCCGGCGGGACGGTTACCGTCTCGGCGAGGCAGGCGGGGAAGGAGGTCGCGATCGCCGTACGCGACACCGGCCAGGGGATTCCGGAAGATCTCAGGCAGCACGTCTTCGACCGCTTCGTCAAAGGAGCCGGCTCTCCGGGCGCCGGGCTCGGGTTGGCTATCTCGCGCGATGTTGTCGCCGCCCACGGTGGCACGATCAACCTGACGAGCGAGGTGGGGAAGGGGACCGAGGTCCGGTTCAGCTTGCCGATATACTCCAGCGATCGATAAATAAACCGACTGTCGGTCTGCTATAGTGACTAGGTGGCCCGGACGATCGATCTCGCCGCTCGGACGGTGCGGCGCGACGCATTCCTGGATGCGGCCCAGCGGCTGATTCAGACCAAGGGTTACGAAGCCATGAGCATCCAGGACGTGCTGGATGCGCTCGAGACGTCGCGGGGGGCCTTTTACCACTATTTCGATTCCAAGCTGGAGCTGCTGGAAGCTGTCGTCCAGCGTTTTGCCGACGCCGCGCTGGCGACCATTCAGCCGGTCCTCGATGAGCCGCGCCTCCCGGCGCTGCGCAAGCTGGAGAAGCTGGTCGGTGGTCTCGCCCGCTTCAAGGCGGGTCGCAAGGAGCTGGTGGTGGCGCTGATCGAGGTGATGAACTCCGACGGCAACGCGCTCTTTCGGGAAAAGCTTCGCCGCATGACGGCGACCCGCATGGAACCGATCCTGTCGATGGTGATCCGGCAGGGTATTCAGGAAGGCCGGCTTCAGATCAGCTGGCCCGATCAGACCGCCAGCGTCCTGGTCTCGATGATCCACGGCTACCAGGACCTTGCCGCGCGGCAGTTCATCGACCGGCACGCGAACCGTATCAGCTTCGACGAAGTGAAGCGGACCTATCGTGCCTTCACAGAGGCATTCGAGCGGATCCTTGGTGCGCCCCAGGGATCGGTACAGCTGATCGACGACGCGACGCTGCATTTCTGGTTTGACTGAGGGGTGGAATGATGGCAGGAATCATCGAAGTCGAGCGGCTGACCAAGCGATATGGGAGCAAGCGCGGGATCACCGATGTGTCCTTCGAAGTCCGCGAAGGCGAGGTCTTTGGTTTCCTTGGTCCGAACGGCGCCGGCAAGACGACGACGATCCGTACCCTGATGGCCCTGCTGCGCGCCGACTCCGGTACGGCCCGGATCGCGGGACTCGATTGCTGGCAGGATTCGGTCCAGATCAAAAAAATCACGGGCTACGTTCCGGGTGAGCCCTCCCTCGATCCCAATCTGACCGGCGGACAGATCATCGAGTACTTCGCGAACCTGCGAGGCGGCGTCGATCAGAGCTATCTCAAAACGCTGATCGAGCGTTTGGAGCTCGATCCGTCACGGAAGTTCCGTCATTACTCCAGCGGCAACAAGCGCAAGGTGGTGCTGGTGCAGGCCTTCATGCACCGGCCGCGGCTGCTGATCCTCGACGAGCCGACCAACGGGCTCGATCCCCTGAACCAGCAGGAGTTCGACCACATGGTCAGAGAGGTCCGAGAGGACGCGCGCACGGTATTCCTCTCCTCGCACATCCTGAGCGAGGTGGAGCGGAACTGCACCCGCGTCGGCATCATCCGGATGGGTGAGCTGGTGCGGGTGGGAGGCATCGCGGAGCTCAAGGACATCAAGCGCTACGAGATCACGATCACGTTTGGCGATGCGGTTTCGGCCCAATCGTTCGATCGCCTTCCTGGCGTCGCAAGCGTGGAGCCGCTTCCGGATGGCCGCTCGCTGCGGCTCGCGATGCAAGGGCCGGCCGACGCCGTCGTCAAGGCGGCGGCCAGTCACCCGGTGGTATCGCTCACCAGCCACGAGCCCTCGCTGGAGGACATCTTCCTGCGCTACTACGAGAGCGATGGGCAGGCTGCAAAGGGCGGGCAGCCTGCGGAGGTGGAACGCCATGTGGTTTCATAACGTCTACCTCAAGAGCTTTCGCGATTACCGGATCGCGATCTTCGGCTGGGGCATTGGTACCGGGCTTCTCATCTACGTCGTGCTCGCGAGCTTCCCGCAGCTGGTTACCACGGAGCAGGCCCGCGCCTCGCTGATCACCCTCGCCCAGAGCTTCGCCTGGCTGTCCGCCCCAACCGCAGTCGATACGGCGGGCGGCTACGCGACCTTCAAGTACGGCGGCACCATTCTCCTGGTGGCCATCTGGGCGCTGAGCGCCGGCAGCCGAGCGCTGCGCGGTGAAGAGGAGCGCGGCTCGATGGACGTGCTGCTCGCGCTACCCCGCGGCCGCGTCCGCGTCGCGGTCGACAAATTCGCCGCAATCCTCACGGCATTGCTTGGTATGGCGATCCTGACGGCGCTGATCGTCTACGGCGCCAGCGCCAACACACACGCCGGCCTCAGCTTCGTCGATGCCCTGCTCTTCAGCCTCAATATCGCGCTGGTCGCGTCCGTCTTCGCCGCGATCGCCATGTTCATCTCCCAGTTCACCGGCGAGCGCGGCACGGCGAGCGGGCTGACCGGACTCTTGCTGGTGATCGCCCTGGTGCTCGATATGGTCCACCGCATCTTCAACGGCGTCGAGTGGGTGAGCCAGCTGTCGCCCATCTACTACTACAACCTCAACAAGCCGTTAGTCCACGGATACAGCGTCAATCCAACGGGGTTCCTGGTGCTGGCGCTGCTGATGCTGCTTCTCAGTGCCGCCGCCATCTGGCTGTTCGCCCGGCGGGACGTGGGAGCGCCCATCCCGATGCCGGCCTGGCTTCAACGGCGTGAGGTCCCGGTCCGCCGGCCGCTGCCGGTCAATGACTGGTCCCTGGGATCGGTGTATGCCCGGAGTGTGGCCATGATCAGCCGGCCGACGTTATGGTGGACGGTCGGCATCGCCGGGTTCGGTGCCTGGATGGTGCTGATCGTCAAGCAGACGGAGTCGCTCCTGGAGAACATGGTCAAGGGATCGCCCCTCTTCGAGCAGGTGCTCCACTCTCTGGGGGGCAGCAATGCGCTGAGCAACGCGGCCATTCTCAGCGCGCTGTTTTCGTTCCTGCCGGTCGCCCTGATGGCCTTCGCCGTGACCCAGGCCTACCGCTGGTCGGCCGACGAAGAGGATGGCCGCCTGGAGTTGCTGCTGGCCACACCGCAATCGCGGTTGCAGGCGCTCGGCGGCCGCTTCGCGGCGCTGGCCAGCGCGGTCATCGTGATCGGGTTCGTCACCTTGCTGGCGGTACTGACCATGTCGGCGATCACCGGAATCCGCCTCGAGAGCGGCAATGTCGCGGCGGCGTCGCTGGGCATGATTCCGCTCGGCTTGCTGATTGGCGCCATCGGCTACCTCTTCGCCGGCTGGCTGCGGGCCGCTTTCGATACGGGACTGCTGAGCTTGCTGCTGGCGGCCTGGTTCTTTATCAGTTTTCTCGGACCGGACCTGCACTGGCCGGACGGAAGCCTGCGCCTGTCACCGTTCTATTACTATGGCCGGCCGTTGCTCGACGGCCTCGCCGTCGGTGGGACGATCGGAATCCTCGCGGTCGCCCTCGCTGCCCTGGCGATCGGCGCCGTTCGATTCACCCGCAAAGACATCGCCGTGTAGCATTCGTCGCGATCGTGGAAGGGCAGAGGCGGTAGGTGGCCCGCGACGCCCACGTCGTCGTCCTGGCCGGTGATGGAATCGGGCCAGAGGTCACCAACGCGGCGAGGCGGGTCCTGGAGGCAACGGCCTCGCGGCTCGGGATCGGCCTTCGCTTTACCGAAGAGCTCGCTGGTGGCGCATCGGTGGATGCCTACGGCATCGCCCTGCGGCCTGAAACGCTCGGCCTCTGCAAGAGTGCGGACGCCGTGCTCTTCGGCGCGGTCGGCGGCCCGAAGTGGGATGATGCCGCGCCGCAAAGTGCGCTGCGACCGGGGTCGGCGCTGCTCGGACTCCGTCGTGGGCTCGGACTCTTCGCCAATTTGCGCCCGGTCCGCGTCGATCCCGCGATGGTCGAGAGTTCCGCTCTGCGTCCCGAGCGTGTGCGCGAGGTGGACCTGGTGGTGGTGCGCGAGCTGACCGGCGGGCTGTACTTCAGTAAACCGAAGCGGCGTTATTCGACCCCTCGCGGGCAGGCGGCCGTCGACACCATGCGCTACAGCGAGCCGGAGATCGAGCGCGTCGCGGTTCGCGCCTTCGAGCTGGCGCGCCGCCGCAGGCGCCGGCTGTGCTCGGTCGACAAGGCCAACGTCCTCGAGAGCTCTCGACTCTGGCGAACCGTGGTGACAAGTGTTGCCGGACGCTATCCCGACGTGGCGACCACCCACATGCTGGTCGATGCGTTCGCCATGGACCTGCTTCGCCGTCCGGGCCTCTATGACGTGATCGTTACGGAGAATCTGTTCGGCGACATCCTGACAGATGAGGCCTCGATGCTCGCCGGCGCGCTCGGCATGCTGCCATCGGCCAGCCTGGGCGCGGGCATGCTCGGCCTTTACGAACCGATCCACGGGTCAGCGCCGGACATCGCGGGCAAAAATCTGGCCAATCCGATCGGCGCTATCCTCAGCGCGGCCATGCTGCTGCGCTGGTCGCTCGAGCGGGAAGACGCCGCGCAGCTGATCGAGCGCGCGGTATCGAGCGTCCTCGCCACCGGGTTGCGAACGGCGGACATTGCCGGCGACGGCCGCGCTCCGGTTGGGACGCGGGCCATGACCGACGCCGTTATTGCAGGGCTCGGCTAGCTGCCGTCGGGGCCCTCGCAAAGCGCTTGACCATCTGACAGCCATCTTCTTCTTAGTTGTTTCTTACGACAGACAGCTGTCGCAGGCGTGATCAATGATGGTCGCATGTGCCGCGCAAGTGAGCCGCCCTTCGAGCGGATCAGGTCCGCTGTGCATGACCTCTCTGGCTGGATGGCGCATCAGCCGTCGAGTGAGATGGGCGCGGTGATCATCGAGAGTCGCCGGGTCATCGACCAGGTGGAGGCCGTTTGCGCCGAGGCGACTCGGCGCTTCGAAAAATCTGGCGCTTATGCGCACGACGGCGCGCTCGGCATCATCCCCTGGCTGAAAGACAACGCGAAACTCTCGGGCGGCGACGCCATGGCGCATGTCCAGGTGGCGCGCCAGTTGGAGCAGTTGCCAAGGACTGAAGAGGCTCTTGCCCGTGGAGATATCGGCTTTCAGCATGCCGTCGCGATCGCACGCACGGCGGAACACGTGGGTGTGACCGCGGTTCGCAAGGCAGAGACGGTGCTCCTGAAATCGGCCGAGTCGCTCGATGCCGGAGCGTTTGTCGGCATCGTCAAAGACTTCGAGCACCGGGTCGATGCGGATGCCGCCTTGACCGAGGCGAACCGCGCTTACGAGCGGCGCTACCTGTCGATCGGCGAGCCGGTCAACGGGCTGGCGCGCATCGAAGGGCAGCTGATCGCCGAGGCTGCGGCGACGCTTCGGACGGCGATGGAGCCGTTTCTCAAGCCGGCAAAGGGTGATGATCGCGGCGCCGGTCAGCGGATGCACGATGCCTTGGTCGAGGTCTGCGCTCGCGGGAATGGGGCCGAGCGCGACGGCCGGCGTCCGCAAATGATCGTGAAGACTAGCCTGGACACGCTGGCCGGGATCCCGGGAGCGCCCGCGGGCGAGCTCGAGTTTGGCGGCACGATTCCGGCCGAAACGGTGCGCCGGCTGGCGTGCGATGCAGCCATTACCCGGATCACCGGCCTGGGCGAACTCGAGCAGGAGATCACGCACGCGGCCCGGACAACGCCGCCGTCGACGCGCCGCGCGCTGGTCGCGCGGGATGGGCATTGCGTCTTCCCGAGTTGCGACCGGCCCTCGGCGTGGTGCCAGTCCCATCACCTGCACCACTGGGCAGACGGCGGCCCCACCAAAGTTGAAAATTTAGCGCTGCTCTGCCAGGCCCACCATCGAAAGGTCCACGAAGAGGGATGGGGTCTGACTCAAGAACAAGGACGATGGAAGGCGACGCCACGAGTAATGAAACGACCCACCGGCGTCGTGCTCAAGAACTGATCTCCCGCTGATGGGTCGCGGAACGACCGCTCGATCAGGAGCGCACTGCTCAAAAGCCGAGCGCTCGCCGTAAGGTCGACGTCGTCGCCGAAACCGGCTCCGCCAGGGTGACTCCTCGCGTGATGGCTTTCGGATCCTTCAGGCCGTGTCCGGTTAACACGCAAACCACGGGCTGGGGAGGCGTCCCATAATGCTGAGCTCGCTTGATCAGGAGCGCGACGCCGGCGGCCGACGCGGGTTCGACGAGGAGGCCTTCCTCGGCGCTCAGCCGCCGATGCGCGGCCAGGATTTCGTCGTCGGTCACGCTCTCGATGCTGCCCTGGGACTCGTCCCGTGCCTGGAGTGCGGATTTCCATGACGCCGGGTTGCCGATCCGAATGGCAGAGGCAACCGTGCGCGGGCGCGCAACGACTTTTCCGCTGACGATCGGTGCGGCGCCCTCAGCTTGAGCGCCGCGAAGGATGGGCAAGCCGGCGGACGCCTGGGCATGCAGCTCGCAAAAGCCGCGCCAGTAGGCCGTGATGTTGCCGGCATTGCCGACCGGGATATACAGCTCGGCCGGAGCGCGGCCCAGGGCCTCGACGATTTCGAAGGCGGCGGTTTTCTGGCCCTCGACGCGGTCGGGATTGATCGAATTGACGAGGGCAACACCGGGCTCCTCAGCGAGGTCGCGCACCAGGTCGAGCGCGCGGTCGAACGACCCGCGGACGAGCAGCACGTGCGCGCCATAGGCAATCGCCTGCGCCAGCTTGCCGGCGGCGACGCCTGCGGCGGGCACGACGACGACCGCGCGCAAGCCGCAATGCGCGGCATAGGCCGCGGCTGACGCGCTGGTGTTCCCGGTAGAGGCGCACAGCAATGTTCGTGCGCCGGCCTCGATCGCCTTGGCCGTTGCCACGACCATGCCGCGGTCTTTGAATGATCCCGTCGGATTCAGTCCCTCGTACTTGAAATAGAGCTCCTCAACGCCAACAGAGGGGCCGATGCGGGTCGACCGCACCAGGGGGGTCGATCCTTCGCCAAGCGTAATGCGCGGTGTTCGGTCGGTAATCGGGAGCCGCGCCGCGTAGCGCTCGATGGTGCCCGCCATTCTCGCGGCCATGCTAGCGTTCCGAAAATGCCGTCGCCTTTTCGCATCGGGCTGATCGGCTTCGGGAATGTCGGCGGCGCGTTGGCGCGGCGCTTGACTGACGACGGCGAGAGCATCGCTCGGGCCGCCGGCCGGCCAATCACCCTCGCGGTGATCGGCGTGCGCAGTCCCGAATCGCGAATCGCCCCCGCGCCCCTGGTCGCGGCCGATGCCGTTGCCGGTACCACAGGGCTCGATGCCGTCATCGAGTTGATCGGCGGGATCGAGCCGGCCCATACCTACATCAGTGCGGCACTCGCAGCCGGCCGCCAGGTCGTCACGGCGAACAAGCAGCTCGTCGCCCGCCATGGGCCGGAACTGGCGCGGCTGGGCCCGCTTCGCTTCGAAGCCTCGGTTGCCAGTGCGATCCCGATCATCGAGACGCTGGCGCAAACGCTCGCGGCCGATGAGATTCGGAGCTTGATCGGGATCCTCAATGGCACCACGAATTTCATGCTCGACCGAATGGGGAAGGGTGCAAGCTACGACGAGGCGCTGGGCGAGGCTCAGGGCTTGGGTCTGGCGGAAGCCGATCCCACCGCCGACGTCGACGGCCATGACGCGGCGGCGAAGCTCGCGATTCTCGTCATGCTCGCCTTTCGCAAACGGATTGATCCGGCCGCTATCCAGCGCGTCGGCATCCGGCCCGAGCCAGGCGCGCGAGTGCCTGAGGCCGGTCGGAGCGGCTACCGACCGAACGCCGTGACCAAGCTGATGGCGGCCGCCCGACTCCA
The DNA here is from genome assembly GCA_036782775.1 of Candidatus Dormiibacterota bacterium. GTDB lineage: Bacteria > Chloroflexota > Dormibacteria > CF-121 > CF-121 > CF-13. The sequence continues at coordinate 9,497 of DAIPYJ010000042.1, read as the reverse complement.
TGGAACGCAGATCATCGCCGATGTTCGTCCTCGAGCGATTCCCATGGACTCATTTTTTGCGCAAGCCGCAGGCGCCTTGAATGCGATCAGTGTCGAGGCGAAATACGCAGGGACGCTGATGCTCGCCGGCCCAGGCGCCGGGCCGGATGCCGCGGCAAGTGCCGTAGTCAGCGACATCATCCGCGCGGCTCGCGGCATACCTGCCACCGCCGGGACGATCCTCGCTGGTCTTGCGGACGAACCGGCGCTCGCCGCGCGTCCGTTTGGTCCAAACGGAATAGAAATTGCAGGGATCAGGTTGTAAGCTTGACGCCCATGTTCAATACATCCAGCGATCGCTCGCGCCTTGCGATCATTGCGCACGACGGCAAAAAGGCCGATCTCGTCGCGTTTGCGACCTTCAATCGCGATCGCCTGGCCGAATATGATTTGATCGCGACCGGCGCGACGGGTGATCTCCTTCATGACAAGGTCGAGCGCGTGACTGCCGGTCCTCACGGCGGTGATGTCCAGATCGCCAGTCGTGTGGTCGAAGGCAACGTCGACGCGGTGATCTTTCTCGTCGATCCGCTCGACAAGCACCCACACGATCCGGACATCCAGACGCTGCTGCGGATCTGCAACGTGCGCAATGTGCCCCTGGCGACGAACATCGCAACGGCGGACGTCCTGATCAGCTCGCCGCTGCTGGAAAGCCTTCGCGCCGCGAGCTAGATAAGCAAAAAGGCCGGCTCGCTGCCGGCCCTTGCTGTCTGGACGATGTTTATGGAACCGTGGGCCGGTGCCCCGCGTTCTCCTGGGCCTCGCGCGCCGCGCTCTCACCTCTTTTTCACGGAGACTCGGCGCATGGGAGGTCGAAGTCCGTCCGCCATGTCGCCGACGAGTCTGCGCCGACGAAGCTTTCAGTTGCGTTATAGCGAAGCGCGATCGGCGAAATACTGGATCGCCGGCCCGGCCGGCACGGCAAGGCGTTCGCACAAGTCGCGCGCCGGCTCGAGGATGCCGCCGGGCTGTGGGCTACTGATGATCAAGACGCCGACCAGCCGGTTGGCGATCGTGAGCGGCTGCCCATAAAAGCTTCGAGTCACTTTCCGAACGCGGCTTCGGACGCTGCCTGAGAGTCGAACCATGCGAAGGTCCGGACTGCCGTACGGTTGCCGCGCCTCGATCGCCTGCTGCCAGCCGAGCGGAAGGCCGACGATCGGCAGTGGCGGCCGAGAGCTGTTGTGGGTGCTGGTGGTCGAGGTGACGATGAAGCGGAGGCTGCTCGTCGCCGGGGAATAAATCCCAAGTGATGCGGCGGGGAGCGCTGTGAGCGCCTTGATCCCGTCGACCAGGATGGCCCCGGCTTGCGAGATGGACGCTGCTGCGACGAGCCTCAAGAGCACCGCGTGGACGCCGGCCTCGCGCTCCTCGGGAAGCTGATTCGCGTTGGCCTCGAAGTACTTCGCGATCGCCGCCAGGCTATAGCCGCGATCGTGAACCAGCGTGCGGATGCGCCGCGCTCGTTCGACGTCTGCTTGTGAATAAAGCCTCGTCCCACCTGTCGTGCGCAGGGGCGAGAGCAACCCGTATTGGTCTTCCCAGAGGCGCAGCGTCGACGCACTGACTGCCGTCTCTCGGCTGACGCTGCCGATCTTTAACACCTTTGCCAAACGTTTGCTCCCTCCAGATTCGGCTTGGAATCTCCACCAAATCTATTGGTCCCCCGATCTTAAGGAACCAATAATGACAGGGCAGCCGTGAGCAGATCGAGTGGGGTGGTCGCGGTTGGCGTTCTCTCGATGTTGTCGCCGCCGGGTAGCGGCACGCCTGTCAAGCCGGTCGCCGGCGGGAGCAGCCTGCTTGCGGCGATCGGCGCATGGCTCGTCGGGCGCGAGGCCGCCATCTGCGCGCTGATCGGGCCCGAAGTTTCCACCGACCTCATCCGCCAGCTCACCCGAGCCGGCATCGACCTCAGCCGTAGCCGCTCGCAATCGGCGCAAACCCAGGCAGCACCGATGCCGGAGCAGCTCGCCAGCGTCAGCCCAGCCTGGGCAGTCCATCTTTGCGGGCTCTCGCCGGCGCGCCAGCGTGAGCTGCAAGGGGCTGTTGCCCAGCGCGTGATGGCGGTGACCGTCGACACGGAGCGAAAGGCCGAGCTCGCTGGCGCCGACCGGCGGGAGATCATCCAGATCGCGGCTGGTGCCGACGCGTTCTTGATCGGGCGTACCGAAGTCGAGTATCTCTGGCCTGGCGAGCCGCCTCGCGAGGTGCTGCGGATTCTGGGCCGCCAGGGCGTGAGCACCGCCATCATCAAGCTCGGCGTGGGCGGATCGATCGGCATCCGCGACGGTCGCATCGCCTGGATGTCCGCGTTTCCGCTGACCAGGCCGGCCGCCATGCCCGGCGGCGATGTCTACGCCGGCGCCTTCTCCGCGATGTTCGCGCCCGACCGGAACATTGCGCGAGCGATGGCATGGGCGACGGCTGCCGCCTCGACGGTGATGGAATCGCCGTCGCCGCTCGACCTGCTCACCGACTTTGGCCGGCGCATGGTCGAATCGCGCGCCCGCGTGCTGGAGACCGATTTCCGCAACGCGCCCTAGAGGCGGGGCCCGCGGCTAACAGCTCGCAGGATGAGCGTTTGGCCGTCAATCCGGTGCGCTTTCGCAACCCTCTTCATTGCCGAAGCAATCCGCGACAGCGACCGGTCGGCCACGGCGATCACGCTGCCTCCGGCACCGCTGAGCGCCGCACCGAGGGCGCCGGCCTCAACCGCTGCGTAGATCATATCCGGCAAATATTCATAGGCCGAGGCGCGCCCGGGTTGGTGCAGCCGATCGTCCAGGGCGCTGCGCAGCAGCGTCCCGTCGCGATTGCGAACCGCCAGCATCAATTCGGCGACCCGTCCCAGGTTGAAGACGGCGTCCTGCAGGGCGGGATTCCTGGGCACGAGCCGGCGTGCCTCCTCCGTCGGCGATACCGCATCGGGCACGAACAGCACAAGGCGCCATCGCGCCGGCCAGTCGAGGCGATGGGATCGAACGATGCCGTTTTCCGATACGGCCAGGGTGAAGCCACCGTGCAGCGCGGCGGTCAGGTTGTCGGCGTGACCCTCGAGCGGCAGCGCAAGCTCGATGATCCGTTCTGGCTCGATCCGCAAGCCGCGTAAGCGCGCCCCAAGCACAATCCCGGCCACCAGCGCGGCCGCGCTGCTGCCGAGCCCGCGGCCAACGGGAATGGTGTTGTGAATCCGGACGGAGACCCCGACCAGCGGCCGCGACCATTTAACGAATGGTTCCTGAGCGGCACGCACGATCAGGTTTCGTTCGTCATCCGGCACGTCTGAGGCGCCGACCCCGCGCCAGGTGACGCTCGTCGTCGCGCTCTCACGCGCCTCAACCGTGAGATAGAGATTGATTGCCAGCGCGAGGACGTCGAACCCGGGCCCGAGGTTGGCGGATGAGGCCGGTACGCGGATCCGACCTACGCCGGGCACTCAGAGCCTGAACGCTTCGTGCAGGGCGGCAACGGAATCAGTAACGCGACCGGCATCGATGATGCAGGTGATGCGAATCTCGGACGTCGAGATCATGTGGATGTTGATGCCGCGATCGGCGAGCGTGCGGAACATGGTCGCGGCAACCCCGGCATGACCCCGAATCCCACTTCCGACCACGGAAACTTTCGCGAGTCCATCCTGGCCGAGCACTGTGCGCGCGCCGATCTCGCCGGCGACGGATTCCACGATTTGCTTGGCCTGCCTTGCGTCGGCGCGCGACACCGTAAAGGACAGGTCCGTCACGCCTTCATAGCTCGCGGTTTGCACGATCACGTCGGCGGCGATATCGGCCTCGGCGAGAGGCGTGAAGATCGTGGCGGCGATCCCGGGCCGATCCGGCACGCCGACGATGGAGAGGCGCGCGACGTGCTCCTCGTGGGCGATGCCCCGGACGCGATTGCGGTCCTCCATGATCGCAGTCTCGGAACAAATCATGGTACCCGGCTGCTGGGCAAAGCTCGAACGCACATGCAACTCCATGCCGAAGGCCTCGGCGATCTCGACCGATCGAGGATGCATCACCCGGGCGCCGGCGCTCGCCAGCTCGAGCATCTCGCTGTAGGCGATATGCGGTAACAGACGGGCGTGCGGCGCGAGGCGCGGATCGGCCGTATAGATGCCCCGCACGTCGGTCAGGATTTCGCAGCTCTGTGCTTTAAGGGCCACGGCGATGGCGACCGCCGTCGTGTCCGAGCCGCCTCGTCCCAGCGTGGTGATTTCCATCTCGTCGCCGATCCCCTGGAAGCCGGCGACGACCACGACCCGGCCGGCGGCCAGCTCGCGCTCGATGCGCGCGGGGGTCATCCCGAGGATGCGGGCCTTGGCGTGACGCCGATCCGTCTGGATGCCGGCCTGAAAGCCGAGCAACGAGACCGCCGGCACGCCCAGCTCGTTGAGAGCCATCGACATCAACGGCGCCGAGACGCCTTCGCCGGTTGACAGCAGCAGATCGAGCTCACGAGCCGCCGGATCGCGCGAGACCCGAGCGGCGAGCGCCAGCAGCCGATCGGTCGTCTCGCCCATAGCGCTGACCACCGCGACCACGTCATAGCCGGCGCGCCTGGTTGCGGCGATCCGCCGCGCGGCACGCTTGATCCTCGCCGGCGTGGCCAGCGACGTGCCCCCGTATTTCTGGACCAGGATCGGTCTCGTCACCGGTTCAGCGGCGAGACTCACACGTAATCCTCGCGGACGAGCCACTCGGCAAGCAGCACCGCCCCCTTGCCGGCACCGAGCTTGGTGTTGTGCGAGAGCACGACGTACTTGACACCACTCAAGACGGGCTCGTCACGGATGCGCCCCACGGTCACGGTCATGCCGTCTCCAGCATCACGATCGCGCCGCGGCTGCGGCCGGAACGGGTCAGGATCGACACGAAGGAGGCGCTCCGGCGCAGAAGGCAACCCGCTGAGGCCGTCGGTGCCGAACCGTTCCATCGCCTCGAAGGCGGCGGCGGCGTTCACCGCCCGCTCCGTGCCGACGAAGACCGTCTCGGTGTGCCCATCCTGGACGTTGACCCGCGTGCAGGTGCAGGAAAGGCTGAAGGGCGCCGGCTCCTGCCAGTGCCCGAGGATCTTCCTGGTCTCGAGCTCGACTTTCTCTTCCTCGCCCGGGATGAATGGAATGACGTTGTCGATCACATCGAGCGCCAGCACGCCGCCACTGCGACCGGCGCCCGAGACGGCCTGCAGCGATGTCATCACGACAGAGCGCACGCCGAAGGCGTCATGCAGCGGGCGAAGCGAGACGGCCAGCCCGGTCGTCGTGCAGTTCGGAATGGGCGCGATGAAACCGCGCCAGCCGCGGTTGCGGCGCTGGTCGTGAAGCGCTTCGGCGTGCGCATCGTTGACGCCCGGAATCAGAATCGGCACGTCGGGCTCGTAGCGAAAGGCCGACGCCGTGCTGATCACTGGCACCCGTTCCGCGAAGCGCGGCTCCCATTCGAGCGCGACCTCTTTCGATACGGCACTGAAGATCAGGTCGACGGCCGACTGCAGCAGCGCATTCGCGTTGAGGCACGGCAACTCGAGGACATCGGCATTCGGTGATCCGTCGGCTAACCATTTGCTGGCACCAGACGGTTCAAGGAGCGCGTCGGCAAATCGCTTGCCTGCCGAGCTCTGCGAGCCCGCGACGGCTTGCACCGTGAACCAGGGGTGGTGATTGAGCGCCGCCAGAACCTGCTGGCCCGCGATGCCGGTCGCGCCGAGGACGCCGACGCGCACGGCCTTCGTCACGCCGGGACCGCCGCCCCCGCCATTTGCTCGATCGTACGCTCGAAGTCGGCTGCCCGGGGCTTCGACAGCCGCACGCGTCGGGCCGACCCGTCGAACAGCTCGGTGGTCTTGAGGCCGCTGCCCGTGATGCAGGCAACGACGGTCTCTTCCCGTCGGATCCGGCTTTCGCGGACCAGTTGCCGCAGGCCGGCGATGACCACGCCGCCGGCCGGCTCGCTCAGGACGCCTTCGGTCTCGGCCAGCAGCGCCATCGCTTCCTGGATTTCGTCCTCGCGGCAGGCCGTCCCCCAGCCGCCGCTCGCTCGCACGGCTCGCGCGGCGTAACGGCCGTCGGCCGGGTTGCCGATGGCGAGCGACTTGGCCAGGCTGCGAGGCTTGACCGGGGTGATGCGATCGAGCCCTTCCTGGATCGCGATACTGACCGGCGGGCAGCCTTCGGCCTGCGCGGCATGGATGCGGGTGGGCGCTGCGTCGAGCAGTCTGGTGGCGACGAGCTCGTGAAGGCCCTTCGCCGTCTTGGCGAGGAGCGACCCGGCGGCGACCGGGACGACGATGTGATCGGGCGCCTGCCAGCCGAGTTGCTCGACGACTTCGAACGCGAGCGTCTTGCTCCCCTCGGAGTAGAAGGGCCGCAGATTGACGTTGACCATCGCCCAGCGATATTGGTCGGCAAGCTCGGCGCAGAGCCGGTTGACGTCGTCGTACGTCCCCTCGACTTCGACCACGGTGGCGCCATACGCCGTGGCAGCGCCGACTTTGGCCGGCTCGAGCGCGGCCGGGATGAAGACGAGCGAGCGTAGACCGGCGGCGGCCGCGTGCGCCGCGACTGACCCTGCCAGGTTGCCGGTGGATGAACAGGAGAGCGTCTCGAAGCCGTAGGCCAGCGCCACGTTGGTCGCCACCGCGACATTGCGGTCCTTGAACGAGCCGGTTGGATTGACGGTGTCGTTCTTGATGAACAGCCGATCGAGGCCAAGCGCCCGACCAAGGTTCCTGGCATGGATCAGCGGGGTGAAGCCGGTCCCGAGATCAAGCGGGTCCGACACTGTCGCCGGCAGCAGATCCCGATACCGCCAGATGCTTGCCGGGCTTGCCGCAATCGAAGCGCGGCTGACCCGGATCGAGTCGAGATCGTAGGCGACTTCGAGCGGGCCGAAACAGTACTCGCAGACGAAGGCAGGCTCGAGGGCTCTGAGCCGCCCGCACTCTCGGCATCGAAGTTGTGTCATCGAATCCTCCTTGATCACCAACAAAAAAGCCCCTGGAGAGGGGCCGTCATGTCCGTGATCACGTCATCTCTCAGACTTTCGTCTGACGGACTTTCCACCTTGCCGGACTCGGTAGGTTGGCAGGCTTCTTTGGGCCGGTCCCTCTGCCACTCTTGATAACTGTCGCTATGAACTTGTGCCGGAAAGCCTAACAGCCCCTGCTCGCGCTCGTCAACGCGACTCGGTAATTCGGGGCATCCCCCCGTACACGGGAGTGCACCAGTCGCGATAGCGCGGCTCATTGCCACGCACCGCACGGAAATAATGGTCCTGTAGAGCGGAAGCGATCGGGCCCGGGGTGCCCGATCCAACCGAGCGGCCGTCAACGTCGATGATCGGCGCGAGCTGCGCGCCCGTACCGCACAGGAAGGCCTCATCGGCCTGGTAGACCTCCGTCCGGTCGATGCTGCGCTCGACCACGTTCAGCTCGAGATCCCGCGCCAGGCACATGACGGCAGCCCGTGTGATGCCGACCAGGATGTCATCCGTCACGGGCGGCGTGATCAGGCTTCGCCCCTGGACCAGGAAGAAATTTGCGGCGCTGCCCTCGGCGATGTGCCCGTCTTCGGTCAGGAGCAAGCAGTCGTCATAGCCGGCCGCATTCGCGTCCTCCGTGGCCAGCGCCGTGTTGACGTAGGCGCCCGCGATCTTCGCGCGGGCCGGGATGCTGTTGTCGCTGATGCGCCGCCATGAGGAGATGGTCACCCGCAGGCCGTCCGTCTTCGAATATGGTCCCATTGGCATGACCAGGATCGCCAGCCCGTTTTCCGGCGAATGCAGATCGACTTTGATGATGGGCGAGGCTTTATAGGCCAGCGGCCGGACGTAGACGTCGGTTCGATAGCCGCTGCGCGCCACGACCTCCCGGCTGATTTCACACAGTTCCTCAATCGACTCGCGAGGCGCCAGCTTCATCAGCCCGGTCGATCGGGCGAAGCGCTCATAGTGCTCCGCCAGCTTCAGCAAATAGATCTCTTCGTGGTCGGCGTTCCAGTACCCGCGGATGCCTTCGAAGCAGGCGGTGCCGTAATGCAGCGCGTGGGTGCCGACGCTGAGGTGGGCTGCCTCGAAGGGAACGATCGCCCCGTTGAAGTAGGCATAGCCGCCGTAGGTTCCTGGAACAACATCGACCCACTCCCTGACCCTCCCGCTTTCCAGGGAAAGGGAAGACTCTAACCCCAAGTGGGAACCTCGAGGTAGAACATCTCGACGGACTGAACGATCCCGCCCAGGTCGCGATCGAGGATGTCTTTCTTCCGGTCGGCGAGCGCCAGGAACTGCTCCCAGGCCTGGCCGAAGGCTTGATCGGTCAAGTGATAGCCAAGCTCGGCAAGACGGAAGCGAAACGCGTGGCGGCCGGAACGGGGCGAGAGCACGATGCGGCTTTCGCCCATGCCGACGTCCTCGGGGCGGATGATCTCGTAGTTGATCTTGTCTTTGAGCACGCCGTCCTGGTGGATGCCGGAGGCATGCGCAAAAGCGTTGCCTCCCACAATCGCCTTGTTCGGCTGCACCGGGATGCCGGTTTGCCGTGAGACGAGCGCGCTGACTTCGGCCAGCCGGCTGGTGTCGATGCCGGTGCGCAGCCCGAGTGATTTTTCGCGAGTGCGCAAGATCATGACCACTTCCTCGAGCGAGGCGTTGCCGGCACGCTCGCCGATCCCATTGACGGTGCATTCGACGCGACGAGCGCCATTGAGAACCGCGGCCACGCTGTTGGCCGTCGACAGTCCCAGGTCGTTGTGGCAGTGAACGCTGATCAAGGCTCGGTCGATGTTGCGCACATTGGCTTTGATCGACGCGATCAGCCCGCCGAATTCGTGCGGCAGGGTGTAACCGGTGGTATCGGGAATGTTGACGACCGTCGCGCCGGCGTCGATGACGGCCTCGAGGGTCTCGTAGAGATAGTCCGGATCCGCGCGGCCGGCATCCTCGGGCGAGTACTCGACCTCATCGCAAAGCGAACGCGCATAAGCGACTGCCTCTTTGCCTCGCTTCAGGACCTCCGCCCGGGTCGAGCGCAACTTGCGTTCGATGTGAATATCGGAGACCGAGAGGACCATGTGGATCTGCTTTCGCTCTGCGTCCTTGACCGACCCCCAGACCGCGTCGATGTCCGGCCGCGCTGCGCGGGCCAGGGCGGTGATCATCGGCCCGGGGACTTCTCGCGCGATCCGCTGGACCGCCTCGAAATCGCCCGGCGAAGAGAGCGGAAAGCCCGCTTCGACGACATCGACGCCGAGGCGCGCGAGCTGCCAGGCGATCGCCAGCTTCTGGTCCGGATTGAGATTGGCCCCCGGTGACTGCTCGCCATCCCGCAGGGTCGTGTCAAAAATAAAAACGCGATCGTCCATCATCGGGGCAGCCCCTCCCCCCGACCCTCTCCCCGCAAGCGGGGAGAGGGAGTTGCCTTCGAGCCGTTGGGCTTGAGCCAGGGCATCATCGAGC
>DAIPYJ010000041.1:0-24057 GCA_036782775.1 Candidatus Dormiibacterota bacterium | reverse complement strand
GGCTGGCTCGGATTCTGCGGGTTTGTCACCTTCCAATCGTTCGCCGGCGCGTTTGATGCGCTTGTGTGCTCCGGGCGGACCGACATCGAGATCACTTCGTTGGCTAGCGTCGGGTTCGGTTCTGCACTGCCAGTCTGGAAGTCGTGGCTGTCGCCCTTGTAGAAGAACTGGTAGGGCAGGTTGATCGCGTAAAAGTTCCCGTAGCTGTCGAAGGCGCCGACCGGATCGGTGTTGTCCGTCCAGCCCTCGTAGCCGGGAACGTGCCCCTGCACCGGCCATGTCTTGCCGCCGTCGAAGGACTCGTAGAAGCCGAGGAGGTGGTTGTAGCCCTCAGGGCTGACCACCCACTTGGACTGCCCGATGAGGTGCAGGGGGTTGGTCGGATCGATCCGGATGTCCGACTCCGAATGATCTTTGACCAGCATCGGACTCGCCGCCGGATAGCCGGGGTTGCTTCCGGCCTGCGTGGCATAGGAGCCCGTCTTCTCGTTCGTATTCGACTGCACTGCTCCCGGAACGTCGCAGGCAGTCATTCCGCTGTAGCCCTCGCCAGCGCCTACGGTGAAGTACGGCACCTCCGGCGTATAGCAGCTGACCTTCTGGGTTGTGGCGAAGACGTTGCTGACATTGGAATTGCTGGCCGCATAGGCGGAATCCGCCTGAGTGCCCTGCGGGATATTCCCAATGCCAGGCGCCGTGCCGGCGGCGGCGGGCCAGCTGCCTGCCGCGGCGGCGAGCAGCACTGGAACGGCAAACGCAAATAGCCGATGAGTCTTCAAGTCCTTCCTCCTTCCCGGGGGCAGCCTGCCCCACGTCAACGCCCGATTCTGCTCGCGACGTTAGCTCATTAAGGTTCGGAAAACAAGGGGCCTAGGGTTGCAAGATTCTGCCGCGAGCTGCTGGCGCCATCCATGCAGGTCTGCCGGACTCGGGAAGGCAAAGCCGACAAACCTGCTGAAAATTGAAGCGACCCGTCGTTACGGTTGATAACCCGCCGGTGTGACCCAACGAGCCCTTACCGCCGCCCAGTCCATCCGTTTCCAGCTGGACCTTCGCCCCGTACTAGTCGAACCCTTGCGGGCCCGCCGTTCGGGAGCTCACCGATGTCGTTTCCTTCATCGGCTGGCTTTCTGACAGGTCGCGGGCGTAAGCGTAAAGGCCGCGGGTCATGCACCGCAACTCCAAACTGCGGTTCGCAAACACATGCTCCAATCCTCCCTCTCCCCGCTTGTGGGGAGAGGGTCGGGGTGAGGGGCGTTAGTACTTGCTGGCTTCGAAGTAGCTGCCGCAGGCGCGGCACTTGCATTGCATCGTCATCACCTGGCTGCCGAAGAGCGAAATCACCTCGACGTCGGTCGACCGGCAAAACGGACAGCGCGCTTGCGGAGCACTCCCTCCCCCGCTTGCCGCATTTGAGTCCCCCTCAACCCGCTCGCGGGGGGAGGGTCGCGGTGAGGGGTCTTTACCCACTTGCCGGCATATATCGTTTTTCGGCGAGGCCCTGCAGCATCTCGTGCGTTGCCGCGTCGATCCCACCTGGCTCGAGGCGACGCCGAATCGGATCCCATTTCTTCCAGTCGACCATCCAGCGACCCGCTCGATCACCGACCCGTTCTTGCAATGACTGCCGCAGTTCGGCGACTCCACTGGCCAGCTTTCCTTCTTGATGCAATTGATCGACGTCGCCCTTGTCCGGACCAAAAAACGCCAGGGCCTCGCGATAGGCGCGCGCGCTCGCCTCGCTGGCCTTGACCTCGTTGAGCCAGCTTCGTCCATGCAGAAAGTGGTAGCGCTCCTCCTGCATCATCTTTCGCAGGCGGCTGCGCAGGACCTCGACATTGCCGTTGGCAAGCGCCTCGATCATCAGCGAGAAGGCGCTGTCCAGGACCGCATTGGCCGCGACGAACTGGCTCCAGTCGGTCCAGGGCTGATCCAGAAACGGCACATTCGCGTAGCTGCCCTCGACGATTCCAGCGTCCGGTGTCCCGAGCTCCCGCATGGATCCGTAGAGCACGCGACTGTGTCCGATGTCATCCAGCCCCATCGCCGCCGCGGCGATATCGGCCTCGAGGCTGGGCGCGGCCGTGCACCATTCCGCGTAGCGCATTCCGAGTAACTGCTTGTTGTCCGCCAGGCTCTTGAGGAGCGAGTAAAGGCTCAGCCCTCTTGCTCTCCCGGGCCCCAGAGACGGATCACCGCATCCTTGGGCACGATCGTCATTTCGATCCAGCGCTCCTCGTCGTAGGTCGCGCGCGCATAGGCCATGGCCAGGTCATCGTCGGGCGCGACCACGCTGCCGACCTGCCGGAGCGGCTCGACCCGGGCCTTGCGCGCGTAGACCTCGTATTCCCGAACGTGTTCATGGACGCGGACGTATGCCATCAGACTGAAAGCCCCCAGGCGAGCAAGGCTTCGCGTCCTGCTGGCGTCAGCCGCGCAGACGACCACGGCGGATTCCAGACGACGTCGATGTTGACCTGCTCGATGCCCGGCTCGCGCAACAAACGCTCGCGGATGTCCTCGACGATCAGGTCGCTGGCGGGGCAGCCCATCGCCGTGAAGGTAAGCCGCAGATCGACCGTCCCCTCCCCCACCTCCAGCCCGTAAATCAGGCCAAGGTCGACCAGGTTCACGGGCATCTCGGGGTCGTCGATCTCGCCTAAGGCCGCCCAGACCCTCTCCTCTATCTCTTTCTCCCTCCCCCTGCTCTGCGGGGGGAGGGTCGGGGAGAGGGGCCTGCTCAAGCCTTCACCTGGAACTTGCTGAAGCTCTCCTGGAACATCTCGACCATCTCGGCGTTGCGTGGTCCCCGAGCGCGCCAGCGCGCCAGCACGTCATCCCAGCTGCAGGGATCGTCGAAGTTCCAGCGCTTCGCCTGCGCATCGAAGGTGCACGGGAAGGGATAGTCCAGAACGTAGTTCTCGCCGTCCTGGTGCGCCGGAACCTTGATGCCGATCGATTCCATGAAGGGCACCACCGTCGAGAGCCACTGCTGGCGCAGCTGATCGTTGGTCAGACCCTTGAGCCGGTAATCGAGCTGGGTCGTGTGCTGCTTGAGGTTGTCAGGCAGCCCGAACCACTCGACCGTGAGCGGAAACATCCAGTCGACGCCGCGCTGCAGTTCTTCTTTGGCCGCGCCGCCCGCCGCGGCGATCCGTTTCGACCAGTTGCGGCCGTTGCGCAGGTGGAAGTTCTCCTCGGCCATGACTTTCACCAGGCCGCGCTTCCAGGGGCCGTAAGAGCAGTGCTCGTGGATGTCGCCCAGCAGGCAGAAGCCGGCCTGGTCGTACATCGCGTTCGCCAGCACCAGCTCGGTCCAGCTCTCGAGTGGCACGTCGAAGGCGTACGGATAGCGGAAGGCTTTGGGATCACGCTTGAAGACCAGCGCCTCCTGGCTCTCGCCCAGCTCCTCCAGGATGTGATAGGCGATGTGCGCGTGCGCCAGCTCGTCCTGGATGATCGCGATGCCGGTCATGAAGGCGTTCACACTGGGTGCCTTACGGGCTGCGAGATAGTACGCCGGGGCCGAGATCAATTCCGTATCGCCCGAGACGATCAGCGTGTGCTTCAGCTCGCGCAGGTATTCGGGCGTCATCTCCGACGTCGACTCGATCAGATCGCCGCGCTTGAGCAGCGTCTCGAAGGCGCCGGCGAGCTGCGACTCCATCCGGTTTGATTCTAATTGGGGCTGCTTCAAGCAAACCCCATTTCGCGTAGCCTCTGGCGAATGAGCGTCGAGATCCCGCCAAAAGGGACGCGAGGCGCCCCGATCCCGCAACTCCCAAGCTGGCTGAATCGCGTCGTGGTCGGCGGCCTGGTCGGCCTCTATCGGCTGACCGGCGGTCGGATGAAGATGTTCGGCGTTCCCATGCTGGTGCTGACCACGGTCGGCGCCAGGTCAGGAAAACGGCGCCAGGTGCCCCTCACCTGGTTTCCCGACCGTCCGGGCAGCCGCCTGATCGTCGCCTCGCTCGGCGGGGCCGCCAATCACCCGAGCTGGTTCTACAACCTCGCCCGTAATCCCGACAAGGTGTGGATCGAGATCAGGGGCAAAACGACCAAAGTGCGGCCGGAGACCCTCGACGGAATGGAACGCGCCGACGCCTGGCAGCGAATCGTCAAGGCCTACAAAGGCTATGGCGCGTACGAGCGGAATACGGATCGGACCATCCCCGTGATTCGCCTGGCCGACGACTTCGCAGGCTAGTCTGCGGGTCGGCTTAGCGCTTAGCAGGCCGGCGGCTCCGGACCGCCTCACGAAGGTAGGGCAAGGCCAGCGGAACGGAACAGATCAGAGCGAGGACTGCGTACGCGATGGCGATACCACCGGCGTCAGGACCGCCGGTCCCCTCGACCGCCTCGACTCCTAGCCCAAGCGCAACAATCCAGAAGAAGAGCGCGAGCACCCAGAGGATGCCGCGGCGAATGATCGTTGACATTTTGACCGGGGTGACGATCGCCCACGGGTCGGGTTTTGGTCGCTCGCCGGCCTGGATGACGAGATCGGGCGGAACACGATGATCGATTTCTTTGACCGCTTGGGCGCCACCATGCCAGTCAGCCGGGCGCACGTGGATCCGTGAGGCGTTGTCCGCGATCAGCGTCCGGCTTCCGTCGTTCCAGCGCAGCACGCCGGCGAGCTCGCCATAACGGATCGTCACGTAACGGGCCTCATCGCGGAGATACGTGACGCCCTCAGGAGCCACGATCAGCCGGTTGGCTCGTGCCCGCGCGAAGGCACGCAGCGGCCGGCCACGCCCCTTGAGCCGTTCACGGGACCAATCTGGGACGGCCTGAAACTTGGGATGCTCGACTGCAACCCCATTGGGCACGACGGCAATCGCCGATGGCAGCGCGTCGCGCAGGGCTTGGGCCAGCTCGGCGCCAGAGCTGCCCTCGAGCTCTTTCAAAACGTGATCAGCGCTTAAGCACGGAGCGCCGTAGAGCTCGCTGGCAATCGCCGATTGAAGCCGTGACAGGGCCTGCCCCGGCTGCTGGAACGACTTTCGGGCAAACTCCACCTCCGCCCGCAACTCCTCTTCCGAGGGACCATGTTCCGCCAAATCCTCCATTACCGACAACAGGCCGTCGCGGACCCGTGCCGCGTTGTCAGGAAGGGCGTCCGCGAAGAGCGTGACATGCGCCGTAGCAGCGTCAAGCCGCAGATAGCCAACCCCCACCTGGTAGGAGACCGCATCCTGGTAGCGCAGGCGCGACTGGGCGCGACGCTCGGCGATGTGCAGGACAGCGGTGAGCTGAGTCGAGCGCTCAGCTAAGAGCGCGATGCCGACGCCGGGGGAGGCCATCGACATCCACGCTGGGAGGGAATATCTCGGATGGGTTAGCGGCGGCACCGGACGGCGATTTCCATGGGGCAACGAAAGGCGGAGATTACCGGGGATGGGTCCGGTAAGCATCAACGCCGCATTCTCACGGGTGAATGCCTCGGCCCGCCACGCTTCGACCTGTTCGGCGCTCGACTTCAAGCCGTACTCCAGGTAATTCAACAGCCCCCAGCCGCGCGCGCCAAAGCGGACAGCCAGCAGCGCGTCGATGACCCCAGATCTTCTGCCGGCCGCCTCGGTCTCCAGGATTCGCCCTTCGTTCTCCAGCCGCTCCAGCGGAAGTCGGGTCAGGGCGTCAGCGACGACCTCGTAAAACTCGACGATCTCTTCTTCGGAGCCGCCTGCGACGAAACCCGTGAGGAGACCCTCAACGAAAGCGTTGTATTGAAACGGTCGTTGACCGACTCGCGTGAGCGCGAGATGCTCGACGAGATGCGTGATCCCGTTGGTTGGCAGGCTCTCGTCGATCCGGCCGACCCGGAAGAAGAGCACCGCGCGTAAGGGCCCCTCGGCCTGCGACCAGAAGACAGGCACGCCTTCAACTTCGGCGCGGGCGACCGGGCTTTCCGCCACAGCCGAGCTTGAGCCTGTCGTTTCGCCGAGCGGTTGTTGGACGGCCACCCCAGATCAGCCTAGGCCGGCAGCGGTCTCCGACGTAAGTCCCTGAATTGCAACTCGCCGGAGGGTTACGCGCCCTTGCCGCGCATGTCCGTTTGTAAACAAATGTTCCGTATTGCGGCAGTTTCGACCGGCGGCTATTGTTCCCCCTGCGACCTGTCAGAAAGCCAGCTAGAGAAGGAAACGACTCTAGTAGGTAGCCGACGAGGGGACCGCAAGGTTCCCACTCTCAGACCGTGAGGTTTGAGGGCCCGGGCCGAAAGGCCTGGGGAGTCGGGAGCCGCAAGGCACCCGGTTCTGTCGGAGACGAAGGTCTGGCTCGCAAGGGCTGGACTGGGCGGCGGGATGAAGGCTCGCTGGGTAACACCGGTGAGTTGTAAACCGTAACGACGGGTCGCATTCTTTTTCCCAGGCTATTCGCTTAAACCCCTTCATTCCCCCGCGACCTGGCGGTATCAACTCGTAACGGGACTTGTAAGGGCTCGTGATCGGCGGCCAAGCTCGCCGACCTTACCGTTTGCGTTATCTGCAGTAGGCGCCTGGGCCGTTCGGCCCAGCGCCGAGGTAACGACTTCATGAAGACCAACCGCTGGCGGAGCCGCCATGGGCAGTCGCTGGTTGAGATGGCGATGGTGCTGCCCGTGCTGACGCTCCTCACGTTTGGGCTACTTGACTTCGGCCGCGCGTACTACTTCCAGGTCTCGGTGACAAACGCCGCCAGGGAAGGCGCACGGGTCGCGATCTTGAACATTTACACCGGCCCGCAGACGCCCACCTGCTCGACCTCGAACAACTACGCCACCTGCCCGGTGCAGACCGACACCGCCATCGTCCAGGCGGTCGACAACGAGCTCCAGT
The DNA here is from genome assembly GCA_036782775.1 of Candidatus Dormiibacterota bacterium. Taxonomy (GTDB): domain Bacteria; phylum Chloroflexota; class Dormibacteria; order CF-121; family CF-121; genus CF-13. Next base: position 17,236 of record DAIPYJ010000041.1, on the reverse strand, counting down.
ACAGCGGCATCACGCCGGGCAGCGTGACGATCTGCCCCCCGCATGACTCCACCGAGTCGACCGCCGGCTGCCCCAACGGCAACAACCGGGTCAGCCTGTGGACGATAGGCGGAACACTGAATACGAACTACTACGTCAACGTCGGCGTGACCTACGACTTCCAGCTCTATACCCCGCTCATGCAGGGGCTCGTGGGCAATCCGATCCACATGAAGGTCTGGGTCCAGATGAGGACCAACTACTGATGCCGAAGCACCTCGCTCGCAAATCGCGCGGCCAGGCGATGGTCGAGTTCGCTCTGCTCTCGGGCCTCCTGATGATCCTGCTGATGGGCATCTTCGACTTCGGGCGGGCCATCTCCGCCTACATCAACATTGCCGAGGCGGCGCACGAGGGCGCTCGTCAGCTGGTGCTGCGCAGCAACTACGCCAGCACCTACCCGGACACGGTCATCGTCAATGCCACGCTCGCCAAGATTGGTGGAGGCGGCATGGTGCTGACGGAAGATCCATGCCTGGCGGGCCCGACCCCGTGCACCACGCCATCAACGCCCACAACGCCCAATTCCGGATATATCTGGATCTCGCCGAACCGCGGCACCGGGAATCAGACGGTGACGGTCCGCGTCACCTATCTCTATGCGCCCATGACCGGGATCATCGGCAACCTGACCGGCTCCTTCGTGATGCAAGCGGGCGCGTCGATGCGCGCCGAGTACTGACATGGTGCTGCACGAAATCCGGGGCCGCAAAGGCCAGGCAATCGTCATCATGGCGCTCGCCATGGTCGCCATCTGCGGCATGCTCGCGCTGGCCATCGACGCCGGACGGCTTTACTTTCAGCGCCGGCTGATGCAAGACGCCGTTGACGCTGGCGCGTTGGCCGGCGCCCAGGACCTGGTCGGCACGGTCGCGAATCCCAACGGTGTCCCGTCGAACGCCCTGTTCCACGCCCTCCAGGACACCTTCTCCGTCTTCGGTCAGACGCCGGCAAACGCCCAGGGCTCCAGCTTCTACAACAGCCCGCCGAGCAACACGGTGACCGACACCGAAGGCGGATACACGGTGACCGCCGTGGCGCCGACCGGATACGACAACAAGCAGATCCAGGTCACAGTCAGCTATAACGCCGTGGCCACGTTTGTCCAGGTCCTGGGATTCAACCGGATCGGTATCGTCGCCAGTGCTACGGCTGAAGCCGGCACCAATCCCAAGACGTACGCGCTATTCGCCTACACCTCGGGCGGAAGCGGCAACACGATCTTCAACGACCAGGGCGGTTACGCCCAGGTCGACGACGGCCAGGACGGAGCTGACGTCTGCAACACGAGCGTGATGGGTCAGACGGTCAGTAACGCGAAGTTCCACGTCCCGAACCCAACCCAGGCGAACCTCAATGTCAACGGCGACCTGACCGTGAACTCGGCCAGCGACAATCACGGCTTGTTTTCGTTCTGGCAGACGCCGGTGAGCTTCGGGGCAGGAGCTGACCCCGAGCCGGACTACCACATGCCCGACGTTTCCAGCATCAACTTCGTGAAGAATCCGACCAAGAAGGCCGTCCCGCCGGGAGGGTCGGCGGTCTGGAACGGCGCGACCATTACCAATACCAGCTCGTCGAAATGGGTTTACGTCTACCTTCCAGGGGAGTACACAACGACCCAAACCATCCCGGCATCTGGCGACAACGGCAACAACAGCGAATACATATTTTTGAACGGCATTTACTACTTCACGTCAGGAGCAAACCTGACCATCACCGGCGGCTACATCTCGAACACCTCAACCGGGCTGCCGCACTATGCCAATAACGTCGGTGCGACCGACCTCCCAGCCGCATCTGACGGTACCAACGGCGTGGAGTTGATCTTCGACGGTGGCAGCGCCTTCTCCGCGAATAATTCCTCGCTTCCCAACGATGGGAGCGTCTTCTTCGTCGCGCCGCACTTCACGCCAACTGGCAGCACCAATATCGCGTTCTTCATCGCCCCCTCGAACGGAAACACCGGCCAGGTCTGGAGCGAGACGTTCAACGCGAGCAGCTCGAACGTCCCACGCTTCCAGGTCTGGGGCACCGTATTCGACGCCGATCCATCAGGCCAAATGACGGTTACCGGCGTCGAGGTCGGCCCGCATAACCAAACTCCGACGGACGGCAACTCGAACAATCAGTACGCGATCAATGGCGAATTCATCGGCGCCTACCTGAACGTTGACGGCGGTAACGTCCTCGGAAACACCGCCGGCGCCCCCGGCTGCCCGGGATTTACGGCTGGCACTCCGGCTCTGCTTGTCCAGTACAACACCTACTTCGCGCCAGCCCCGGGCGTCAACTCATACCTGATCAAGTAAATCTCCCTCTCCTCGCCTTTTGGGAGCTCTCCATCTCCTCGCCTTTTGGGAGCTCTCCCTCTCCCGCCTTTTGGGAGCTCCCTCTCCCCGCTTGCGGGGAGAGGGTCGGGGTGAGGGGCTAATGCAGAAGCTTCTCGACCAGTAGCACCAACCCAAGCACGGCGAGGGCCGCGCCGGCGAGCCGTTCCGCGCCTTCGCGGATGCGCTCACCCAGCCGGTGCCCGAGCCGCAATCCCAGCTGCGTCACGACGATGGTCTGTAGCCCGATCAGGACGATGATCAGCACCACCGGCAGGCGCAGCAGGCCGATCGTGAAGCCGATGGCGAGTTCGTCCAGGCTGATGCTGACACCCAGACCCAAGGCTGCGAGTCCACGGGTTCGGCTCAACAGGCTCAACCGCTCCTCTTCGTCCTCATCGGCTTTCGGCCAGAGCAGATAGACGCCCAGGACGATCAGGATCCCGATCGCCAGGTAGTCGGCGACATTGCCAAGCGCAACGCCGATCAGCGAACCCCCGAAGAAGCCCACGAGCGGCATGCCCGCCTCGAAGATCGTGAAGAGCATCGTGACCCGCGTACGTTCTGCACGGCTGAGCCCGGCAATTCCCAGCGCCGCCGCCACCGCGAACGTGTCGAGGCCGAGCGGCAACACGAGGCCGACGATCTTCAGCAGCATCCGGGCCAAATTACACTGCCTGCGTGACGGCGCTCGACTTGATTCGCGAGAAGCGCGACGGCCAGGCGCACGACGACAAGGCGATTCAGTATCTCGTGAAAGGCGCGAGCGAAGGCACCATTCCCGATTACCAGCTGGCCGCCTGGTTGATGGCGGTTCGACTGCGGGGCATGACCGATGCGGAGACCACGGCGCTGACCCTGGCGATGGCGGCGAGCGGCCGGCAGCTCGACCTGTCGTCGATCCCGGGCCGGAAAGTCGACAAGCACTCGACGGGTGGTGTCGGCGACAAAGCGACGCTGGTCGTGGCGCCTCTGGTTGCCGCCGCCGGCGTGCCTGTCGCCAAACTCTCGGGTCGCGCGCTCGGCCACAGCGGCGGAACGCTCGACAAGCTCGAGGCGATCGCCGGGTTTCAGGTCGACCTGTCGATCGACCGATTCATCGCGCAGGTGCGCCAGATCGGCATTGCGATCGCGGGCCAGTCCGGGGACATGGTTCCAGCAGACAAGGTCCTCTACGCACTGCGCGACGCGACGGCGACCGTCGACTCGGTACCCCTGATTGCCAGCAGCGTGATGAGCAAGAAGTTGGCCGCCGGCGCCGACGCGATCTTGCTCGACGTCAAGGCGGGGCGCGGCGCCTTCGTGCCGACCGTCGAAGAGGCCGAGACGCTCGCCAGGGCGCTGGTCGCGCTCGGCACCAGCGCCGGTCGGGAGACCGTCGCTTACGTCACGGATATGGAGCAGCCGCTCGGCCGTGCCGTCGGCAACGCCCTTGAGATCCGAGAGGCGATCGACACGCTCGCCGGGCACGGACCGCCCGAGCTCGAGATACTCTCGCTTCGCCTCGGCGAGGAATTACGGCGATTAGCCCGCCATGCCGGCGCCCCGCTCCGACACTACATCGAAGACGGATCAGCGTTACGCAAATTTGCGCAATTGATCGAGGCCCAGGGCGGCGATCCCCGGGTCGTCGACGATCCTTCGCGGTTACCGAACGCACCGGTTAAACGGCGGGTTATTGCGCCTCAAGCCGGCGTCGTGGCGCGCGCGGACGCACTGGAAATCGCCCTGGTGGGCAAGTCCCTCGGCGCCGGCCGCGATCGCAAGGACGCGCCGATCGATCTCGCCGTGGGCGTCGTACTGAACAAGAAAGTTGGAGATCGCATCGAGGCTGGCGAGCCCCTGGCCATTATTCATGCCCGGACCGAGCAGGCCGCCGACTCCGTTACCGATCGCCTTACGGCGGCCTTCGGCATTACGCAAAACGCCGTACCGAGGCCGCTGCTCTTGCGACGAGTGACCGCCTCGGGGATCGAGCGCCTCGGCACGTAAGGCGTCCGGCAACCCGGCGGCGAGATGCTGGGATCGTGCGAGGGGCATCGCGCGGTCAGGTCGGAGCCGAGTTCGCCATGGTTCTGGCGTTTCTCTTCGCGCTGGGCGTCATGGGAACCCAATTCTTCGGCCTCGCGCTGACCAGCGCGAAAGTCAGCCATGCGGCCCAGGAGGCCGCTTACGTCGCGGGCAGCAGTATCGAGGCCGCCAATGATCGGACGCCGTGCTGGGCAGTGTCCGGCGGATTGACCAATCCAGAGAACTATTCCGACGCCGCAATCTGCAAGACGGTGGTCGAGAACCTCGGCGATATCAATACCTCGGACGTGACGCTGACCGTCTCACCGACACTCGTCGAACGCACCAACCGCACGCCGATCCGCGTCAGCATCACCTACCACCAGCGGATCGGCTCACCGCTGCTGCGCCTCTTCATGGGCGAGACCTTCACGACCAGCGCCGACGCGACCTCCTGGACCAACTGATCAGAAATTCCCTCCCGCCGCCTGCGGGGGGGAGGGTTAGGGAGAGGGGTACACTCAGCCTCGGATGGGGGACCTTCAATACCACATACATTGCCGCCCCGGTGACGTCGGCGAGGCGGTGCTTCTCCCCGGTGATCCCGGCCGAGTCGAGTCGATTGCCAGACTGCTCCAGAGCCCGAAACTGATTGCGCGCAACCGGGAATTTACGACCTACACTGGCGGACTCGATGATCGAAAAGTCTCCGTGACGTCGACCGGCATCGGGTCCCCATCGACGGCGATCGCCGTGGAAGAGCTCGCTGCCATCGGCGCCAGGATCTTCATTCGCGTGGGAACAACCGGATCGATCCAGAAAGGCATCGGGTTCGGCGACCTGGTGGTCGCGACCGCTGCGGTGCGCGACGAAGGCACCACGCCGCCCTACGTCCCGCTCGCCTATCCCGCCGTCGCCGACTTCGAGCTGGTGCAGGGCATGATGGCCGCCGGCCGGCGAAATAACTTTCGCCTTCATGCCGGCATCGTGCGCAGCCATGACTCGCTCTATAGCGACCTGCATGCGGACGAGATGCCGCGCCGGGAATCTCTTCATGACGCGCTCCAAGTCTGGCATCGCGCCCGGGTCCTCTGCAACGACATGGAGACCTCGACGATCTTCGTGTTGGCCAACCTGCGTGACTTGCGCGGCGCCTCGGTGCTCACCGTCGTCAACGAGCCCGGCGAAGAAGACATCGACCCCAAGCGCGTGGCTGATCTCGATCTCACGCCGATGTTCCGCGTCGCCCTCGATGCCATTCGCGCCCTGGCTCCGGTCAAGGCCTAGATGGACGTTGGCGAGACGCTCCTGGTTCGCAACCGCGATCAATGGCGCCGCTGGCTGGCCAAGAACCACGACAAAAAGAAAGAAATCTGGGTCGTCTATTTCAAGAAAACGTCGGGCAAGACGGGCATGAGCTACGACGAATCCGTCGAAGAAGCCCTGGCCTATGGCTGGATCGACGGGCAGGCTAAAGGGATCGACGACGAGACCTGGGCCTGTCGCTTCACGCAGCGAAAGCCAAAGAGCAACTGGTCCGACTCGAACATCGTGCGAATTCGGAAATTAATCGCCGACGGCCGTATGGCCGAGCCCGGTCTCGCCGTGATCCCTGAAAAACTCAGGTCATCGCTCTCCGGCTCGCGGATGATTCCCTCTCCCCGCTTGCGGGGAGAGGGTTAGGTTGAGGGGCCGTTGACGCTGCACGTCATCGACCATCCGCTGGTGGCCCACTACCTGACGCGCCTGCGCGATAAGGACACCGAGCCCGACGACTTTCGCGAAGCCTCGGACAAGATCATCACCCTCTTGCTCTACGAGGCGACCCGGGACCTGCGCACCCGCACGTACACGATGCAGACGCCGCTCGAGCCGACGGACGGCCACGAAGTCGACGACCACGTCGTGGCCGTGCCCATCCTGCGCGCCGGCCTGGGTCTGGTCGGCCCGGTGCTCGAACTCCTGCCCCACGTGACGGTCGGCTACATCGGGCTCGAGCGCGACGAGCGGACGGCCGTCGCTTCCCGGTATTACGTCAAGCTGCCACCTGACATTCACGGCAAAGTCGTCATGGTCCTCGACCCGATGCTGGCCACTGGTGGCACGGCGATCAAGGCGGTCGAGCTCTTAAAAGAATTCGGTCCCGCCAGCGTTCGCCTGGTATGCGTCGTGGCGGCTCCCGAGGGGATCCAGGCGCTCCAGGCGGCCCACCCGGACGTCCAGATCTTCGCGGCGGCAAGGGACCGCCAGCTCAACCCGCAGAAGTACATCCTGCCCGGCCTCGGCGACTACGGCGACCGGCTCTTCGGTACCTGACGCCCACCGTCCTGGTCCTCGTCGCCTGCCTCCTGCTCCTGGTGCAGGCCGGAGCCACCGGCATCAGTCGCCCCGCAGCGAGATCGTCGCCGACGCCGACGCCCACGCCAAGCCCGAGCTGCAGCCCCGCGATCCGGGTCGCGCTCGTGACCGACGTCGCTGGCATGCAAGCCGACGCCGCCGTGTACCAGGGCATGGTCAAAGCCATCGCCGGAGTCCGCTGCGCCAGCGATCGCGTGCTGACGTCGGTGCACGTGGCCGACTACGAACGCAATCTGCAGCTCGCCGTGGACCAGCGCAGCGATCTTGTCATCGCTCCGAGTTTCCTGCTGGCGGACGCCGTCAGCGTCGTCGCCCGCGCCAACCCCGAAACTCGCTTCATGCTGGTCGACCCGTTGCTGGTGCCCAGCCCGCTTCCCAACCTGCTTTCGATCCAGTTTCGACGCGAGCAGAGCGCCTTCCTGGCCGGGGCGCTGGCCGGGCTGCTCACGAAGACCGGCATCGTCGCCGGCATCTATGGTCCGGGCGACCGGACCGACCGCCAGCAGCGCGCTGGCTTCGAGCATGGCGCCGAGTACGTCCGCCCAGGCGTGCGGGTGCTCGGGGCCGATCAACCCGCTGACGACGGCGCGCCTTACGACAATCCGGCGTGGGGCGACTCGCAAGCTCGCGCCTTTGCTGCGCAAGGCGCCGACGTGATCTTCGGCGCAGGCGGGGCAACCGGTAGCGGCGCGCTTCGCGGCGCTGCGGCCACCGGCCGCCTCTGCATCGCCGTCGATCTCGCCATCCCATTCGGCTCCTCGGCGCCCTCCTGCCTGGTTGGCAACGCGACGACGGACGTTGTCCGGGGTGTGTCCCTCGGCGTCACGGCCGCCCTCGCCGCGACGACGTCCGGCTCGCTGTCCTACGGCCTGCGCGACGCCGCCGTCGGGCTCGCGACGTCCGCCGCGGGTAACGATCCTGGCGTCCAGACCCGCCTCCGGGCCATCGCCGGATCGCTGGCCGACGGCACTCTAAGCAGCGGCGCCTGAGAGCGCTGCGGGCCTCAAAACAGTCCAAGGATTTCGAATCTTTTGGTGCTACAATCGCCCGGAATCGAGGGGTCAAATTGAATTCTGGGGAGGGTCTATGAGGAAGGCGCCCGTCCGTCTTTTTGCGCTGTCTGCGACCGCAATACTCGCGTTGGTTCTCAGCGCCTGTGGGAGCTCGAGTAACAATGGGACTGCCTCTTCGGGCAAAACCATCAAGGTTGGCCTTGTGACCGACACCGGTGGTCTAAACGACAAGAGCTTCAACCACCTGGCCGCGGTCGGTCTGGCGCGCGCGGCCTCGAGCGGAAACATCTGCTCGACGCTGAAGTGCTCCGGCCAGCTTGGCGTCCAGGGCGACGTCGTCGAGTCACATAGCAATAGCGACTACGTGCCCAATCTCACGAACTACGCGACCAAAGGCTACGACCTGGTCATCGGCGTCGGCTTTTTGATGGCCGAGTCGATTGGCACCGTCTCAGGCCAGTTCCCCAACATTCACTTCGCGATCATCGACGGCGTCGGCGCCGACGCCCAGGGCAACGACCTGAAGCACGCGAACGTCGAAGGGCTGCTCTTCAAGGAGCAAGAGGCGGGTGCGTTGGTCGGCACGGTCGCAGGAATGCTCGAGAAGGACGGCAAAGCCCCGAAGAGCAAGCACATCATCTCTTCGGTTGGCGGCATCAAGATCCCGCCGGTCGACCACTACATCGCGGGCTACCAGTGGGCCGCTGCCAAGGTGGATCCCGGTATCAAGACGCTCAATGGCTACTCCAACAACTTCACTGATCCCACCAAGTGCGCCGGCGTCGCTGAAAACCAGATCTCGCAGGGCGCCGACATCGTCTTCCAGGTCGCCGGAGGCTGCGGCAACGGGGCCTTGACGCAGGCCGGGAAAGACGGCGTCTACAGCATCGGCGTCGACGCCGACGAGGGCTACGTGGATAAGTCCGTGATCGTGAGCGCGCTGAAGCGCGTCGACAACGCGACCTACGCGGCGATCAAAGACGTCAAGAACGGCAGCTTCAAGGGCGGCATCACGACCTTCGGGCTGGCAAACGACGGCGTCGGCTACCAGGTCGACAATCTGCAGCTTCCCAGCGACGTCAAGTCCGCCGTCGACCAGATGATCAGTCAGATCAAATCAGGCGCGGCGACCGTGCCAGACACGGTGCCGTAGGGGTAAGTTAAGCCGGCCGCCATGGCCGTAGCAACGAAACGCAGCGCCCGGCCCGGTAGGCCGGAGGCTTTCAAAGGCCTTCGGCGCGCGGGCCGGGCGCTGGCGCTTCCGGTGGGCTCCGTCCTCCTCGCCTTCGTCGTCGGCGGAATCATCGTCGGCGTCACAGGCGGCAATCCGTTTTTGGCCTACCAGGCGCTGATTTGCGGCGGCTTCGGACTCTTCTGCTACGGCGGCGAGCCGTCGGTCTTGCAGCTCTCGAACACGCTCGTCTTCGTGACGCCGCTCATCATGGCGGGGATCGCGGTAGCCTTGCCGTTTCGTGCCGGCATGTTCAACATCGGCGCCGAAGGTCAGCTGATTATGGGCGCGATCGGCGCCGCTGTCGTCGGCATCCACCTGGGCGGCCTTCCTGGCATCCTGCTCGTGCCCCTCGTGCTGATCGCCGGTGCAATTGGCGGCGCCATCTGGGGCGGCCTCGTCGGTGTGCTCAAGGCGACCACGGGCGCGCACGAGGTCGTTACCACGATCATGCTGAACTTCGTCGCCCAGTGGTTCCTCCGGTTCTTGATCATCGGCGGGCCGCTGCAGCAGACCAGCTCGAAGTCGGCGCCGATTGCGGCGTCCGCTCGGCTGCCCACTTTCTTGCCCCACAACAACACGATCATTTTTGGCTTACCAGGATCCGTGTATCGCGCGCATACCGGTCTGATCGTTGCGCTACTGGCCGCCGCCGTCTTTGCCTTTCTCTTGTGGCGTACGGCGCTGGGCTATGAGATTCGGGCCGTCGGCCAGAGCCAGCGCGCCGCGCGCTACGCGGGGATTAGCGTCCGCCAGACGCTGATCGTGACGATGCTGATCGCCGGCGCCTTCGCCGGCCTGGCCGGCGCCGTGCAGATTTCGGGCGTCGATCACAATCTCACGGATCAGTACTTCACGGACACGACCGGGTTCGACGCCATTGCCGTGGCGCTCCTCGGGCTCAACAGCGCGGTCGGCATCATCTTTGCCGCCGTTCTCTTTGGGGGGCTACACGCCGGCGGCTCGGTGATGCAAAGCGACGCCGGTGTCTCAGGCAATCTCGTCTTCGTGCTCGAAGCCTTGATATTGTTCTCGATCGCCGCGAATTTCCTCGGTTCGGTCAAGCTGCGCCTTCCCGGCATCGGCCGGGTGCCCGAGACGCCGGAAGCGGATGCGGCGGCCGCGGCGCTCGCCGCCGAAACGGATACGACAATGGCCGCCGACGACAAGGACATCGCATGAGTTTTTTCCCTGACATTCTTCGCTTAATGGGGACCTCGGGGCTCTGGCACTCGACGCTCCAGTACTCCGCGCTGCTCTTGCTGCCCGCGCTCGGCGGCGTCATCTCCGAACGCAGCGGCGTCGTCAATATCGCGATGGAAGGCATGATGCTGACTGGGGCCTTCTTCGCCGTCGTGGTTGCCCTCGACTTTCACAACATGGGCCTCGCCGTCCTGGCGGGGATGATCACTGGCGGGTTGATGGCCTCGATCCACGCGGTTGTGTCGATCCGGTTCCGGGCCGATCAGATCGTCTCGGGAGTCGCGATCAATATCTTTGCGGCCGGGCTCACCGTGTTCTTACTGAATCGAATCTTCGGCCTCGCGGACGTCGGCTCGGTGCCCGGCCACGACACCATCCCGAACTGGTCGATCCCCATGCTCTCCGCGATTCCGTTCCTCGGCAAGATTTTCTTCCAGCAAAACGTGATGGTCTACGTCGCGATCGTGATCCTGGTGCTGACGCAGTTGCTGTTATTTCGTACCAGGCTCGGCCTGCGGATCAGGTCCGTGGGCGAGCATCCCCAGGCGGCCGACACCGCGGGTATCAACGTCTATGCCCTACGCTATGGCGCGGTCATCACCAGCGGCCTGCTCTCTGGACTGGCCGGCGCGTTTTTATCCATCGGCATCGCGAACACGTTCGTGCCGAACATGACCGACGGCCGCGGCTACATCGCGCTGGCCGCCATGATCTTCGGCAAGTGGACGCCGATCGGCGCCTTTGTCGCGACGCTAATTTTCGGCTTTGGCCAGGCGATCTACGACGCGAACTCGAGCATTCACGTCTCGCAGTACTTGCTCAGCATGACGCCGTATATCCTGACCCTGGTTGCGCTGACCGCCGTCGTGCGCCGCAGCAGCCCGCCCGCCGCCGACGGCATACCCTACATTGCGGGCGCCGAATAATGAAGCTTGAATCTCCCTCCCCCCGCTTGTGGGGAGAGAGCAGGAAAAGCTTTCCCTCTCCCCACTTGTGGGGAGAGGGTCAGGGTGAGGGGCTTGGATGACTGACCAGCCGCTGGCCGTCGCGATGCGCCAGATCACCAAGCAATTTCCCGGCGTGCTCGCAAACGATCACGTCGACTTCGAGGTCCGCCAGGGCGAGATCCATGCGCTGGTCGGCGAGAACGGCGCCGGCAAAAGCACGCTGATGAATGTGCTGTACGGCCTGATCAAGCCCAACAGCGGCGAGATCCGGATCAACGGCAAACCGGTGACGCTCTCGGGGCCGCGCGATGCGATTCATCAGGGCATCGGTATGGTCCATCAGCACTTCATGCTGATCCCGGTATTCACCGTCGGCGAGAACATCGTCCTCGGCCGGGAGCCGACCACCGCCGGCGACGTCTATGACGCGGCCCGGGCCCGGAACGATATCTCGGCATTGACCAAGCGCTACGGCCTGGCGCTCAATCCCGACGCCCGCGTCGGTGACCTGCCGGTGGGACTGCAACAGCGCGTCGAGATCGTCAAAGTCCTGTACCGCGGCGCGAATATCTTGATCCTCGACGAGCCGACCGGCGTGCTCACGCCCCAGGAGTCCACCGAGCTTTTCAAGGTCCTTCGCGACCTGGTCAAGACCGGAAAGACGATCGTATTTATCTCGCATAAGCTCAAAGAAGTCCTCGAGATCTCGGATCGAATTACCGTCATGCGCCGCGGCAAAGTCGTCGGACACTTGATCACCAAGGACACGGACGAGGCCGAGATCGCGCGTCTCATGGTCGGCCGCGATGTGCTGCTGCGGGTCGACAAGCAGCCGGCAAAGCCGGGACCGGTCGCCTTGCGCGTCGAGAACCTTACGGCCAATTCCGACCAGGGCATTGCAGCCCTCAAAGGCGTCTCCTTCGAGCTCCATCGAAGCGAGATCCTCGGAATCGCCGGCGTCGAAGGCAACGGCCAAAGTGAGCTCGTCGAAGTCCTGGCCGGGACGCGTCGCGGCACCGCCGGTCGCATCGTGCTCGGTGACCGCGAAGTCGTCAATCTCGGCGCCGCCGCCATCCGCGCCGCCGGAGTGAGCCACATTCCCGAGGATCGCCGGGGCGCCGGCCTGGTGCTGAACTATTCCGTAGCCGATAACCTGATTCTTGGCCGCCAGCGCACGGCGATCTTTTCTTGGGAAGGCCTCGTGCTGCGCATCAAGGCCATCTTCGACTGGGCGCGCAAGCTGATCACCGAGTTCGACATCAGGACGCCGACTGCGAGAACCCCGGCGCGGACCCTGTCGGGCGGCAATCAGCAGAAAATTATCGTCGCGCGCGAGATGGCGACCAACCCGCGCGTCTTGCTGGCCTCGCAGCCGACCCGCGGGGTCGACATCGGTGCGATCGAATTTATTCACCGGCGCCTCGTCGCCGAACGCGACGGCGGCGCGGCGATTTTGCTGGTCTCTGCCGAGCTCGATGAAGTGCGATCGCTGAGCGATCGCATCGCCGTGATCTACGAGGGCCGGATCGTCAGCATCGAACCTGGCGATGCCTCGGAGGAACGTCTCGGTCTGCTGATGACCGGAGGTGGAGCCGGCGATCGGCTCAAAGCGGGCTAGCCAGGGCCGGCGCGGCGCCCTGGCCTCGACGCGCCATGTCCGTTCGGTCGGCTTGGCAGGCCCGGTCCGCGCCCTGGCCCTGAGCCTGAGTTTGCTGCTTGCTGGCTGCGGCCTCGGCGTCAGCAACACGCAGGTCACCGGCTTTCGCGTTTGCGTCGCAACCAACGTGGACGGCATGAACCCTCATACGTTCAATGCGCTCGCTGCGGCCGGCGCGAGCAGCGCCGGCGCGCACGTACAGACGGTGCAATCGCACGCGCCGAGCGATTATCTGTCGAGCTTGCAACGCTGCGCCGCTGCCAAGCCGGATCTCATCATCGCCGCCGCGTCGGACATGGCCTCGGCTGTTTGGCGCGCGGCGCAGCTGCACACCGGCCAACGCTTTGCCCTCGTTGACGGGGCGCCCGTTGACGACAACGGCCAGCCGGTCGACCTGCCGAACGTGAGCGACCTGCTCTTCAACGAGCAAGAACCCGGCTATCTCGTGGGCGCGCTCGCCGGATTGCTCGAAAACGACAAGGTCGGCAGCGTCAGCCATAACGTGCTAGGCGTCCTTGGTATGAACCACGGTCCCAACGTGGACCCGTACATCGCGGGCTATATCGCCGGCGTGAAGTCCGTCGATCCCGCCGTCAAACTGAACATCCAGTACTCGGATTCCGTCGATGCCGCATTCTGCAAGCAGCTGGGGATCAATCAAATCTCGAACGGCGCCGATATTCTGTTCGAAGTCACGGGCCGGTGCGCCTCGGGCTACATCGACGCCGCCTATGACGCCGGAGCCTACGCCATCGGCTCCGACAACGACATGGCATACGCCAGCCCTGCCGTGATCACGAGCGCACTCAAGCGCGTCGACCAGGCCGTCGCCGTCACGGTGCGGCGATTGATCAATGGCCAGTTCAAGTCCGGCAAGCAGGTCTTCTCCCTCCAGCAAGACGCCACTGGCTTCAGCACCCCGAGCAGCGTCGTGCCTCAGGAGATCATCAACCAGGTGCTCGACCTGCGCACCAAGATTCACAACGGCGAGATCACGCCGCCCGACACGATCCCGCCCGGCACATAGAGCCAGCGAACCCGCCCGGCACATAGAGCCAGCGCTGTGAGGGGTGAAGCCGGCGGCCAGCCGAGGGCCCCCGGTTAGCCCGCCCGGCGCAAACGTGCCTCGGCCGTCGTGAACTCCTGGCGCAGGTGCTTGCGGCTCGCCGCATCCCCAAAGCCGCCATCGAGCGCCTGGAGGTTCATCGCCCAGATTTCGTCCACCGAGCAGCCGATGACCTGCCTCGATTTCAGGTACTCCTGGGCCAGGGTCGTCCGCGACACCGTCCGCGAGTCGGTGCTGATCGTGACCTTGATGCCATCGCGATAAAAGCGCCGCAACGGATGTTCTTCGAGGCGGCGCACGGCTTTCGTCTGCGCGTTGCTCGTAGGCGCCGTGTCGAGCTGCACGTCGTTCTCTTTGATCATGGCAATGACTTCACTGTCTTCCTGCGCTCTGACGCCATGCCCCAGCCGCACGGCGCCCATCGCGATCGCCTGACGGATGCTCTCCGGCCCCGCCGCTTCGCCGGCGTGGATCGTGGTATTCAAGCCAAGCGATCGCGCTACACGAAAGGCATCCTCGTGCAGGATCGGTGGATGGCCGGCCTCATCGCCCGCGAGATCGAAGCCGATGACGCCGTCCGAGACGAAGCGCCCGGCGACTTGTGCCAGCGCCAGGTTCTGCGCGGGCGGCATGTCCCGCAGCGCCGTTGCGATGATCCCGCCCTCGAGGTTGAAGTCGTGTTTGCCTTTCGACCAGCCGGCGAGCACGGCGCGGATGACGTCCGTGAGCGAGAGCCCATGCTGCACGTGAAGCCATGGGCCATAGCGAATTTCGGCATAGCGAACGTTGTCTTTGGCCAGGTCCTGGCAGAGCTCGTAGGTGACGCGTTCCAGCGCTGGAACGGTCTGCATGACGGCGATCGGCAGCTCGAAGTACGTGATGTACTCGACGAGCGAGGCGGTGCGCTCGGTCGCCTCGAGAAAGTCGAGCAATCGCTCTGGCTCGTCGACCGGCAGTGGCACGCCGTTCTGTTTTGCGAGTTCGAAGACGGTCTTCGGCCGGACGGAGCCATCGAGATGCAAATGCAGTTCCGCCTTGGGAACGGCGCGAAAGTATCCCGCCTCGTCCATCGAATGTCCGCACGATGCTACCAGCCCCCTTACGCGCCGCTCGCCCTTCCATAAGTTCCATCGCCTGCGATTAAATCGATGGCCGTATTGGGCGGCCTGCTATGCCGACCGCGCTTGTGGTATCGGTGGTATCAGCGCCCATCGGCCAGATGTCAGCCGCTGCAATCCCCATCCCTCTTCGTGCACCATCCGATGATGGGGCCGGCAGAGCAAGATCAGGTTGCTCATCGTCGTCGGTCCGCCGTGCGCCCAGTGCTTGAGGTGATGCCCATCGGTCCACTGCGGCGGGCGGTTGCAGAGCTCCGCGACGCAGCCCCGGTCCCGCACGGCCAGCGCTCGCCGTGTGGCGGGCGCAATCGTCCTCGAGGCCCGGGTGATTTCACCTTCCAGCTCGCCTTTGCCTGTGATCCGCGTTAAGGCCGTATCGCACGCAATCCGCTGCACCGTCTCCGCCGGGATCGTGCCACCGCCTTCGACCTCACCAGCGGGTGCGCCGGCAACGCCGGCAAGCGTCTCGACCGTCGCGCGCACAATGAGATGCGGCCTCGGTCCTGACCCATCGGCGGATCCGCCGGTCTTCAGGCAGCAGGTCTCGACCAGGGCATCGGCGCGCCGCTGTTCCGGCGTCCGCTGGTCGCCTTTGCCCGGCAGCATCATGGCGTTCAATGTCGTCCGCACAATGGCGCCACCTCCGGCATCGAGCAGGCCATCCAGCCTGACCATGCCGTCGCTCCGGTCGCTGAGCCGCAGGAACCGCCGCTGATACGCACGGTTGGCTTCGGCGAGGGCGGCCTGCGCATCGACCTGGTGCTCGAAATTCTTCACGGCGCCAATGAACTCCCCAGGATCCATCTGCTCGGCCATCGTCAGCAGCGTCATCTCCGCCCGTCGAACGGCGTCGATGCCCACGTGGTCCGCCGCCCGAGTCATGGTGGCGACCTGCGCCAGGCCAAGCTCCCCAGACTCAAAGGCCTTCCGCGTGTGAGGCAGGTTGGGAAGCTGGCGTGCGATGCCGACTCGCTCGGCCGCCTCGCCGCCGGAGACCTTGCACCGCGACCGAAGCCAGGCGATGACGTCGAGCGCCCCGTCGGCGCGGTATTCGCCGGCCCTATCGAAGCGTCCCAAGCCCTCAACGAAGACCGCCTCCAGTTGGTCTTTGAGCTCGCGAGCCTGGATGAGGCCCTGGCCGAGCCGAGCGCCCGCTGCGCCACGCAACACGGCGGCGTATTCCCCGATCGCCTCCTCGACACGATGCCTCGCGATCGCGAGTCGATCGGCTGATTCGGCCATGCTCGCATCATGAACCGGCGTTGTGACAGCTGTCTGTCAATCACTTATTGTTCAGCTCGCTTCGCGAACAGTGACGTTGCCGCCGGCTCCAGGCTCGTCCTACAGCTCGGGTCGTCGTGCACCCGCGCCCAGGGCTACCTCGATCGCCCGCCCGATCCGTAACACGGTGTCTTCGCGCCAGCGTCGCCCGACCATCTGGAGCCCGACAGGCAGACCGTCGTCATCCCAGCCACAGGGGACGGACAGAGCAGGACAGGGCGCAACAAGATTGAACACGCCCGTCATATCGGCGCCGTGGTATCGGCCATCACGCGGAAAATTGCCCTTCCGCTGCTGGGCTTTCGCGGCGGCAGGCGGCCCGGTCGACATACTCGGGCAGATGATCGCGTCGTGATCCGCGAAGACGCCGGCGATCCGACGCCACAGATCCGTTCGTTCGATCTCGAGCCGCTTCAGGTGCACCGCGCTGAGCGCGTTGCCCTTTTCGATCAAGTTGATCACGTCCGGATCCATGCGATCGCGATACTCATCGAGCAGGTGGCCGTAGTAGCTGGCCATGAACACGGCCCACAGCTCGTTCCAGACTTCGTTGTCCCGTCGCGTGACCCGCAGATCGACTTCCTCGATCATGGCGCCTGCCCCCGCCAACGCCGCTGCGCCCGCGCGCACCGCCGTTTCGATGGCCGGGTCGACCGCCCATAAGCCGAGATCGATGCTCAAGGCGAGCCGGAAGCCATCGACCGACGAGGGAGTCGGATTCCGCAAATCCAGCGGGCACGGCACCGAAAGAATGTCGGTGTCATCCGGACCTTGCGTCACCTGGAGGAACAGCCTGGCGTCGTCCACCGTCCGCGAGAGGGGCCCGTGGTGCGAGATCAAGTCAAACAGTCCCGGCAGCGAATCCATCGGGATCCGGCCGAGGCCCGGCTTGAGGCCGACCACATCGCACCAGGCCGCCGGAATGCGAACGGAACCACCCATATCGGTCCCTTCGGCCAGTGGCACGCAGCCGGCTGCGACCG
>DAIPYJ010000040.1:0-24391 GCA_036782775.1 Candidatus Dormiibacterota bacterium | reverse complement strand
AGAACATCGGCCGTCGCGCGGGTCTTCCGGTCAAGTTTCGGCTGTGCGACACCATGGGGTTCGGATTGCCCTGGCCGGAAGCGGCGCTGCCCAGAGGCGTCCCCCGTCTGGTGCAGTTCTTCACCCGCACGCTTGGCGTTCCCTCGGAGCAGCTCGAGTGGCATGGTCACAACGACTTTCACCGGGGCGAGGTGAACACGGTGGCCGCCTGGCTCTACGGTTGCGCCGCCGCCAACGGGTCTCTGTTTGGCTTCGGCGAGCGAACCGGGAACCCGCCGCTCGAGGCGCTGGTCGTCGACTACCTCGGGCTGACAGGGGCCGCCGACCGCATCGACACCACGGCGATCACGCGCGCCGCGGCGTATTTTCGAGACCAGCTCGGAACGCCGGTGCCCGCGAATTATCCCTTCGCCGGCTCTGGCTTCAACGTCACCAGCGCCGGTGTGCACGCGGACGGCCTGCTCAAGAACGAAGAGATCTACAACATCTTCGATACCGCGCGACTGCTCGACCGGCCACTCGGCATCACGGTCAACGACCGCTCGGGATTGGCCGGCGTGGCCTACTGGGTCAACACCAATGTCGGCCTCAAAGGTGAGGACCGGATCCCAAAGGACGACCCGCGGATCGTCGCCATCCACGACGCCGTTCGCCAACAGTACGCGGCCGGGCGGACCACCGGCTTCTCGCCCGATGAGATGCAAGCACTGGCGCGGTTGCATTTCGGCAACGTAGCCGCAACGAGCCCGCGCAGCTAACAAGTTGCGGCGGCGGCCTCAGTTGATGCTGCTGAGGCATTGCGGCGATGAACGATTCGGGCGATCTGACCCCGCCTGCCCCTCCGGTTTCGACCGGAGGTCCTGTCCCACCGACTGAGCCTCCGTCCTCGACGCCGCTCGGCAGCACTGGCCGGTCATGGTGGTCGCGCTATCGCCGGTTCGTAATTCCGGGCGGCGCAGTCGTCGTGCTCGCCGCCGCTGCGGCCGGGGCGTTGCTCCTCGTCCTCAAGCCGGCGGCCACAGTCGAGAAGATGGTGCCGGCCGGCGACAACCTGCTGGTGATCGCCAATGTCGACCCGTCGGTCACCCAGAAGGTGAACCTGATGCGGGCCCTTCACGCCTTCCCTGATCTCAAGACCGATTCCGCGATCACGGCGAAGCTCGACCAGGCGTTGAAAAACAGCGGGCTCAGCTTTACCGGCGACGTACAACCCTGGCTCGGTGCCGAAGCCGGCTTCAGCGCGCAGGTCAGCCTCCAAGACTCGAAGAACATGCCGGCCGCCCTCTACCTGGTGTCGCGCGACGACAGCAAGGCCGCCGCGACCTTGGCCAAACTGCGCGCCGGAAAGTGGGGGAGCGGCTACCAGTGGCAGGATCAAACCTATAACGGCATCAGCATCGCCGTAGGGACGCCGAAGTCCGCGAGCCAACAGGCGGGTGCCTATGCGATTGTCGACCACGTCGTCGTCATTGCGACCTCGGCGGGCGTCATCGACGAAATCATCGACGCCGACCAGGGCCGGGTCGCCCGGCTGGCGGACAGCGCCGCCTACAAGGCGACGCTGAGCGGCCTCCCGTCCGACCGGCTTGGGTCGCTCTACCTCGATGGCCATTCCGTCGTCTCGAGCATCAAGAAGCTTGCCACCACTCCAGCGATGACCGCATCGTCGGTCAAGAAGCTCGCCGACCTCGATGCCTTCCAGGGCATCGGCGGCACGCTCTCGGCAAACGGCAACGGGTTGGTTGCGGACCTCATCATCAAGGTGGATGTTTCGAAGCTGACGCCGGCGACGCGGCAAGCGATGGCGAATGCCGGCCACCCCGACACGGTGTTGCGCTTTGTTCCGCGGGGAAGCGATGCCTTTCTCGCCTTCGGCAACCTCAACCAGACCGTCAAGTCGCTCCTCGACCAGGCAGGCACCGATCCCACCGTGACCAGCACCACTGACGCGGTCGGGCTCACCGGCCCGCATGGAGTGCTGGCGCACCTCACAGGCGACGCCGGAATCGAGTTGCAGGTCGGAAGTCGCGTGATTCCGTCGGGCGCCATCCTGCTTGGGACCGACAACGCCCCGGCGATGTCGAGCTTTCTGAAGAACGTACTCACGATGACGACCGAGCTCAGCGGGAGCACGATGGGATCCTCGACGCTGATGCCGACCGCCCCGACCGTGAACTTCAAGTCGACCACCTATCGGGGCGTGGTCATCACGTCGTATTTCGGGCTTGGCACCGGCGTCGTCGCCTCTGCGTTCCAGCCGTCGTACGCCGTCTTCGACAGGATGGGCATCCTCGGGTCGAATGTCGCCGAGGTCAAGGCTGTTATCGACGCCCATCTCAGCGGCAATACGGTCACGGGCGACGTGACCTACCAGACGGCGCTCAGCGGGTCGTTGAAGCAGCCGGCGGCCATCCTGTACGTCAATCTGGCCAGTCTGATGAGCGCCGCGCGACGGCTATCGGCCGAATCGGGCTTGGCCAGCGTCGACACCAAGACGCTCGATTCCCTGGCGCCGGTGCAGTCGCTCATCTTCACGGCCGGCAGCCAGGCGGATGCGATGCTCGAGCGCCTCTTCGTCGTCATCAAGTAAGCGCGCACCCGTCTCGACAGTCGATATAACCCGCTGCTATTATGTGACTGACGTGTCAGTCACCAGTCGAGCCCCCAGCGAGCTTCCGCTTACAGAACGGCAGTGGGTTCGTCGCGGTGAACTCCTCGAGGCGGCCCGGATCGTCTTCGAGCGGCAGGGCTACCACGCGGCAACGGTCAGTGCGATCGTGCAGGCAGCCGGCCTCTCCCAGGGTGCCTTTTATCTCTACTTCGCCGACAAGAAGGCGGTGTTCGCCGCCCTTCAGGAGGAGATGGCGACGCTGCTCCGGCGCCGGATTTACTGGGCGACGCGGGCGGAGCAAAACCCCGCTCGGCGGCTGGAGGCTGGCCTTGGAGCCTACTTCGAGTTCTTCGAAGAGTACCGCGCCTGGAACCATCGGCTGATGACCGAGGGCCTGGGAATCGATCCGAGCTTCGAGGCCCGGCAAATCGCCCTCTACGAAACCCTCGCGGTCGCCTTCCGTCCGACGCTGATCCAGCTCGGCGCGGCCGATCCCGAGCTGGCGGCCGCGGCCCTGACCGGGCTCGGCTTGCAGGTTGCATATTCCCAGCACTTTCAACGACAGGGAAAACCGGCGAAGCCGCCGGCGGAACTTGCCCAGGAGTGCGCTCAGCTCTTTCTGTATGGCGCCGCACGTCAACCCGATGGCACAAGGAGGTAGCAATGCCTGACGCGCAAGAAGTGTTTTCGGAAATCGAGAACCGGATCAAATCCAAACCGGATAAAACTGCCGGTTTGAACGCGACCTATCAGTTCGACCTGACCGGGGAATCGTGGACCTTGAAGATCGCCAACGGCAGCGCCAGCGTGACCAAGGGCCCCGCCCAGAGTCCGAACACGACCCTGATCGCGTCGACCGAGGACTGGATGAACATCGCTACCGGGAAGCTCAACCCGATGGCCGCCTTCATGCAGCAGAAGCTCAAAGTCAAAGGCGACATGGGCATGGCGATGAAGCTGCAAGGACTGCTGCAGTAGTGACCGATCCACGCTGGGTTGGCCGCAGCTACGAGACGGCGCCCTTCGAGGTGACCGAGAAGTCGATCCGCGATTACATGGCGGCCGTCGGCGACACCCGCGACGGCGCCGATCTGGTGGCGCCGCCGACCTATGCCATGGTTTACGGCTTCGATGCCTACTGGCAGCTCTGGACCGACCAGGAGGTCGCCCTGGACACCGCGCATCTGGTGCATGGCGAGCAGCGCTTTGTCTTTCACCGGCCGGTTAAGCCAGGGGATCGCCTGCGCACGACCGGCCGCATCACCGGAATCAATCCACGAGGCGACCTCGAATTGGTCAACTTCGAGCTGGCCTCGCGCGATGAGCGCGACCAGCCCGTCTCGGAGGCAACCGCGCTGTTCATCATTCGCAAGTCATGAAGGCGATGGTCGCGGCGCAGGATTTTGACAGCATCAAGGTGGGCGATGCGCTTCCGTCACTGGCCAAGCAGGTGACCGTGGAACAAATCCGCAACTACGCC
The DNA here is from genome assembly GCA_036782775.1 of Candidatus Dormiibacterota bacterium. Classification (GTDB taxonomy): domain Bacteria; phylum Chloroflexota; class Dormibacteria; order CF-121; family CF-121; genus CF-13. The sequence goes on along the minus strand of DAIPYJ010000040.1, from coordinate 20,300 downwards.
GAGGCGTCCGGCGATCGCAATCCGATCCACCTCGACGACGTCTTCGCGCGGGCGGCCGGGCTTCCGGGCGTGATCGCGCACGGCATGCTGACCATGGCGTTCGCGAGCCAGCTCCTCACCGATTGGCTCGGTGACCGCTCGATGCTCAAGCGGCTAGAGGGCCGCTTCGCCGGGATGGTGCTGCCGGGCGACGAGCTCAGCTGTTCCGCGACGGTGGCGAGCAAGGACGAGACCGCACGACGAGTCGTGATCAACGTGAGTGTGGCGAATCAGCGAGGCGAGAAAGTCTTTACCAAAGGAGTGGCGGAGGCCGAGTTCCCGCCGCAAAGGAGCGATCCAGATGCCGCTTGATTTCAGCTTGACGCCCGAACAGGAGGACATCCGGGGGCTGGCGCATGAGTTCGCCGAGAAAGAGATCCGTCCGGTGGCGGCGCACTACGACGAAACCGAGGAATTTCCCTGGCCGGTGCTGAAGAAGGCCCACGAGGTTGGCCTGACGCCGGTCGCGTCGATGCCCGAGGAGTACGGAGGTGGCGGGCTCGACATCATTTCGAACCTGGTGATCGCCGAGGAGCTGCATTGGGGCTGTGCCGGAATTGCCGTCGCCATCACCGGCACTGGGCTGGCCGCGACCGCCATCATGGCGATGGGCAACGAGACGCAGAAGAAGCGGTGGATCGGCGAGTTCTGCAATTCCAAGACGCCGGTGGTCGGCGCCATGGGGCTCACCGAACCGGGCACCGGCTCCGATGCCATGGCCATCGCAACCACCGCAAAGCACGTCGACGGCGGCTACGTCATCAACGGCGCCAAGCAGTTCATCACCAACGGCGGCATCGCGGATCTGCACGTCATCTTCGCCAACACGGACCCCGCCGCGGGGCCGGCCGGCATCGCCGCCTTCGTCGTGGAGAAGGGCAACCCCGGATTGACGATGGGCCGGAAGGAGAAAAAGCTCGGGGTGCGCGCCTCGCACACCGCGCAGGTCATCCTGCAGGACTGTTTCGTCCCGACCGAGAATCGGCTGGGCGGCGAACCCGGCGACCCGGACGCTGGACCCGGCGCGCTGGGCGCGCTCTTGATGCTCGAGTACACGCGTCCCGGCGTTGCGGCAGGCTCCCTAGGGATCGCGCGCGCGGCCTACGAATTCGCCCTTGACTACGCGCAGCAGCGCGTGGCATTCGGCAAGCCGATCATCAAGCACGAGGGCATCGGCTTCAAGCTGGCTGACATGGCGATCAACATCGACGCCGCCCGGTTGCTGATCTGGCGCGCCGGTTGGATGGCGCAGAACAACATGCTGATGAACCGCGCCGAGGGCAGCATGGCAAAGGCGTTTGCCGCCGACATGGCGATGCAGGTGACGCTGGATGCGGTCCAGGTCCTGGGCGGCTACGGCTACATTCGCGAGTACCCGGTCGAGAAGTGGATGCGGGACGCCAAGATCTACCAGATCTGGGAAGGGACGTCGGAGATTCAGCGGCTCGTGATCAGCCGCGCCATTTCAGGCGATCGCCGGCCCTTGACCCGAACGGCGGGGTCCGCGGCCGCGGCCGCTGCCGAGGAAATGGCTGGCAGCGACCCGCGGATCCGAAAGGCGAGCTGAGCCATGTTCGACCTGAAGGGGAAGGTCGCCCTCGTGACCGGCGGGTCGCGAGGACTTGGCCGCGCCGACTGCCTGGCGCTGGCGCAGGCAGGCGCTGACGTCGTCGTCACCGACATCCTGATCGAGAGCGATCCCGAGCTGGAAAAAACCGCCGAGGCATCCGGGACGGCGCTGTCCCAATTCATGGCCTCGCAACACGTGGTCTATTCGGAGAAGACCTCGAACGAGATCCGCGAGATGGGCCGGCGTTCGGTCGCGGTCAAGCTCGATGTCACCAACCGGGAGCAGGTCAAACAGGTCGTGGACCAGGTGGTCAAGGATTTCGGCAGCCTCGACATCCTGGTCAACAATGCTGGGACGCTCGATCATGCCGCCACCCTGGAGAAACAGAATGACGCCCTCTGGGATCGCGATCTGAAGGTCAACCTCAGCGGCGCCTACAACTGCTCCAAGGCGGTGTTCGAGCACATGAAGGCGCGCAAATGGGGCCGCATCGTCATGATGTCGTCGATTGCGGGGCTGCTCGGCGGCTTCGGCCAGGCGAGTTACTCCAGCAGCAAAGCGGGGCTGATCGGGTTGGCCAAGACGATCGCCATCGAAGGCGCCCGCTACAACATCACCTGCAATACGATTCTCGGCGGGCTGCTGGCCACCGAAGCGACCAAGGCGCACCCAAGGCCGGAGATGGTCGAGCGCATGGTCAACCGGGTGGCGATGCGCCGGATGGGGACGCCCGAAGAGATCGCGAATGCGATCGCCTTTCTCTGCTCGCCGGAGGCGAGTTATATCACCGGCGTTGCCCTGCCCGTGATGGGTGGCATGGACCTCTTCACGTTCTGATGAGCTTGCTTGAGCTCAGCGCCGATCGGTTCGTGGTCACCATCAAGATGAACCGGCCGCCGGTCAACGCCATCGTCCCGGAGCTGCAAGAAGAGCTGGTTGAGACGTTGAACCGGCTCAAGCAGGATGATTCGGCGCGGGTCGTGGTGCTGACGAGCGCCATCGATCGCTTCTTCATGGCGGGCGCCGACCTGAAGGCCTTTGGTGAGGCGGCGCTCAACCGGGAGAATCCCGCCCTCCTCGAACAGATTGCCCAGACCTCGCGCCGCGGCCAGGCGGCCCTTTCGGAAGTGGAGCATTTTCCCAAGCCGCTGATTGCGGCCATCAACGGCCACGCGTTGGGCGGCGGCTGCGAGCTCGCCATGACCTGCGATTACCGCCTGATGATCGACGACGGCCACGCCACCATCGGCCAGACGGAAACCAGCGTCGGCTTGATTCCGGGCGGCGGCGGGACCCAGCGGTTGCCGCGCCTGGTCGGCCGGATGCGCGCCACCCAGATGATCTTCGAATCGCTTCGGCTCAAGGCGCCGGAAGCGGCCGCCATCGGCCTGATCAACGAAGCCGTCCCCGCCGCCGGCTTTCAGGCTGCCGTTCGCGAGCGGGCTCAGCGGCTGGCGGCTGGACCGCCGATCGCCTTGCGCCTGGCGAAGGAAGCGATCCTGGCCGGACTCGATAAGGGGCCGGCGCGGGGCTATGAAGTCGAAGCCGAGAACTTTGGCCGGAATTTCGTGACCGAGGATGCGCTGGCGGGGATTGCGGCGTTTGTGAGCAAAGAGCAACCGGAATTCAAAGGAAAGTAAAGAATCGCCTCCTGCCAGTAAGCGAGCACAAGCCGGAACGTTCTAACCGGCAGGAATCTCGCAGCAGGAGGACTTGTTACATGCTTCGTTCCTTAGTCACGGCGGCGGCCGCGGCGGCTGTTATCGCCGGCGGTCTTTTGACGGCCACTGCGGCCAATGCGCATGGCAGCGCCGTCAGCAAGCTGGCGACCACGATCACGCTTTCGGGTGAGGCGCGAGGGGACGCGGTCAGCGCGCTGGCGAGCGCCAGGGGAGAGAAGACGTCCGATGCCGCCAAAGCCGAGGCGACCACCGATAAGACGGCCCGCGAGGCCGAGGCTGATGCCGACGCCGCCGCGAAGACGACTACGACGAGCGACAAGGATGCGCATGGTGACGCCGTGAGCGCGGTAGCCAAGAGCGATGCCACCGCCGCTCGCGACGCCGGCGACAAGCCGAATCATGGCGCCGCCGTCAGCGCCATCGCCAAGAAGCACTAGGCAGGCTCTGCCCGCCCTCCCCGAGCTCGGGGAGGGCGGGCTTGCTAGGCAAGCGGCGCGTACTGGGTGACTCGCTCGCGCACGGCTCGCATCACCGCATCGACCCGGGCAGGGTCCGGGCCGCTGGCCCGAATGATCAGCTGGCGCGTCTCGGTTTGCGGATAGGACCCCAACGAGACATCCGGATACTCGCGTTCGAGCGCGTCCATGACGTCGTAGAACATGCTCTCGGGAGCGAGCCGATAGTGCAGCTCGCGGACCGTGTCGGGTCGAGCGCCCTGCAGATAGATCCGCTCGATGTCTTCGTAAATCGTGCGCAGCTCGTGGGGAACGCCCGGCAGGGCAAAGAGCAGGCGGTCGTCGGGCAACGAAAAGGCTAGTCCCGGGGCCATGCCGGCGCCGTTGCGGATCAACTTCGCGTCCCGGGGGAGCATCGCCATGCGGCGGTTCCCGGCGTTGAGTTCCGCCGTCCCGCGCTGCGCCGCGCGACCGAAGACGAACATCAAATTCTGCATTTGCGCGCCGACCTCGCGCCGATAGACGAGCGGTTGGTCGAGCGCATGGGCGAGCGCGACATAGGTGCGATCGTCCGGCGTCGGGCCGAGCCCGCCGCAGACGAAGACGCGCCTGAGCCGGACATCCGCCAGGTGGCGGCGGACAGCGCCCACAATGTCGGCGTCGACGTCGCCCACCGTTTCAATCTCGCGCACCGGATAGCCGGCATGAAACAAGCGATCGGCCAGCCAGTTGCTGTTCGTGTCGACGGTGAAACCGCGGATGATCTCGTTGCCGACGACGATGATGCTGGACTCCGGCACCGGGTCATAATGACAGGGACCCGATGCCTAGATCGAGCTACGAACGCAGCAAGGGCGTCGAACGGATCACGTGGCGGGAGTTTCCGCTAGGAAAGGCCGTCGCCTACGCGATTCTCGAAGAACGCGGTGCCGCGGGCCGCCAGCTGAAAGGCCAGCAATTGCTCGACGTGCTCGATGAGGCGGCCGGTTTGCCCACCTGCAAGCTCACGGTCGTCGACCGTCCACAGCGACACAGCACGCGTGCTGGCAAACTCGAAATGAAAACCTACGGCTATTACCGCATCGCCTGGGAGAGCCGGCCGCAGAAAGGCACGATTCGCATCTACAACCTGACCGCGATCCGTCAGCAGGTCCTCGCGCCCAAGGTTTTTCTCGAGACGCTGCTCCACGAGTGGGTGCATCACTACGACTTCACCGGCCTGCAGCTGGAGCGCTCGCCGCACACCTCCGGCTTCTTCGCCCGCATCCGTGACCTGGCGGAAACGCTGGGGGTTGGCTTCGTCGCCCCGCCGAAGCGTGAGATTGCCCCTCTGCCGATGGCGGACGATGTGCTTGCTGCCTCGGCCGATCGCCTGCGGCCGGGCGGCAAGCCGCCGCCCGAGTGGATTCGTGACCAGGTGCTGGCCCTGTTTGGGCACCGACGCGACTAGCGGCGCCGGAAACTCGAACGCTACAATGGCCCCCGGCGCGTGAGCGCCGATATTCGGGAAGGGGGAGAAGCCAGTCCTGGTGCTCGCCGCCGCGATTAACGTCGACGCCTCGTCGTCCTCTCTCATTCTCGCGCTGGTCAGTCTCTGCGCGCTGATCGCGCTTGCCTACGGGGGCGTCTTGACCCGGCTCGTGCTGGGGACCTATCCGGGGAACGAGACGATGCAGCGGATCGCGCGCGCCATCCAGGAGGGCGCCGCCGCCTATCTCAACCGGCAGTACACGACGATCGCCATCATTGGCGTCATCCTCGCGCTCGTCATTACCTTCGCCATCAACTGGCAAACCGGTGTCCTCTATGTCGTCGGCGCCGGCTGCTCGGCGCTGGCCGGCTATGTCGGCATGAATGTTTCCGTGCGCGCCAACCTGCGCACGGCGCAGGCCGCCACCGGCGGCCTGGACAAGGCACTCCGGCTCGCGTTTCGCGGCGGGGCGGTGACCGGCCTCTTTGTCGTTGGGCTTGGATTGCTCGGGGTGGCGGTCGCCTACTGGATTTTCGGCAAGCCGGAGTCGCTCGTGGGACTGGCGTTCGGGGCCAGCCTGATCAGCGTCTTCGCTCGGCTTGGCGGCGGGATCTACACCAAGGCCGCCGATGTCGGCGCCGACCTGGTCGGCAAGGTCGAAGCCGGGATCCCGGAGGACGACCCTCGCAACCCGGCCGTCATCGCGGACAACGTCGGCGACAACGTCGGCGACTGCGCCGGGATGGCCGCGGACCTGTTCGAAACCTATGCCGTCACGGCGATCGCTGCCATGTTGCTGGGTAGCCTGCTGTTTCCAGGACAGCTCCGCTTCGTTCTCTATCCGCTGATTCTGGGTGCCATCTCGATTCTCGCGACAGTGATCGGCACCTGGTTCGTGCGGCTGGGGAATAGCACCTGGATCATGGGCGCGCTGTATCGCGGGCTGATCGTGAGCGCCGTTCTCGCCCTCCTCGGTTTTCTCGCGGTGACCCTGCTGATCGGCCTGGATCTACGCCTCTTCTGGGCTGCCGTCGTCGGTGTGCTCGTCACGATGGCGCTGGTTGCCATCACCGAGTTCTTCACCAGCGCGAGTTACCGCCCGGTGCAGCTGATTGCGCGGGCCTCGACCACGGGGCACGCGACCAACATCATCGCCGGCCAGGCGATTGGCATGTTGAGCACGGCCTTGCCGGTGATCGTGATCGCCGCCGGCATCCTGGTCTCGTTCTATCTCAACCAACAAGGGACCGGCCAGCTGGGCCTCTATGGCGTCGCCATCGCCGCGATGGCGATGCTGTCGATGACCGGCATCATCGTCGCCATCGACGCCTATGGCCCGATCACGGACAACGCCGGTGGGATCGCGGAGATGGCGAACCTTCCAGAGTCGGTTCGAAACATCACCGATCCGCTCGACGCGGTTGGCAACACGACCAAGGCCGTAACCAAGGGCTATGCCATCGGCTCGGCTGGACTGGCGGCGCTTGTTCTGTTCTCGTCGTTCACCCAGGAAGTCAGCAAGGCCAAGGGCGTCATCACCTTCAGCTTGACCGACCCGCTCGTCCTCGTCGGGCTCTTTCTGGGCGGCGTACTGCCGTTCCTTTTCGGATCGCTGAGCATGCTCGCGGTCGGACGGGCGGCCGGCCAGGTCGTGGTCGAGGTGCGGCGCCAGTTCCGCGAGATCGCCGGCCTGATGGAGGGAACGGCGACACCCGAGTATGGCCGGGCGGTCGACCTGGTGACCCGTGCCGCCCAGCGCGAGATGATCCTCCCTGGCCTGATCCCGGTCGCGGCGCCCTTGCTCGTTGGCTTCCTGCTGGGCCCCAAGGCACTCGGAGGGATGCTGATCGGCAGCATTGTCACCGGCATCTTTCTCGCCATCCAGATGACCTCAGGCGGCGGTGCCTGGGACAACGCCAAGAAGTACATCGAAGACGGGCACTACGGAGGCAAGAGCACCGAGGCGCACGCCGCTGCCGTGACTGGTGATACGGTCGGCGATCCGAATAAGGACACGGCGGGCCCAGCCATCAATCCGATGATCAAGGTGGTCAACATCATCGCGATCCTGATCGCGTCTTTGATCCCTGCGCAGCCGATCTTTCACTGAGGCCCGACCAGCTTTTCTCTCGCTTCGCCGCTATCAAGCGCCGCGCATAAACTCAAGGCATGGACGAGTACCAGGTGGAGATCAACGACCTGCGCCGGCGAATCGCCAAGCTGAAGTTCGAGCGCGCGTCGGCCACGATCATCGAGGAGCTGGAGGCGCAGCTCCGGATCCTGAGGGCGATTTACGATGCCGCGAGCAGCCTTTTTGCCACCGGCGAGAGCAATCCGCGATTGCAAGCCGGACTCCGCCGGCAGGAGTTCGGCAGCTGGACCTTTGACGACGTCTACGGCTACGTCTATGAACAGGCAGTCGAGATCGACCCCGGCGGCCAGGACCTGGCGACCTTGATCTGGCACCACGACTTCGCGGCGCCTTTGCTCAACCCCGTTCCGGCGCAATAAAAAAGGGCCCCGCGAGTGGGGCCCTCCGTATCCGTTTTCTAGCCGTTGTCTTGCTAGTGCTTGCTATGGCCGTGCGCTGCGCCGGACTGCGGCGCGTCGCTCTGCTCGGTTTCCGGCGCGGCCGATTGGGTCGTATCGGGCGCTTCTGCGCTCGAGCCCGTTGTCGTCGATTTGAACTGCTGGCACCACGAGTGGATGGTGCTCATCAGCTTGCCGTGATAGTTCTTCGAGACCGTGGCCGCGGTCGTGTTCAGAACCAGGCTCTTGTCCTGGGCGAACGTCGAGACACACTGGCCCGGATCATTGAAGGTGGCCGTGATGGTCGCCGTCTTACCGTTCAGCGAGAGCAGCGCAGGCGCCGGCGTCGTGCTGCCGGTCACCGTAATGGTGACTGGCTTCGCACCCGTCAACGAGACCGTGTTGTTAGCGTTGGCCGCGGCATAGGCACCAGCGGCGCCCAGCGTGAGGGCTCCAGCAGCGATGCCAGCCGCGATCTTCGCCTTCGTCGTAAGCGCAAACATGCGTTATCAGGTCCTCCTTGAATAAATTCCGATGACCTGCTGACTAATACGGTCCCGCCTGGCCGGCGCATATGTGATCGGCGGGACTTGTTACAGCGCAACTCGGCCGAGATCGCGGTTTGATGACCGTTGCGTGCTCTGGGGCCGCGTATTCTGAAACGACGGTGCTGCCGGAGAGCGAGTCCGAATTGCGTTTCCGGGGAAGCCCGTCGCTATTGGCCCCGCGCCTGCTCTTGCCGCTGGCGTTTACCGGCGGCCTTGCCAGCCTCGGGATCGAGTTCGCGGCCGCCCGGCTGCTCGCCCCCTTCTTCGGCCAGTCGCTGTTTATCTGGGGGACGTTGATCGGGCTGATCCTGATCTATCTCATGATCGGCTACTACGCCGGCGGCCGCCTTGCCGATCGCCACCCGCAGCCACGCCTGCTCTTCCAGCTGACCGCAGCCGCCGCGCTGTGGACTGCCGTGATCCCGATCGTTTCTCGCCCAATCTTGTCCGTGGCGCAGACCGGTTTCGCGCAGCTGGCGGTCGGCTTGGTGCTCGGCTCGCTGATCTCGGTGATCGTGCTGTTCGCGGTTCCGGTGATCTTGCTCGGCATGGTGTCGCCCTTCGTCATCCGGCTTCGTATCCGGCAGCTGGCGGCGGCGGGCAATGCGGCCGGCGCTGTCTACGCCCTCTCGACGTTGGGCAGCATTCTGGGGACCTTCCTGCCGGTGTTCTGGCTGATTCCGACCTTCGGGACGCGGCCGACCATCTTCATCCTGGCGTTTCTACTCGGCTCGGTCTCCGCGCTGGGGCTCGTTTCGCGCGGCGCGGGGCGGATCTATCTGTTGATTCCGATCGTGATTCTCGGGCTGGCACTGCTTGCCGGCACCGGCGTTCGTGGCGCGTTCTACGGCCAAGAGCTGTACGAGACAGAGTCCGCCTACAGCTACATTCAGGTGGTTCGCAGCGGCAGCGAAACCCAGCTGCTGATCGATGACGGCCACGCCGTGCACTCGATCTACGACCCGACATCGCTTTACACGCAGGGTTACTGGGACGACGCCCTGCTGGCGCCCTTCTTTGGTTCGGGCGATGCGCCCAGGCGGGTTGCCCTGATCGGTCTTGCCGGCGGGACCGTCGCCCGCCAGTTCACCGCGATCGATGGGCCGATTCCGGTCGACGGCGTCGAGCTGGATCCCAAGATCGTCGACGTCGGCCGCCGTTATTTCGGCATGACGGAATCCAATCTGCATGTCATCGTTGCCGACGGCCGCTACTGGATGGCGACGAGCGCCGGGCAGTACGACGTGATCTTTGTCGACGCCTATCGCCAACCCTACATCCCGTTCTACCTCACGACTCGCGAGTTTTTCGAGAGCGCCCGGGCCCATCTCCGGCCCGGTGGCGTGGTGGCGATCAACGTCGGCCGGACCCCCAACGACCATCGCCTCGTCGATGCGCTCAGCGGCACCCTGACGGCCGTTTTTCCCCACGTCTTCACGATCGACACCACCGGCCGCTTCAGTAACACGGTCGTCTACGCGACCGAGAGCCCGACCTCCGTCGACCAGGTCGTCGCGCGCGCCCAGGCGGATTCAAATCCGAAGCTCGCCCCAATCGTGGCCCAGGCCCTGGCTACCGGGAACCTGCAGGAGGTTCACCCGAACGGGATCGTGTTTACCGATGACCTCGCGCCGGTTGAGCGCTTGATCGACAACATCATCCTGGGGTACATCCGCAGTTCTCGATAAACTTTCGTCGATGGCTGTCGAGCAACTCACCGAGCGGGCCGTGCTGGCCGCCCTGGCGACGGTGAAAGACCCCGAGCTCCACCGTGGCATGGTCGAGCTCAAGATGATCCAGGACGTCGTGCTGCTCGATCCCCAGACGATCGGCATGCGGGTCGTCCTGACAACACCGGCCTGCCCGCTCAAGAATCAGATTCACGACGACATCGATGCCGCCCTGGCGACGCTCCCGGGTGCGCCCAAAGCGCAGATCAAGTGGGACGCCCAGGTCTCGCGAACCGGCAACATCCCTCAGCGCCAGCAAATCGAGGGCGTGAAAAATATCGTCTCGGTCGGAGCCGGGAAGGGTGGCGTGGGCAAGTCCACCTGTGCCGTGAACATCGCTCTCGCGCTCTCTCAGCTTGGCGCTCGGACCGGGGTTCTCGACGCCGACGTCTACGGGCCGAACGTTCCCATCCTGCTCGGGGCGGAGGGCGAGAAGCCATACGCCGAGAACGAGAAGATCATCCCGATCGTCCGCCACGGGGTGAAGATCATCTCGCTGGCGTTCTTCATCGAGGCCGACAAGGCCGCCATCTGGCGCGGTCCGATGCTCTCGGGTGCGGTCCGGCAGTTTCTGTTCGACGTCAACTGGGGCGAGCTCGATTACCTGGTGGTCGACCTCCCGCCGGGCACGGGCGACGTTCAGCTGACCATGTCGCAGAGCATCCCAATGACCGGCGCGGTCGTCGTCTCGACGCCGCAGGACGTTTCCACGGCGGACGTCGGCCGAGCGATCCAGATGTTCAGCACGCTCAAGGTGCCCAACCTGGGTCTGGTCGAGAACATGAGTTATTTCGTCTGCCCCCATTGCGGCCAGCGCGAAGACATCTTTGGCCACGGCGGCGCGAGAGCCCTGGCCGAGCGGATGCGCGTCCCCTTCCTGGGGGAGATCCCGCTCGATCGGCGCATCCGTGAAGGCGGCGGTCCGGGCGTGCCGATCATGGTCAGCGATCCGGATTCCGATCTGGCGAAGGTCTACCGAGAGGTCGCGTCGCACCTGGCCGCGCAGGTCAGTGTCCGCAACTTCAAGCAAGCGAGCGTGATTCCGCTCCGCACCATCTGAGGCGCCTCGTCGCCGTCTGCGGCGAATCAGACCCGCAGACGCCCTTTGCCGATATCGCGTTCGAGGTAGGCAAGGGAGTGGCTGATCGAGGCGCGGTGCTCATCTGCGGCGGGATGACCGGCGTCATGGAACACGCCGCGCGCGGCGCCAGGGCTGCCGGAGGTCTGACGATCGGGCTGTTGCCGACCGCGGACGTCAGTGACGCGAACGACTTCATCGACATTGCGATCGCCACCGGGATGGGTCATGCCCGTAATGCGATCCTCGCGCTTACGCCGCACGGCGTGATCGCGATTGGAGGTGGGCTGGGCACCCTTTCCGAGATCGCGCTTGCGCTGCGCAATCTTCGTCCGGTCATCGGCATCAAGACGTGGGAATTCGACCGCGAGCAGCGCGTCGAGCCGGTACTGCCGCAGGCCGCCACGGCGACCGAGGCGCTCGAATGGCTTTTTTCCCGGCTCGCGTGAGCGACAGCCAACAAGTTCAGGACCAAACGAGGGCAGCTTTCCGAACTACATTCGGACATGCGCCGCAGTCTGTCGCCGTCGCGCCCGGTCGGATGAACATCATCGGCGAGCACACGGATTACAACCAGGGCTTCGTCATGCCGGCGGCGATCGATCGACATGTGGGCGCCGCGATTACCCTGCGAGCCGACGACCGGGTCATCGTTCGCAGTGACCAATATTCAGACGCTGTCGATCTGCCAGGGCTTCCCGAGAGGCGAACCGGCGGCTGGGCCGACTACGTGTTTGGGGTTGCCCGTGAGGTCCGGCGTCACGTCCACCTCGACGCTGGCTTTGAGCTCGCCCTGGCATCACACCTGCCAATCGGGTCCGGGTTGAGCTCGTCAGGAGCCTTGGAGGTGGCTGTCGCGCTGTCCATGCTGCAGGCAACCAGAGTTCACCTGGAGGCGATCGAGATTGCGCGCCTCTGCCAGACGGCCGAGAACGACTTCATCGGCGCTCGCACCGGCATCATGGACCAGTTCACCGCGCTGTGTGCCCGCGCCGGCGCTGCCCTGCTGCTCGATTGCCGGTCCGTCACACATGAGTACGTGCCGCTGCCCGGCACCGATTACGCCTGGTTGCTGGCAGATACCAGGGTGCATCACGAGCTGGCCTCGTCTGAGTACAACCAGCGGCGTGCCGAGTGCGAGGCTGCCGCGAAAGCGCTTGACAAACCAAGTCTTCGAGACGTTGTCGAAAGCGAGCTCGACGCCATCCAGGATCCGGTCCTGCGGCGCCGGGCCCGTCATGTCGTCACGGAAAACGCGCGCGTGCTGCACGCTGCCGGCGCGCTCCGCCGAGGCGCCGTCGAAGAGCTCGGGCCGCTGCTCTATGCATCCCACACGTCACTTCGAGTCGATTTCGAGGTAAGCTGCGCGGAGCTAGATGCTCTCGTCGTCTCAGCACACGACTTGCCAGAGATCATCGGGGCGCGGATGATGGGCGGCGGCTTCGGCGGCTGCGTCCTCGTCCTGCTCGCCGCGGGCGCCATCAACCTCGTTGAGCGACACCTCGCCGAGGCTTACCAGCGCGAGTTCCATCGATCGCCAGGTTTTTATCGCGTGCGTTCGGTGGACGGCGTCATGCCAGGGCACATGAACTGATATGCCGCTGAACGATTGCCTCTCCTTGTTTCCTGCCCAGGCCCTGAACCGCCAGGAGCTGAACGCCGGTTGGCGGATGGCCATCGCGACGCTCGGTGAAGGCGAGGACCAGGGATTTGCCCGGCTCGACTACGACGACGACGGCTGGGCGCCGGTCGCCGTCCCCCGTCTGCACGGCGCAACTAGCGGCAACGAAGCCATCTGGTATCGCCTGCGATTCGCCCGGCCCCGGCATCGCCAGCGAACCTTGATTCGCTTCGACGGCGCGTTTCTGGTTGCCAATGTGTGGCTGAACGGCCGGCTGCTCGGCAGCCATTACGGCTACTTCGCGCCCTTCAGCTTCGATATCTCGTCCTTCCTGCTCGAGGAGAACGTGCTCGCGGTCTGCATCGAAGCGCCGGTCGAGACCGACCTTGCTGCCAAGCGGCACCTAATGGGCGTGTTCGCTGACAGCGACCTCAAGCCCTATCCGAGCCGCGAGCTCGGGGCGCTCTCGGAACAGTTCGCCTGGCACGTTCCCATGGGCCTCTGGCGACCCGTTTGGCTGGAGCAGGTCGGGCACGTCGTCGCCGAGTGGATGCACTGCGAGTCGAGCGTGGAGCAGGGGGACCTGGCACGCATTCGGCTGCGTACCCGGCTGCGAAATCTCGACGGGCGGATCATGATCGGGGAGCTCGCGATCCGGCTGGCGCCGGAAAACTTCCAGGGTGGTTCGGCGCTGGAAATGCGCCGCGCCTTCCGGTTGAACGGCCATGACGTTCAGGAGGTCATTGTCGAGCTGGCCCTGCCAGACCCACAGGTCTGGTATCCGGCGGTGCAGGGTGAGCCGTCGTTGTACGGCGCCGAGCTGACCATCACCGCGGACGAACGGCCGAGCGCGCGCTTGAAAGAGTGCTTCGGAATCCGCGATGTCGGCTTGCAGACGCGTGCCGAAGGCTGGACCTTTTCCCTCAATGGCCGACGGGTGTTTATTCGTGGTGCCGGGTATTGCTCGGAGTTCTTCCTCGATGCCGCCAGTGATGAGCTGCTGCGCACCGACGTTGAGTTGGCGCGCCAGGCCAATCTGGACATGCTGCGCCTGCCCGGCCACGTCGAGCCACCGGCCCTCTACGCGCAGGCAGACCGGTCCGGCCTCCTGATCTGGCAGGAACTGCCGCTGACCGGCTCATATGTCCATCGCGCGGATGCTCGGTCGGTCATGTTCTTTCGGGAGGCAGCCCTGGCCCAGGCCGAGGAGCTGGTCCATCTCCTCTTCAACCATCCGTCGGTGATCGTGTATGCCGTGCACGACGATCCCCCCTGGAACCGCACCCTCGCCTGGCTGGGCGAGCGTCACACCGAGCAGCTGAACCGTGATGTCGACGAAGAAGCCGCTGGTCTGCTGCGCGAGCTGGATGGGACCCGCCCGGTGATGGCGTCCAGCGGCGACCAGGACCTGCATTGCGAAATCGGCTGGTCGCACGGTCACTGGCGTGACCTGGGCAAAGTGAGTCCAGGCTTCGTCAGCGAGGTCGGCGCCCAGGCGCTCCCGAATGCAAACTCGCCAGTCTGGCGCCATCTCAATCGCGGCTGGCCGGTGGCGGACGACGATCAGAGCTGGCGCTACGCGGGCTTTCAGCCGGCCGAGTTTCTGAGCGTCGTCGGCTCGCCGTCGTCGCATCCAAGCCGTGACGGATGCATTCGAGCCAGCCAGGAATACCAGGCGCATCTGCTCCGCTTTGCCATCGATCGCTGGAGACGCGAGAAGTTCGCGCCGTGCGGCGGCGTCCTCATCGGCCAGCTCGTCGACGGCTTTCCGGCAATCAGTGCCGCGGTGCTCGATCACGCGCGCCGGCCCAAGCGTGCCTTTCGCACCATCGCCGAAGCGTTCGCGCCCTTGTATCTCACCGTCGATCTGCCCGAGAACGGCTCGGGGACCGATGGGATGTTGCTGCGCCTCCCGCGGGGCCGATTGCAGCACCTGCGAATCGTCTGCGTCAACGACGACCCGATGCGAGATGGCCGCGCCCGGCTGCGCTGGAGGCTGCAGCGCGAGCGAGCCCATCAAAGCTCCTGGTGGCGCGAGCTGCGCGCCTGGTTTGCCAAGCGTCGCTTCACCGGACAGTCGATCATCATGATTCCCGATCAGCTCGATCCCGCCGCCGTGATCGCCGAAGCCACGGTCCGGCTCCACGCCGACGGGCTCTACCGGATCAGCGCCGAACTGGAAGCTCGTGGGGAGGTCATCGCGCGGATGGAGCAACGATTCCTCGTCGGGGCTCCGGTCGCTCCGTCGGCCCGGCTTAGCGCAACTCGGCCGGACCGGCAGGCATCTCGTCCGCAAGAGGCGCTGGCGGAAGTTCGGCGCTGACCGGTAACGCGTTGCGCCGGCAGATCTCGGCGTAAAGCCGCGCGCTCGGTCGCAGTCGCCGCTCCTGGGTGTTCGGATCGCAAGCGATCAGCCCGAACTTTGCGCTGTATCCTTCCGCCCATTCGAAGTTGTCGAGCGCGGTCCAATGGAGATAGCCCCTGACCGGAACTCCCGACTCGATGGCACGATGGAGAGCAGTCAGATGCGTCAGCAGATACTCCGGACGCAAGGCGTCGTTGCGATCGGCGATGCCGTTTTCCGTGATCAGCACCGGCAGCCCGTGCCGCTTGAGCGATCGTAGGATCCGAAAGAGGCCCTCCGGATAAATCTCCCAATTCAGGTCAGAAAGAGGCGCTTGTCGGGGCAGCACGCGCTCCCCGAAGAGCTCGCTGCGGTAGTGGCGGTTGAACCTGATCAGTTCGCGCGTGTAGTAGTTGACGCCGAGAAAGTCCTGGCTGTGGCGGGGGCCCTGGGCGCGCCCAACTCGAGTCAACGGAAAAACCAGGCTGCCGCGCGAAAGCGTCTTGAGAATCGTCTGATTGAAGAGCCGTTCGAAGGCGGCGGCAACACCGCGGTCGAGCGGCATCCAGGGTCGGGCCGGATCGAAGACGCGCAAATGATGGGCGAGACCAAGCTGCAGCTCGGCATGTCGTGACTTGATGCGTTCATAGGCCAGCCAGTGGCCACGCATCAGCGTCACCAGCACCCGGGCAACTCGGCCGATGTCGTAATGCTTGCCAGGCGGCCAGTCGCCCCGGATGTAACCCTGGTAGGCGACCACCGTCGGCTCGTTGATCGTGATCCAGTGGCGGGCCAGCTCGTGGAACTCATCGACCACGCGAGTGGCGAAATCGGCGAATCGTTCGGCGGTCTCGGCCGCTTCCCAGCCTCCGGCGGCGGCGATCCACGTCGGATTGGTGAAGTGGTGGATCGTCACCAGCGGCTCCATGCCACGAGCGCGCAGCGCCTCCAGCACCTGCCGGTAATGGGCGATCGCCTCCGCTGAGTACTCGCCGGGTCGCGGTTCGATCCGGCTCCATTCGAGGGAGAGGCGGTGCGCGTTTTGATGCAGTGATCGGAGCAGGTCGAAGTCGGTCTCGAAACGCCGATACTGGTCGCAGGCGCGCTCCGAGGTGTCGCCGTTCTTGATGTGCCCGGCGACCTGCTCCCATGCCCACCAGTCATTGAGATGGTTGCCTCCTTCGACCTGATGGGCCGCCGTCGCCGTGCCCCACAAAAACCCCTCGGGGAAGCGCTTCATGCCGACTGGCCAAGCGCGAACAGCACGGCCGCCACGATCACGAGCGCCACGATCAGGACCGCGACGCCGCCGATCGGTCCGATGACGGCGGCAACGGCGCGTTCGGTCGAGATTCCGTAATGTTCCCGCGCGGCGTAAATCAATAACACGTTCTGCCAGAGGAACACACCCAACGCCACCAGGCTGGCCAGCTGGCCCGCCGATTGCTCGGCCAGCCCGTTCTGTCCTAGCCGGGCGCCGGCCGCGATCAGCTCGAAGGGCAAGGCGAGAATGCCGATCAAGGCGATATAGCCCGCGAGCTTCAAAAATCCCAGGTATGTTCCCCGGCCCTGGAGGGCTCGGGCAATCCCGTGGATCAGGGCCACCGCGATCAGCCAGAGCAGCAAGCTGATCAGCACGCCATAGACCGGCAGCAGGAAGCGATTCGCATAGCTCCAACGCGCGTAGAGGTCAGCACCCTGCGCCGTCAGCGATGGGAGCGAACCAAGCTGCGCCGCCGGGCGATAAGGACCCAGGGCGGCGACTTCGGATACGGCTGCCGGCAGGGCAATCGAGAGCCCCAGCGCAATCAGTCCAGCAGCCAGCGGCTGATTGCGTTCGATGCTGGCGAGTGCCGGCAGCGGCCGCCGGATCAACCAGAGCAGGTCGCCGAACACCGCGCGGATTGTAGCGCCGGCATGCCATAATCCCGCGAGCAATGGCCTCAGCCCGGCCCGGTCCAGCCTCGTCTCATACCGTCGTCCGCGGGCTGGCCGATCGGACCGCCGCCCTGGTTGGCTGGACGGTTGCCTGGCGAGGCGTCAGCGCGATCGGCTATGCGGCGCTCGGCTACATGCTGGTGAGGCAACTGCCGGCCAGCGAATACGGCCGGTACACGCTGGTCGTCAGCGTCCTGGTGTACATCGCGCTCCTGACCACCTTCGGCCAGGACCAGAGCTTGCTGCGCTACCTTCCCGAGCTGCTCAATCGTGGCGACCGGTCGGCCGCGCGCGACTTGCTGCGAAAGAGTGCTATCGCGGTGGTCATCGTCTGGGTGGTGACGAGCGGCGTTGTGATCGTCCTTCGGCCATGGATCGATCAGGTGCTTCGCGCGCAGATCGGGGATCTCTTGGCGCTTGGAACGATCCTGCTCCTGGCCAGTATCGCCTCCGGCGTCCTGTCCTTTGCCCTGGTCGCTATCTACGACATGCGCAGCCAGGCCTTCGCCACGGCGGTGGCGGCAGCCCTGCAAGTCGTGCTCGCCTATGTGCTGATTCGTCGCGGCGGCCACGCCGGCAGCGTGCTCCTGGCGGGAGCGGTCGCCCAGTCGACGCTCGCCGCGTTTTATCTTTCCGTGTTGCTGCGCCGGATCCGCCGCTCCGAGGGGATCCCGGGCGAACGCATCGGCTGGCGACGCCTGCTCATGTATGCCAGCGGCTGGCTGCCGAGCCTGCTGATCGCCAACGCCGTGGGACTCCAGTTCGAGAGTCTTTTTCTTGTCCGTTTCACCGGGTCGACGATGGTGGCCTACTACGACACCGGCTATAACGTGCCCCAGCGTCTCGTCGCCTTGATTCCAAGCCTGCTGACCGGCGCCTGGGTCGTCGGGACGCTGGAGGGCGCGCGGGGGGAGGCAGCGGGGATTCGGGCTGCGGTGATCGCCTTCTACAAAGGCATCTTCCTGGTCGGCTTTCCCTTGTTGATCGCTGGCCTCGGACTGCTGGGCCCGCTGGTGCTCGCGCTCTACACCTATCGCCCGGCGGCACAGATCGCTCCGGTGATGCTCGGCTTTTTCATCGCGGCGTTGCTCGCCACGCCGTGGGGACTGGTGGTGCGGGTTCGGGAGCTGGCCTGGCTCAACGCCCTGATCAGCATTGCCCAGGTCGGGGTCGCGGCGGTCGCCGACTTCTGGCTGATCCAGCGATACGGGCTGTGGGGCGCCGTCGCGGCGGTTGGGCTGACGACGGTGTTGACTCTGGTCCTGACATTCGTTGCATGGAGGGCGGCGGACCGTTCGTCCTTGGCGATCCCCTGGGCCTATGCGGGGCGGTGCCTGCTGGCCTCGCTGCCGTACGCCCTGCTGCTGGGCCTGCTGACTGTGCATCTTCGGCTCCGCTCGCTGCTGGCCGTTACGCTGCTGCTCGCCATCGTGGCCTCGATCGGCTGGCTTTATCTGGTTCGACAACTGGGGCTGCTAGCGCGGCACGAAGTTCCGTTGTTGCACGAAAGCCGGCAGGCGCCGGTACGGTTCGTGCTTCGCTACCTGGCGCCCGACTAACGAAAGACGACGGCCATGTTGTCGAAATCGCGCCAGACGGTTTCGAAGGTGGCTTTACTAACCCAGTATTGCGAACCGAACTCGGGGTCATTGACGCGCACGGACGTCGGCGAGACGCCGGTCAGCGTCACGGCATGCTCGGCGTTCGAATATCGAATTCGCCGGCCATCCCAGGCGGTCCAGGTGCCTAACCAGGGCCGGCTCCATTGCGCCTCGATCCAGACCTCGACCGGATGGTGCGCGGTAAGCTCCGCGTAAATCGTCGAAGCCGAGAAGCCCTCGCCTCCATAGGCGTTCGGCAGGCCGTGCGAGCGGGCGATCGACAAGATCACGGGGTAATAAACGCCATATCCGGTGTGCCGCGGCTCGCTGCCGTTGACGTTACCGACGAAGTTCGTGTATGGGTCGCCCCATTGGAGCACCGTGCCGTTTGACGCCACGACCGCGGCGCGCAGGTCCGGGTTCTCATCCGCGAAGAGTGCGCTTTGCGAGTAGTAATGCCCGTAATACGCCAGACCCATCTGCAGCGCACCCGTCTCGCAATCGAGCGCATAGATTTGACGGTAAATCGGCACGTTGATGGTCACCGTCCCTGCCGGCGGACTGTATGGACGCTGCGCGCTGGGGCGCGCCGCGGTGGCCGGCCGGGGTGCGGCGGTCGGCGTTGGCGTCACAGCCGGCGCGACGTATTGGTCATAGACGTCAACGGGCGTCGCCAGGGCATCGAGCTCAACGCCATGCCGGACGCGCATGACCGCGGCCGCGGGCCCGGTGAATGGCAAGCTGACGCTTTCAGCCAGTACTTCGCCGCTAGGCGAAGGCGTCGGCCCCAGCACGAAGCTGGCGGCGAAGGTGCCGCCGATGATGAGCGCCGCGAGCAACGCCTGCGCTTTCATTTCGCCCAACCTAACGGCGTTTTCTTACGGGGTTGATGTCACGTGTCGAGTTGTTATGCCGCCGTCGCGCGGACGTGGCCGGTCATGACAGCAGGTCGCGTACCAATGGCGGGCGTTACTATCTGGAGACTTGCTAAGCGGAAAGATTGCGATCGTTACGGGGGCCGGCCGTGGCATCGGCGAGGGAATCGCACGCAAGCTGGCTCAGCAGGAAGCCACCGTTATCTGCGCCGATGTCAATGAATCAGACGCCACGCAGGTCGCTAGCTCGCTCGGCCATGGCGCCGTAGGCCGGAAGCTCGATGTCTCCAGCTCCAGCGATTGCGATGGCTTGGTCGCCCAGGTACATGAGCGGTTTGGCCGGTTGGACGTGCTCGTCAACAACGCCGGGATCAATCGCGACGCCATGCTGCACAAGATGACGGACGAGCAGTGGCAACAGGTGCTCGCGGTCGATCTCTCGGGAGTGTTCTTCATGACCCGCGCGGCGAGCCGGAGCATGCGAGAGGCTCGCTCCGGCCGCATCGTGAACATCGCCTCGGCGAGCTGGATGGGCAACATCGGCCAGGCCAATTACTCGGCGGCGAAAGCCGGCGTGGTCGGGCTGAGCCGGACAGCGGCGAAAGAGCTCGCCCGCTATCAGGTCACGGTGAATGCGATCTGCCCCGGATTCATCGACACGCAGATGACGCGCGGCATTCCCGAGAACATCCGCGAGCAGCAGGTGGCGAAAATCCCGTTGGGCCGGATGGGCCAGCCTGCCGACGTTGCGGCGCTGGTTGCCTTTCTTGCATCGGACGAGGCGGGCTATATCACCGGAGAAGTCATCAACGTCGGCGG
>DAIPYJ010000039.1:18340-24621 GCA_036782775.1 Candidatus Dormiibacterota bacterium | reverse complement strand
GTTCAGACGGCGCGGAGAAGAGCCGTAGAATAGGCACCGCGTCGGGGAGTGGCGCAGCCTGGTAGCGCACTTGAATGGGGTTCAAGGGGCCGCAGGTTCAAATCCTGTCTCCCCGACCAGTGTCCTGTCAGTGCCGGAGCCGCCAATCCAGCCCGGCCCCGACTTTGTGCGGGTCAGCCGGAAGCGGAATCCGCAGTCGTGGCGAAGCGGGCAAGTGACAAGACGGATTGGTTAGCTGACGGTGCGCCTGCCTGGCCACGGATAGCGCTCACGACGCCCGTGCCGGAGCCGGCAGCAGGCCGAGCTGCGCCATCAGGCCCAGGCGATCGAATATCGCGCGGCTGCCCGCCAACTTGTCACCTCGCAGCTCATAGATCGCGATCTCCGGGAGTGAGATCGCCTTCTGCGTGGCCGGGATTGTGCCCTGCGGGGTGATCAAGGGTTTGTCGTTCAAGCCACGGGTGATGAATTCCACGACCACGGTGTCGCCGGCCTCGACCACGTTGTTGATCTGGATCTCAAGATTAGACAAGGAGGCGATCATCGGCTTGAACAGCTCCCGTATCGCCTCCGCGCCACGGAAGGTGCCGTCCGGATTGGCGTGGACCGAATTGGGCTCGCACATACTCACTAGCCCGTCCAGGTCGCCTCTGATGACCGCCGCCATCCAGCGGTTGACGAAGTCGGTTCCCTTGCTCATGTCTGGCAACACCTCCTGCCCCCAACTTAGCGGGGCATTGGAGGGCTGCCTATCGACTGATCAGATGATTTCTTTTCAGATTTCGAGGAGCCCGTGCTCCATGGCGAAAAGGGCAGCGCCGGCGCGGGTCGTGACCTCCGTCTTCTGGTAGATGTGGGTGACGTGCGTGTGGACGGTCGCTGGGGAGATGAAGAGCGCCTGTGCGATCTGGGGCTCGGAACGACCCCGAGCGAGGAGCCGCAGTACCTCCACCTCGCGGTCGCTCAAGCCGGCCGGCCACGCGTCCTTGGGGCGACGCGCCTGGTGGCCGGCGGCCTCGAGCACCGCGCTTACCACCTCCTTGTCCAGCCCGGGCTGCGCCTCCAGGACGCGAGCCGCCGCATCCGGACCCAGGGCCTGGCGGTGGGGGCGGTCCTCGGTCAGCGCGCGGTAGACGTCGGCGACTGCCAGGACCCGCGCCAGCTTCGGCTGCATCGCCGCCGGCGCGCCTCGGTGGTAGCCGGATCCGTCAAGACGCTCGTGATGCATCCCCGCGATTGGCGCCAGCGGCGCCAGGACCTGGGAGCGCGTCAGCACGCGTTCCCCGTGGTAGGCGTGGAGTCGAACCTGCTCCCATTCGGCGGTCCTTAGCGGGCCGGGTCTGTCCCAGGTGGTCGTTCCGACTGCGGCCCGACCGATGTCGTGAACGAGGCCGGCACGCCGGAGGGTCAGCGCAGCATTGTCGGCTAAACCCAGCGTACGGCCGGCCGCTGCGGCAAGTGCGGCGACGCCCGACGAGTGACCATGGAAGTACCTGGATTTGAGGTCCACGAAGTCCGCGAACCCTTGCAGCACGGCGTCGAGTCGATGCTCGGGGACGAGCTCTCGAGGCGCCGGCTCGGAGTTCAGCGCATCCTGCCAAGCGTCCCGCGTCTCGACGGCTTGGAGCAATTCGCCCGACGCGGCCAGGAAGCCGTCGACGAGCGTGGGATCGAGGATCCGGCCCGACCAACGGCGCATCGCCTCGACGGCGACCTCCTTGCCGCCCGCCTCGTGGAACATGGCGGCAGCGAAAGCGACCGCGGCGACGCGCGCCGGAAGCGGGATCGCCTCCCCGGAAAGACCGCGCGGCAGGCCGTGCCCGTCCCATCGTTCGAAATGCGCCGAGAGGGCGTCGGCGACCGCCCGGTTGAGGTGGAAGCGCTCTGCCATCCGGATGGCCACCTCGCAGTCGGCCTGGATGCCCGGTCCAGCGACTGTCCGCCCTTTCGTCAGCACCCCTGCCCAGAGAGCGGGGCGGCGCCAGGCGGAGACGCTCTGTCCGAGGCTGAGGAGAAACGGAAAGGACTCCCTCGGGTTGGTCAGGTCCGTCATGTCGCCCCGAGGCCGCATCTCGTTGTCGACCTCACCCATTACGTCGGCGTACTCAGGCATCGGCGCCGTGCAGCCGACGAAGCGCAGAAGCGTGGCGTAGAAGGCGTGCTTGGCTTCCTCCCCACGGAGGCCGGTGCTTTCGGCCAGGCGAGTGGCGAGGATGCTTGCCTTGAGCGCTTGCTCGCTTGCGTGGCGTGCCGCGAGATCGGTGACGAGCGACAGCCCGGCAAGCAGCTCTGCCAAGCTGAGATCAGGGGCCGGACGCGGCTTAGTGCTTATGGGGTCGAAGTTTGATACTCGGGCAGCCGATTGCGCTCAAGCGCAACCGCCCTGGCGCCCTGACCTCACTGGCGGGTGAACTTGCGAATCAGGCTCAGGACGCTCATGTCGGACTCAGCAGGCCGGTTCAAATAGTGTCCCCTCCCCCCGACCAACGCGCTGTTCGAGGATGGCGTCGATCTGGCCGACCGCCCGCCTCGTTCCATCGTCTTTGCCCATCGCGAGCAGCTGCTCCATGTCCGCGATCGACGCGAATCGCATGGTGATCGTCATGGTGGTTTTGCCAGGCGCCTCGCTGAGCTGAACCTGGACCGCGTTGGAAGGTAGCGTTTCGTACGGCGGCCCGCACCCCTCCTCGAACTGGAGTGAGCGGGGTTGATCGACCGAGATGATACGCCACCAGCCGTGGAGCTTCTCGCCGTCCGGCCCGGTCATGTAGAAGTTGACCCGGCCGCCGTCCGCCAGATCGTGGTCGACGACCGTGGCGGGGTAGCCCGGCGGTCCCCACCATCGTTCCAACTGGCGGGGGTCGGCCCAGACTTGCCAGACGCGCTCGGCCGTGGTGGAGAACTCCGCCACGATGGTGACGGTTAGCGCAACCGGATCGCGGTCGACAGCGATCACCGTCATGACTTATCTCCTCCAGCTGGATCAGCGAGAAGGTCGCCCATGCGGTCGACTCGACTACGCCAGAGCCGCTCGAACTCGGCGAGCAGCAGTTGCGCCCTGGCGATGTTATCGATGTCGGTCTTGACGAGTTGTTGCCGGCCGCGCCGCGTTAGGCGAACCAATCCGGCGTCCTCCAGGACCGCCACGTGCTTCTGTACCGCAGTCGTGCTCATCGGATATAGCCGGGCCAATGCTGACACCGACAGCGTCCCGTTCATCGCCCGGCGAAGGACGTCTCGCCGCGTGCGGTCGGCGAGCGCATGAAAGACGCGATCGGCGCGCTCCTCTCGAGTCCGGCTACGAGCTACAACCATCTGGTTGTAATATTAGCCGATGAGATTGACAGCGACGACCAACGTCTCGGTCGACGGCGTGATGCAGGGGCTGGGAGGGCCCGACGAGGATCGCCGCGGCGGCTTCCAGCGTGGCGGATGGGCACTACCACTTGTCGACGCGGAGATCAACGACTATCTCGAAGAGGTCTACGGCCGCGCTGCCGCGTTCCTCTTCGGTCGGCGTACCTATGAGATCTTCGCCGCTTCTTGGGGAACGATTCCGGATATGGTTCAGAGCAAGATTGGCTCGGCGCTCAACAGCCGGCCCAAGTACGTCGTCTCGAACAGCCTCACGGGTCCCCTATGGAGCGATACGCATGTCCTGAGACGGGACATTGGGGCAGCCGTCCGCGATCTGAAAGCGAAGCAAGACGGCGATCTGCTGGTTCCCGGTAGCGGCGCGCTCCTCCGGTGGCTGCTCGCCAGTGACCTGGTCGACCAGCTCGACCTGCTCATCTATCCACTCATCGTCGGCCAGGGCACGCGGCTGTTCCCAGATTCCGGTCCAGACACCGCCCTTCATCTCGTCAGCTCGCGGACGACCTCGGCGGGCGTAACGATTCAGACGTACCGACCTCTTAGTCGTCGCCCGGACTACGCGAGTGCCACGGCGGTCCCGGCTCCAGTGGGCAGACCATCATGACCGCGACCTACACCTTCGATGTCTTTTCAACCCTTGATGGTTTCGGCTCCGTCACTGGCGGCAACTGGGGCGGCTACTGGGGTAAGCAGGGCCCCGAGTTGCTCGAGCACCGCCTGGACATCTACGCCACCCAGCAACGGATGGTCTTCGGAGCCAATACTTATCGGCAATACGTGCGGCTGCTTGGTTCGATCAGTGAGGACCCGACCGTAGGGGACCCATGGGTCAGTCGGATGAGGAGCATGCCAGCAACGGTAGTATCGACGACCCTGACGGAGCCTCTCGACTGGCCGCATGCCACCGTCGTGCGGGGTGACGCCATCGACATCGTCACGCGGCTCAAGCGTGAGTCCGATGTGCCCTTGCGCTCCCACGGCAGCCTGTCCCTGAACCGGACGCTAATGGCCGCTGGCCTGGTCGATCGCGTGCAGGTAACGGTGTTTCCGGTGATCACTGGTCAGACGGGAACGGCCCCGATCTTCAAGGATGCGGCCGACTTCGACCTCGAGCTCATCGAGAGTCAGACACTCGATCGCAACATTCAGGAGCTGATCTACCGGCCCAGGCTCCACACCTGAGTCAGGCGGCCGGCGGAAACAGGCTCTTCAGGTCGCCGTCGTGCTCAGCCAGCAGCTCGTGAACCTCGAGAAGGTCATCGGCGGTGATCAGGGGGCGACGGCCGGTGGCTCGATTGTGCAGTTCGAGTTGGAGTTCGTACATCGCGCGGCCGTCCTGGGCGTTCATTTTTTGGCCTTCCCTTTTATGTGATACTTGCGATATCACTAGACTACGAAGTCGTAGTGTCGCTTGTCAAGTTTGAGCCACATCCGTTTGGCGGTAAACGGCTGAGGGCGGCAGACGGTTTCGGGGCTAGCTTTGCCTGGCGACGCGCCGCCGGCGCACCGTTCGGAACGCCAGCCCGGCGCCGGCGATCAGGAAGACGCCCCCGATGAGGATCGGGATGACGGACATGGGCAGGAACAGCGGGTTGTCCAGCGCGTTTTCGGCCAACCCCAGGAACACCATTAGAAGGATGGAGATCATGCCGAAAGCCGCCGCGATCAGGAAGGCACCCAGCTCGAGGTCGGTGGCCGCCGGGACGCGGCTCGTGAAGGCCGGCGCCATCAAGCCGCCACGGACCCCAAAGGCGATCAGCCCGAGCAGGGTCAGCCCGGCTGCAGCCGTAAAGATGATGGCGACAATGATGACGGATAGCACCTGATTCGAGGTCAATCCCCCGAAGAGGTTCATCCAGTCGAGCTGCAGCGGCATCGCCAGCGATTCTATCCGGATCAGGTGGGCTTCGACGAGTCCGTCTTTGGCTCTGCGAAGGCCGCGTCGATGATGCGTTCTTCTTGCGCAGCGTGCGCGATCGCATATCCCTCGCTGGGCGACGCGCGCTCCGGCCGCCCAACGTAGCGGAGTTCGAGGTGCTTGGGCAGCCTGGGCTCCAGTCGGCGTTTGACGTGCCAGTAGGCACCCATGTTCATCGGCTCTTCCTGCACCCAGGTCAGCGTCTGCGCCTTCGGATACTTGGCGATCACGCTTAACACGTCATCGGTGCGAAACGGCTCGAGGAGCTCCATCCGGATGAGGGCGAGATCGCGCGCCTCTGCCCGCAAGGGACTCTCGGTCAGGTCGTAATAGACCTTCCCGGTGCAGAGAATGAGGCGGCGAATCTCATCGCGGTGATCCTGCGCAGCGCGATCATCGATCAGCCGATGGAAACCATTCGTCGTCAGGTCCTCGAGCCGCGAGAAGGACGCCTTGAGACGGAGCAGGCTCTTGGGAGTCATGATGACGAGCGGTCGCGGACGCGTATGCAACGCCTGCCGGCGCAGCGCATGGAAGTAGTTCGCCGGCGTGGTTGGATAAAACACGCGCAGGTTGCCTTCGGCAGCGAGCTGAAGGAATCGTTCGAGTCGCGCGCTCGAGTGCTCTGGCCCTGCGCCTTCGTAGGCATGGGGGAGAAGGAGCGTCAAGCGCGAAGTCTGTCCCCACTTGGCAAGCCCGGAGACGATGAACTGGTCAACGATGATCTGCGCGCCGTTGGTGAAGTCGCCGAACTGGGCTTCCCAGCACACCAGCGCCTCGGGGGCATCGGAGCTGTAGCCATATTCGAAGCCGAGGGCCCCATATTCAGAAAGCGGGCTGTTGTGGAGCTCGAAGGTGGCGGTCGCCCCCACCAGATGCTGGATCGGCACCCAGGTTTTTCCCGTCTGCGCATCGTGGAAGACGAGGTGCCGCTGGCTGAACGTGCCGCGCTCGGTGTCCTGGCCCGTCAGGCGCACCGGAATGCCGC
>DAIPYJ010000039.1:0-18330 GCA_036782775.1 Candidatus Dormiibacterota bacterium | reverse complement strand
GACGAGCGACGCAAAGGCGAGCTCCTCGGCCTGTGCCCAGTCGATCTCTCGCTCCGCGAGCGGCGTCTTTCGGCGATCCATCTGGCGAACCAGCTTCGGATGGACGGTGAAGCCTGGCGGGACGCTCAACAGCTGCCGGTTCAACGACTCGAGCGTTTCCGCAGACACGGTCGTCTTGATATCGGTTTCCGGCGTCGCGTCCATCGGCGGCCGGCTCACTTCGGGCGCATGGGCGGCGCTTTCCTTCACGTTCTGGTGCGCCTTCGCCAGGCGAGCCTCGGCCGTCTCGGTTCGCGCCTTCGCATCCTCCGCACTTAGCAAGCCCTCTTCGATCAGCTGGGCGGCGAAGATCTCGCGCACGCTCGGATGCTCGTGAATCGCCTCGTACATCAGCGGCTGGGTGTAGGCGGGCTCATCGGTTTCGTTGTGGCCGACACGGCGGTATCCGATCAGGTCGATGACGACGTCGCGTCCGAACTTCTGGCGGAACGCTGTCGCCAGCCGGACGGCGCTGACGCAGGCGGTGATGTCGTCGGCATTGACGTGAATGATCGGCAGGTCGAACCCCTTGGCGACATCCGATGCATAGCGCGTGGACCGGCCTTCTTCCGGGTCGGTGGTAAAGCCAAGCTGGTTGTTCGCGATGACATGCAGCGTGCCGCCGGTCGTATATCCCTCGAGCTTCTGCAGGTTCAAGACCTCGGCCACCACGCCCTGGGCAGGAAACGCCGCGTCGCCATGGATGAGGATGGGCACGGTCCCGGTCCAATCGAAGTGGGGCTGCGGCCCCTTGCGGCGGGTCTGCTCGGCGCGGGTCCAACCCTCGACGACCGGATCGACCGCTTCCAGATGGCTGGGATTGGCGAGCAGGGTGACCGATACCTGCTTGCCATTGGGCGTGACATACGTCCCCTCGGCCTCGGCATGGTATTTGACGTCGCCGGTGACATCGCCCGCCTCCAGCCGCGCCTTGCTCTGTTCGAACTCGACCAGCAATGATTCGTAGGTTCGGTTGACGACGTGCGCGATCACACTGAGGCGGCCGCGATGCGCCATTCCCATGACGACGTGCCGGGTGCCGTTGTCGGCGAGCAATTGCAGCGTTTCCTCGAGCATGACGATCATCGAATCGAGACCCTCGATCGAAAACGTCTTCTGGCCGAGGAAGGTCCGCCGAAGATAGCGATCCATGGCCTCGACCTTGGTCAGCCGCCCCAGCAGCTGGAGCTTTCGCTCGGGGCTGAGCGGCTGTCGGTAACGACCGGACTCGATCCGCTCCCGCAGCCAATTGCGCTGCTCGTGGCTCGAGATGTGTTCGATCTCGTAGGCGATCGTCGAGCAGTAGGTTTCGCGCAAGTGCGTCAGCACATCGGCCAGGTTTTCGCCAGGCACGCGCACCCGCAGCACGGCGGCAGGGACCGCCTCCATCAACTGCGGCGTCAGTCCGTGATTAACGGGATCGAGCGAGGGATCACCGGTAGGCGCGCTTCCCAGCGGATCCAGCCGTGCCGCGAGATGGCCGTGGCTGCGGTAGGCGGCAACCAGCGCCATCCCGGCTGCCACCGCGCGAAGCATCTCGGCATCAGCCGTCGTCGGCGCGGTAATGGCGGCCTCGACCGCGGGCGCTTGAACCAGGCCGGATGGCAAGGCCAGGTGCATCGATTCGAAAATCGATTCGTAAAAGCCATCGGCGCCGGAAAGCAACTCATCGACGCGCCGTAAGAACTCTCCAGACTCCGCACCCTGGATCACGCGGTGGTCGTAGGTGCTGGTCATCGTCATGACTTTGGAAACGCCAAGCTGGCGCAGACCGCTCTCCGCGATCGAGGAGAACTCGGGGGGATAGCCGATCGCGCCGGTGGCGATGATGCTCGCCTGGCCCTTCATCAGCCGAGGGACCGAGGCAACGGTTCCGATGCCGCCGGGGTTGGTCAGGACGATGGTCGCGCCCGCCAGCTCATCGGCGACCAGCCTGCCGGTGCGGGCCTTCGCCACCAGCGTTTCGTATTGATCGCGAAACGCGGCGAACTCCAACCGATCGGCGTCGCGAATCACCGGCACCAGCAACATCCGGCTGCCATCCTGGCGCTGCACGTCGACGGCGAGCCCGAGGTGGACACCCCGGGCAACTCGAGTTGGCGTCCCATCGATGCGGTCGAAGGTCACGGCCATCGAGGGAACATCCTTTACGGCCCGCGTGATGGCGAAGGCGACCACATGGGTGAACGAGATCTTTTCCGGACGCCCCGCGTTCTGGATTCCCTGGTTGAGCTGTCGCCGTCGCTGGTCGAGGACATCGACCCGCAAGGTACGGAAACTTGTTGCGGTCGGAACCTCCCGACTCTCTTCCATGTACTTGACCAGCGCGGCCGCCGGACCGCGAAGGGGAATCGCCCCGGTCGGGGATTGCGCTGGCACCGGTGCGGGTTCCTTTTTCGGTTGCTTTTCCGTCACGCCTGATGCTTCGGGAGCCGCGGCCGGGGTGGGAGCCTCACGCTGCTCGACCGCTTGCATCACGTCCCGACGGCGAATCGCGCCACTGGGACCGCTGCCCTTGATCGTCTTGAGATCGATTCCGCGGGCGCGCGCCAGCAGCTCGGCTCCTTCGCTGACATCGACACCGCCGTTGGGTGCCGGTGCCTCTGCCGGTTTGGCCGCAGGCACGGGCTTCGGTGAGGCTGCCGCTGGTGCTGGCGTTTCTTCCGCTTTGCTGGGGGCTGCGGCACCGCCATCGGCCCCCACCTCGATTTCAGCCAGGGCAGCGCCGACGGTAATCGTCTGGCCGGCGTTGGCGAGGATCTTCACCAGGCGGCCACTCGCAGGAGCCGGGACCTCGGCGTCGACTTTGTCGGTCGTGACTTCGACCAGCGCCTCGCCCTCGCGCACCGAGTCGCCGGGCTGTTTCAGCCACTTCGCAACGGTCCCCTCGGTCACCGATTCACCCATTTCCGGCAGGGTGACCTGCATCGACTGGGGCACGTTCGAATTCTACCCAGCTTTTCCGGCCTAAACTTGATAGCGGCGTGACCTTCAAAACCAAGCTGAGAGCCAGTGAAGATGCCACCGGCTCGCTGCTCTGTCTCGGCCTGGATCCCGAGCCGGATCTGCTGCCGCCGGCGATCGAACGCAGCCCCGAAGGCATCGCCCGATTCATCCACACGGTCGTTGATGCGGTCGGCGATGCAGTCGCCTCCTACAAGCTGAACGTGGCTTTTTACGAGCGGTGGGGGAGAGAGGCCGGTTGGTTGCTCGAGCAATCCCTCCAGGCACTCCCTGCCGACCGGCCGGTGATCCTCGATGCCAAGCGCAGCGACGTCGGGAGCACGGCCCAGGCATATGCCCACGCGCTCTTCGAAGCCTGGAACGCCGATGCCGTGACCGTGCATCCATTTTTGGGATACGACTCGGTCGCGCCCTTCCTCGCCCATAAGGACAGAGAAGTCTTCATCGTCTGCCGCACGTCGAATCCGGGCGCGGCGGAATTTCAACACCTTCGCAGCAACGGTGAGGCGCTGTATCGGCACGTCGCGCGTGCCGGCGTCCGCTGGGACCACCACGGTAACGTCGGCTTCGTCGTTGGCGCCACTGCGCCGGCGGAGCTTCGTGACGTGCGACAGATCGCGGGCGATCGGCTCCTGCTGGTCCCCGGCATCGGCGCCCAGGGCGGCGACCTGCGTGCGGCGGTCGCAGCCGCGCTCCGTGCAGACGGCCGCGGTGCCATCATTCCCGTGTCCAGAGCGATCCTGTTTGCCTCGACAGGAAGCGATTACGCCAGCGCCGCCCATGATTCGGCGCTGCGGCTTCGCGATGCGATCAACGCGCTTCGCTCGCAGCCCGCAACGGCGCCAGCCTGATCGCGCTCCTCACCGATCCTGAGCACCCCGGCCACCAATCGGCCGGCCATCCGGAACGACCACAGCGGGTGACCGCCATCCTCGACGCGATTGCATCCTCGGACCTCGGGTTGCAAAGCGAACCGGCACCGATTGCACCCGAGGCGCTGATCGAGCGCGTCCATGACCCGAGGTATGTCGCGATGCTGGATCAGGCCGCGGCATCGGGTGGCGGCTACCTCGACCCCGATACCTACATAACCCCAACCTCGATGGTGGCGGCGCGGAAGGCGGCCGGCGCCGTCGTCGAGGGCGTCAATCGGGTGGTATCGAAGAAGGCGTCGCACGCGTTGGCGGTCGTCCGTCCGCCGGGGCATCACGCCGAACATGCGCGGGCGATGGGATTCTGCCTGCTGAACAACGTCGGCATCGGAATCCTCGCCGCGCGCGACCACGGCCTCCGTCGCATCGCCGTCCTCGACTTCGACGTCCACCATGGCAACGGCACGCAGCACAGTTTTCAGAGCGATCCGGAGGTCTTCTACGCCTCGACCCATCAATACCCCTTCTATCCCGGTACCGGTGCCAGTGGCGAGCATGGCATCGACGGCAACGTGGTGAACGTGCCGCTGCCAGCCGGGTCGGGCGACCGCGCCTTTCTCGGAGCCTGGGAAAAGAAAATCGGACCCGCCGTCGAAGCGTTTCGTCCGGAGCTGGTGCTGGTGTCGGCCGGCTTCGATGCCCATCGAGCCGATCCTCTCGCCGGCCTCGAGGTGACGACCGAAGGCTATCGGGAACTGGCTCGATTGATCTGCGACTGGGCCAGCACCCACTCCGATGGCCGAACCGTTTGGGCCCTCGAGGGTGGCTACGATCTCACGGCCCTGGGCGAATCCGTGCTGGCCTGCCTCGGTGAACTCGCTGCCTCAGGTCACCGTCAGTAGCGATCGGCTAGACACCGTGCGCTATCGCGGCTACAATAGCGGCTCGCCGGACTAAGTCAGGGAGGCAGGAACCATGGCGAAGTCACGCGATCGCGGAAACCGAGAGGCCAAGAAGAAAAAGAAGGAAAAGAAGCCGAAGGGCGTAACGCCGCCGTTCGGTGGAGTGACCACCTTCAATCCACGGCGCGAGCCCGGCATGCCTGGCTCGGCGGGAGCGCCGCCGGAATAGTCCGCCCGGCAGCGGCCCTCGTGGCCCTGCTGCTCTTCTTGTCCGCCGTGCCGGCCCACGCGGATGATCCAGGCACGCTCGCGGACCGGCTGGCGCAGCTTCAACAGGAACAATCCCGCCTCCAACAACAGTTGGCGGCGCTCCAGGGCCAGCAAGGCCAGGTCCGCCAGACGCTGATTGGGCTTCAGGCCCAGCTGGCGCAAAGTGATGCGGATCTCGCGCCGGTGGCGGCCGAGGCCCAGGCGCTCCAAGACCAGATCAATCTCGCGCAGCTTCGCGTGTCGACCGCACAGGCTAATTACGAGCAGCATCTGCAGGCCTTCCTTCAAGACATTCGGCGGCTCTATGCGCTCGGCGGCGTTCGCTGGATCGAATTCGTCTTTTCTGCCAGAAATTTCGACGACCTGCTCAATCGCGCCATCTACCTCCAGCAAATTTCGATGGCCGAACTCCAGGTCGCACACAAGCTCAAAGCCGAGCGTGACGCGATCGAGGGGCAACGACGCTTGCTGGCCGAGGCGCAGGCCGAGCTGGCGCCGGTGCTCGCGGCGTTGCAATCCCGAGCCAACGCGGCGGCGGCGCAGGTGGCGCAGGTCGCTAACTACGACAGCCTGATCGACTATCAGCGACGACAAACCCTGATCCGTCTCACCGGATTACAGGGTCAAGCGCGGGCCCTACAGGCGAAGCTCGATCAATATGAGACCGAGGCTGCTCTAGCCGCGCTAAAGGGCGGCGGCACCGCCTACGCAGCCACGTGTCCGCCGGCAGCACCGCGCGGATCGGTCCGCTTCTGCGGACACGGTTGGGGCCACGGCGTGGGGCTCGGCCAATGGGGCGCGAAAGGCATGGCCCTCGCCGGGCTGAATTACCGCTTCATCGATCAACACTTCTATACCGGCACCAGCTGGTCGACGCTCGACACAGCGCAGACTCCGATTCACGTCGGCGTGCTCTGGGGCGCAGCCACCTACAGGGTCGTGTCGAGCGGTCCGGCCCAGCTCGTCGCGGGCGGTCAGGTTCGCAATCTGGCTCCCGGCCAAGTGGTATCGCTCGCGCTCGCCGGGGGGGTCGAGAAGGTTGTGCCGACCTCAGGCGCTACGCGGCTCACGGTCTACGGACCATCCGGTCGCTATCACGCCTATCGCGGCTCGATCGTTGCTCAGCCGAGCGGCGGTCTTCTCTACATCATTAATGTGCTGCCGATCGAGGATTATCTGCGAGGGTTAGGCGAGGTCCCCTCGAGCTGGCCGCTGGAGGCAATCAAGGCGCAGATCGTGGCGGCCCGTTGCTACGCGCTGACGCACATGGGCAGCACCGCGCTCTACGACGTCGACGACACGACCCAATATCAGGTCTACTACGGCGTCGACGCCGAGAGCGCCTCGCAGAATGCGGCTGTCGATCAGACGGCGGGCCAGGTCCTTATGTCGGGCGGCCACGTCATCATCGCCTTCTTCTCAGCATCCGATGGCGGACACACCGCGAATGTCTCCGATGTGTTCGGCGGATCGCTGGCGACCTACCCATACCTCGTCGGTGTTCTCGATCCATGGGACGTCGTGGCGCCTCGGCACACGTGGTACACCGGCGTCTATTCCTACGCCACGCTCGAACGGGTTTACTTCAGCAGCGCCGACGTCGCCACCTACGGACATCTGGTCGGTCTGGATTTGCGCGACCGTGATGCCTCCGACCGGCTCAACACGGTTGGCCTGATCGGGACGCGGGCCGTGAAACGAATTGGAGTGTCGAGCTTCCTCCACGCCTTCAATCGCTCGGCACTGACCGGCAACGATGTCCTCTGGAACGAGATGTTTGGGGTGACGCCCGCTGCCACATGGCGGTACTGGTAGTTTTTGAATCCGACTCGTTGCTGGCACCGTGCGTAGAGGCGACCGCTATTCGACGATAACGGCCGCCTCATCGGCGGCCGTTATCACTTCCGTCGCTCGGCGTCAGCGAGCCGCGGTAACGGGGACCGGCGTCCCGATCCCGATCACGTTTCCCTCGGAGTCTTTGAACCAGGCGGCCTTCACATCGCCGAGCTCCGCAACGCCGTCCACGGTTTTCAGCCCGGGAAAGTCGTACTCTTCGAACTTCACGCCGCGCGCCCGGAGGTCACGTAGCGTCTGATCGAAGTCCTGGAGCTCGAGCGCCATCTGGGTATGCGTCCCTGACGGCTTGCCACTGCTCGGAAAGAGCAGAAAGCCGGTGCCTCCTGATAGTTCGTAAAGGGCGCCACCGGTCGCATCGAATCTGGTTGGCTTCAACCCTAACTTGTCTGCGTACCATGCCTTCGCCCGCTCAATGTCCTGCGCCGGAAGCGCTGCGCCCGCTCGTGCTTGCATTCCAACCACCTCCTGGGCGTTGACCATAGCACCGGGGGGCGCATCCCCGAAATAGGCAATCCGGTCGAGGCCTCCGCACCTGTCCTGCATCAGTGGGCCGCGGCCGCGCCGTGCATTAGAGTCGCTGCGGTGGCAATAGGTCAAGGCCCAGCGCTTGTGGTCGCACACTGGGATCTCTTTAGCAACGTCCAGCTCGAGTACGCCAACCCCTGATGCGTAGCATCTGCGAGCGGCTTGCGGTATGCGAGACGTAGCAGGCGGATGAGCGACGCGAGCGAAGAATGGAATCGGCGGATGCTCCGCGCCCGCGACGCCATGGACGTGTCCTATGCCGAGCCCTTGGACATCGCCAAGCTGGCTGCCCTGTCTTATACCTCCGAGGCGCATTTCATCCGTACGTTCAAGGAGACGTTCGGCGAGACGCCGCACCGCTACCTGCAGCGCCGACGGATCGAACGCGCCATGTTCCTACTGCGGCGCAGCAACCGGGCGGTGACGGACGTGTGCTTCGATGTCGGATTCACCAGCCTGGGCACGTTTACCCGGACCTTTCGCGAAATCGTCGGCGAAACGCCGACCGAGTACCGGGCTCACGGTCAACTTCCGCCCGTCCCCACCTGCTTCGCCATGGCCTGGACCAGACCGAGCAGTTTCGGAGAAGTCGCCAAGCGAAAAGCTGGATAGGGTGGTGACATCAACTAATTCCGAAGGAGGAACAGCAAGATGATCGACTCGCTCCATATCTCGCAGATCTATGTTCTCGACCAGGACAAGGCGCTCGACTTCTACGTCAACACCCTCGGCCTGGAGAAGAACGTGGATCAGGACTTTGGCTTCATGCGATTCCTGACGGTGAACGTTCCGGGACAACCGGACCGTCAGATTCTGCTCGAGAAGCCGGCGCCGCCGAATGTCGACCCGAAGACTGTCGAGCAAATTCGCGACCTCGTCACCAAGGGACGATCCGGCGGGCATCTCTTCTTCACGACCAAGGACGCGCGCAAAGCGTATGACGAGCTGAAAAGGAAAGGCGTCGAGTTCAGCCAGGAGCTGTCCGAGCAGCAATACGGGACCGATTTCGGTCTACGCGATCCGTTCGGGAACCATATCCGGATTGCGCAGCTGAAGGAGGTCGCCGCCTCGACGACGCGTTAAACGAGAGATCGGTGCGCTTAACGGCTGGCGAGTCCGCCAGCCGTTTCGCCGCCGTCGATCACGATC
Source organism: Candidatus Dormiibacterota bacterium (assembly GCA_036782775.1). Taxonomy (GTDB): domain Bacteria; phylum Chloroflexota; class Dormibacteria; order CF-121; family CF-121; genus CF-13. The sequence continues at coordinate 9,752 of DAIPYJ010000039.1, read as the reverse complement.
GCCTGGCCCGTGATATAGGGCGCTTCGTCGGAGGCGAGGAAGGCGAACAACGCGGCGATTTCCTCTGGTTGCGCGTGGCGGCCCATCGGAATCTTTCGATTGACCGCCTCGAGCATCTCCGCGGTGTACTCCGCCTCTTGCATCGGCGTGAGGACGTATCCGGGGCAGACCGCGATGACACGAACGTGGGGGGCGAGCTCGAGGGCCATCGTTCGGGTCAGCTCGATGACACCGGCCTTGGAGGCGTTGTAGTCGGCATAGAACGGATGGCCCACCATGCCGTTGGTCGAGCCCATGTTGATGATCACGCCCCCGCCCGCCCGCACCATCCGGTGGGCGGCGTGCTGGGCGACATTGAAAACGCCGCCAAGATTGACATCCAGGACCTGCGACCAGTCGCCAGGGGCGATGTCCAGGAATTTTCGCCGCAGGCTGATGCCGGCGTTATTGATCAGGATGTCCAGTCCGCCGAGGTCGCGATCGATTTGATGAAAAGCCTGCACGACAGCTTGATGGTCGGCGACGTCCGCAGCGATGACGCCGGCAAGGACCGGATGCTCGTCGAGGAGGCGCCGGCACGCAGCCTCATCCCGATCGATCACGACAACGCGCGAACCCTCCAACAGGAAGCGGTACGCGGTTGCGGCACCGATCCCGCTTGCACCTCCGGTGATCACGACTCGTTTGCCGGCCAACCCTCGCACGTGCGGATCATAAGCGCGTTACAATCGCGCCTGATTTGACTCCGCTCAGCGGGATCGTGCGATCCCGAGCCGCGATTCTTCCCCTGTTGATCCTTTCCGCATGCAGCGGAAGCCCTTCTGCTGGGACGCCGACGCCAACCCCGACCGCAAGCGCCTCCGCGTCAGCTGCCAGCGGCTATCGGGTGCTCTTCGTCTCAACCACCACGAACGGCAGCCAGATCTATCTATTCGACTCCGCCAGCAGCGCGCCCCAGCAGCTCGTGTCGCTGCCTGCCGGCGTGCCCCCGGATGCGCGCTTCATCGCCGCGCAGAAGATCGCCTACAACGATGCGACCAACCAGCAGGCGAGCAAAGTTGTCGGCCTCGATTTGAGCACTCATGCGACGACGACCGACGTCACGGCCGCCGGCTACATTCCCGCCTTTGCCTACAGCCACGATGGAACGATGCTTGCCTACCTGCTCCACGATCAGACTGGAAAGCCGTCATTACACGTGCGGCGCGGCGGCCAGGAATTCGTGCTCGCTCTCAATCCCATCGCCGGCCGGGGTACGAGCCGCGACGATGAGCTCTTGCTGGAATACGCGCCCGATGACAAGTACCTCCTGATGGTCGATACCTTTGTCGGCAACCAGGGACAAGCGCCGGAGACCGGACAGTTCCTCGTCCTGCGGACGGCGGACAACACGGTCGCGTTCGTGCCGCCGGCCGGCATCAGCAGCAATGCAACGATGGCGACCTGGGCGCGGCACAGCGATCGCCTTTACTACCGCGACGCGATCGGCATCCGGACCTGGGACGCGGGCGCGACGAGTGTCGGCACGCTGGCAACCGCACTGCATTGGTATGACCCCGCGGTGTCGCCCGACGACCGGTACATCGCCTACACCGAGATCGACGCCCAGTTCGTCCCCCACGTCAAGCTGCTCCGGCTCGATAACCAGCAGACGATCGCCACCGCGAGCGCAGCCCGCTCGCATCCGATCTTCGTCACCACCGACAGCCTCTGGGCCCTCGAGGAGCAGCCCTGTAGCAGTGAATGCCTGGGCGGGCCGTCGCAAAGCTCGGGGAAAGTCTTCGCCTACAGCCTCAGCAGCAAGAGTGAAACGTCGCTGCCCTTTACCGACGTCCACATGCTGTCGCAGCTCGCCGTCGCCGGGCGCTAAGCGCTAGCGCTAGGCGCTAGGCGCCATGCGCCATCAACTGCCGTAGCACCATGGGCAGGACGCCGCCGTGACGCAGGTATTCGACATCCGTCTGGTTGTCGAGCCGGCAGATGGCCTTGAAGCGGCGCGCCTTGCCATCGTCACCGGCGGCCTCGACCTCGATCTGCTGGCCGGGTTTGAGCCCCGATGCGAGCCCGCGAATGGTAAAGCGCTCGCTGCCGTCCAATCCGAGGCTCTCGAGCGTCGCGCCGTCTGCCAGTTGCAACGGGAGCACGCCCATCCCGACCAGGTTGCTGCGGTGGATCCGCTCGAAGCTCTCGGCGATGACCGCCCGCACGCCGAGCAGGAGCGGCCCCTTCGCCGCCCAGTCGCGCGAGCTTCCCGAGCCGTACTCTTTGCCCGCCAGCACGACGCTCGGCACACCCTCCTGCCGATAGCGTTCGGATGCGTCGAAGATCGTCATCTCCTGCTTGTCTGGAAGGTGGACGGTCCAGTAGCCCTCGCGCTTGCTGAGCTGGTTGCGAAGCCGGATGTTGGCGAAGGTGCCGCGCATCATGACCTCATGGTTGCCGCGCCGTGCGCCGTAGCTGTTGAAATCCGGCCGCTCGACGCCGTGCTCGATCAGGTAACGCCCGGCCGGGCTGTCTGGCGGAATGCTGCCGGCAGGCGAGATATGGTCGGTCGTGACCGAGTCACCGAGGACAACGAGCGCCCTGGCGCCTTCGATGTCGGTCAGCGCTGCCGGCTCAGGCTTGATGTCTTCGAAGAACGGCGGCTCGCGGACGTAGGTCGACTTCGGATCCCATTCATAGCTCGGGCCGGTCGGCGCCGACATGCGCTGCCAGTTCTCATCGCCGTCGAAGATGCGCGCGTACTCGCGCTTGAACATGTCCACCTTGAGGGACTTCTGGATCGCCTTGTTCACGTCATCGCCGGACGGCCAGAGCTCCTTGAGGTACACGTCTTTGCCGTCCTTGTCCTTGCCGACGGGATCGCTGGCCAGGTCGCGCCGAATGTCGCCGGCGAGCGCATAGGCGACGACCAGTGGAGGAGAGGCAAGGTAACTCGCACGAACCAGCGGATGGATCCGGCCCTCGAAGTTGCGATTGCCGCTCAGGACCGCGACCACGTTGAGCTTCTCTTCCTCGACCGTCGCCTCGACCTCCGGGCTGGCCAGCGGGCCGCTGTTGCCAATACAGGTGGTGCAGCCGTACCCGACCAGGTAGAAGCCGAGCTCTTCGAGGAAGGGCATTAACCCCGCATCCTTTAAGTAGTCGGTCACCACCCGCGAGCCGGGCGCCAGGCTGGTCTTCACGCTTGGCGCGACTTTCAATCCCCGTTCCACGGCATTCTTCGCCAGCAGGCCGGCGGCGACCATCACCGACGGATTCGAGGTGTTCGTGCAGCTGGTGATCGCCGCGATGACGACCGATCCGTTGCGGACCTTCGCAGTCGGCGGCGCCATCACGGCGGTGGCGGATCCGCCCTTTTCGATGGGCTCGGTAGTTCCACCCTCGTAATCAAAGCGCGCGACATCATCGTTGCCGTCCTTGTCCTCGACGGAGAAGGCGCCCTTGAAACTGCCCCAGACGGATGGCAGCGGCACGCGGTCCTGAGGACGTTTGGGCCCGGCCACACTTGGCTCAACTTTTGCGAGATCGAGCTCGAGCAGTTCCGAGAAGGTGGGCGTTGGCGAATCATCGGTTCTGAACAGGCCCTGGGCCTTCGTGTATTGCTCGACCAGCTCGATCAGCTCGCGATCGCGCCCGGTGGTCTCCAGATAGCGAAGGGTCTGCTCGTCGACGGGGAAGAGGGAGGAGGTTGCCCCGTACTCCGGGCACATATTCGATAGCGTCGCGCGGTCGGGCACGGAAAGGCTGGATAGGCCGGCGCCGCAGAACTCCACGAATTTGTTGACGACCCCGTGCTTACGAAGCATTTCAGTGAGCGTGAGTACGAGGTCAGTCGCGGTGGCGCCAGCCCGCAAAGCGCCCGTCATTCGCACCCCAACGACCACCGGCGTTGGTAAGTAGGTCGGCTGGCCGAGCATCGCCGCCTCGGCTTCGATGCCGCCGACACCCCAGCCCAGCACGCCGAGGCCGTTGACCATCGTGGTATGGGAGTCGGTGCCAAGCAGCGTGTCCGGCATGGCGACGCTACCCGACTCGTTCTTGCGCACCTGGACGACACGGCTGAGCCGTTCGAGGTTGACCTGATGGCAGATGCCCATGCCGGGCGGAACGACGGTGAAGTTATGGAAGGCCTGCTGCGCCCAGCGAAGCAAGGCATAGCGCTCGCCGTTCCGTTGGTACTCCCTCTCGATGTTGCGGCCGTAGGCGCCGGTGTTGCCGAACACGTCCACCTGAACGGAGTGGTCCACCACGAGGTCGACCGGCACCATCGGATCGATCCGGTTCGCGTCTTTGCCGGCGCGAGCCATCGCCGATCGCATCGCGGCCAGGTCGACGACGGCGGGCACACCCGTGAAGTCCTGCAGGAGGATTCGCGAGGGGAGGAACGGCAGCTCCGCATCGGCGGGCGGCGGTTCTGGCCAGCGTGCCAGCGCCCGGACGCTTGTTTCGCTCGCGCCGCCCCCTTCCGCCTGGCGCAGAAGACCCTCAACGAGGATCTTGATCGTCATCGGCAACCGAGTTGGGTCGCCGTAGCCGCCATCTTTCAGCGCATCGAGCGAGTAATAGCTGAGGTTCGTATTGGCGAGCTTTCGTCGCGAGTCAACCATCTTCATCGATCGTAGCCCAAGGGAAATCGCAGAGGTTGCGCTTGCGGGCCGTAAGCGCGATGGTTATATGATCGTTATACAAATTAGCGATATCGCTGATAGAACATCCAAATCGGCGCGTTCAAGGGAGAGTTGCATGAGACTTCGTTTACCGCTGCTTGCGTCAGCGCTCGCGATGGTGGCGATGATGGCGATCACGCCAACCGCATTTGCCGCATCGAGCAAGGCGGCCGCTCCGCCGGTCACGGCCCCGGTCACCGGCACCATCACCAGCGGCACTGCCGCCGGCGGCACATTCACCGGCAGTTTGACAAACATCGTCTTTTCGAACGTCAACGGCACCCTGATGGCGACCGGCAATCTGACCGGAACGCTCACCAGCGCGACCGGAACAGTTCTCGGCACGGTAACCAATCAACTTGTCACGTTCACGGCGGCGGCAACCGGGACATGCCAGATTTTGAATCTGACGCTTGGCCCGCTGGATCTCAACCTGCTGGGCTTGATGGTTCATTTGAATCAGGTCGTCCTGAACATCACCGCCCAATCGGGTCCGGGCAATCTTCTCGGCAACCTACTCTGCGCGGTCGCTCACCTGCTTGACAGCAACGCCTCAGTTACGGCTCTGGCAAACCTACTGAACCACATCCTCGGACAGCTCTAGCAGGCATTTCCGTCAAGAGGGCGCTCGCTGCGCCCTCTTTTTTTATGCCATCCGGTTGCCGCTGTGGAATTTCCGATGGGCTGCGCGCAACTGCGGATTGGTGACGTGCGTATAGATCTGCGTCGTGTTGAGGTTGGCGTGGCCAAGCATCTCCTGGACGGCGCGCAGGTCCGCCCCGTTGGACAGGAGGTCGGTGGCAAACGAGTGCCTGAGCGTGTGAGGCGTCGCCTTGACGCCCAAGCCGGCCAGACGCACGTACTTTTGCACGAGCCGCTCGATCGACCGCGCCGACATTCGCATCGAGAGCCCGGCCGGCGTGAGGTCGACTTTGCCCTTCATGCGGATGAAGAGCGGTTTCCAGCGATCGGTCCGCGCAGCCAGGTAGCGCTCCAGCCATTCGGCCGCCGCGTCGCTGAGGAAGACCACCCGGGGCTTACGACCTTTTCCGATGACGCCGAACTCGCGAGTCTTCAAGTTGATCGAATCGCGATCGAGTTTGGCGACCTCCGAGAGGCGCAGGCCGGTACTGAAAAAGGTTTCGAGCAGGGCACGATCGCGCAGCCCGCGAGGATCGTTGATGTCCGGCGCCGAGAGCAGGCGCTGCAGTTGGTCGGTGTCGAGGAATTTCAGCGAGCGGGATTCTGACTTGCCCAACTCGATGCGATCCGGCGCCAACACCTCGAGACCTTCACGGGCCCAGTACCGAAGCAGCGAGCGGAGCGCGACGAGGAAGTAGATTTGCGTCGCCCTCGTCAGTGGACGCCTGGTGTGCTCGTTGACGTGACGCGCGAGAGCCAGCTTGTATCGGCGGACGACGTCCAGCGTGACATCCGGTAGGTCGATGACCGCCGATTCACTGGTGACCAGCCAGTCGAGCAGGAAATCGAGGTAATAGCGGTACTGGCGAATCGTGCGCGCACTGAAGTTGCGGTCGATTTCGCAGGCGTCGAGGAAGCGCTGCACGCGGTCGGCGAGCACGCTGCCGGTTGGAGGTGCCTGCGTCGGAAACGTGGGGGAGACGAGAGGCACGCTGTTGGCGCGAATTCTAGAGCCTACCCCGGCGGTACTCCAATTTGACTTCTACGGACATATCGAATAACATCGCGATATATCGTGATCGTACGCTATAGGAGGTTCACAAGCAATGTGGTCTCGTGATTTCCGCCGCTTTGGCCAGGTCTTCGACCGTGGCGATCTCAAGTACGTGCTGCTCGAATTGCTCAAGGACAAGCCCGCCCACGGCTACGAGCTGATCCGCGCGCTCGAAGATCGCTTCGCCGGCTTCTACGCGCCGAGCCCAGGCGCCGTTTACCCCACCCTCCAGATGCTCGAGGACATGGGCTACGTCCACTCTGATCAGCAGGAGGGACGCAAGGTCTACAGCATCACCGACGCCGGTCGCACCTATCTGAACGAGCGTCAGCCGCAGGTCGACGAGGTCTTCCGGCGCGTGCGCGAGCGCTGGGGCGCCGAGTGGGGCCCGCAGGCGCACCGCATGATGCACGACCTGCGCAGCGATCTCCGCGATTTCAGCCGGTCCTTCGCTGATGAAGCCCGCCGCCGCTGGCCGGATCCGGATCAGCAGCGCCGCATCCGCGACGTGATCGCGCGCGCCAAGGACGAGATCAAACACATCCTGGACGAGCAACCCGCTACTCACGTTTAACGATTGATCGGGTGGCGGAGGTCTGACTCCGCCACCCGTGTGCTTGCTACTGCCTCACCTGTTCCTGGCACCAGGCGTAGAGGGCGTCGTACAGTGGCGTCTCGAGCTCGATCTTTTCATGGTCCTTGTCGCCGTAGGCAAGGGCAAATCCATGCGCGATCGCCCGGAGCCCCGCCGCCTCGGGCACGATGTTGATGTCCGCGGCAACATCGGCGCCGTGGACGATTTTTGCCAGCCGTCCTAAGGCGGGGTCGGTGAGCCGGTACTTGACCATGATCGATTCGAAGCTGCAGCGTCCATCGACGTGGCCGAGCTCGACGCCCTTGACGTCGTAAGGAATCGCGCCTTCGCGCTCGGCAACTGTGCCGACTTCATCGGCAGGGACGTACAAGAATTCGGCGTCCCGGTCAACGAAACGCCGGATCAGCCAGGGGCAGGCGATCCGATCCACATTGGCGTTCTTTCGTGTAACCCACTTCATCAGCAACCTCCTCAACCTGCGGGAACCGTCTTAACCCTAACCGAGGGGAAGGTTTTCGGATATATTACGTAACCGTAATTTATGGACTCGAAGGATCGACCGGCGTCGGCGTCCATCCTGCGCGCCACCGAGCGTCTCAGCCAGCGAACGACTCGCTACCTCGCGGCGCGGCTGGACCGTCTCGGTGTTACGGACCTCGAAGCGCACGTCCTCTGGCATCTGCGGAAGGGCGGCCGGCCGCTCGCCGATCTGCAGGCGGCCTTCGCGATTCAGCCCTCCACCTTGACGGGGGTCATCGATCGGCTCGAAAAGCGCCAATACGCACGCCGGGAATTCAATCCGAGCGATCGCCGCTCCTACCGCATCGTCCTCACGCCAGCGGGGTTGAAGGCGGCGACGGCCGTTCGTGAGGCGCTTGACCAGTTCGAGGCACAGGTCCGCGGGCGCGTTCGACGGTCCGATCTCGCAGGCTTTTTCGCGGTCGCCCGTGCGATCGATGACGTGATCAATGCTCCGTAATCCAGCCTTTCGCCGGTTGTGGCTCGCCACCACCGTCAGCCAGTTCGGCACTCAGGTCAGTGAGCTGGCGATTCCCTTCGTCGCCATCGTCACACTTCATGCCACGCCCTTCGAGATCGGTCTGCTGATGGCGGTCGAGTTCTTACCGATCACGCTCTTCAGCCTCCCGGCCGGCGCCTGGATCGACCGCGTCCGGCGGCGTCCTCTCCTGATTGCTAGCGACGTGATCCGCGCCCTGGTTTTGCTTTCGATTCCTGCCGCCTATACCCTCGGCGTCCTTTCGCTGCTCCAGCTCTACGTCGCCGGGTTCACCGTGGGATCGCTCAGCGTCCTCTTCGATCTCGCATACCAGTCATACCTGCCGGACATCGTTCCTGGCGACGAGCTGCTCAAGGCAAACAGCCGGCTACAGATCAGCGAGCAGAGCGCATCCGTTGTCGGGCCGGCGCTGGGGGGCTCCCTCATCAGCCTCATCACGGCACCGCTTGCCGTGCTTGTGGATTCCCTGAGCTACCTTGCCTCGGCCATCTGCCTGGTGGCGGCCATCCGGACACCGGAAGCGGCTCCGATGCCAGCACGGCGTTCACCTCGAATCGTCTCGGAGATCTGGGAGGGAATCCAATACGTCTTCGGGCATCCCCTTCTGCGGCCTCTGGTCCTCGTGTCGGCGCTCATTCAGTTCTTTGGTCGGATGGTGATGGCGGTCTTACTCGTCTACCTGGTGCGGCAGGTTGGCCTTACTGCGGCGGTCGTCGGGACGGTGTTCTCGATTGGCGGCATCGGGTTCGTGCTCGGCGCGGTCATCGCCCCGCGGGTGAGCAGCCGATTCGGCCTGGGTGGCACGCTGACGGTTGCCGCCATTCTGGCCTCGCTTGGCCCCCTCTTCTACGCGCTCGCCCCCCGTTCGCTCGCGGCTCTCTTCGTGGCCGCGGGCTTCTTCCTTTATGGCCTGGCAGCCCTGGTCTGGAGCGTCAACAGTCTCAGCCTCCGGCAGGCGGTCACACCGAAAGCCTTGCTCGGACGGGTGAGCGCCACCATGCGGCTCTTTTCTTGGGGGGCGATTCCAGTCGGCAGCCTGGTCGGCGGCCTGCTCGGCAGTGCGGTTGGCCTCCATACAACGATTGTCATCGGCGCGCTCGGGGCGCTTGGCGGGTCGCTGCCCGTGATCCTGTCGCGCCTGCGCACGGTGCGCTCCTTGCATGAATCGGCGCTCGCCTATCAGCCGTTGACTTCTTAGAGCTCACCTCGGACGATCCGTCGTCGAATCCACTCTTCAAAGAAACGCTCCTTGATCCGGTAGACGCCGGCGCTGTCCAGGTCAACCAGCTCGCGCTCGATCAGCGTCTGCACGGCGCGCTGGACGGTCGTGGCCGGACCGAGGTTGGCGCGGCGCCGGTATTCCTCGCTGTAGATATTGCGGCCGCCCCATTCGACCAGCGCAGTCAGCAAGCTGCGTTGCGCCGGCGCGGAGTCATGCCACAAGACGGTCATCTGGGCAGCCTCGGCGTCGAGCACGCGGTCGATCGCCGTGCGCACCAGTTCCTCCGAGGACAGGGGCAAGAGGGCGACTTCCCAGAGAAAATGAGCGGCCTCCTGGGTGTCGTTGGGATGGCCACCGGTAAAGTCGATCAGCGCGTAGACCGCGTCCTTGGGCAAAGGCCGGCCACTCGCCTTGAAGCGTCCAAGCAGAAAATGCGCGAAGTCTTCTCGTGGCAATGGCCCCAGGGGATAGGGGCGGGCCATCTTGAGCAGGGGAGCGCCGCGGTCATGGATCGCCTTCCGGAGCAGGCCCTGCCGCGAACCGAGGAAGGC
>DAIPYJ010000038.1:0-24666 GCA_036782775.1 Candidatus Dormiibacterota bacterium | reverse complement strand
CCCCCCCCCCACGAGTGGGGGGCCGGCCCCTCACCCCGGCCCTCTCCCCACGAGTGGGGAGAGGGAGATGGAGTTTCAGAGGGAGATGCAGGTTTAGCGTCCCGCATGTTCTGCCACCACTTCGACGGGCGGGCCTGGCGCAAGGCCATGAACGCTCTTCTCCCAAAAGGTCGGGGCGATCAACAGCTGCGCGAACGCCCGAATCGCCGCGATCGACATCATCGCCCAGTAAATCGGTGAGAGGAGAACCGCGGCCAGCAGATCGGAACGCCCGCGGACGCGGATCGCGATCACTCCGATGTAGATCGCGATGAAGTTGCCCACGAGCATCGAGAGCAGCGCTGGGTAGTAGATCGGCGATGGCAGAACTGAGGCGAGGCTCGCCGGTTGCACGAGGAACCAGAGGGCGGTAAGAAACCAGAAGATCAGGTTGAGCACCGCGACCAGCGGCACTGCGCCCAGCAACAGGTTGAGTCCGATGAAGCCGCGGTCGCCGAGATCTTCCCACGCACGCACCGGATGGCGCATGTGGACCAGCCAGGTCTGCAGGTAGCCCTTGTACCAACGGGATCGCTGCCGGATCCAGTTGACGAAATCGCTGTTCGCCTCCTCGAGGGTGGTCGAATCGAGGACGGCAACCTGATAACCGAAGCGCTGCAAGCGAATCCCCAGGTCGGCATCCTCGGTGACGTTATGCGGATCCCAGGCGCCGACCGCCTCCAGTACCCGCCGTGGAATGTGCATCGACGTTCCACCGAGGGGAATGGGGCCGCCGATGCGCGCCAGCGCCGGAAGCAGAAGACCAAACCAGGTTTCGTACTCCGCGGTGAACCAGCGCGTGATCAGGTTCTGGTTGATGTTGTGGTACGTCAGCTTCGCCTGAAGGCAGGCCAGCAGAGGCGGCGTGCGATGGAAGGCCGCGACGACCCGACGAAGCTGCAGGGGCTCGGGGCGATCCTCGACGTCGTAGATGGTGACGTACTTGCCTCGGGCCGTCAGCAATCCATAGTTGCAGGCCTTCGGCTTGGTGCGCGGTAAGCCGGGCGGGACAATCACGATCTCCGGCTCGAGCACACTCTTGATCGCGCGCGCGGCAGCGATCGTTTCCACGTCGTCCTCCTCGAGCAAAAGCTTGACGTCGAGCAGGTCGACCGGATAGGCGAGCGCTTCGAGGGCCGCGACGGTTCGGGGAATGACGGCGGCTTCATGAAAGGCGGGCACGAGGATGGTGTAGATCGGCAGTTGCTCGTCCGGGATGGCGCGGGCCTGCTCGTCGCTGATGTGAATATCGGCCGGTGAGCGAAGCGCGACGCGCAGCAGCAGCACGCGGTAAGCGAGGGTCGCCAGATAGAGGACCGTCGCAAGGGCGATGAGGATGGTCAAGAGCAACGACAGCGACTGCAAGGCAATGAGGATGGATGCAAGGAGAAGCGATACCAGGACGACGATCTGCCCGCGGCTCAAGGTGCGCGCGGCCGAGAGCTCGGGGCGGTTCCAGAAGAGCTCGTCAACGCGAGGGTCGAGCTGGCTCATGACGCGACCAGCGGCGAGGCCGCCGACACGACGTATGCGCGGGCAAAGTCGCCGAGTTGGTTGGCTGAGCCGCTGTGCGAGACGAGTTGTTCGACGATCACCCGCTCACGGGCGACGGAGAATGAGGATCGAACGGGCCAGTCCCACCAAACGACCAGCAGGTCCTGGCCATCGGGCGCGCCATAACGATTGAATCGGCCGAAGACGCCATCGCCCAGGTCGATACCGCGGTCGTCGAGGAGGACGTATCCCTGGCGCTCAGCCACCGTTGTGGGCGGCAACGAGAGCTCGCGATGATCGGCGGGAAGAAACAGATTCACGGCGATGGTGGGGTCGCCGTAGACGGTTACCGGACCCTGCAATCCCCAGCTCGGAAACGCCGGCTGCCCACCTGGAGTCGTTTGACGAAACGCGCCGACAACCCGCGGCGACTGCATCCCATTGACCATCGGTGAGCCGTCGGGATTCAGGAGCGCGCCGACGCCCGCGACGCTCCAATCGGCCGAGGCCGTGATGCCTGCCGCAGCGATCGCGATGACGGCGGCAATCAAGCCGCCGCCGGCCCGTGAGTGCCGATCTACGGACGGAGTGCGTCGACGGGCTGCCCTTAGGACCAGCCAGAGCAGTGGCGGGAGGGCAATGATCCCTAGGGGCACCCCCCACCCCGGCCCTCCCCCCGCGGTGCGGGGGGAGGGAGTGGTTAGGAGAACGGGCCACGCGAGCATCAGCAGTACAAGCGGAATGCGATAGCGCCAGAGCGCGCGGGAGCCACAAACGATGGAAATCGTCCCAGCGAAGAACAGCACCAAGCTGACGATGTCCAGGCGCCAAGACCAGAAAAAAATCGAGAGCGATGTTGGGAGGAATAGCAAGCTGCCGACCGCGAGGCCCAGGAGCGTTCCGCCAAGGATGTAGTCGAGGTAGCGGTCGTGAATCTGCGGTTCCACCGGAGGCGGCCTCAGCGCCATCCCGATCACGAGCAGGAACGCAATCAGCGGCATCAGGCTGAGGAAACCTCGGGGCAGATCTCTGGGAAGCCAGATCAACGAGGGCGCAAAGGCGATGACAGCGGACACCGCGGCAACCGCCGCCTGCAACGGTCGCTCCAGCCGAGGCGTGCGGCGTCTCGACTGCGGCCCCGGCTCGGCCCAGCCCTGAGGCGTCGGCGCGAGCGCACCTGGCTGGACCCCCGCCTTCCCCCGGGAAGCCGAGTTCAGCTCGGCCTCATTCACTCGCTGTCAGGCTACTAAAACCCGGAACTGATGATCGTTGTTTGGCGCTGGCCTATCGAGTATGCTGCCGCTACCTTGGGTACTCGGGGGCGCATAGCGGCATACGCCGTTCTGACGCTGGTCGTGGCGGTGCTGGTCGCTGCCTGTGGCCAGCCCAAATCGATCTCGGTGAAAACCGTGGCCAAGCTGTCGGCTACGAGCACTCCGGTGATCGGAACCCGATCCGCGCCCGGGCTGCCGGCCTTCCAGGGGGGCGTCATCGCGTATGCCGATGGCAACGACCCCAGTGCGCTCAGCTCCGCAAATCGGCTGCTCGATCACCTGGTTGCGGTCAAAGTCAACACCGTCGCGCTCGCCTTCCCCCTTTATCAAACCAGTTGGACCTCAACCGACGTGCATACGGATCCGGCGAAGACGCCCAACAACGATTTCATCGCCGGGTTCATCGACAGCGCCCATCAGCGGGACCTCGCCGTTCTGCTGCGGCCGCTAATCGACGACACGCCGTTGGAAGCGACCGGTCACTGGCGAGGCCAGTTGCAGCCCACCAATCCAGGTGCGTGGTTTGCCAGCTACAAGCAGATCCTGCTCGGGTACAGTGCGATCGCCGCGGCGCACCATGCCGAAGTCATCGACATCGGGACCGAACTGAACTCCCTGCAGGGCAATACCGGGGCTTGGACGGATCTGATCACGGCGATGCGCGGCGCCTACCAGGGCAAGCTGACCTACTCGAGCAACTGGGACGTGGCCTATCCGGCGTTCGCCAGCAGCCTCGACTTTGTCAGTGTCGACGCGTTTTACCCGCTGAACGCGCCGGATAATGCCTCGGTCGCGCAGCTGGTTTCGGCATGGTCGCCGTGGGTCAGCAAGCTGCAGCAGGTTGGAAGTTCTACCGGAAAGTCGGTCGTGCTCACCGAGCTCGGGACCACGTCGGAAACCGGCTCATACCGTTCGCCTTACAACTGGAAGCACGACAGCGGCGTGAACCTCGAGGCACAACGGTTGTATTACGCGGCTTCGTGCCAGGCGCTGAAGCCGCTGGTTGGCGGCATGTACTGGTGGGTCTATTACCTGAATTACTTCGATAAGACGGTGCCGGCAACTGACACGAGCTATCAGCCAGCCGGGAAGCCGGCCGAGCAGGAAATCACCAACTGTTATCGATAGCCCCTCACCCCGATCGATAGCCCCTCACCCCGATCGATAGCCCCTCACCCCGACCCTCTCCCCGCGAGCGGGGAGAGGGAGACAAGGGCTCCTTTCGATAGCCCCTCACCCCGACCCTCTCCCTGCGAGCGGGGAGAGCGAGAAAGACCCCTCACCCCGACCCTCTCCCCCACAAGTGGGGAGAGGGAGACTGAACCAGCACCATCTCCACACAAGTGGGGAGATGATGAGGGCCAAGTAGACTCCTGCCAGTGATCAAGAAGGCGGGCAGCATCGTGGGCTCGCTTCTGCTCATTGGTCTCACCGTTGCGGTCGCAGCGTGGGCGTTTCGGACGACCAGCTCGGAACGATTCACGGCCGCCGTCGTCGCGGCGACGCCCGGCATTCCAACCGTCCATGTCCAGCATCCCCGCGGGTCGGCGACGGCCTTTCACGCCGGAGTCTCGGTCGTCGTCTATGGCAACGATCCATATTTCCAGCCGAAGGCGCAGGTCCTGCTGAACCGGCTCGCCGACCTCGGCGTGAACAGCGTGTCGCTCGTGATTCCTGTCTTCCAGGATGGTCCGACGGGGAGCCAGGTCTTCGCCGATGCGAAGAAAACGCCGAGCGATGTCCGGATTTCGACCTTTGTGAACGAGGCGCGCCGGCGGGGATTCACGGTCATGCTTCGTCCACTGCTCGACATCGGCGTGCCGGAGACGCCGGCGGATTGGCGCGGCAGCATCCACCCGTCGGATGTGACGCAGTGGCGGCAATCGTATAGCGCGCTGATCCTCGACTATGCGCGCCTTGCAGCGCGCGACCAGGTCGCAATCTTCGATCTCGGATCGGAGCTGGACTCGATGGAACCGAACACCGCCTTCTGGCAGCACCTCATCGCGTCAGCGCGCGCCGCCTATCACGGGCAGATCACCTATTCCTCGAACTGGGCCAAGTGGTACCCCGCGTTCGGGTCGTCGCTCGACTTCATCAGTATCGACGCCTACTTTCCGCTGAACCGGCCGGCCACGGCGAGTGCCGCAGATCTCGCCGACGCCTGGCAGCAGTGGATCAACCGGATGCGCGCGATCGCGCGGGACTTTGACAAGCCGCTCGTCCTGACCGAGTTGGGAGCGACCTCGCTGACAGCCTCGTTTCAGCAGCCATGGGTCTGGGACAACGGCCAGCCAATCGACCTCACCGCACAGCAGCGCTACTACCAGGCGGCCTGCTCATCAGTCGTCCCGCGATTCGCCGGCGTCTACTGGTGGATGTACAGCCTGGACCCGCCGGCCAAGCCCGTGCTGGATCGAAGCTATACCGCCGCCGGCAAGCCGGCCGAGGCGGATCTGAAAGCCTGCTTCACTCGCTGACGCCACCCCCGTAAGCTGGACCCATGCAACCGGATACCTTGCCCCGAGAACCCAGCCTTCGCGAGCCATCACCCGGGCGGTTGGCCATGGTCCGCTCGCTCATGGTCCCGCCGGCCTCGCCCGGCGAGTTCCGCTTGATGATGACCGTTCGCGAGTACACCATGGTCGGCTTTCCGCGGCTTCGCACCCTGTATCGGTTGGCGCGCCGCTGCATTCGCGACGGAATCGCGGGCAGCTTCGTCGAGTGTGGCACCTGCAACGGCGGCTCGGGGGCCATCCTGGCGCACGTCGCCGCGAAAGACCATCGTCCCGTATGGCTCTTCGATTCCTTCGAAGGACTGCCTGACCCGGTCTCGCTGGACGGCGAGAGCGCCGCGGGATGGAAGGGCCGATGCCTCGGTCAGGAGGACCTGGTGCGTGAGATCCTGGGAAAAGTCGGGGCCGACATGCCCAACGTGCACATCGTCAAGGGTTGGTTCGAGAACACGCTCGGGCCCTCGGCGACGGGACCGATCGCGGTGTTGCACCTCGATGGCGACTGGTATGAGTCGACCCGCCAGATTCTCGACGCGCTCTACGATCGGATCGTCCCTGAGGGGTTTCTGGTGGTCGACGATTACGGCCACTGGCCCGGATGCCGGCGTGCGGTCGATGACTTCTTCGCCGACCGCCAGGAGCAGCCGCGCATCATCCGATCCGACTACACCGGCGTCTGGTTCAGGAAGCCGCCGTCTACTCGGGCCGCTTGACGCCAAGCTCCGCCCGGCGACCGCTCCGAAATCGAGCCACAATGGCGAGCGCGATCGAGCGAGCGATGACGAGTTCCTCTTCCTCGAAGACTCCAAGGATGAGCGCGAGCACGCCGTAGAGCGCGAACCCGGCGGCCACCGCCGCGATTGCTTCCAGCAAGCCCCTGACGTGCGGTGACACGAACACGGCGTAGAGGAGGAGACCACACCCGGCGAGCACTGGGCGGATCACGACGCGGCTCAGGACCGTACGGACCGGAAGGTGGATCAGCCAGCGCTGCACCGCATAGTTGATCGTCAGGAGCAAGGCGACCCCGTTGGCGAGCAAGGCGTAGGCCGCGCCGATCGCACCTAGCCTCGGGACCAGGATCAGCGCGAGGGAGAGGTTGAGGATGGCGCTCGCCACGGTGAAGCCCGCGTTCCAACCCGGGTGTCCGGTGGCATCGGCCGCGAAACCCGCCACGGAACTGACGGCGACGATGCCATAGGCGATGGCCAGCACGGCCAGAATCGGTGCTGCGGAATCGGCGAACGATGGTCCGATCCAGGCCGCCAGCAACGGCCACGCCAGCACGCTGGGCAGGATCATCAAGGGGAGCAGCGCGGTGAGCCCCAGCTTTAGCGCCGACTGGTAGAGCTGCCGCAGGCTGGTTCGGTCCTCGAGCGTGTGGAGGGCGGTGGCAGCGGGAAAAAACGCCTGGTTGACGGCCTGCTGCACCAGGATGAATTTCTGGCAGATGCTGACCGGGACGCCGTAGTAGCTGACCGCCGCGATCGGCAGAAACGCGCCGACGATCAACCGGTCGACATGGAAGATCACCTGAACGGCCGCCTGGTTGATGAATTTCATCGAACCAAAGCGCATCAGCTCGGCGAGGGCCGCGCGGTCGAAGCCGGGACGGAACCGGATTCCTGGGAGCAGGCCACGCGCCACGATGGTGAAGATGATCAAGCTCAGCACGTTGATCGCAATCGTGATGGTCGCGAGGCCTCGGAGGCCGAAGCCGAGCTTCACCACCAGGACCTGGCCCACCGCGGTCGCCGTCCCAAGGGCCAACGTGCGGCTGGCAAACAAGTCAAGCCGTTGCACACCCTGGGAGACGCCGACGAACAGCAGCAGCACCATGTTGCAGGCAAAGCCACCGGCGGCTACGTAGAGAACGAAGCGCGCGTCCGCGCGAAGATCCGCCGGCAGGTGCAGGAAGGAGTCGACCACGAATGGGGTGATCAGGACGAGGAGGCTGCCCACCAGCAGCGCAAGCAGCAGCAAGATGCTCAGGGCTGTGGCGATCACCGCCTGGAGGCGCTCCTGGTTGCCGGTCGTATGGTGCACCGCGATCGAGCGGATCACGGCCGTGGTGACGCCAAGGTCGAGCAGGGCGGTGTAGCCAAGCACGAGGCTCGCCAGTACGAAGACGCCATAGGCGGCCGTGCCGACGCCATGCAGCACGATCGGGACGGTGACGATCACCAAGAGCGTGAGCCAGACCTGGCTGGCGACATTGAAGAGGACGTTGGTCGCCACGCGGCGGCCGCGGGTCATGGGGGCGCTCACGCCGTCGTGGTTACTATACTGCCGTGTTTTCCGGGCCCTCGAACGCGTGTTGATCGATGAGGCCCGCTGGCTTGGCCAGCAGCTTCATGCCCTGCCCCCGGATCGCGTCTATCCATTGCTCGACATTGGCAGCTCGACGGCGCGGTTTCGAACCCGCGATCAGCCCTGGATCGATGAGTACATCTTCGCGCCGGCGCGTCGCTCGGGTCATACGGTCCTGCATCTCGATGCCAAGCAGGATGAGGGCGTCGATATCGTCGCCGACCTCAGCGACAAAGATTCGCTGGCCCGCCTGGCCGAGCATCGATTTCGATCGCTGCTTTGCTCCAACCTCCTGGAGCACGTCGTCGATCCGGTAAGCATGGCCCGGGCGATGCTGGAGCTCGTCCCGCCTGATGGCTACCTTTTTTTGTCCGGGCCGTATCGATACCCAATTCATCCGGACCCGATCGACAACCGGTTCCGGCCGACACCCGCCGAGCTGGAGCGGATCTTTCCTGGCACACGCTTGCTGGCCGGAGCGATCGTGCGCGACGGCACCTACCTCGACGAGATCCGGCGCACCCCGGCGGCCTTCGCTCGACTCCTATTGAGGCTGCTGGCCCCGTTTCATCGGCCGGCCGCCTGGCGAGTCGAGTTGCAGCGATTCGCGCGCAATCTGCCGTGGACCTTTCGCCATTTCGAAGCGAGCTGTGCGGTGCTGCTGCGGCAGGATTAGCGATGCGCGCCGGGCCGATGCGACTGCTCTTCGTCAGCCACTCCAAAGAGGTCGGCGGCGCGGAATCGTACCTCGCCAGCTTGATGCTGCGCGCGACCGCCGAGGCGCGGGACGTCACCCTGGTCTGCCGGCGCGACCCTGCGCTCGATGACTGGCTCCGCGGCCTGACCGACAAAGGCGTGACCGTCGAACGCCTGGACTTCAGACAACCTGCAGAGTATCGACGGTTCATGCAGCTGGCCCGGCGCAGCAGCCTGGTCCACCTGGTGCTGGCCTATCCAGTTGGCAAATACCAGCTGGCCGCCGCCGGCATGGCGCGGCTGGCCGGCCGGGCGCTGATCGTCACCCACCAACTCAGCCTCGACCTCGATGCCGTCCCGATGAGCCCGCTGAGGCGATGGGCCTGGTCAAACGCCTTTCGGAGTTACCGGTTCACGGCGCAGCACCACATCGCGGTATCGAAGTTCGGAGCCGATTTGCTGGTCGAGCGCTACCACTTTCCCTCCGCTCGCGTCAGCGTCATCCCCAACGGAGTCGAGCTTCGCGGGCTCGGCCGGCTGGGCGAACCTGCTCGGACGACGGTTCGCCAGCAGCTGGCTCAGACGGTGGGATTTGACGGCGGCGAGCCAGGCAATTTGCTGGTTCTGACAGTGGCGCGGTTGAATCTCCAGAAGGGACTCTTCGACTTAATCGACGCCGTATCGCTGGTCCAGGCACGGATCGCGTCGGCACGTTTCCTGCTGATTGGGGGCGGAGAACTCGAAGAGGCCCTAGGCCTGCGGATCGCGGAGCTCGGCTTACAGTCCACCGTATTCCTGACCGGCGCGAGGCCGCGCGAGGTGGTTGTCAGCTGGCTCGGCGCAGCCGATCTGTTCGTGCTTCCCAGTCACAGCGAAGGGTTGCCGCTTGCCCTGGTCGAGGCCATGGCCGCCGGCTGCGCGGCGGTCGCCACCCGAGTTGGCGGGGTGCCCGAGGTGATCGCGGATTCGTCGATGGGGCAGTTGGTGCCGCCGCGGGATCCAGGCGCGCTCGCGGCCGCGATCGTTGAGCTGCTGGCGGACCCGATGCGCCGCGAGGCAATTAGCGCACGCGGGGTCGAGCGGGTCAGGAACGCGTTCGACCTCGAGGCTTGTCTGGAGCGGACGCTGGCGCTGTATCCGGGATTCGCTCGCTGAAACGCCGCCCTAAATAGAGCGACAGGCTCGCGCCGGCCGCCCACCAGAAGAGATATGTGGTCGAGAGGTCTCCCCACAGGTCGCTGGTCAGCGTGATCGGCCCCAGCGCCGGTGCTCCGACGGCACACACCAGGGGCAGCATCCCCAGCAGCGGAACTCGACGAACGCGGAAGAAGGCGAAAACGCCAACGAAGAAGGCCGAGGCATAAAGGAAGAGATAGAGCAATCCCCCGAGGATGCCCATATCGCCGAACATGTCGAGGATCGCGCTCTCGGCGGTGCCCTGACTGGTGCCGAAGCGGTGGACCGACGATCCGATGCCGGTGCCCAGCGGATGCTGCAGCACGTACTGGAGGTCATAGCCAAGCAGGCCGGCGTGCTCGTTGAGCGACGGGTCCCCGGTTGACGCGATGCGCATGTGGCTCGGCCGGTTTGCCACCGGTTGCAGGGTGCGGTCGAGGAGCGGTCCAACGTTGACGAACTCCAACACCATGAAGGCCGAAAGCACGGCTGCGACGGGCGCGGCATAGAGGACCCAGCGAACCCGAGTGAGCACAGCCAGGAAAAGAAGCTCAGCGACCGTCATCAGGAGGGCGAGGCGCGTGAGGCTGAAGAGGATCGACGCCAGGGTAAGGAGCGCGCACGCCCACACCAACCAGCGCTGCCACCGACTCCGAACGTCGAGGATGAGGGCGACCACGACCGGAACGACGAGCAAGCCCGCGTACGCGATTCCCAATGGGCTGACATAGGTGGAGACCATCCGGCGCAACAGCAGGCCCTCCCCAGTCGTCTGGAAGAAGTTGGCGGGCAGGCCCCGCGGGCCGTTGTAAACGAAGCCCAGCCAGGACGACAGCTGGTTGACGCCCCAATCGAGCCAGACAGTGGTCGGCACCAGCCACAGCTCGATCAGGCCGAAGATGCCGACCACGGCCGCCGACGCGGCGATCGCCCAGGCCACCCACCGCAGATCGGCATGGCTGCGCGGCTGGAAAACGCGGCCATAGAGATAGAGGAGGGGCAGGAGGAGGACGACGCGAAGACCGAGCAGCCGCTGCTGCAGGTTGGCTTCCCCATGGAGGAGGCCGTGCGGGGCCAGCGTGTAAAGCACAGCGAGGAGGGCGAAGACTCCGAAGGCGAGGTCGATCGGGTGCACGCGCAACGACTGTCCTTGACGCCACGCGCGCCAGAGAGCGACGAGCACGAACGCGAAGAGCAGCGCCAGGATGCCCTCCTTCCAGGCCTGCACGACGCGCACGACAACAGCCGGCGTTCCCAGTCGCAGCAGCACCATGATCAGAAAGTTGTGAAAGGCAAACCCCGCAACCAGGACGCCGAGGCCCCGGAACGGAGCGCGCCAGACCTGCCAGAGCGCCAGCGCATAGACGGCGAGCAGAACCAGGATGAGCAGCGCCGCCGCGATCAGCATCAAAGCTCGTAGTGCCGCAGCCCCAGCCGCTGGCGCGCGATTTCGAAGATAAACCAGGGATTGTCGATCAAGTAGCGGCGCCAGAGCCGTCGCGGCTCGACGATCAGGCGAAAGAGCCACTCCAACCCCGCGCGTTGCATCCATCCTGGAGCTTGAGGCACGTTCCCGGTATGGAAATCAAAGGCGGCGCCGACCCCGATCAAGACCGCCGCCTGGAGCATCGGCCGCATGCAGGACATCCAATATTCCTGTTTGGGAGAGCTGATCCCGACCCAAACGATGTCGGCGCGGCTCTCATTGATCAGGCTCGCAACCTCGGCATTGCACAGTTCCGCGGCGCTCGCGAGCGGCGGGCTATAGGTTCCGACCACGCGCGCGCCCGGAAAGCGCCGGCGCATCGCCGCAGCGAGGCGATCGGCAACACCAGGGCGACCGCCGTAGAAGAAGTGGGAGTGGCCGCTTTGCTGGGAAGCGGAAAGCTCGGCCAGCATCAGGTCCGGTCCGTAAACCCGCGCCACCGCTTTATGGCCGCTTCGGCGTGCCAGCCAGACGAGCGGCATGCCATCGGGCGTCACCATGCCGGCGGCATTGACGATCTGTCGCAGCCGCGGGTCGCGACGGCATTCCATCACGCTGTGGACATTGCAGACGCTGACGAACTGCCGATCACCGCTGACGATCCAGTCATGCAGCTGGTCGAGCGCGAGCCGCATATTGATGGCGCTGACTCCGACCCCCAGGACGTTGACGCGTTCATGCATCAGCCTCATCGGGGGCGCACGCCCAACTCGGTGTACACCTCCAGGTAGTCGCGCGCGATGGCGGACCAGCTGAAGTGGGCCTCGACCTTGGCGCGGCCCTCGGCGCCCATCCCGCGCGCCAGTGCCTGGTCGTCGACGATCCGCACCACGGCGGCGCCGATCGCAGCGGGATCCTGTTCGACCAGCACGCCATTGCGATCCGGCTCGACCAGCTCACGGGTGGCGGGCGCGGGCCCGCCGATCACCGGCTTGCCACAGGCCCAGGCGTCGACGATCACCCCACCGAAACTCTCGCGGCTCGAGGGGACGCACAGCACGGTGCAGGCTTGCAGCAGCGAGTTGCGGAGGTCGTCGTCGATTCGGCCCAGGTACCGGACATTCGCCGGAGCGTCTTTAAACCTCCGCGCGTGGTGTCGGACGTCGGGGCCGGCGAAAACGAAGAGCAGGTCATCTCGATCCGACAGGCGCGCCGCCGCTTCGAGAAGCTGACGGTAGCCCTTGTAATCGTGGAGCTGGCCGAGAAACAAGACCAGCTTGCGATCGCCCAGGAGCTGCCGAGCTGCCGCAGGCGAGGCCGAAGGGTCGCTCAAGGGGCCGATCCCGATCACGCGCAGGCGTTCACGCGGCGCGCCCTGGCGCGCGAGCCAATCGGCCTCGTGCTGCGTCAGCGCAATCACGCGATCGGACTCTCGATAGAGCTGGCGAAAGGCAGGCGAGTTCCAGCCGAGCGGGCGCTGATGAGCCAGGGGCACGAACAGAAACTTCTCGCCCAGCCGGTGGGTCGCGAGCATCAATCCGAGCGAGAACGCCTCTCGTCCCATGAAGACGTTGTGGATAAGGCGAGTCCCGCGAACGACCGGCGCCAACTCAGGGGCGAGGAGCCGGCCCATCAAGCCTGGCGCCGGGCTCGAGGGCAGGTGATACAGCGGGCTCAGCAGGGTGAGGCGCCGGCGCACCTTGACTGGCCAGCGGGCCAGCGCCCGAACCAGGCGGCCATCGACCTCATAGCGCTCCTCACGATCCCGCGCGCCCCCAATCAAGGCGCGGATCCAGTCGCTGCGGTTTTCGGTCAGGACGGTGACGACGTCGACCGACAATCGCGGCCCGAGCTCTTGCAGCAGGCGTCGCGAATGTTGCTCGGCTCCGCCGAGTGCAGGATGGTAGCGGAACCCGACCAACCGGACATCTACAGCCGGTTCGTTGTCGGGCTCGATCTCACGCGCACCGGCAAGGTCGGCTTCTCGAATGAGCGCCAAGGATTCTCATTCGAGCTTACGCCACCGCTAGCCTGAGCGCTTCCGCCACCGAGGCGGCGCATGCCTGCCAGGTGAAGTGGGCACCGCGGGCCGCCGCGGCCTCCAGCCGATTGATTGGCGCCGAACCCGAAGCGAGCTCGTCAATAGCTTCCGTCCACTGCTCGACGTCCTGCGGGGGCAGCAGTGGCGTGCCGGTGCCGCCGACGATTTTTTGGACCGATCCGATGTCGCTTGCGACGACCGGGCAGTGGAGGATGCTGGCGTCGAGCACCGGAAGACCAAACCCTTCATAGAGCGAGGGAAACAGCAAGCCGCGAGCGTGCTCGTACAACCAGCGAAGCGCGCCGGGCTGCAGGGCGCCGAGACGGTGGACTCGATCTGCAAGCTGCAGCCGGTCGATAGTCGTCAGCACCTCGTCGTAGCGCCAGCCGGGAGACCCGCTGATGACCAGCGACAGCCGCGATTCGGGCCGGCGCTCGCGATGGGCAGCCAGTGCGCGCAGCGCTGTCACGTGATTCTTGCGCGGTTCGATCGTCCCCACCATGAGGACGAACGGCGGTGTCACCGCCTCGACCGCGGTGGCCGTGGCGTTCAGGAGATCCGAGCTGGGTCCGGGATAGGCGACGACGATCGGCCGCGAGCCGGCACGGCCGCGAAGTTCGCCGGCGACCGCATTTGAAATCGTGCAGAGCGCGCGTGCCCGACGCATGCCGACCTTCAACATCTGGCCGAGGTACCAGCGGCTGACACGATCGAGCGTTTCGGGATAGCGCTCCACGGTCAGGTCATAAACCGTCATCACCAGCGGCGTCCGTCCCTGCCAGGGCACCAGCGAGCTCGGGCAGTAGATCACGTCCGCGCCGGCACGGCGCGCCGCCCGAGGCAGCGTGGTCAGGTAGTACCGCAGGTGAGCGAGGCTGCTGGCGGCTCGCGAGGCCGGTCCTTTCCGTCGATTGTCGAGCGTCTGGATCGATTCGAGTGAGAGCGCTGAGGTTACGACCTCGAGGTCTTCGCGCTGCCGGAGGGCCGCGAGCACGCCGCGCGTGAAGGTCCCGCTGCCGGCGGGATTGGCCGCCAGGGTGGCATCGAAAAGGACTCGGAGTTTAGGCACGCGCCGGTATGATCGAACCCATGAACGCTGCCGTCAATGGCAGCCGCGCCATGCCCTGGCGCGGCAAACGCGTGGTCGTCACCGGGGGTGCCGGCTTCCTCGGATCCCGCGTGGTCGCCCGCCTCCGCGAGCGCGGCGCGACGAACATCCTGATCCCACGCACGCAAACGATGAACCTGCTCGATCGTGAGAACAGCCGACGCGCGGTGGAGGGCGCCGATCTCGTGATCCATATGGCCGCACGCGTCGGCGGCATCGGATTCAACCGAGAAAATCCGGGGACGCTGTTCTTTGAAAACGTCATGATGGGCGCCCAGCTGATGGAGGAAGCACGGCTGGCCGGGGTGCCGAAGTTCGTCGCCCTGGGCACGGTCTGCGCGTATCCGAAGTTTACGCCCGTGCCTTTTCACGAAGACGATTTGTGGAATGGCTATCCCGAGGAAACCAATGCGCCCTACGGCCTGGCGAAGAAGATGTTGCTGGTGCAGGCCCAGGCCTATCGGCAGCAGTACGGCTTCAACGCGATTTTTCTGCTGCCCGTCAATCTCTATGGACCGGGCGACAACTTCGATCCCCGATCGTCGCACGTCATCCCGGCGCTGATCCGAAAGATCTGGAGCGCCAAACACAGCGGCGCCGACATGGTAGAAGTCTGGGGCGATGGCTCGGCGAGCCGCGAGTTTCTCTTCGTCGATGACGCGGCCGAGGCGATCGTGCTCGCCGCCGAACGATATGACGGCGCCGATCCCGTCAACATCGGGTCCGGGATGGAGATCACGGTCAAGGACCTGGTCTCCCTGCTGTGCGAGTTGATCGGCTACCAGGGCAAGATCGCCTGGGATACCAGCAAACCTAACGGACAGCCCCGGCGATCACTCGATGTGAGCAGGGCCGAGTCGAGCTTCGGATTTCGGGCTTCGACGGACTTTCTCTCGGGGCTTCGTCAGACGGTCGACTGGTGGGACGGCGTCGCCCGGCGCGAGTTGGAGCGCGAGATCACGGCCCGACGCTGAGCCGCGTCGAACCCACAACAAACGTTACAGCCGCCACGCTCGTTTCTCAGGCCGAAGGGCCGCTAGCATCGCCGGGCGATGGCTCGCCGTTTTTCCCTGTTTTGTGTTTGCGCATTGATCGCGGGATGGGCCCTTGTCGCAGCGGCACAAGCGGTGAACGCGGGCACGAGTCCGTCGGTGGCCGGCGCTGCGGTTCCGCAGCGAGATCCCGCCGTCGGTCCGCACGCGCGCCAGGACGCGGCTCATGCGGGCGATCGATTGCAACTGGCGCCGGCGACCACCGGCATCGCGCCGCGCGCCGCCAAGGTGGCGCCGAACACCGCCGGCGGGTTGGCTCCGCATGCCACGGCCAACAGCCAATTGTTCCGCGAGGTCTTCGGCTTCGCCCCCTACTGGGAAATCAGTCAGAACGCCAGTTGGAACTATTCCCTGCTGAGCACCGTCGCCTATTTCGGGCTCACCGTCAACGGTGATGGCAACTTCAACCTGACCAACCCGGATGGCACCGCGGATGCCGGCTGGACCGGTTGGAACAGCCAGGCACTGGCGGATACCTTTGGCCGGGCGCACCAGGCGGGCGACCGAGCGGTGGTCGTCATCAAGCAGTTCAACAACACCACGCTGAACCAGCTGTTCAGCTCGACCGTTGCCAGCCAGGCCGCCATCAACAACACGATCAATGCCATCGGCACCCGGGGTCTCGATGGAGTCAACGTCGATTTCGAGGGGACGTCCGATTCTCGCTATCCGAATCTGCAGGCCCAGTTCACCAGTTTCGTCGCGCAGCTTTCGTCGCAGGTCCATCAGCGTTGGCCGAACGCGATGGTCACGGTCGACGCCTATTCGGGTTCGGCGAGCTGGGACGGCGGATTCATGAATATCGGCGCGCTCGCGCCCTACGTCGACGCCTTTTTCGTGATGGCCTACGACATGGCGTCGGGCAACATGAGCGGGCAGGCCGGGCCGAACGCGCCGCTGACCGGGTGGACCTACAACGACACGACCTCGGTTGCCCAGTATCTGAGCAAGGCGCCCGCCTCGAAGATCATTCTGGGCGTCCCCTATTACGGCTATAAGTGGTCGACCATCAGCAACCAGCCCTACGCCTCGATCGTCTCCGGTTCCGGCGCGACGGCGGACACCTACTCGGGTGTCCTCAGCGACCTCAGCTGTGGGGCGCAACAGCTCAGCCAGGGTTGGGACGCGACGGCGCAATCGCCCTGGGCCTCGTGGTGGAGTCCGGCCAGCGGCGATCCCTGCGGCGGCAACCACAACAGCTGGCGGGAGCTGTATTTCGACAACGCTGCCTCGCTGGCGAAAAAGTACGACCTGGTCAATGCGAACAATTTGCGCGGCGCCGGCATGTGGGCGCTGGGCATGGACGGCAGCTCGCAGGATCTGTGGGATGCGATCGCCGGCAAGTTCGTCGTGACCTATCCCTTCACCGGCATGTACACGATCGACGCCTACGGCGGCGTCGCCGCCGATGCCTCGTCGGTGCCGGAAGGCGGGAGCGGCTACTGGCCCAACTGGAGAGTCGTCCGGTCTGCGGCCCTATTGCCCGATGCCAGCGGCGGTTACGTGATGGAGGCCTATGGCGGGCTGCATCAGTTCGGCCAGGCGCCGTCGGTGACCAACGAGGCCTACTGGCCCGGGTGGCAGATCGCCCGGGACGTCGCCCTGCTGCCGGGCTCGACGACGAGCGGGGTCAGTGGTTACACCCTCGACGGCTACGGCGGCCTGCATCCGTTTGGCAGCGCGCCCGCCGCGCGCGGCTTCGCCTACTGGCCCAACTGGGACGTCGCCCGCCGCGTGGTGCTGCTGAGCGATGGCACCGGCGGCTACGTCATGGACGCCTATGGCGGTCTCCACCCCTTTGCGGTCGGTACCAACGCGATGCCGCCGGTCATCACCAATGAGGCCTACTGGCCCGGCTGGACGATCGCTCGCGACGTGACGCTGATGCATGGCAGCACGGCGAGCAATGTCTCCGGCGTCACGCTCGACGGCTACGGAGGGGTGCACCCCTTCGGGACCGCCGGCGCCGTTTCGGGCGAATCGATCTGGCCGAACTGGGATGTCGCCCGGTCGGTGCAGCTGTCGCCGCAATCGACGGCAGCGCAGCCGCAGGGCTGGACGCTCGATGGATTCGGCGGCGTGCACCCCTTCGGCGGGGCCCCCCGGATCTACGCCATGGCCTACTGGCCGGGCAACGACGTGGCGGTAAAGCTGCTCGTGCAATAGCGGACGAGGGGAAGGGGAAGCCGGGCCGCGCAGGAATCTGCCGGTTCGTTTCGTCAAACGAACAAGCGGGAGGTTTTCTGTCATGCGGTTTCGTCTTCTCGCGATCGTCCCGATCCTCGCC
The DNA here is from genome assembly GCA_036782775.1 of Candidatus Dormiibacterota bacterium. Lineage (GTDB taxonomy): Bacteria > Chloroflexota > Dormibacteria > CF-121 > CF-121 > CF-13. The sequence continues at coordinate 7,247 of DAIPYJ010000038.1, read as the reverse complement.
CTGGCGGCATCGGTTCAGGACGGGTTTGCCGGCAGCACGCCCTGGTACGGCCACCCCGCGGCCAACCCGACGACCAAGGCGGTTCAACCCGCCTACATCAAGAACGAACACCTGCAGCCGGTGATCGGCCGGCCGGCCACCCACGCGGTCAGGAACGCGATGCCGCGGATCACCGTGGTCAGCGCCTCGAGCGCGTTTCGCGCCCATGTCGCCGGCGCCAACACGATCACGGCCAACGACCTCAGCAATGCCTTCATCACGAGGCCCTATCTCGGCCTCCACCCCGCGGTTTCGATCTTCGACCACTGCAATCCGGACTACAGCATCGACGGCCGGATCTGCGACTCGGGCGGCGGCGTCGCCGTCTCATCCAACGGGGTCGATCCTTCCTTCTCCAAGGGCTACGCCTACACCCGGGGCGGCAGCGATTACGTCTACTACGACGGCCACAACGGCTGGGATCTTCCGCTCGTCTACGAGAACGTCCGAGCCGCCGCCGGCGGCACCGTCGCGCTGGCCGGCACCGACTCGGCCAACCCCTGCTTCGGCAACACGATCGTCGTCAATCACAGCAACGGTCTGAGCACCCGCTACGCCCACCTCAACGCCATCTATGTCAGCGTCGGGCAATCGGTTGACCGGGGCCAGGTCATCGCCCAGAGCGGCAACACCGGGTGCAGCACCGGCCCCCATCTGCATTTCGGCGTCTACATCACGAGTTCGTGGACCGCGATCGACCCCTTCGGCTGGACCGGGCCGGCAGGCGCTGACCCCTGGCCCTCCGACATGGGCGACCTCTGGCTGACCGGAAACCCGATGGATCCCCTGCCACTCGCGCCGCAGAATGTCACGGCCGTCGCCGCCAACGCTTCGGCGGTGGTCAGCTGGTCGATGCCGAGCTTCGATGGTGGACTGCCCATCTCGCAGTGGTTCATTCAGTCGAGTCCCGGCGGGGTGATCGCGACGGTTCCCGGCAACCAGCTGAGCGGCACCATCAGCGGGCTCAGCAATGGGACCTCCTACAGCTTCACCGTGCTGGCGCAGAACGCGGTTGGCAACGGCTTCTGGTCGACAGCCTCGAACGCGATCGTGCCGACCTCAGTGCCCTGGCCGCCGCTCAATGCCGCGGCCGCGCCGGGGAACTCGGGCGCTTCGGTGTGGTGGGCCACGCCGTCGTATGACGGCGGCACCCCGCTCACCGGCTATACCGTGACCGCCTCACCCGGTGGCGCGTCGGTGTCGGTTTCCGCCGCCGCCCATAGCGCCTTCGTGCCCGGCTTGAGCGCGACCACCAGCTATACCTTCGCGGTCACGGCGGTGAATGTGAACGGGAACAGCGCGCCCTCGAACGTCACCAGTGCGGTCACTCCGTACCCGGTTCACACCTTGTATACGGTCGATTCCTGGGGCGGCGTCCATGGGGACGGCAGCTCCGGCAATCCGGCGACCTCGGCCTTCTGGCCCAACCAGGACCGCGTACGGGCGGCCGTCCTGTTGCCGGATGGGTCCGGTGGCTATGTGCTCGACCAGAACGGTGGACTGCACGAATTCGGCTCGGCGTCGCCGGCCGGCCCGGTCGCCGTCTGGCCATATGCCGACCTGGCGCGCGATGTGGTGCTGTTGCCAACGTCGACGAGCGCGCACGCCGCCGGCTACACACTCGATTCGTGGGGCGGCATTCATCCGTTTGGCGGCGCCCCGACGGTCCCGGTCTTCGCCTACTGGCCGAACACCAACCAGGCCAAGCGCATCGTCCTGCTGAGTGATGGGACCGGCGGCTACACGCTCGATTCGTGGGGCGGCCTTCATCCCTTCGCGGTTGGCAGCCATCCGATGCCTCCCGCGATCACCAACTTCGCCTTCTGGCCCAACTGGAGTGTCGCTCGCGACGTCACGCTCGTGCCTGGCAGTACGGCGAGCAATGTCGCCGGCGTGACGCTCGACGCATACGGCGGAGTCCATCCGTTTGGCACTGCCGGGGCCGTCAGCGGCGAGGCGATGTGGCACGTGGATCTGGCCCGAGCGGTTCGGTTATCGCCGTCGAGCACCGCCGCCAACCCAATGGGCTGGACGCTCGATTCCTGGGGAGGTGTGCACCCCTTCGGCGGAGCGCCGAGTATCGCGAGCTTCGCCTACTGGCCGAATACCAATCTGGCGGCGGCGCTGCTAGCGCAATAGCACCGGCCCCTCACCCCAACCCTCTCCCCACAAGTGGGGAGAGGGAGAAGTGAGCGGACGCAGGCCGTATGCCGGACCGCGAGCGCGGCGTTGTAACGCGGGAAGGGCCTTTTGGGGAGGCATGGTTTTGACGGGCCAGTCGCCGCTATTGCCGCGCTCGCGGTTGCTTTGCTGTGGGCAGCAAGCCCAAGCCCGGCCTTAGCCGCCAATCCCCATCCCCGGATCGCGACGCCACCCCTGCACATCAAACGCAACGCCACCCCCTCCTATAGCGACGGCTACCAGCCTTTCCAGATCTGGCACGCCTATCAGCTGGATCAGCTGGCCTGCATGCAGGACAGCGCGCATCCATGCGGGACCGGACAGACGATCGGCATCGTCGATGCGTACGACGATCCAACCGTCGAGGCAGACCTGCAGACGTTCGATACGCAGTTCGGCCTGCCCAGCTGCACCATCGCAAACGGATGCCTGCTGAAGGCAACGCCGCAAGGGACACCTCAAGTGGACGATGGGTGGGCACGAGAAATCTCGCTTGACGTCCAGTGGGCGCACGCCATCGCGCCGGGGGCCAGGATCCTGGTGGTCGAGTCGGTTGACAAGCTGAGCGACAACCTGCTTGGCGCCGTCGATTACGCCGTCAGCCAGGGGGCCTCCGTCATCTCGATGAGCTGGGGGTCACCCGAGGCGAGTGACGAATCGCTGGACGATCATCACTTCAATGTCAATGGCGTGAGCTTCGTCGCCGCGTCCGGAGACAAAGGCAGCGGCACGCAGTATCCGGCGGCCTCGCCCTACGTGATCAGCGTCGGGGGCACCAGCCTTTCGCTCGACAGCGCGGGGGAGCGAACCGCACCAGAAACGGCCTGGAGTGGGAGCGGCGGAGGCGCGAGCCTTTACGAGACTCTTCCTAACTATCAGGTGAATTTTGGGATCGCCGCGACCACGCGCGCGATGCCGGACGTCGCCTACGTGGGTGATCCGAGCACGGGCGTCGCGGTCTACGATTCGACGCCCGTCAACGGTGTCAGCGGCTGGTACGAGATGGGCGGGACCAGCGCCGGTACGCCGCAGTGGGCGGCGCTGCTTGCCGACGCAAATTCCCTTCGGGCGACACCACTCTCAACGACGAACGTCAGCCTCTACCAGGCAGCCACCGGGGGAAATTACGCCACCGACTACCACGACATCGTGAGCGGCAGCAACGGCACCTGCGGCGCGACCTGCACCGCAGGGCCCGGATTCGACATGGTCACCGGTCTCGGGTCACCCAACACGACCGGGTTGCTTCCGTTCCTGGCGCCGGGCGCAGCGCTGATTCCGACACCGACCCCGACGCCAACGCCAACCGCAACACCAACGCCAACACCAACACCAACACCAACGCCAACGCCAACCGCAACACCAACGCCAACGCCAACCGCAACCCCAACGCCAACACCAACACCAATACCGACGCCGACGCCAACGCCAACACCGACGGCGACACCAACACCAACACCAACACCAACGCCCTTGGCCACGCCGACACCGAGCCCATCGGTAATTCCAAGCCCGTCGTCGACGCCGAGCCCGAGCGCGCCGGCGCCGCGGAGCAACGGGACGTATACCTTCGACGCCTACGGCGGAATCTATCCGGTCGCGGGCACGCCGGCCTTCTATTCGGGCGTGCTGTGGCCGGGCTGGAAGATCGCGCAGTCGGCGGCGATCTTCGCCGATGGCAGCGGCGGCTACGTCCTCGACGGCTACGGTGGTCTACATCCGTTCGGCCGCGCGCCGTCCGCATCGGGAGCGGCTTACTTCCCCGGTTTTGCCATTGCGCGCGACGTCGCCCTGCTGCCCAGCGCAACCCCGAGCAATCCGGCCGGATACACGTTGGAGGGTTACGGCGGCCTCCATCCCTTCGGGGGTGCGCCCGCCGCGCGCGGATTTTCCTACTGGCCCGGCTGGGACGTCGCCCGCCGGATGGTGCTGCTTGGTGACGGCACGGGTGGTTACGTCATGGACGCCTACGGCGGCCTCCATCCCTTTGCCGTGGGCAACAACCCGATGCCGACCACGGTCGCGAGCGCCTACTGGCCCAACTGGACGATCGCCCGCGCCGTGGCCATCTCGCCAGGCTCGACCGCCTCCAATGTCTCCGGTGTTACCCTCGATGGCTTCGGTGGTGTCCATCCCTTTGGCACCGAAAAGGCGGTGACCGGGGCAGCCTACTGGCCCAACTGGGACATCGCTCGGGCGGTGGCGCTCGCGCGCGACAGCACGGCCGCCGCACCAAAGGGATGGGTGCTCGATGGCTGGGGTGGTTGCCACCCGTTCGGCGGGGCAGTCGCGCTAGCGCCGAGCGGCTACTGGCCTTACCAGGACGTCGCCAGGCAAATCCTGACCTACTAGGGCGACTGTCGGAAAAGCGCCAGCCGCTGCTTGACCCTCCGGAAGGCGCAGTTTTAGTAAGGTAGCGCGGCCCATGCGCCCCGCGGAACACCGCCCCCTCCCCCCCCCCCCGCGTTGCGGGGGGAGGGAAGAGGCTAAGGTGATTTCGCTGCGCCGCCTGATGCTCGCGGGAGCCGCGGTTCTGGCGCTGCTGCCTACGGGAGCGCTCGCCGACTGGCCGGTCTATCACCTCGACTCGAGCCACACCGGCAACGACACCGCCGAGCCGGCGGCGACCACCGTCACCAATCGCTGGAACACGGCGGTCAACGGTGATGTCTACGCTGAACCGCTCGTCGTTGGAAATGCAGTCCTGGTTGCGACCGAACAGAACGGCGTCTATGCCCTCGATGCCACCACCGGAGCTGTCCTCTGGTCGGACACCGCGCTCGGAGCGCCGGTCTCGCAGTCGAGCCTTCCCTGCGGCAACATCAACCCGGTCGGGATTACGGGCACGCCGGTCGTCGACACGGTGGCGCAGGTCATGTACGTGACGGCCACGCTGGCGCAGCCCTCGATCCACTATGAGCTCTACGCGCTGCACACCACCGACGGCACCATCTGGTGGCACCGCACCATCCAACCGGCGAACTTCAACCCGATTTACTTCGGGCAGCGCGGTGCCCTGGCACTGGCCAACGGCCGCGTCTACATCCCATTCGGCGGTCGATCAGGCGACTGCGGTACCTATGCCGGAACGGTGGTCGGCGTCCCGGCAAACGGACAGGGCTCGCCGGTGACGTTCGCCCTGACAGTCGGCCATATGGGCGGCATCTGGGCTTCCGGTGGGCTGGCCGTCGATGGGTCGGGCAATGTGATCGCCGCTGTCGGGAACACCAGCTGCGGGTCCGGTTGCTTCGATTACGGCGAGAGCGTCCTCAAGCTGTCCCCATCGATGGGCCTGCTCGACTATTGGGCTCCCACCAACTACGCCTCCCTCAATGCCGGCGATACGGACATCGGCTCAGTCGGGCCGGCCCTTCTTCCGAACAATCTGGTCTTCCAGGTGGGCAAGGCCGGCGTCGGCTACCTGCTCAATGAGGGCAACCTCGGCCACATCAGCAACGCGCCGTTTTCGGCGCAGGCGTGCCCTGGTCTGACGTCCGACGCGGCCTTCGGAGGCACGGCCTGGGCCGCGCCCTACATCTATGTCCCGTGCCGGACCAAGCTGGTCGCGCTCAATGTCAACACCTCGGCGCCGAGCTTTTCGGTTGCCTGGCAGGGCCCGGCCGTCTCCTTCGCCGGTCCGCCCGTCCTGGCCGGCGGTGTCGTCTGGACAATCGACCCTGCCGGAAGGCTCTACGGGCTCGATCCGACCACCGGCACGCAGCGGTACAGCATCGCGATTGCCCCCGCCGACCATTTCGCCACGCCATCGGCAGGTCTTGGCCGCCTCTTCGTCCCAACTGGCAACACCGTCCGCGCCTTCAAGTTGGCGCCCGCTCCTGAAGCGACCTTCAATCCGCCCAGCCTGACCTTCGGCAATCGTCCAGTGGGCAACACGAGCTCAGCACAGTCAGCCACCTTGACCAACAGCGGCGATGCGAACCTGACCGTCAACACCATCGCTGCAAGCGGAGACTTCGCCCAGACCAACAACTGCGGCACGCTGCCGGTGACACTCGCGCCGGGTGGATCATGCACCATTACCGTCACTTTCACGCCGACGGGAAGTGGCACCCGCAGTGGTGCCGTGACCGTCACCGATACCGCAGCCGACAGCCCGCAGCAGCTTGCGCTGACCGGGTATTCGTTTGCGTTCAACGGGGCGTACACGCTCGACGGATATGGCGGTCTGCACGCCGACGGTGGATCCCCGCCGTTGACCGATAGCGCCTATTGGCCCAACTGGCGGATCGCGCGCTCGGGCGCGCTGTTGCCGGGCGGCGGTGGCGGCTACGTGATGGACGGCTATGGCGGCCTGCATCCCTTCGGCAACGCGCCCACGGCGACGCAAGCCGCCTATTTCCCCGGGAATCCAGTCGCCCGCGACGTCGTCTTCTTGCCGACGGCGACCGCGGCCAATCCGCAGGGCTACACGCTCGAAGGCTACGGCGGGGTCCACCCCTTCGGCGGCGCGCCGGCGGCGCGGGGCTTCTCATATTGGCCCGGCTGGGACGTCGCACGCCGGATCGTGCTGCTCAGTGATGGGAGCGGGGGATACGTCATGGACGCGTACGGAGGGCTCCACCCGTTTGCCGTCGGCGCTAATCCGATGCCGCCGGTGATGACGAGCGCGTACTGGCCAAACTGGACGATCGCTCGCGACGTCGCGCTCGCGCCCGGGAGCACGGCCGGGAACGTGGCGGGCGTGACACTGGACGGCTATGGCGGCGTCCATCCCTTCGGCAGCTCGGGTGCGGTGACGGGCGCTGCCTACTGGCCCAACTGGGACATCGCCCGGGCGGTCCGCTACGCGCAGGACAGCACTGCCGCAGCGCCCAGGGGTTGGGTGCTCGACGGCTGGGGCGGTTGCCATGCGTTCGGCGGCGCACCCGACCTTCCCGCGGGCGGTTACTGGCCCAACTGGGATATCGCGACGCAGTTGATTTTGGGGTAGAACCCCTCACCCCGACCCTCTCCCTTGGGTTCAATGAGTCGTCGCAACACCTCTAGCAGCATGGAGGTGTTGGATG
>DAIPYJ010000037.1:0-25543 GCA_036782775.1 Candidatus Dormiibacterota bacterium | reverse complement strand
CGTCGGCGAGAACGGCGCGGGCAAGAGCACGCTCGTCAAGATCATCATGACCGTGATCCGCGCCACGCGCGCGGATGGGACGGTCCTCGGCAAGCCGGTCGGCCACAAGCCGACACTCGCGCGGATCGGGTACCTGCCGGAGAACCATCGCTTTCCCCGCTATCTCACCGGCCGACAGACGCTCGAATTCTTCGGTGCATTGTCCAACGTGGATGGCGCGACGGTGCGCCGGCGAGCGGACGAGCTGCTCGCGACCGTTCGCATGACCGATTGGGCGGGTCAAAAGGTCGGCACGTATTCCAAAGGCATGCTCCAGCGCATTGGCCTTGCCCAGGCGATGGTGCACGATCCAGATTTGATCCTGCTCGATGAGCCGACCGATGGCGTCGACCCCGTGGGCCGGCGAGAGATTCTCGACGTGCTCGGGGGTTTGCGGCGCGCGGGCAAGACCGTCTTCATCAACAGCCATCAGCTCAGCGAGCTGGAATCGATCTGTGACCGCGTGGCGATTCTCGTCAAAGGACAGGTGGCACGTCAGGGAACGATCGACGATCTGACCATCGCGCGGCAGCGGTACGAGATTGAGGTCTGGCCACAGAACGGCGCGGACATTCGCGCGACGATGCTTCCTTTACTTGGCGGACAGTGGCAGCAGGTCGCCGCGCCAGCCGCTTCGCCTTACTTCCCCGCCCCCGGTACTCCGGGGGAGAGTCAGGGAGGGGGAGGAGTTGCTCTAGCCGACAGCCACGTCCGGTTCAGCGTCAGCCGTTGGGACTTCGCTAAAGGCGGGCTGCTGCCCGCGGCCCGTGCGAGCGCGCAGCGGGACGTCGGGCATGAAGAGCGAGGCCACCAGCGCGAGCGCCATCAGCGCCAGCGCGACCAGGAAGAGATCGTGGAGCGTCGCCGCCAGCGCCAGCCGGATCGCATGCATGACCTCGTTGAAGATCGGAATCGCTGCCGGCGGCAGCTTGTCGCGCATCGCCGCGATGGCCGCCGGATCGAAGAGCGCATTCGGGTTGCTCCCACTCGAGGGCAGTTGGAACCCGGGTGGCAGGTGCAGGCCGGCGATCTGCGACTTGATCGCGCCAGGCAAGCGTTGCGCCAGCAACGAGCCCAGAATGGCCGAGCTGACCGTGCCGCCGATGTTGCGCCAGAACTGGATCTGGCTCGAGCCGACCCCGAGGTAGCGCAGCGGCAGCGCGCTCTGGACTGCGTTGATGTAGAGCGGGAAGGTGATGCCGAGCCCCGCGCCGACGATGATGATCGCCACCGTCAGCGAGCTCTGCGGTGTGGAGGGGACGGTTTGGGCCACGAAGTAGATCCCGAGCATCATCAGCGCGATGCCGATCGTTCCCAGGTAGTGGTACCACTTGATCCGAACCATCAGCTGGCCGGTGATGACGCTGGCCACGATCAGGCCCAGCATCATCGGCGTAAGGAGCAGGCCAGAGTTGGTGACGCTGACGCCCAGCACACCTTGCGTTACGAGCGGAATGAAAATGATCATGCCGAACATCCCCAGCGCGCTGAGGAATCCGACCACCATCGAGACCGCGAAGGCGCGGTTCTTGAAGAGCTTGAAGGGCACGATCGGCTCCTTCACCTGCTGTTCGATGACGAAGAAGGCGATCAGCATGGCGGCACCGAAGGCGAGCAGCCCGAGCACCTCGAAGGAGGTCCATCCCTGGTCCTTGGCCACTGACAGCGCGACCAGGACCGGAATCAGGCCGGCCGCCAGGGCCGCGGATCCCCAGACGTCGATGTCACGCCACGAGGCTTTCGTGCGCACGAAGGGCAGGAAGCCGAGGACGACCAGGGCGCCCACAATCCCCAGCGGGAGGTTGACGTAAAACACCCAGCGCCAGCCGAGGTTGTCGGTGATGTAGCCGCCGACCACCGGGCCGACGATCGACGACAGTCCGAAGACGCCGCCGAACAGGCCCTGCATCCGGGCCCGCTGCGCCGGCGGAAAGATGTCGGCGAGGACGGTGAACGCAGACGCGAAGAGCATCCCGCCCATCAGGCCCTGGATGATGCGGAACACGATCAGCTGGTTCATGTCCTGCGAGAGCCCGCAGAGCGCCGACGCGCCGACGAATCCCAGCATGCCGGCAATCAAGAACGGCTTTCGCCCGAAGAGGTCGCCCATCTTGCCGGCGATCGGCACGACGACGGTCGAGGCGACCAGGTAGCCGGTGATCAGCCAGGAATAGCGGTCGAGACCGTTGAGCTCGGCGACGATGCGGGGCAGCGCCGTGCCCACGATCGTTTGATCGAGCGCGGCCAGCAGCAGCGCCAGCATGACGCCGACCGTGGCAAAGGCCTTGACCCTGGTGGTGAGTTCAGCTTGTGGCATGACTTTTTCCCTCCTCAGCGCTCATCGCTTCGATCAATCGCAAACAAACGTCTCGAAGCTGAACCATTTCCGACTCCTTGAAATTCCGTGTGAACGACGACTGGCCCAGCGCCGCGTCCCGCCAGAGCGCGCTGACGCGCGCGCGGCCTTCGTCCGTGATCTCCGCATAGACAGAGCGCCGGTCGTGGGGGTCGTCGACGCGGCGAACCAGCCCATCGCGCTCGAGGTTGTCAACCAGCCCGGTCACCGTCCGCGGCGTGACGTCGAGCAACTCGGCGAGCTCGCCCATCGTCATCCGGCCGTCGGCGAACTGCTGCAAGCGGACCAGGATCTGGAAGCGCCCCTCGCTCAGCCCGTGCTCGTCCGCCCAGCGTTCCATCATCATGTGCATCTTCTTGGCCAGGATGCGGACGGCCGCCAACGCTTCCGTCCCGGGGTTCGGCTTGCGGCCGCTCCGGTCGAGCAGCTCGCGGATCCGCGGGTCGTACTTGCAGCCGCTGGAATCGACCGGGAACGCGGCATCGGCGCCGAAGTCGAAGCGCGAGCGGTGCTCCCTCACTTTTTCCGACGTCACATTTTCAGGGCTCATATTTACCTAACACATTATTACAGAACTCACCAACTTCCGCTCTTATTTCATCTGGTGGACACGGCCAGCCGGCTCGCCCCTCCCCCGATTTCGATCTCATAGGTGCCGTCCGAAGCCGATGCCGCAGCGGTCTGCAGGCGGATCGGCCCGCCCACGGCACTCAAGAACTGATCGTCGAGCCCGAGCTTGCTGGCCCCTCCGCCGACGCTCAGCCGAGCGCCCGTGCCCGATGGCCGACGCAGGGTCAGCCTGCTGGCGCCCCCTGAGACGTAAAAGCGAACCGTGCCCCTAGGTTCCGGGAGCGTGAGATCGACCTGGCTGAGGCCGCCGTGCACCTCGACGCCGGCCAGCTCGATCGGCGCCAGGTCGGCGGTCCAGTGGGCGACACCGCCATGCACCTCGATCGTCCATGGGTAGGCCGGATTGAGCGTGATCTCCGCGGACGTCCGAGCCCATTGGAACAGCTTGAATCGCGGGTAGTCGATGCTGACGACGCCCGGCGTCTCACTCACCTCGGGAGCGGGCCCCGTAAAGCTGGCCGCGTATGGCGCGGTCAAGGACGCATCGGTCCGCGTGCTGAGATTGCCCACGCCGTGCGGAAAGAGCAGGCGATATCTCGACTTCATCTCAGGCCACCGACGCCGGCGCCTGCTGCGGCTCGGCATCGACTCCAGCAGTGCTACGGATCGGACGGTTGCGCGCCGCGAGTGCGGTGATGGCTCCCGCCAGGATGATGGCGATGGCCAGTGCCATGGTCGGGCGCATCGCATCGACGAATGCCTGGGTGAAGACCAGGTGGGCGACGTGCTGGATCTGTTCCGCCAGCTGCGCCGGCACGCCGGGCGGAAGCGGGACGCTCGCGCCCGATTGGCCCCGACCGACCTGGAGCCCTGACTTCGCGGCATGCTTGAAGCCCTCGACGAACGGCGCCTGCGCCTGAGCCGGGAGCTGCGCCGCATAGCTGACAGCGCGGGTATGCAAGGCATTCGCCAGCTGGTTTTGCAGCAGAGCGCCAATCGCGGCGCTGCCGATGACGGCGCCCAGCTCCTGCACCGTGCTGACGACGCCCGAGGCAACACCCGCCAGCCGGGGCTGCAGGTCGCGGGTCGCCAGGCTGAACACGGGCGTCCAGACGCCAGACATGCCGATGCCGGCAAGCACCAGCCCGGGTACGAAGCTCCAGCGGTTCGAACTCACCTGCGCGGTCCAGGCGATGTAGGCGACGCCAATCGCAAACAGCGTCAGGCCGCCGATCAGCAGGTATTTCGCGTAGCGATTGGCGAGCGCCGCCGTGCCGCCCGACATCAGCATCATGGCCAGCGGCTGCGGCGCGATCGCCAGGCCGGCGGCAAAGGCGCTCAGCCCGAGCACCGACTGGTAATAGAGCGTCATCGGCAGGAAGACGCCGACGATGGCAAAGCCCATGGCAAGGAGGACCAGGGTCATCACCGTGTAGTTGCGGTCCTTGAAGACCTCAAATGGCAAGAGCGGTTCCTTGTCCTGGCGGCGCCACTGCACCAGCAGGAAGAGGCCGAGCACGGCGACGCCGGCGGCGATGATCTCCGGAATGGTGATCCACGCCCAGACGGTCCCCCAGTCGTAGCGTTGCCCTTCGATCAAACCGAAGATCACGCCCATCAGGCCGAGACTGGCGAGCGCAACGCCGCCGAAGTCGAGGCGGTGGCGGAGGCCGGGACGGAGATCCGGCACAAAGAGAAAGGCCAGGACGAAGGTGAGCAGACCGATGGGCAGGTTGATGTAGAAGATCCACCGCCAGCCCCAGCTGGTCGTGATGAACCCACCGAGAACCGGACCGAGCAGAACGGCCAGCCCGGCGAGCGATCCGTAGATGGCGAAGACACCGCTCCGGCGCTCCGGCGGAAACAGCGAGGTCATGATCGGCAGGCCCTGCGGCGCCAGCAGTGCCGCCCCAAAGCCCTGGGCGCCACGCGCCAGAATCAGCTGCGTCGGATCGTGCGCCAGCCCGCTGAAGGCTGATGCGGCGGTGAAGACGACGATGCCGGCGGCAAACAAATTTCGCGGGCCGAAGATGTCACCCAGGCGTCCCGATGTGATCAGCAGCACCGCATAGACGAGGCTGTAGCCGTTGAGGACCCAGAGAATCTGATCGAGCGAGGCGCGCAGGTCGTCGACGATGCTCGGGATGGCGACGTTGACGATCGTGAGGTCGAGCAGCGTCATGAAGAGACCAAGCGCGAGAATGCCCAGAGCGAGCCAGGGCGCGGACGGTCGACGTGTTTCGGACATGGCTGGTCCAACCCTCCTTCGGGATTCGTTTATTCGGTCAGCGGGATCGTTAACCCTCGCGGATCCGGCCTAGATCGGGGTCCTCAGGGTAGCGTGCCGGAGGTCGTCGTTAATTCACGCCTCACCTCCTTGCCGTTTGCCTTCGAACCGATCGGATACGTCTTGCATGCGCTCTTTGGTGATCCATAGGTCCCCGGACTCGATATCGTGGATCAAGCGCCGGACCCAATCGAGCTCGGCCTGCTTCATCGCCTTGGCGTATTCGCCCTCGATCAGGAAGAGGCGCGGCAGTCCCATCTCGAGGAAGGTCTTCAGCTGGATCTGCGTGCTCGCGACCTGCCCCTCGAGCAGCGCGGTCCGCAGCTTGAGCAGTCTGACCGCTTCATCCTTGGGAAGCACGGCGAAAAACGCCAGCGCGGCGCCGAATTGCGGGTAGTCGTTGACCGGTTGGGCAAGCAGCTCGCGCAGCCAGTCCAGGATCTCCTCCCGGCCGGTATCGGTGATCGAGTAGACGGTCTTCTCCGGCCGTCGGCCCTCGCGGCTCGTCTCCTGGGCCCGGATGAAGCCGCCCTCTTCGAGCCGGGCGACCGTGTCGTAGATCGAGCCACCCTTGATCTTGACCACCTGGTCGTGGCCCCGCTCCTTCATCTTCGACTTCATCTCGTACGGGTGCATCGGGTGCTCCATCAGCAGGTTCATCACGGCCAACGCCAGCGGGGTTCTCGGCAGCTCTTTTGTAGTCGACATCGCTTAGTCGATATCGACTATACCACCTCGACTAGTCGCCGTCAACCTATCCATTGCCCTCTCCCCGCATGCGGGGAGAGGGTCGGGGTGAGGGGTGCTTACAGCATCCTTATGAAACCGGTCGAGGATATACCGACGGTGAGCACGCGACACCGGATCCTGGTCGTCGACGACGACGCGATGGTGGCCGGCACTGTGCAGCGGATCCTTCAGCCAGAGGGGTACTCGGTCGATGTTGCGCTGGGCGGAGCGGACGCGCTCGAACGGGCCCGACAGCAGCGGCCAGATCTGGTGATCCTCGACGTCATGATGCCCGGAGTCGACGGACTCGAGGTCTGCCGCCGACTCCGTAGCGGGGGCGACCTCCCCATCTTGCTGCTCACCGCTCGGGCCGCTACCGGCGATCGAGTACGGGGGCTCGATACCGGTGCCGACGACTATGTGGTCAAGCCGTTCGCCTACGCCGAGCTGCTGGCGCGGGTCCGGGCGCTACTGCGGCGCCGGCCGCAATCTCCGACGGTGCTGCAGTTCGCCGACTTGATCATTGAGATCGAAACCGACGATGTTCGCCGCGGCGCGCGACGGATTTCGTTGACCGCTCGGGAATTCGCGCTTCTGACGTACTTCCTGCGTCATCCTCGCCAGGTGCTGACGCGCGACCAGCTGCTTGCCGCCGTCTGGCCCGATGACGAGACCAACGACAACGTCGTCGCGGTCTACATCGGTTATCTGCGGGCCAAGCTCGAGGCGTCGGGAGAATCCCGCCTCATCCAGACGATCCGCGGCTTCGGTTACAGCCTGCGGGAGGATTGATGTCGCTTCGGCTTCGACTGGCGCTGTTCGGGGCGGGCCTCGTTGCCCTGACACTGCTGGGATTCGGCTGGCTCGTCTACACGCTGGTTGCCAACAGCCAAGCGGGTACCCAGGACGACGTCCTCAAACAGCGCGCCGCCGATGCGGTGGCGGCGATCGCCGCCGCGCCGCCCAGCGAGCTCAACGGTTCTGGAAATCCGAGCCTTGCCGGCGCTGAAGACCTCCGGGTTCGCACTGACCCCTTCATCGAGGTGCTGGCGTCGTGGGGTCTTATGTCGACGACGGGCCGAATCGGCACCTCCGCGCCGGCCATCCCGGGCAACATTCTTGCAGGCGCGACCCCGGCCGGGAGCTTCGCCACACTCGACCTGACGCATGGCTTACCGGTGCGCCTGTTCGTGCGCCCGTGGACGCGGCCGGACGTCGGCACATTCGGGTATGTCATCGCCGGGCAGCCGACCAGCGTCCAATCGACCAACCGCAAAGGCATCCGTGGATTTCTCATCGTTTCGTCGATCCCGACGCTGCTGGCGGCCTTCGTGGCAAGCTGGCTGATCACGGGGCGCGCCTTGCGCCCCTTGAAGGTCGTCGCCCAGACAGCAGACTCGATCGCCGGCACTCGGGACCTCAAGCGCCGGCTGCCGCAGGCCTCGCGACGCGACGAGATCAGCGTGCTCAGCCGCAGCTTCAACCGCATGCTCGAACAGCTCGAGGCCGCCTACCAGCAGCTGGCGGCTGCGCTCGAGGCGCAGCGCCGCTTCGTCGCCGACGCGTCACACGAGCTGCGAACCCCACTCACCACCATCCGCGGCAACGCCGAGCTGCTGGTGCAGGGCCCTGAGGTCGACGAAGAGATCCGGACGGCGGCCGGGCGCGACATCGCGAGTGAGAGCGCCCGCATGAGCCGCATGGTGGAACAGTTGCTCACGCTCGCGCAGGCCGATGCCGGACAGCAGCTCCAGCTGGTGCCGCTGCCGCTGAGGCCCTTGCTCGAGTCCGTCTGCCGTCAGGCGCAAGCCACCCACGAAGATCGCCGGTTCAAGAGCGCCGGTATGACCGATGCCTCCGTCCTTGGCGATGAAGACACCATCGTCCAGCTGCTCTGGATCCTGGTCGACAACGCGATCAAGTTCACCCGCCCTGGCGGCTGCATCGAGCTCGGCCTGCGCCAGCACGATTCCACGGCCGTCCTCACCGTCGCAGACGACGGAATCGGAATTCGTTCCGCCGATCTCGAGCGGATCTTCGACCGCTTCTACCAGTCCGAGCCGGCCCGCTCGAATGCGGGGGCGGGCCTTGGTCTCTCGATCGCGCGCTGGATTGCGGAGCAGCATCACGGCACGATCGCCGCCAGGAACAACGACGGCTCCGGCGCGACCTTTACGGTCACGCTGCCGCTCGCTTCCTGACTCCTTACGTCAGTCTTATCGCCCGCCGGTACGGTCGTTCCATGTACGACATTGCGACCGACCACAGCCTCGGTCTCATCGCTGCAATCGTTTGTGCGCTAGCCGGCGTCGCAACGATCTTCATCCTCCGCCTGCTCGCTCGGCTTCGCTTCGGCCGCGCATCCGCCCTCCTCGCCCGCTATGAGGCGGCGCCGCTGATGGCACGCATGGCGGCTGCCATGATGCTGCTGTCAGCGGCCGTCCACCTCGCGCTGGTCCCCGGCCATGACGGCATCACGGGGATCCTCTTTCTGATCGATGGCCTCGGCTTCATCGGCCTTGCGATTGCAGCCTTCACGGCATCGTGGTGGCGCCGTCCGGCGGCGCTGTGGCTGAGCGCGACCATCGTCGCCTACATCATCTCGACCCTGGCCGGATGGGAAACACCCGACCAGGTCGGGATCGCCTGCAAACTCATCGAGCTGATCGCGCTCGGCCTCGTGCTGCGACTCGCTCAGCCAGGTCAACGGACGTGGCCGCGCCGCGTCTGGCGCGCGACAGCCTATCCCGTGATGGCCTCGATCACGACGCTCGGAATCATGCTCGGCGGATTGGCGCATCCCGAGGCGCTCCACGCCCACGCGGGCGCCGTCCTCCAGCCGGTTGCCGACGTTGTGACGCCGGATCAGCGCGAAGCCGCGGCGCGCTTGCTCGCCCTGACGAAGGTCGATATCGCACCCTATCGCGATCCTGCCGTGGCCTTGGCGGCGGGATACAAAGCAGGCCCGGGCTCCGATATCGATCCCCTGGTCCATTTCGAGAACAAGGCCAACGCGCACGCGGTGCTCGACCCTGCCCACCCCCAGGCACTTGTCTACGCTCGGACGCCGCATGGCCTTCGGCTCGTCGGTGCCATGTTTCAAATGCCACGCGTCGGCCAGCGGGGGCCTGATCCAGGTGGATCGCTGACGCAGTGGCATCAGCATGAAGGCATCTGCTTCTCGCCCTTCGGCATCGAGTTCAGCTTCGCGACGCCGTTCTGGACCTGTCCGATCGGGTCGACCAATATCACCACCCCGCCGATGCTCCACGTCTGGATCATCGGCAACGGCAAGAACGGGCCATTCTCGGCCGACCTCGACAAGGCGGTTCAACGCCAGTTGCAACAGGAGTGATGCGGATGAATTCCGAACGCGCCGAGCTCGCCTCCGTCATGGTCGTGCTTCAGGCTTGCTTTTCGATCACCGCCGCGTTGATCGCCCTGCCGTTTGCCGTCGTGGAACCGGGCTTCAGGGCGCTCGGCCTGCTCACCATCGGCGTCGGCGCCGCGATGCTCTGGCTCGCACGCGAGCTCAGGCGTCAGTCGCGCGGGGCGCGGCGCTGCTTGATCGCGATCGAATCCATAAGCCTGCTGGCCTCGACCTTGCTGATGCTCCTCCCGATCGGCGCCGTGAGAGGACCCGTTCCACTCCTCGTCAACATCGTGCTGCCGTTGGCGGTGCTCGTTCTTGTACGAGCACCGCGACCGATCGGCGCCGCCGGGCGCTGAGCTATTACAAGCCGCGCCAGCCCCGAGCGCCGAACCGTCCGCCGCCGGCGACCAGGCTCAGCAACAAGACGACAATCGCCGCGCCCAAGATCGCCGACAGGAGCGGGATGCCTTCCACGGAGAACTCAGGGAGCAGCACGAGGTGGAGGACGTCGACCATCAGCCAGGCGCCGACCAGTCCGGCCACGATCGCGCCGATCAACCCGCCGGGCATGCCTCGTCCGACGAGCCGCTCGCCAATAAGGCCGGCGATCGCCCCGACGATGAGCAAGATAATCAGGTGAGTAAGTGACATCTCGACCTCCAATTATGCGGTATCAAGACTATAAGATAAGCATAACCCGGCTGGGCCGATTTGCGGAAGTTGATGAGTTCGAGGCAGAAAGAAAGCAGATAGCGGTCAGACGCGGGCGACGCTTCCTGAGGTGGCGCCGCGGCGCGAGAGCGAATCGATCGTCGCGGCCACCAGCAGCACCAGGCCGGTAACGATGAACTGCCACTGGACATCGAGGGCTAAGAGGTAAAGGCCGTTGTAAATGCCGCCGATGACCAGGCCGCCGAGTAATCCGTGGAGCACCTTCCCTCGGCCGCCAAAGAGGCTGGTTCCACCGATGACCGCGGCGGCGACGGCGTAGAGGACGAGCTGGCCGCCGTTGACGTTATTCGACATGCCACCAAGGTAGGAGGCATAAAGCAGGCCGCCGATCCCCGCCGTAAGCGAGCAGAGGACGAAGCAGACCGTCCGGATGTTTCCGAGTTTGATACCGGCTCGCCGCGCCGCCTCTGGGTTTCCACCGATGGCGTAGACGTATCTGCCAAAGGTGGTTTTCTGCAGCAGCGTCATCCATGCGGCGAAAACCACGAGGACGAGCGGTATCACCCAGGGCACCCCCTCGATGGTGCCGGTGTTCGCCCGGTTGATGCTGCAAATCGCGACCACGACGATCGAAACGATCGCGATCAGCAGGATTTTCAGCAGGCTGAGACTGACCGGGGGCGCGACCAGCCCACTCCGGCGGCGCCGGGAGTCCCCCGACCAGATCAGGTAGCCCACGCCCGCGACGACCACCACCATGGCGATCCAACTCACCGTCGGATCGAGCGCGGCCCACATCAAGTTATAGACGACTTTCTGGTTGTTGCTCGGACCGAAAAGGCTCGGATAGCCGGAAAAGGGGCCGAGCAGCAGCAGGATCAGCATGACGCCGTTGAAGATCAACAGCCCGCCGAGCGTGACGATCAGCGACGGCAGCCGCAGCCGCGTGATCAGCGTACCTTGCACGCCACCGATGACGGCGCAGATAAGGAGCGCCGCGAAGATGGCTGCAAACCAGGGCCAGTTCGTCGTCCTCGGTTGCACCAGTTGGACGGCGATGACCCCGCCCACGGCCCCGACGTAGCCCACCGACAGGTCGATCTCACCGAGGAGGAGGACGAAGATCTCCGCCATGGCGAGCACCATGAAGACCGCGCTCTGCTGGAAGAGGTTGACCAGGTTGCCCGCCGAGAGGAAAAGATGGTGGGGACTGATGGCCTGAAAGACCAGGGTGATGATGACCAGCCCGAGGATGACGGGCAAGACCCCGCTGTCACCAGCCCGGATCCGCGCCAGCCAGCCCCGAAACCAATCCCCTAACGATTGGGCGACGATTTCCGGCGGGACTTCGAGCTCAGCAACTTCCGCGGCCGCGGTCGGATCTGGACCGACCTCCGGCGCCTCAACTTGCGCCATGCTTCCTCGCATCGCCCTCGGCCTGTTGGGCGCGGCTCGACGTGCCGGTCGTCATGTACTCCACCACGCTCTGGCGATCGAAGCCTGAGGCTGGGCCCTGCGCCGCCATGCGACCTAAATGCAGCACCGCCAGGCGATCGGCGACTTGAAACACATCGTTCAGGTTGTGCGAGATCACCATCACGGCCAGCCCGCGATCACGAAGCCGCCGGACCAAATCGAGAACCATATTGGTTTGCACCACGCCCAACGCCGCCGTCGGCTCATCGAGCATGACCAGTTTCGAGTTCCACATGACGGCCTTCGCGACCGCCACCGACTGACGCTGTCCACCCGAGAGGGAAGCCACCGGCTGGCGGATCGAGCGCACGGTGGTGACGCGCAGACTTGCCAGGGTCTTGGTGGCGGCGCGTTCCATGTCGTCTTCGTTGAGGAAAAAGTTCCTGACGTTCTCGCGTCCGAGAAACATGTTTTGCACGATGTCGAGGTTGTCGGCGAGCGCCAGATCCTGATAGACGGTCTCGATTCCCAGCTTGGACGAATCTCGAGGGCTGTGAATCTGGACGGGATGACCCTCCCAGTAAAACTGGCCATGGTCGATCTGGTAGATCCCGGCGATGCATTTGGTCAGAACCGACTTGCCGGCGCCGTTGTCGCCGCAGAGCGCTGTGATTTGGCCGGCGGGTAGGTCAAGGTCGACATTTGTCAGCGCCTGCACAGGACCGAAGTGCTTGCCGATCCCGCGGGCTTTCAGCAGAGGTTCGCCGGCTACCGGGGCTTCGGCGACCACCTGGCGGACCGTTTCCTCTGCCATCGGCTCAACTGTACGCGCTGTCAGATCAAAGGGCGCCGCCGACCGCGGCGGCGCCTTCTGACGTTTAGCTAATGCCTGCTGCCGTGCACACCGCCTGCGTCACCTGGTTGCACAGGGTGGCCTTATCGACGAAGTTGTCCTTGATGACCGTGTCCTTCATATTCGCCGAGGTCACCCACTGCGGCTTGAGGAGCGAAGCCGGCTGCTGATTGCCGGGCTTGCCCGCTGGAGGCGAGGTGGTGCCGTTGAGCAACCCCGAGGGAGGCGTCTGGCCGGCTCGAAGGATGGTCGCCAGCGCAACGGCGTCCTGGGCCTCGAGATAGACGGCCTTGTAAACCGAGCCGCATTGGTAGTTCTGCAGGACGTTTGCCATCCCTTGCAGGGTGGCGTCTTGACCCGTAGTCGGAACCTTCTTGGCCGGAACGTTCTGGCTCTTCAGCACGGTGATGACGGCGTTTCCAAGCCCGTCATTCGCCTCGACGGTGGCGTTGATGGACTTGTCGGCGGTGAAGGCCTGCTGGAAAATCGTCTGGCCTTGAGCATTGACCCAGCCGGGAGCGATCTTGTCACCAACCAGGGTCATGCCTTGAGAGTTCGTCGTTCCCGCCGGCAATGGTGAATCGGTCTTGCCCCAGATGATTTTGTTGTAACCCTGCGCGAAGGAGACGGCGTTGGGGTCGGTGTCTTCCCCACCGTCCAGGGTGAACACTTTCGGGCTCGAAACGCCCCAGGACTGGACGCAATCCAGGAAGCCCTGACCGATCAGCTCCCCAACCTTCTCATTGTCGAAGCTCACGTAGTAGACGTTGCTTCCCGTAAATGTGGCGCGGTCGTAGCTGATCGTCTTGACGCCTTTCTGCTGGGCTTGGGCCTGGATCTGCGCACCAACCGTGCTGTCGATCGGGTCGAAGATCAGGACTTTCGCGCCCTGTGTGATGTCGGCCTGGGCCAGCGCCAGCTCTTTCGCGTCATCACCTTGTGCGTTGTCGATCTTGTACTGGGAAGAAGAATATCCCGCCGAATCAAAAGCCTTTTTCAAATACGGCTGGTCGAACGCGACGTAGCGAGTCGATGACGTGGTGTCTGGCAGGATGACACCGACGAGACCGCTGCCCGCGGAGGCGAGCCCTTTGAGTTGGCTCATCGCGGAAAAGCTGCTGTCGAATGATGTGACGCTCAGTCCTGACGGAACCGATGCGCTCGTCGACGACCCATTATTCGTCGAGCTTCCGCAAGCCGCTGCGATGATTGCGACCGCGCCGATGATCGCGGACACTGACAGGTTTCTTATGTTTTGCACTGTCCCCTCCTCATGTGGTCGGTAAGAACGATATTGTGAAGCCCGCAGCGCGATTGTGCAAGCCTGCACCTGCATTCGCTAACACTTGCTAACAGTTCGCTCAGCCGACTTGCTAGGCTGTCGTAGCAGAGGGCGGCTTGGCCAGCAAACCCAATCTCCGATCGCCCGCACCGTCGGCGCAGAGACCGGGTGCGCCCGGCGGGACGCCGACGCCCTTCTGGCGCAGCCGCGGCTTCTGGATCTATTTGGTGGTCGCGCTGCTTTTGAACTATTTGTTGAGCGTCTTCCTAACCAGTGGCCCGGCTCGGGTGACTGTCCCCTACACCACGTTCGTCCAGCAGCTCAACGCCGACAACCTCAAGGACATCAGCTCGCAGGGCAACTCGATTCAGGGTGACTTCAAGAAGACGGTGAGTTACGGCGGAGCCAGCGGCACCGCCTTCCAGACCGAGCGGCCTGTGTATGCCCAGGACGACCTCCTCAGCGTGCTCAAGCAGCACAACGTCACGGCATCGGCCAGCCCGCCCGGTGGCCAGTCGCTTTTGCTGACGTTGCTGGTGAATTTCGGCCCAGCGCTGATCATCGTCGCGCTGATCCTGTTTGCGACTCGGCGGATGGCCTCCTCGGGGGCGGGCGGCATTCTGGGCGCCTTCGGGCGCAGCCAGGCGCGTCTCTACACGCCGGATTCAGGCGCGCGGATCACCTTCAACGATGTCGCGGGAATCGATGAGGCGAAGGCCGACCTGGCTGAGGTCGTCGACTTCCTCAAAGAGCCGGAAAAATACCAGAAGCTTGGGGCGCAGATCCCGCACGGCATCTTGCTTGTTGGCCCGCCGGGAACGGGCAAGACACTCCTGGCGCGCGCGGTCGCCGGGGAGGCAAATCGGCCATTCTTCAGTCTCTCCGCCTCTGAATTCGTCGAGGCGATCGTCGGTGTTGGCGCCTCCCGCGTCCGTGATCTCTTCGCCCAGGCGAAAGCCGCGGCGCCGAGCATCATCTTCATCGACGAGCTCGACGCAATTGGCCGGTCGCGCGCCTCATCGGCAAGCTTCGGCGCTAACGACGAACGGGAGCAGACGCTCAACCAGATCCTCACGGAGATGGACGGCTTCACACCGAAGCAGAACGTCGTCGTTCTCGCTGCCACCAACCGCCAGGAGGTGCTGGATCCGGCCCTGCTCCGGCCCGGTCGATTCGATCGGCGTGTCGCCGTCCAGCCGCCTGAACGAGCCGGGCGCGCGGCCATCCTTCGCATCCACACCCGCGGCGTCGCGCTTGCGCCCGATGTCAATCTCGATGACATCGCTGGGGCGACACCGGGACTGGTCGGCGCGGACCTGCGCAACATCGTCAACGAGGCGGCGCTGATCGCGGCCCGCAAGAATCACACCCTCGTCACGCGCGAGGACTTCGACGAGGCGATCGACCGTTCGATATTGGGCCTGAAGCGTCCGATTACGCTTGGCCCCGACGAGCGCCGCCTGATCGCTGTCCACGAATCCGGACATGCGCTGCTGGGCCTGCTGATCCCGGAAGCCGATCCGGTCAAGAAGCTGACGATCGTGCCGCGCGGCTTCTCGCTTGGCGTCACGGTGAGCCAGCCGATCGACGACCGGTACAACTACCCCGAACGATATCTGCGCGGCCGCATCACGGCGGCCCTTGGGGGCCGCGCCGCGGAGCAGGTCGTCTATGGAACCGTGACCACCGGCGCTGAGAACGACCTCCAGCAGGTGGCGCAGCTCGCTCGCGCCATGGTGCTGCGCTTCGGCATGTCGCCACGGCTCGGCCCGATCAACTTGACGCAACCGGGTGAAGACGGCGCCATTCAGCCTGGTTCGGTCAGCCCCGAAACCGCGAGCCTCGCCGACGACGAAGAACGCCGGATCGTCAACGAGTGCTATCAGGACGCGATCCGGCTGCTGCAGGAAAACCGGGCGCGGCTGGACGCGCTCACCGAAGCGGTCCTGAAGAAGGACACTCTCGATCAGGACGAGATCTACGCTATCGCCGGGATCAGCAAGCCCGGCAACCGCGCTCGCCTGGCGCCTGTCCTTCCGCCGGATGGCGCGAAGCGCGACTTCGAGCTGGCGCGACAAGAATTCAGCGAAGACCGCTAAGCCGAAACGCTCGATCTTTCGCGCAGCTGAGCGTCAGCAGCAGCCTGGAAGACGGAAGAGGCCGCCCTCGCGGGCGGCCTCTGACCGAATGTCCTGGCGTTAATCGCGCTCTGTCGAAGAGCTCGGGCTCTGGACCTCCCGATCGTTCGAATCTTCGTCGTCATTTTCCCGATCGCCGTCCGTAGTAACCGTTGGCGCAGGCAGGCTCGTGATCGCCGCCGAGGTGCTGTTGAACAGCGCGGTGATCTGCTGGCAGGCCGCCGTCGCCATCGCGTTGAAATCGGGAACGGTGAGGGCAACCAGGGTTGAGCCGCTGTCCTCGTCATCGCCTTCGCGAGGCTCGCGCAGCATTTCCTGGTAATTCTCGAGGGCCTGCAGAATCTGGTCGGCCGTGTCCGCCTTCAACTCGGCGACCTGCTCACGGAGTCCGGCGATCAGCTCGTGCGCCTTGGCCGGGTCCTTCGTCGACAGATTCGCCAGCGCGCTAAGGTCCGGATTGCAGCCCGGGTCGTTCTGCAAGGTGTTGATGGCAGCGGTCGCCTGCGCGGCGCCCGGTCCATGCAACGCCTCGTTGTCATCCGCCAGAACCGCCGCCGTCGACCAGACGGTCAGCGCTCCGGCCACGATCAGTCCGCCGAAGAGTCGCTTCTTCATGCTCCCTCAAACGAGGGAGCCCCGCTACGGTATTCGTAACGTTGTCGCGGCGCGGTGACACGCAAGTCCCGAGCGGCAAACTTTCCCACTCCCACTTGCCAGGTTCTTCCCTCACCGCACTTGCTGGGTTCTTCCCTCCCCCCGCTCGCGGGGGGAGGGTCAGGGAGGGGGGCTGCTACTCGTATCCCGGAAAGCGAAAAGCCATGTCCTTCGAGAGCAGGCCGCCGTGCCCCAGGCCGTTGAAGTCGGCCGCGGTCACGCGGGCGCCGGTGAAAAGGCGCGGCAGGATAAGGTCGAGGACGGTCGCCTTGGAGAACATGCCGCACGCCGCCACGCCAAAAATGGGTTTGTCCTGAAGGTACGCCAGCCAGACAGCACTCCCTGGGTGAGCGGGCGCACCGCGCTTTTCCATTCGTGCGCCGAGCCGATCGAGCGCAACCAGGGTTGGGTCGAGTGGGTCGGTCGCGTTGGCTCCGGCGGTCAGAAGCAAATCGGCGTTGGGTAGCAGCTGATCGATCGCCTGCTCCACCGCTTCCAGTGCATCGGGGACGAATCGAATCTCGCTGATACTCGAGCCAAACCATGAGACCTTCATGTCAATCGATCGCTGAAACTTTTCCCGCTGCGCCGGGTCGAGCCGTTCGCGCACCAGGATCGCGACCCGCATCGGTCTAAACGCCAGCACCTGAACGACTCCGCCCGGGCCCGCGGCTCTCTCCGCCTCATCCAGCCGATCGGAGGGAACGACGAACGGCGTCACCTTTACGCCGGCAACGGTTTTCTCCTTCGAAACCAATTGCCCGTCGAACAGCGTGAAGATCGAGATGTCGGCGATGCTATTGAGCGCCTGCAGCCGCGCGACATCGACCTGGAAGATGCCGTTGACCGCGGCGCTCAGCCGGACCTGGCTCTCGACCGGTTCGTGGCAGGTAATGCCGGGACCGGCGACGATTTGGGCGAGGCGGCGCGCGGCCTCGTCTTCGTGAACCTCACCCGGCTCGATGCGGATGACGTGGAGTTCTGCCGCCCGACTCTGAGCCACCAGCGGCCAGTCACCCCGCGACAGAATGTGGCCTTTGTGCAGCAACGGTCGATGCCGGCCATTCGCTCCCATGAGGCTGTGGGCGAGCACCGCGCCGTCGATCGCATTCGCGTTGAGCGAGGGCCCGCGAAGGGCCTCGGCTTTCACCGAGCTGTCGCCGCCGCGGCCACTGACCCCGGCACCGGTCCTCCCTGCTTTCCATGACGGACCGCGATCATCTGCGCGAGAATCGCGAGCGCCGTTTCTTCGGCCGTTTGCGCCCCGAGGTCGAGGCCGATCGGCGCGTGCACCCGCTCGATCTCCGCAGCGTTCACGCCGGTAGCGACGAGGCGCGCGACGCGCTCCCGATGCGTCTTCTTGCTGCCGATCGCGCCGATGTATCGCGGCCGACCCTTCAGCGCCGCCGTGATCGTCGGGTCGTCGAACTTTGGATCGTGGGTCAGGATCACGATGTAGGTCGAGCTGTCCATCGGCAGGTTCTTCAGGACCTCGTCCGGCCAGGCGTGAATCACGTGCCGGGCTCCAGGGAAACGATCAGCGTCGGCAAACTTCGACCGTGCGTCGACGACTGTTACCCGGAAACCGATTTCGCTGGCCATCTTGGTCAGCGGGATGGCGACGTGCGAGCCGCCAAAGATGTATAGCTCGTGCGGCCGCGGGAATGGCTCGAGGAACACGCCGTCCTTGCGGACCGGCGTCTCCCTTTCCATCAATTCCCGCAGCCCTGCATCCACCGGGGTCAGCAGGTCGCGCGCGCCTGGTGCGCTGCCGACGTCGGTTTCCAGCACGACGGGTGTTTCGGCCTCGAGGTCGGCGATCAGCCGGCGGTGAACGTCAGTGAGCGGCTCGACCAGGACGTCGACCTCGCCTCCACAACTCAAGCCCACGGAAAACGCCAGATCGTCGCTCACGCCGTAGTGAAAGAGCTCGGCCGGCTTGCCCTTGAGGATCGCCTGGGCCTGCTCGAAAACCTCGCCTTCGAGACAGCCACCGCTGACCGAGCCGGCGATCTTCCCAGACCTGCTGATCGCCATCCGCGACCCGGCGGGCCGTGGAGCGCTTCCCCAGGTGCTTATAACCGTGGCAACGGCCACGGGGTCGTCGGCGGCAAGCCAGCGCTTGATTTCCGGCAAGACGTCGCGCACGAATCCAGTGTAATGAGCCTTTTTGCGGGCCGTCTCAGGCGATCGCGGGGACGAGGCTCTGGCGCCGAACCGGACGCCGGGCGGCCGTGTCGAGCAGCAGGGCTCCCAGCGCTTCGAGGTTCGCGAGATTGTGCGCCGGAAGGAAATCGTCGACAAACGGCAGCGCGGCCTGGAGTCCGAGGGTGAGCGGTTCATAGCCCGGTGCGCCCATCAACGGGTTCATCCAGATGAGACGGTGGCAGGATCGCTGCAGGTGCGCGATGGCACGGCGCATCTGGTCGATGTCGCCGCGGTCCCAGCCGTCGCTGATGATGGCTACGGTAGCCCCGTGCCCGAGAACGCGTCGGGCGTACCGCCGGTTGAAGGTCTCGAGCGCCTCACCGATCCGGGTCCCGCCAGACCAGTCCTCGACGCTGGCAGTGAGGCGATTCAGCGCGGTATCAACATCATGATGGCGGAGCAAGCCCGTAATGCGCGTCAGTCGCGTCGCGAAGACGAACGCCTCGACTCGTGTGCTCGCACTCTTCAAGGCGTAGGCGAAGTTGAGCAGCAGTCGGGTGTAGCGCTCCATCGACCCGCTGATATCGCAAAGCAGGACGAGCGGTCGGGGCCGAACGCTCGGCTCCTTCCAGGACACGACCAAAAGTTCACCACCAAAGCGCAGGCTGCGCCGCAGCAGCCGTCGCATATCGAGTTGATCGCGGCCCCCCGGTCTGCTGCGCCGTGATCGCGTCATGCCGGCGGGGAGACGCATCATCCGGATCAGCCGGCGCACCTCTGCCATCTCCATCTCGTTCAGCGAATCAAAGTGTTTCTCGCGCAGGATTTCGGCGCGGGAGTAGCTCGCAATCTCCTGCTCCTCAGCATCGGCCCCCATTTCCATGTCGTCCAGCACCTTCAGCTGCCGGCCAACCATGGTGACGGCTTCCTCCCGTTCTGCCCGCAGCGATTGTGAGATCGCGCTCGCGATCGGATCTTGCAGGGATTTCAGCCCGAGAAAAGCCGCCAGCGCCCGGTCGAGGATCGGCAGCTCCTCACGCCGCCGGGCAAAGTGAATGCGGACGACGGTTCGCAGGTCCTCGAAACGGCTGAGGTCGATGACGGCGAGCGCGCTGAGAAAGGGGAGCATCCGCCCGGTTCCAGCGTCGAAGCCGAGGCCGCGCAAGATGCGGCCAAACTGCAACCAGTTGCGGGTAAGGACCCGGTCCTCAGGCATTGACCGCGCGCGCCAGCAGCTCTCGCGAGCCCGATCCGCGCAGCCGTTCGAGGTCCTCCTGATACTTGACGATCGATCCCAGCGTAGCCTGGACGGCCGCCTCGTCGAGCTCCGATTGCCCGAGAGCGACCAGGGCGCGCGTCCAATCGAGGGTTTCGGCGATTCCCGGCAGCTTGTACAGGTCGAGCCGGCGCAATCCGCCGATGAAGGCACTGACCTGGCGAGCGAGCTTCGCGGGCACTTCGGGAATGCGAGCCTGGATGATTTCGAACTCGCGGTCGACCGACGGATAGTCGATCCAGTAATAGAGGCAGCGCCGTTTCAGTGCGTCGTGGATCTCGCGGGTGCGGTTGGACGTAATGATCACGGCCGGCGGTTGCGCCGCCTTGATCGTGCCGATCTCGGGAATCGAGATCTGATAGTCAGACAACAACTCGAGCAGGAAAGCCTCGAACTCGTCATCGGCGCGATCGATTTCATCGATCAGCAGAACGGGCGGCCGAGCGCCGTCGCTCTCGATCGCCTGCAGCAGGGGTCGCTTGACGAGGAACTGGGGGCTGTAAATTTCGCGCTCCAACTCTTGCTTGGTCACGCCGGCCGACTCCAGGAGGCGGATGTGCAGCATCTGCTTGGCGTAGGCCCACTCGTAGACCGCCTGGTTGACGTCGATCCCCTCGTAGCACTGCAGTCGGATCAGCCGGGCATCTAGGATTTCGGCGAGCACCTTCCCGACTTCGGTCTTCCCGACGCCCGCCTCGCCTTCCAGCAGCAAGGGCTTATCGAGGGTGAGCGAGAGGAATAACGTCGTCGCCAGGCTTCGATCGGCAACGTAGTGGTGCTGCTGGAGCGCCCGCTCGACGTCTTCGATCGTCGAGACGGGGAGATTCTTCACTTAGCGATTCTAGGTGGCCTCCGCCCCCCACCCTACCCTCCCCCCGCAAGCGGGGGGAGGGAAATTCTGCAACGGCCCCTCACCCTTCCCTCTCCCCGCATGCGGGGAGAGGGTTTAGGGGACGGGCGTCTACTAGTGGTGCGCCGTGATTTCTTCCAGGGCCCGGCGCGTCAGGACCTTGGCGAGGTGGCGCCGGTAATCGGGCGAGCCGTTCAGATCTTGCGTCGGGTTCGTGCTCTCCGCCGCGTGCTCGGCCGCTGCACGAATCTCGTCATCGTGCCCGGCCTTTCCTCGCAGCGCTTGCTCGACACCCTTCGCCCGCAGCGGCGTGCTTCCCATTCCCGTCAGGCCGATCGCGACGTCCTTGACTTCATGGCCGCTGACGCTGACCTGAGCGGCGACCGCGACGATCGCCCAGTCCTGCGAACGACGGCTGAACTTCAGATAGGTGCCTTTGCTTCCTTCCGGTGGCGTGGCTATCCGGATTTCGCGCACGATCTCGTTCGGTTCGAGGGCCGAGGTAAACGTGTCGACAAAGAAGTCGCGGGCCGCGATGTTCCGCTCACCTTTTGGGCTGACGACGGTGAATTCTGCGTCGAGCGCCAGCAGGCAGGCTGGAAAGTCACCGAACGGATCGGCGTGCGCCGCCGCCCCGCCGATGGTTCCGCGATTCCGCACCTGCGGATCGCCGATTTGGCCCGCCGCGCTGCTGAGCAGCGGCAGCTTGCGCCGGATCAGCTCCGACAGCTGGATGTCGTGATGCGTGGTCAGCGCCCCAATCGCGACGTGTCCGTCTTCCTCACGGATGTAATTGAGGTTGTTGATCCGGCCGATGTCGACAAGAAACGACGGAGTCGAGAGCCGGAGCTTCATCAGCGGGATCAGGCTGTGGCCGCCGGCCAGCACTTTGGCCTCCTGGCCGTGCTTGACCAGTTCGGCGATCGCTTCGGGGACCGTGCGCGGCGCAACGTAATCGAAGCTTGCCGGAATCATCGTGCCGTCCCTCCATTGCGATGCGTGGCCTGCCAGATCTTCTCTGGCGTCGCCGGCATGCTGATGTCTTTGACTCCGAAGGGCGCGAGCGCGTCGACGATGGCATTGACCACCGCCGCACTCGAGGCGATCGTTCCCGCCTCGCCGATGCCCTTGGTGCCGAGTGGATTGACCGGGCTCGGCGTCACCGTTGCGTCAAGCTCGAAGGACGGCAGGTCTAGCGCGGTTGGGATGAGGTAGTCGGTCAGGCTTCCCGTACGCAGCTGGCCCGACTCGTCGTAGACCGCCTCCTCGAACAGCGCTTGGCCGATGCCCTGCGCGATGCCTCCGTGGAGCTGGCCATCAACCACCATCGGGTTGATCCGCGTGCCGCAGTCGTCGACCGCGACGTAGCGAAGAACACGCGTGGCGCCCGTGTCGGCGTCGACCTCGACCACGGCGATGTGGCAGCCGAAGGGCCACACGAAGTTAGTCGGATCGAAGAACGTCGTCGCCTCGAGGCCGCCCTCCATGCCCTTCGGTATCCGGTTGGTCTGGAACGCCGCCATCGCGATTTCCTGGATCGTGATTGACTTCGACGGGGAGCCCTTGACGAAGGCCTTGCCGTTTTCGTAAACCACGTCTGCCTCGGCAGCCTCCAGCAGGTGGGCGGCGATCTTCTTCGCCTTCTCCTGCACTTTCATTGCGCTGATGTGCACCGCGTTACCGTCGAGCGCGGTGCTGCGGCTGCCATAGGTGTCCATGCCCATCGGCCCGATCGCGGTGTCGCCGTGCACGACGTCGATGTCTTCGACCGGAATGCCGAGCACGTCGGAGGCCACCTGCGCATAAGTCGTTTCATGGCCCTGGCCGTGTGGGGAGCTGCCGATGATGACCGTGGCCTTGCCGGTGAAATGCACGTTGACCACTGACATACCCCACAGCGAGACGCCCGTCGCGGCTTGCGTGGCGGCCGCCGGACCAAGCCCGCAGATCTCGATGTAGGTCGACAGACCGATGCCCAGGTGCTTGCCCTGCTTGCGCTTCTCGGATTGCTCTTTGCGCAGCTTGTCATACCCAACGATCTCGAGCGCCTTATCCAGCGTCTGGTTGTAGTCGCCGGAGTCATAGGTCAGCCCGAGCAACGTGGTAAATGGTTGGTCCTGCGGCTGCACGAAGTTCTTCCGGCGTACCTCAACCGGGTCGAGTCCGGTCTCTCTCGCGACCAGATCGACCACCCGTTCGATGAAGAAGGTGGCTTCGGGACGGCCGGCGCCACGGTAGGCATCGGTCGGTGTGCGGTTGGTATAGACGCCGATCGATTTGCCGTCGAAGGCTTTCATCTTGTACGCGCCCTGCGCCACCAGGACACCGAGGACCTGGAAGGTGCCGAACTGGCTACAGTAGGCGCCGAGGTCGAGGTACTGCGTGCAGCGCACGCCCAGGATCGTGCCGTCCTTCTTCGCCGCCACCTCGGCATCCCAGATCTGCGATCTGCCATGGTGCGTCGCCTTGACGTTCTCGTTGCGGTCCTCGATCCACTTGACGGGCCGCCCGAGCCGTTTCGACATCAGCGCCGCCAGGATCTCCTCTGGATAAACGCGAATCTTGGAGCCGAAGCCGCCGCCGACTTCGGGCGCAACCACGCGGACGTTGCTTTCCGGGATCCCGAGAATGACGGCGACCCAGACCTTGACGAAATGCGGAATCTGGGTCGAGCTGTAGACCGTCATCTTGTTGCTGAACGGCTTGTAGTCGGCGAGGACGCCGCGGCCCTCGACCGCGATCGGGATCAATCGCTGCTGTATCAGGCGCTGCTTGATGGTGACATCGGCTTCCTTGAAGGCCGCCTCGATGTCACCGTTGGCAAATTTCGCCTCATACGACTTGTTACTGCCGATCTCCTCGTGCAGCACCGGCGCGTCGTCTTCCAGCGCCTTTTCGATGTCGAGCACCGCCGGAAGCGACTCGTAGCGAATGTCCAGGCGTTCACCGGCATCCTCGGCAGCCGCCCGGCTGTTCGCCACCACGACGGCTACCGGCTCGCCCGCGTAGCGAACCGCGTCCACCGCGATCGGATAGTGATTGGGGATTTTCTTGTCCGGAACGAAGCAGGGCGTTACCGGCAACGGGGCGCCGAATTCTGAGATCAGGTCCTTGCCGGTGAAGACGGCCACTACGCCGTCGGCCTCGCGTGCCCACTTCGTGTCGATGCCGAGGATGCGTGCGTGCGCCTCGGTCGAGCGGATGACGTGCATGTGCACCACGCCGCTCTGGGAAAAGTCGTCGACGTAATCGCCGCTACCCGTGACCAGCCGGGGATCTTCGCGGCGCTTGATGGAGGCGCCGATCATCTGCGATACGGCCATGTTTCTCCCTCCTCGCCTATGAAACCGACGCCGGAGTCTTGGCTTCCGCGCCGGGAGCCATCACCTTCGCCGCCGCCTGCACCGCCTTGACGATGTTGTGGTAGCCGGTGCAGCGGCAGAGGTTGCCCTCGAGGCCCAGCCGGATCTCGCGCTCGCTCGGATTGGGATTGCGTTCGAGCAGCTGCTTTGCCGCCATGATCATGCCAGGGGTGCAGAACCCGCATTGCAAGCCATGCTCGTCCCAGAACGCCTGCTGCAGCGGATGGAGCGTGGTTCCTTTCGCCAGCCCTTCGATGGTCGTGATCTCTGCACCGTCCGCCTGGACCGCAAACATGGTGCACGACTTGACGCTATGGCCGTTGAGGTCCACGGTGCAGGCACCGCAGTTGCTTGTGTCGCAGCCGACGTGGGTTCCCGTAAGCCCGGCGCTCTCGCGAATGTAGTGCACCAGCAGCAGCCGAGGCTCAACCTCATGCTCATACCTGGTGCCATTGATGGTGACGGCTACTCGTCGTCGCATACCCACCTCCTTGTGATTAGGCGACGCTGAAACCAGATCCGGTCTGAAGTTGTCCTGCCGGAACAGGTATAGCACTCGCACAATCGGGTGTCCATAGAGAACGGCTGTCGCGAGTCTGTTCCGGACTAGTAGGCATCCCGATCCCTGGAACGCCTCAGTTTTGCTCCCACAGCGTAGGCGGTCTGCCGATGCGGCGCAACAGGGATCCGAACCCACGACCGACGGAATCATCGACCCAGCGGTGGCGAAGCGCTTCCTCCCGGCCGACGCCCTCAAGCGGATGGTTGGCCTGCTTGCGTAAGAAGTGCTTGAGCCGCCGGCGCAGCGACCGCTGGCGCGGTGGTCGGGCCACATAGCCGGCGACGACGTCGTTGTGCGTGGCCTCGAGCAGATTCGCCATCCGACGGGCGCCGGGCACGGTCCACGCCATGCCCCGCTTGCTCATGCGATTGGCGATCACCTTGTCGATATTGGCTTCGGCGCTGCCCAGGCCCCGCAGCGACGGATCGTCTCGAAAACCAGGCTGGGAGCGATAGTCGGGAAGGCCGTGGCGATTGTTCTCCAGGTACTGAATCACCGCGGCGCCGTCGGGATGACCGTGACGGAGAATGGCGCGGACCGCCGGCAACAACTGGCCGTCGCAGAGCGCGGGATAGACACGCCGCCAGTCCCCGCCCGGCAGGACCCGACGCAGCGCCTCGATCACATGGAAGCGATCGAGCTGGCCATAGGAGCGATGGAAGTAGACCGGACCCCGTTGGACCCACTCGGCGCCGTCGCCGTTGATCACGACCGCGGTGTCGCGCAGGTCATAGCGCTGGCCGAGGCGAGCACTGAAGCCTTCCCAGAAGGCATTGCCGCCGCCAATGTGCAGGTGCACCTGTTTGGCTTTCAGCCGCCAGTGACGCTCGCTTTCCCGTTCCCAGCCCTCGTGGGCGAGCCCCAGGTAGATTTCGAGATCGCGCCGACCAGGGGTCTGCTGCAGATGCACCCATTTGCCATCGGCTTCCACGAAGAGCCGCGCGACCCGGCGCTCGCCCGCGCCCGGCTCGCCCTG
>DAIPYJ010000036.1:0-26483 GCA_036782775.1 Candidatus Dormiibacterota bacterium | reverse complement strand
ATCGCCCTGCAAGAAGAAAGGCCCGGCCTTTTCTAGTCCAACGCTGGCGTGCCTGCGGATGGGGATGGCCGACGCCATCGCCAGGACATCCTGGTTGCCGATCCCGAGGCGCACAAACCAGTGCATCGGCTCAGCCGTTTTTCGCCGAAGAGGCCCCGCCGAGGATCCCGGGTGTTTGCGCTCGAGCTCACCGATGACCGGAGCGTCTGCCATGTCAGCAAAATGTCAAAGCTTATTTGGCATATCCATGACATATCAGGCTATAATGTCATGACACCATCAAGAAGCTAGACCAGGACCGCGCTAGACGGCCTAACGAAGAGCACCTCTTCGAAGTGGCATCAAGCCAACACGGCTATTTCACTTCACCACAAGCTGCTGCTGCTGGTTACAGCCGTTCCCTCCTCTCGCACTATGCAAAGGAAGGTCGCTTCGTAAGAATCCGTCAGGGCATATACCGCCTTCGGCAGTATCCAACGTCCCCTACCGAGGAAATAATGGCCGCATGGCTCACCGTCGGCGACGCATCTGTTGTGTCTCACGAGAGCGCGCTGAGCATGCTCCAGCTCGTCGACACGATCCCGAATCAAGTGCATGTCACGATCCCAAGGACCAAGCGGTACCAGAAGGCTTGGCCGGGTATCAAGATTCACACGACGACTCGGCCGCTCGCGAAAGAAGAAATAATCACGCGTGAAGGGATCTCGATTACCTCGCCAACCAGATCGATCCTCGACTTTACTGAGGCTGGAGGCGCTCCTGACCAAGTCCGCCGTGCCGTCTCCATGGCTCTCCAAAAAGGCCTGCTATCGAGAAGTGGTCTGATCGGCGCGGCGCGGCAGCGAAGCGATCGGGTTGAACGTCTGATTTCCCTTGCCTTGGCGGAGAGCACCGCCTGAAGTACAGCACTGCCACGTCATTCCGAGCGGCCCTCGAAGCGAGACTGAACAGCCGATCTCGGCAGAGAGGTGTCTCCATAACAAGGCTAAGAAAGGAAGTCGTCTTCGACAGATTGCTGGCCCGGCTTTTGGAAGTGGCCCCAGGCCGCTGGCTTCTTAAGGGAGCACTGGCACTTGATTTCCGCCTCCAGGAAAGGGCGCGTACCACCATGGACATCGACATTCAGCGGGGAGATGATCCGGAGTCCGCCCAACGTGACCTGCTGGCGGCGACAACGGTGGAGCTTGGTGACTTTTTCGTCTTTGCGGTGACCGATATGGAGCGGCGAGACGAGGGGGAAGACGGAGCAGCGGTCCGGTTCCGGATGCGCTGCGAACTCGCGGGCCGGCTGTTCGATGAAATGATCGTCGACGTGGGCTTCAGCGATCGGCCAGCCGGCTCACCGGAAATCCTGGATGGCCTCGACCTTCTCGATTTCGCCGATATCCCTCGCGTAAACGTTCCGGCGGTGCCGATCGCCCAGCATGTGGCTGAAAAACTTCATGCGTATACGAAGAAGTACGGCAGACGAGGAGTGACAAGCAGCCGAGTGAAAGATCTCGTCGATCTCGTCCTGATTGCCGACTCGACCACGATTCCAGCTGCTGAATTGGCCTCCGCGATCCGTGCGGTGTTTACGAGCCGAGCTACACACGAACCACCGACGAAAGTGCCCGCGCCTCCAGTCGAGTGGCGGACCCCATTCAGGGCAATGGCGCGTCAGGTGGGAATTGACCCGGACCTCGACGTCGCGTTTTCCGTCGCGGCCAAGTTTCTCGACGCTGTCCTCCAAGATAAGGTGCGGGGCGGTATCTGGAATCCGGCCATCCGGTCTTGGGACAGCACTGATCGGCCACCATGATGATGATGATGATCATTCTTAGGAGTTCGGCCAGTGCGATCAATGAAGGGGGCCGACCAGTAAATTCCGCCGTGCTCCCGATCGGAAACCCAAGCGGTTTTCTGCCCATTCGACTTTTAGTGGCGCTTTTTTCGCGGTCGTGCTAGCCTGCACGTTGGTCGGCGTGAGAAGACCCAGCGGGCGCTGCACCGCTGGGTAAAGGCGTCAACCCAGTGAGGAAAATCCCCACTGAGGAAGTGGCCCGTCGGCCCGGATTTCGTATTCAGCGGCGGATCGGAAAACTTGAAAACCACTAAGGCGCAAGCCTTCGGGGGTTCGAATCCCTCTCCCTCCGTATTCGGATTGGCGCCTTGGAAGCGAGCTCTGCCGCTGCGCTGACTGGCAACCTGACTGGCAAAGCGCATTGTGGAGGCCAGCAGGAGGTGGCCAATATGGGGAAACGTCCCGGCGATTCGTTCCATACCTGGGCAGGGTACCGCTGCGTTCGCTCACGCCTTGGATGATCGCCTCGACCTACGCCTCGCTCTTGAAATCCGGCCTCGCCACAGAGCGTGTGCAAGCCCATTCCGTCTTACATCTCGCTCTCAAGCATGACGATGCATTGGGTGAGTGCATCAGATCCGCACGTGCGCAGTCGCAAAGTCTCGCCTGACGACATCGGCAAGCTTTGTCACTGGGATCGTAGGGTGGCGTCGCCAAACCAAGGATGCGTCAAACGCCATAGGTGAAGTGTCCATCAGAATGCCGGCCTGAATTTGCCTGGCCAGGCTCGGATTGACGAGGCTCATCGCAATCGCCGTTAGCCGCATCGCAAGCGGTGGTATGCTGCCGACCTTCCCGCTCACTCTTGCCTCCTTCCGGAACACATCGACGAACTCAGACATGCTGAGATTTTCTGGCCCACCGACATCGATCACTTCACGTCGCAAGCCAGGGTCCAAAATTGCCAGCTCGATGAAACGAGCGACATCGGATGCCGAGACCCAGTTGATCGGGTTGCGACCGTTGCCGAAGACCTGCGTCTTACCCTTCTCGAGAAGCGGACGACCAAGCACTTCGCACCAGGTTTCCATATAAGCAGTCGGCCGGATGATCGTCCAGGCCAGTCCACTGGCCTTCAGGTCCTGTTCGGCAGCGTGCTTCATTCGCATCAGGTCCATCGGGTGGTCAGGGGCGGCGTCTTTGACCGACGTCAACACGAAATGCTCGACGTTCGCCTCGCGGGCGGCGTGGATGAGATTGCGATTGCCGTCCCGATCGACGGTGGCCGGGCTGGCGTCCCTGGTTCCGGCGAATCCCTGAATCGCTGATACCACGGTTCGAGCACCGGTGACGGCTCGCCTGGCCGCGTTCAAATCGCGGACGTCGCCCTCGACGATCTCGACCTGCGCACCGGCCAGGTGGCGCGCCCTGCTGCGATCGCGGGTCAGCACCCGAACCGGGAGCCCCCGAGCTAGCAGCAGTTCGACGACCCTGGTTCCGAGGCGGCCGGTGCCGCCTGCCACGAGAATCATCGCGCCGACTGCGCCGGGGCCGGCGGTGCTGGAAGAAGGCCAACCTTCGCGTAGAAGTCGCTGACGTCGACGACGTCCCAGTGTTCGGCCAGCCGGCCGCCGCGGAGCCGGAAGACGTCCACCCCGTGCGCGGCGACTTGCTTGCCGGTCGGTGCAAACCCAAACCATTCGCCGACGTGTGCGCCTTGGTTCGACCACATGACCGCGACCTTGTCGCCCTCCTCGATGACGTGCTCGAGGGTGAACCGCGGGTTGAAAGCCGCGCGCACCATGCCGGCGCGCTGCTTTAGGCCCTCGACGCCCTGGCTCTGACTCGGGAACGGGTTGTGCTCGACGTGGTCGGGCACCGCGATCTCGTCGAGGAGCTCCAGCCTGCCCTCGTTCAACACCTCCTCGTACAAGCGCCGGATCGTCTGCTTGGTCTTGCTTTCGTTGATGGTCATCTACCTTCTCTCCTTCGTACGGGTGTAATGCTGCCGTAAGGCAGATGATGTTGCTAAGCTGCCGCCGGCGCCATGAAACTAACTCACCGTTTGGGTCACCGATTTGAGTGACATGAACGGGGCTCTAGGCCCGACCCTGAGGCGGCTCCGCCGGTCGGCTGGAATGACGCAAGAGGAGCTCGCTGAGCGGGCGGGCATCAGCGCGCGCACGGTGAGCGACGTCGAACGCGGTCTGCGAACGCTCGTCCACCACGACACGGCCCGCCGTCTCGGATCCGCTCTCGGCCTGACCGATGAGCAACGCCGCGGGTTTGAAGCTGTGGCACGCGGCGCCGGGCTGAGCCCCGTCGCTATCCCACCGGCGAGCGGATTGCCAGCCCTACCCACGTCATTCGTTGGTCGATCGCGGGACCTTGCAGCCATCAAAGCCACACTTCTTGGCGGTGCGGTGCGCCTCCTCACCCTCACCGGGCCAGGCGGCATCGGCAAGACGCGACTCGCTGTGGAGGCTGCTCGCGAGATCAAGGCGTCCTGGCCCGACGGCGTGTTCTTCGTCTCGCTGGGCGACGTAAAGCACGCCGAACTGGTCGCGCCCGAGCTTGCCAAGGTGATTGGTGCAGTCGAATCCGGCCCAGGTCTTCAGGAAGTGTTGATCGCGCGCCTGGCCGGACGGCGGGCGTTGATCGTGCTTGATACCTTCGAGCATCTGACAGCCGCCGTGTCATTGGTCTATGCGCTCGTTCTGGCTTGTCCGAAAACCACATTCCTCGTGACCAGCCGAAGCGCCTTGCGGCTGCGCGGAGAACACGAGTTTCCCGTCCTCCCGCTGGAGTCACCGGCCGAGAGTGGCGACGCGGTCGACAATGTCAAGCGCTGTCCGGCGACGGCGCTCTTCTGGGAGCGGGCGCAAACCGTGAGGCCAGACCTTGAGCTGGGTCTCCAGAGCGCACTTGTGGTGATCGAAATCTGCCGCAGGTTGGATGGTCTGCCGCTGGCGATCGAGCTGGCGGCGGCACGCGTCAAGCATTTGCCCCTTGCCGCCATACGCGACCAGCTTGACGATCGACTGGGGCTGCTCGTCGGCGGCGCCCTAGACCTGCCGTTGCGCCAGCGCGCGATCCGCGACACTATCGCCTGGAGCTACGACCTGCTCGATCCCCGCGCTCAAACGCTGTTGCGCCGCCTTTCGGTGTTCGTGGGCGGCTGGACCCTAAATGACATCGACGACATCTGTGGTCCGACGATTGAGATCGGCAGCGCGTTAGACGGCGTGAGTGCACTGATTGATCAGAGCCTGGTCGTGGTCGGCCGGAACGGGCCGCAAGCGCGGTTCGACATGCTGGGAGTGGTCAGCGAATACGCTGGCCGGCGGCTGGTCGACGCCGGCGAATACGAGGAAGTCGCGCGCCGACATGCGCTTCACTACCTCAAGGTCGCGGAAGATGCAGAGCCCAAACTCGTGCGCACCGGACACGATCGCTGGTTCAATCTCCTCAATATGGAGCGCGGCAACCTGAGAAGCGGCATCGGTTGGGCGGTCGATCATGGCGAGACCGTCCTGGCCCTGCGATATACGGTCGCGCTCTGGCGTTACTGGAGGCACTTTGGTGAGTTCGCTGAGGGCCGGCGCTGGTTGGACGCGGCGCTGGCGATGCCGGGCCGATCGCCGGCATCTCTCCGCGCCAAGGCGCTGTGGGCCGCCGGAGCGCTGGCCTTTCCGCAGGCCGACCACGAACGCATGGCGACCCTGGCCGAGGAGGCGTATAAGTTCGCGCAGCAGAGCGAAGATCGGATGGACCTACGGAACGCGCTCACCGGGAAAGGCATGGTCGCGATGGTCCGCGGGCAGTACGCGGATGCGCTCGGGCCGTTTCGCGAAGCAGTAACCATTTGCCGGCAGCTCGGCTTGAGCTGGCAGCTTGGCACCTCGTATCTGAACCTCGGTTCGGCTCTGCTTCACGCAGGATTCAGGGAGGATGCAGAAGCCACGTTGCGCGACGGATTGCACGTCTATCGCGAGCTCGGCGACGAGGTCTTTGCTGCTCGCATCAACAACACGATGGCCCATGCGGCTTTGGCGCGCGGCGACATTGTAGAAGCCGATCACCGTGCACGCGAAGCGCTGTTGTCGGCGGCCCAACAAGGCGAGCGGCAAGGAATCGGAGACGGACTGCATACGTTGGCCGCCATAGCGGCGGCACGCTCTGACGCCGATCGCGCTGCGATGCTCGCAGGTGCGGCGTCCGCGGTCAGGGAAACGATGGCCGCCCGTCCTGGTCCCTTCGACGTGGCCATCCCGAGGCGCCTCCTCGAAGACATCGAAAGAGCTGTCGACGCGGAGCGGTGGCATCGGTCGTGGCAGGCCGGCCAGGTTATGGGACCTGAAGCAGCGGTTGCCTACGCTCTCAGCCTCGGTGCGGCATAGGCGGCAAAGAGCGCCAGCACCCGGGCCGGCCGCCGTCCTAGGCGATTTAGTCCCTAAGAGATCTTGCGGCGGTAAATGACCGCGGCGAAGACATAGGCAGCGATCAGGATTCCGAGACACCACGCCAGGGCGATCCAGATGTCGCTGCCAACGGGTTGACCGGCGAACAGGTCCCGGATCGAGTTGACGATCGACGTTACCGGCTGATGTTCCGCAAACCAGCGCACGGGACCCGGCATGGTGTTCGTGGGCACAAAAGCGGAGCTGATGAAGGGGAGGAAGATGAGCGGGTAGGCAAACGCGCTGGCTCCGGACACGGAGCTCGCGGTGAGTCCGGGGATCACGGCGATCCAGGTCAACGCGAGGGTGACTAGGATCAGGATTCCGGCGACCGCCAGCCATGCTCCCACCCCAGCCCCGGAGCGGAAGCCCATGACAAGCGCGACGAGAACGACGACGGCGACCGAGATCAGATTCGCGATCACCGAGGTCAGGACGACGGCCCACATCACTCCCGAGCGGGCAATCGGCAGAGAGAGGAAGCGCTCGAAGATGCCGCTCTGCACATCGATGAACAGCCGGAAGGCGGTGTAGGAGATCCCCGACGCGATCGTGATCAGCAGAATGCCGGGCAACAGGTAGCTCACATACGAAGCGGAGCCGGATTTGATTGCTCCGCCGAACACGTAGACGAAGAGCAACATGAAGGCGATGGGGACCATCACGGTTGTGATGATCGTGTCCAGGCTGCGAGTGATGTGCTTGAGAGATCGCGCCGTGAGGGCGGCGGTGTCGCCGAAGAAATGCATGCTCATTGGAGGCTCCTTTTGCTGGCGACGCTGGGTTCGCGGTCATCGATAAGGCTGAAGAAGATGTCTTCCAGCGTCGGCTTCTTCTCGACGTATTCGACCTTGGCGGGCGGGAGCAGCTGTCGAAGTTCGGCGAGGGTGCCGTTCACGATGATCCGACCGTTGTGGAGAATCGCGATGCGGTCGGCGAGTTCCTCGGCCTCTTCGAGGTACTGCGTCGTCAGGAGCACCGTTGTACCGAGCCCGACCAGCTCTTTGACGGCTTCCCAGACTGCGACGCGCGCCTGGGGGTCCAGTCCGGTGGTGGGTTCGTCGAGAAAGATGACCGATGGGTTCCCGATCAGGCTCATGGCTATGTCCAGCCGGCGGCGCATGCCTCCTGAGTAGGTCGACACTTTTCGCGCGCCGGCGTCGGCGAGACCAAACCGAGCCAGCAGCTCGTCGGCAACCGTGCCGGCGTTCTTGATGTGCCGCAATCGCGCCACGAGGACGAGATTCTCCCGTCCGCTCAGAACCTCGTCGACGGCCGCGAACTGTCCCGTGAGGCTGATGGCGGCCCGAACCTTCGCCGGCTGGCTGGCGACGTCGAAGCCATCGACCTTCGCCGTGCCGCCGTCTGCCTTGAGCAGAGTCGAAAGGATCCGCACGACCGTCGTCTTCCCGGCCCCGTTGGAGCCCAGCAGCGCAAAGATACTGCCGCGAGTCACCTCGAAGTCGACACCGCGCAAGACGTGCAGGTCCTTGTAGGACTTTTGCAACCCGTCCACCCGAATCGCTGCATCCGCGGTCATTTGCGCTCACCTCGCTCCGCGTCCTCGATCGCCCTGGTCAGGCGGGCGCGTTCCTTATCGACCCAGCGCTTGCCGGTGTAGGCCTGGGCGAACGTGTCGGCGAACTCGACGGGGTCCTCACCGACGATCGCGCGCACCGGCGTCCCGTCAGCCGCGGCGCGCTCCCAAAGTTCCACGAGGTCGCCCCACATCTTGAGGGCGGTTTCGCCGTCAATCGTCATCCCTCCGCTGTACATGAAGTAGCGCTCCATCGCCTTCGCGACTGGGCGGTAGGGATCGGGAAGGGCTTTGATGCGGGCCCGATACTGCTTGAACCGCCTCTTCTGCTCGAATGAGCCGGTGACCCACTCGATCCACTTCGTTCCCATCGTTACTTGCCTCCTTTTTGGAGCTGTTCGAGCCGCGCGGCGAGGAAGCCCCAGGTCCTCCAGAACTCTTTGAGGTAATCGCGCCCACGAGCGTTGAGGGCATACACCTTGCGTGGCGGCCCGATCTCCGACGGCACCCTCTTCACATCGACGAAACCCCGCTCCTCGACTCTGATCAGCAGCGCGTAGACGGTGCCTTCCGCGATCTCGGAGAAGCCCTGCTCCCGAAGCCAGGCGGTGATCTCGTAGCCGTACGCGGGCCGACGGGAGAGTATCGCCAGGACGATGCCCTCCAGCACCCCCTTGAGAATTTCGGTCATCTGCTTGCTCAGCGGACCCGCCTCCTTTCAGTACTACTAAGTGACGCTTAGTACCGCTACATAGTAGCACTGAGTAGTGGGGGAATGCAAGCGCCAACTACTTGAAGGACGGATGGTGCGCTGCCGCTGTCGACGCCGACGGACAGCGTCCGCTGGCCCGGCCGCAGGCGCCAAAGTCGCACCAACGGCACAGCGCTCCCCCCGTGGGCGCGCCGCCTGAGGCCCGGATGGCCAGGCGCTGCTTGGTCAAGTTCGCAATGATTGCTTCGCAAGCGCGGGTAAGCTCAGCGCATTTTGTCGGGCTCAATCCAGCTAGCGCGGTGATGGCCGCATGCTCGCGTCGCTGCCGCAGGCGCAGGGCCTGCGTCCGGCCTGCAGGCGTAAGTGCCACCCCGAGTGTTCGCAGGTCATTGCCGGGATCACGCCGGACATAACCTTCAGCCGCCAGCCGATCAACGAGACGCACCGCACCCGAATGGGTGAGCCCGATGACCCGGCTGAGCCGCTGGACGGAATGGGATGGGGTGAAGTCCAGCAGCGCGACAAGTGCGGTGGCCGCCTTCAGGTCGAGACCCTGAGCTTCGGCAGCGCCTCCGAACGTGTCGGTCAAACCGAGAGCGACCGCGTTCAGCAGATTTGCCAACCGGCGCGCGGGCACCTTACCTACCCGTGCCTTGTCCGCCGACTAACCGACAATGTATGATCGGATCATATATTAACGCAGGGAGGTGGCCGAAATGGCGGGAATCACGGCGGTCGCTGAGGTCGAAATCGCGGCGCCGGCAGCACGGGTTTGGCAGGCTCTCACCGATCCGGAGATCATCGCCCGATACTTCTTCGGCAGCCAGGTCGAGACAGACTGGAAACCGGGAAGTCCGATTGTCTGGAAGGGGGAGTTCGAGGGAAAGGCATACGAAGACAAGGGCCGGGTGCTCGAGATCCGACCGAACCGGCAGTTGAAGGTCAGCCATTTCAGTCCCATGAGCGGCCTGCCGGACAAACCGGAGAACTATCACACCCTGAACTACGAGCTCCAGGAACACGCCGGCAGCACGCGTGTATCGCTGAGTCAGGACAACAACACGGACGAGGCGGAAGCCGCGCGCTCAACCCAGAACTGGCAGGCGATGCTGGCCGGCCTAAAGCGCACTGTCGAAGCGGGCTGAGCTATCGCGCTTGCTCGGTAATCCTCAGGCGAGAGCCCAGAGTCGCCAGGTGCCGGGCACGCCCTTGAGAACGAAATCGCCACGTTCTGCGAAGCTGATGCCAGATCCGGCAACGAGGTCATGCACCGTGCTCGAGACCAGGATCTCGTCGGCACCGGCGCTGGACATGACCCGTGCAGCCATATGGACCGCGATCCCGTCGATGTGCTCGCCGCGATGTTCGATCTCGCCGGTATGGATGCCGCTTCGGATTGTGAGGCCGTCCTGACGCAAGGCTTGACGCAGTTTGACGGCGGACTGGATGGCGCTGTTGGGTCCGTCGAAGGTCGCGCAGATCCCGTCTCCCGTGTGCTTCACGACTCGACCGTGGAACTCAGCCACGACGCTTTCCACTGAACGGTCATGTCGGTTGAGAACGTCCTTCCAGGCGCGGTCACCCATCCGCGCCAGCTGCTCGGTCGAACCGACGATGTCGGTAAAGAGGACGGTGGCCAGCGCGCGACCCGACGCGGTCGCCAGGTTCGCAGCCACTGCTGACGCGGGCGCGCCTTCGAGCTCGGCGAGTAAGGTCCGCGCGGCGGAAGCCTGTGACGCGATGCCGAGTCGCTCGAAGCTCTGCCGAGCGGCGTCCACCTCCACAATCGCCGACTCCTTCTCGCCGGCGAGTTGCAAGGCGCGACCGAGCTCCAGGCGGATCTGCGCGGCAAGCATCGGACGTTCTCGATTGACCACCAGGCTGAGCGCGGTCTCCAGTCGGCGGATCGCTGCCTCGTGATCTCCGGCCAGCCCGACCATTCGTGCCGACACTGTTTCGGCGAGGGCACGGACCTCGATGCTGTCGGTGCTTTCCGCCAACTCCTGGAGCCGCCGAGTTGCACGCCCGGCAGCGGGTTGATCGCCTCGGCGAAGCTCCAGCTCCACGAGCTGTGCCAGCGCCGGCGCGAGTCGTAGAACATCGCTCCCCAGGCCACGTGTGAAGGAGCGCAGCACGGCGGAGGCTTTCTGGTGTTCACCCCTTTCCATGTAGAGCGCCGCCATGGCGGGCGCCGCCTCGAACTCGTCTTCATAACCCTTGAGGAGCTCGGCAGCGTCGTGATAGCGCTCTTGCTGGATGCGCAGTTCCGCGAGCCGGGCCGCGGCGGCCAGACGGTGACCTGCGGTTGTCGTCTTGTCCAGCACCTGGCTCAGCCGGGCATCGGCTCGATCCCAGTTGCCGCGCAGCACGTCCATGGCTCCGAGCACGATCTCGAAGTGGGTGATCACCGGCCTGATCTGGTCGATCTGCGAGTCGCGTTCGATGGCCTGGCCGAAGACCTCCGCGCGACTCCGATCGCCGCTTCGCTCGCATCCGCTGGCGATGGCGCAAAACGAGAGGCCCCGGCTCATCGCGTCGGGCAGTTCGCCGGCTGATATGGCGAGTCCCACTTCATCGAGGAGACGGAAACCCGCTTCCACCTGACCCAGGCTGAGCAGGGCCAGACCCTTGTCCGCCTCCGCACGCAACTCGAGCTGATGATCGTTGAACTTCCGCGCAATTTCGAGCGCTCGCTCCGACCGTTGCAAGAGGTCCTGCGGGTCATGAACATCGCAGCCGAGCCGTGCCAGCTCGTGATAGCCGCGCTCGACAACGGGACCGAGCGTGTCAAGCAGGCGCCAGCCGCGTTGTTCCCAGGCGTGGGCCG
Organism: Candidatus Dormiibacterota bacterium; assembly: GCA_036782775.1. Lineage (GTDB taxonomy): Bacteria > Chloroflexota > Dormibacteria > CF-121 > CF-121 > CF-13. The sequence continues at coordinate 15,164 of DAIPYJ010000036.1, read as the reverse complement.
CGTTGGAGTTGCCGATTGCTTCGTAGTTGCGGACCAGCTGCGTCGTGACACGGACCGCGGCCACGAGGTCACCGGAATCGAGCAGGGCACGATACGCCTGCTCCATCGGTGGGATGGCATCCGCGAACGCCCCGTCCGCCAGGCGCGCCTGGGCCTGTGCGAGCAAATCGGCCCCGGTAGGCTGACTGCCAGGCTCCTCCAGGACCACCTCCGGCCCGCTCCTCACCGTGCCATCATCCCACCTGAGCTCAGATTGACTTTTCGAAGCAAATGCTGGTGGCCGACGCGGCGTACTCACCCCAGCAGTCGACCTGTCGGAATCCAGCGCGACGATAGAGCGCGAGTGCGGCGTCCTGGTAGACGCCGGTCTCGAGCACGAGGCGAGAGACTCCCATCTGCTTGGCGGCCTGCTCGAGGCTAGCGAGCAGCGCGCGACCAACGCCCTTCCCTTGTCCCGGAGGATCGACATACATGCGCTTGAGCTCGGCGGTCGAGGCATCGAGTAATCGCAGGGCGCCGCAACCGATGGCTCGGCCATCGACTCGGGCGATGAGAAAAATGCCCAGGCCGCCGGCCAGGTGATGCGGCTTGAGGTTCGGGCCGAAGCGCTGCTCGGGTGGATAGCGCTCGGCCAGACCGGCGTCCAGCGCGTTGATCAGTCGCTGGGCGTCGGGCGACTCGAATGGCTCGACTGCGATCGAAACCCGTGCTTCGGCCCTCGTCAATAGCGCAGATCGAGTGCGTCGGTGAGGAATTTCGTGAACGGCTGCGCAGTCCGGCATACGCCGATGAATCGATCGAGGAAGTCCGGCGCACAGGCCTCGCGCACGGAGAAGGTGTGGCCGGCGGTGAAGTCGGTGCGTTTCAAGTCCTCCGCCTGTGGATGGTCTTTCGGATATCCCCGTGGCATCGACTTCAGCGACCTTCCCTCCACCGTCAACGACTTACGAAAGGCGCGATCGTTCTTCACCTTGTCCCAGCCATCCGGCTTGTTCACGATGGCGTCCCTGATCTTGCTCAAGGTCGCCGGCTCGGGATGCCAGATGCCGACGCCGCTGTAAACGGCGCCCGGCTCGAGGTGGAGGTAGAAGCCGGGCGCACCCTCGCGCTGCTCGTGCGGGAAATGGACCGCCCCCGCGGTCTTGTACGGCGTCTTGTCTTTCGAAAACCGGATGTCGCGATAGATGCGGAAGATCGAGCCGCCTACCGGTCTCGGATCGGCGACGAAGTGTGGGCTGACCTTGCGCAGCCTGGGTCCGGCGTCCGCAACAAAGGCGACCAGCCGGTCGCGGACATCCCGCTCGTAACGTCCTTTGTTCTTCTCGAACCAGGCCCGGTTGTTGTGGCGCTTCAGCTCGCGGAAGAAATCAAAAAAAGCCGGAGTGAAGTACGGCCCTACCATCGCCAGAAGGGTACGCTTAGCCGTCATGGCTGGCTTTCTGCAGCGGGTCGAATCGGGCGAGATCCTTGTTGCCGATGGCGCGACCGGCACCAACTACCAGGCGATGGGACTGGCGATTGGAGTGGCGCCGGAGGAATGGGTCGATGCGGAGCCGGAAAAAGTCCTGGGTTTGCATCGAGCCTTCATCGAGGCGGGTGCCGACATCATCCTGACCGACACCTTTGGTGGCACCCCCCTGCGACTGAGCGAAACGAGCCTCGCGACGCGAGCCGGTGAGCTCAATCGGCGCGCCGCCCAGCTGGCACGGCAAGCGGCCTCATCAGCAGAGGTGCTCGTGGCGGGATCGATGGGGCCAACCGGGATGCTGATGGAGCCACTCGGCGAGCTGACCGAGTCGGCGGCCATCGAATCGTTCGCCGAGCAAGCGTCGGGATTGGTCGAAGGCGGCGCCGATCTGCTGCTGCTCGAAACCTTCTTTGCGCTCGACGAGGCGGCGGCGGCGGTCGAGGGCATTCGTCACGTCACCGACCTCCCCCTCGTGGTCACCTTCAGCTTCGATCAAGGGACGCGAACGATGATGGGCGTGAGCCCGGCAGCCATGGTGCAGGCCATGGCTCCCCTCGGTGTCGCCGCGCTGGGCGCAAATTGCGGCCGCTCGCTGGACGACATGGTGAAGGTCGTGGCTGAGCTCGCTGCGGCGCAGCCGCCGGTACCCCTCTGGATCAAGCCCAACGCCGGGCTGCCACGGATGGTCGGAGACCTCGCGCGGTATGAAACGACGCCGGAGACGATGGCGGCATACGCGAAACGCTTCATCGAGGCCGGCGCGCGCATCGTCGGCGGCTGTTGCGGCACGTCGCCCGACCATCTGCGGGCGATCGCGGCGGCGGCTCGAACCAGGCCGCGCACGCCCGTCGCCTGAGCTATCATTTCGGCGGCGCACGAGGGCGCCGCCGGGTCCGCGGAAAGGACGGAGTCCACCTCTTGCGCGATCGAGACGACGCGTTGCAGCAGTTCTGAAGCCCCGCAAGCGGATCCGGGCAGGAGGAACACATGCGACGCCTACCCGATCGCCCCGACCTCGATCAACTCCGCCGCCAGGCAAAGGAATTACATCGCGCCACGTCGCGCCGTGCCGAGCCGCGCGCCAAATCGATGACGCTCGCCGCCGCCCAACTTGCACTGGCGCGTCAATACGGCTTCTCCAGCTGGGCTCGCCTGAAGCAGGAAGTCGACCGCCGACGGGGCAGATCGCCGCTGTCGACCAAGACCGCCACCACCCCGATGGTGCGCAGCTGGGAGAGCATGCGCGAGTGGATGACGGAGCTACTCATCAAGCGCACGGGCGCGGGTGTGGATGAGTGGAAGAAGCGAATGGAGCGGCAGAAACCAACCGATGAGGCCGCTTTGCGCGCCTGGCTCGAGGCCCAGGGCGTCACCGGATACAGCCAGCGGCTGCTGGTCTGGGAGCGCTTCGGCTACCCGTCGTTCATGAAACGCGCCGCCTTCGACCTGATCGGCCGTCAGTACGAGGACCGGCCGCAGCTCAGGCCGATTCTCGACGCGATCCTGGCAAGGCTGCCGGACGTCAGCCCGGTGATCACCATCCAGGCGCGCAAGACCTATATCTCGCTGGTCAGTGAGCGGCGCACCTTTGCCGTCATCCAGGCGACCACCCGCAACCGGATCGATCTCGGTCTTCGTCTCGAGGGGCAGGCGCCCGGTGGACGGCTGCAGTCGGGTACGGGCGTCGGCAACGGCACCATGTCGGTGAAACTCAGCCTGGCCTCCGCGAGTGACCTCGACGCCGAAGCGATCAGGCTCTTGACACGCGCCTATCAGGCGTACGCCTAGCGAACCCCCACCCTTCCCCTCCCCCCGCTACGCAGGGGGAGGGGAAGGAGCGATCCAGCGGAGATATCGATCGGCCGAGCGCTCGATCGCCTGCATCGCATCGCGCGCGACGATGCTCTCCCACCAACCGCCGTAAATGCGATCGAAGCGGTACGGCCGAACGCTGGCGACGATCCGCCGGATGCCCTCCGCCGGCAGCGGGATCTGGTTTGGATAGCTGCGCATGAAGCTGACGAAGCGGCGGTCCTGAACGACAGTAATGCTGTCGCCGGTCAACAATGCGCCGCGGCCATCAGCCCCGTCGGCCCAGTGGAGCACGGCGCTCCCCTCGAAATGGCCGCCGCACTGGATCAGGGTGACGCCGGGCAGCGGCGTGACGCTGTCCTGCCAGGTGCGCACCGCTGAGTCCGGCCGCATCACCCACTGCCGGTCGGCCTCCGGAATATAGATCGGGGCATTCCCCAAGGCTCGGCTCCATTCGACGCAGACGCCGTAGAAATGCGGGTGCGACATCGCGATACCCGCGATCCCGCCCCGCGACCGCACGGCGGCGATCCCGTCCTCATGGATGAAGCCAAAGCAATCCCAGAGGAAGTTGCCCTGCGGCGTCTGGACCAGCAACGCGCGCTGGCCAATGCCGACCTTCGGATCGGCACCAATCCCGGTCAGCCCTGGTTCCTGATCGCGTACCTCGATCCGATGCCCTCGGGAGGCGAGTTCCTCGAGCGTCGTCCACCGCTGCCCACCAGCCGGGAGGTATTGCCGCTCGTCGAGGCAGATAAGACATTGCGGCGGCGGCCCGTCGGTGGGCGCCTGCTGAACGCCACAAGTTGCGCAAATAAACGCGTTCAATCGATCCCTACCGCAAAGCTGCCGGCTTCCGCGAGCTTGGCCGCCAAGCCTAGAGTGTGAAGATGAGTAAGCCGCGCGACATCGTCGTCATCGGCGGCTCGGCCGGCGCGATCGAAGCGCTCGCCGGCCTCGTGTCGTACCTCCCGGCTGAGCTTGATGCCGCCCTTTTCGTCGTCGTGCATACCTATCCCGTTGGCGAGAGCCTGCTTCCCAACATCCTTGGCCGGGAGAGTCGCATGCTGACCAAGGTCGCGGAGGATGGCGAGGCGATCGAGTGTGACCGCATTTACGTCGCGCCTCGCGACTGCCATCTGCTGCTCGAGCCCGGGCGGATCAAGCTCAACAGCGGTCCCAAGGAATCCGGCCATCGACCGGCGATCGATCCCCTCTTTCGAAGCGCCGCCCAGGCCTATGGGGACAGGTGGTGGGCGTCGTGCTCTCCGGGACACTGGACGACGGTAGCACCGGCTTGCGCGTGATTCGGCGTCATGGCGGCTCAGCCATCGTGCAGGACCCGAGTGAGGCACTGTTCCCCCAGATGCCGCGCAACGCCATCGACCTCGCCCGGCCGCAGCACGTCGCACCGGTCAAGGAAATCGCACGCCTGATCGCTACGCATACGGGAAAGTCTCGCAAAGGAGGTGAGAGTCAACTTACCGTGGAGACATCTGTCAATCCCAACGGTGGCCAGATGCCCATCGGCGCCGACGATGTCCCCGGCACACCGACCGGGATCGCCTGTCCGGAATGTCATGGCGTCATCTGGGCGGCGGCCGATGACGAAGGGCCGGAGTATCGCTGCCGGGTGGGGCATGCCTATTCCACGAACGCGCTCTTCGAAGCGCACGCGGAAAGCGTCGAGGATGCGCTCTGGGCCGGCATTCGCGCCCTCCAGGAACAGGCCTCGCTGAGCAGTCACCTGGCGCGCAAAGCGGAACGCCGCGGCGACCACCTTAGCGCCGCCCGGCTGTCCGAGCGGGGCAAGAATGCCGGGGAGCAGGCCGACATGATCGAGAGCATGCTGCTCAAGCGAACGGCCCAGTCGAACTGACCGGCCTTTAGGAGGCCTGCTTCTCTTCGACGGCCTCCATCAGGACGATGATGCCCTGCTGTTTGGCTGCGCCCCCCGTCATCGGGCTCGCCTGTAGCCGGCACACGAAATGCTTGCCCCGGCGGTTGGTCGCCGGCACTCGTAGCTCGCGTTGGCCATCGGGCTGCGCCAGGATTTCCTTGATCGGCTTGCTCACCTCGGCCATCGGCAATCCAATGTCCAGTCCCAGGAACGGCTGTCCGACCGCTTCGTCGGCCCGGACCCCCCACATATCCTCGACGCGCCGGTTCCAGAGCAAGATGCGCAGCTGCGCGTCGAGCACGGCGACCGCCAGCTGGAGGTTCGCCATGATCTGCTGCAGAAAGCCGTTGACCTGATCCAGCTGAACACTACGTTGCTGCAATTCTGTGTTGATCGCCTCGAGCTCGGTATTGGTCGACTCGAGCTCTTCGTTCATGGTCTCGAGCTCCTCGTTGCTCGACTGGAGCTCCTCGTTCGTCGTCTCCAGCTCCTCTACCGTAGACTGCAGCTCCTCGTTGGTGGTCTCGAGCTCCTCGTTCGTCGCCTGCAGCTCCTCAGAAGCCGTCTCCAGCTCGTGCTTCGAGCGCTCGAGCTCGCGAGTCACCCGGTTGTAGGCGGTGACGTCGACAAAGGAGACGCTGGAGCCGAGCACCGTGCCGTCGCTGTCGATCAGCGGCATGACCTCGACATCGAAGTACTGCACCTCGCCGTCGCTGCCGCGGCGCTCGACGTCGCGGACGATGACCGGCCGCCGGTCGCGATACGCCTGCTCGATCCGGGAGCGCAGCTCCAGCGGGCGGTACGAAATCTCGAGATCTTGCAAGGGCCGTCCGATATCCGAGGGGGCCAACCCAAGCTGGGCACGCGCTCGGGCGTTGGCCGAGACGGCGAACCCCGACGTGTCCACCACCAGCTGTGCGATCGGCAGGGTATCGGTCAGCACCTCGTGCATCCGCTCCTTACGGCCAAACTGGTTTGCCGATTCGAGGTTGCCCGCCTGGGCGAGCACGACGAGGCGCTCGCGTAGCCCGACCTTCGGCACCTTGGTAAAAACCCGCTGCTTGACGTCGACCGGCACGAAGAGCGCGTCCCGACTGAGCAACATCTCGGCTTTTCCGAGGAAGAGGAACCCCTTGTCGTTCAAGGCGTAGTGCAGGCGCGCCAGGATCCGGCCCTGGGTCTCGGCATCGAAATACATCAGCGTGTTTCGACAGATCAGGATGTCGACCCGGGAGATCGGCGCATCGTGGAGCAGGTCGTGGCGTCCGAAGATGACCGAACGGCGCAGGTCCCCGCGAAAGATGTAGTGGTTCCCCACATGCTCGAAGTACTTCTCCCTCAGCTCCGGCGGAACCTCGTCTAGGGCGCTGGGCTCGGCGCGCGCCAGCCGGGCCTGGCTGAGTGCCTCCTCGTCGATATCGGTCGCGTAGATCTTGGCGCGTTCGCGGTATTCCTCGGTCCCCAGGGTCTCGCAGAGCAGCATTGCGATCGTATAGGCTTCCTCGCCTGAGGCCGCCCCCGCGCACCAGACGCGGATCGGCTCGTACCGCTCCTTGGCGCTGATCACGCGCGGCAGGATTTCTTTTTGCAGGTGCTCCCAGGCGGGGGCATCACGGAAGTAGGAGGTGACGTTGATCAGGATGGTGTTGAAGAGGGCCGGGAACTCGTCGGCGTGATCCTGCAGGTACTGCTGGTACTCCGCGTAGTCCGTGATCCCGACCTGGTTCATCCGCTTGCTGACGCGCCGCTGCAGCGAGTTGCGTTTGTAGCCGGTGAAATCGAAGCCCCGTGCCTCGAGCAGGTACTGCAGCAGCCGTTCGAACGCCGGCTCGGTGGCGTCGTCAGTCACTCGACCATCCCCTTCACCACTAGCGTAACGAGTGCCGGCGCGATCTCATCGAGCGGCAGCACGAAATCCACATTGCCGCTCTGGACGGCGGCGGCCGGCATCCCGCCAAACTCTGATGATCGCTGGTCCTGGGCAATCACGGTTCCGCCCATTTTCTTGATCGCCTGGACGCCCATCGAGCCGTCGCTTCCGGTACCGGTCAGCACGACGGCGATCGCCCGCTCGCGGTAACTGGCCGCCACGGACTCGAAGAGCAGGTCCGCGCTCGGCCGGACGAAGTGAACCAACTCCGACTGGGTGAGTGAGAGCGTCCCATCCGGGTTCACCAGCAGATGCCGGTCCGGAGGCGCGATATAGACGGCGGCGGGAAGCATGGCCTCGCCTTCGCGGGCTTGCGCCACGGTCAAGCGCGTCCGCCGCCGCAGGATGTCGGCCATCAGGCTGCGATGGCGCGGGTCGAGATGCTGCACGACGACGATCGAGGCGGGGAAGTTCTCGGGCAATTCTTCCAGCACGGCGCCGAGCGCGCCGATCCCGCCCGCGGACGCGGCCAACGCCACCACGTCGAAGGCGGCGGTCGGCTGGGGCCGGCCAAAGCGTGGAAGTGGCTTGAGGTTGGCCGCCGAATCGGGATCGAGTTCTTGCGCCATCCTGCCCTCTTGCCGCTCATCCTAGCGCCAGATTTGTTTGCTGAGCTTTTTGCGCCTTATCCGGTTCAATGGCCTGATGATGGGAAAGGAGGCGGTACGTCGTGCGACGGATCCCGATCGGCTCCTTCCCGGCGAGGATCCGGGTAGCCGGAATCACGAGGACGCCCAACACTGGGTTGCCGTCTACGAGGAACTGCACCGTTTCAAGCTCGACCTCATCGGCCAAACGCGCAGCCGGATGGCGGCGATGAATCCAGCCGCCAGAGGAGAGGTCGAAGACGTCGCTCTCGCCATCATGGAGGAGCAGTCCGACCGGCTGGACCGGCGGCTCCAGTTCTGGAAAACACGGCTCGATGAGTTGGCGCCGAGCAGGACGCGCTAGTATCGAAAGATGGCGAACGCGATGATCGCGCCAGCGGCGACCAACCTCTATCTGATCCCCGGAGAGATGCCGGACAGCGACGATCCCGAGGATGCGAGGCAATGGGTCACGATCTACCGCGAGCTCGTCGCTTTCGCCGAACGGTCCCTGACGCGTCTGCGTGCCGAGGCGGCCAATGGGTTTTCCCTCGGAGAGGGTCATGGCGATGCGGACGTGCGCTGGATGGAGGCGCATCTCGGCCGGCTTCGTACGCGATTGGAGTTCTGGGAACAGCGGTTCTGGCGGCTGGCCGGTCTCGATCTCGACATTCACCGCCGGGTCCTCAGTCATGGAGGGCACCGGTTGCGGCTCACCCGCCGCGAAACCGAGCTGCTTGCGTATCTTGCTCAGCGGCCTGGACAGTTTTACGCCGCCAGCCAGCTCGTCCAGCAGGCATGGCATGCGCCCGAACTGTCGGAGGAGCAGCTTCGTACTTACGTGGTTCGGATTCGGCGGCATCTCGCCACCGCGCAGGTTCCCGCGCGGCTGGTCAGCGAGCCTCGCCGCGGGTACGGATTGGTGTTCAGCGGGTGAGTATCGACGCCGATGGGGCCGATAAGGTCGTTCCGCTCGGTCTGATCCGTCAAGCCCACGACTCGCCAAGCATGGCGGCGGGACAGATTCGCCGTCACCTCTCGCTGCTGCAGGGGTATGCGGACCTCATGGTGGGCGTCTCGCCGGCGCAGGCCGTCCGCATCATGCGCATCATGGCCGAGAAGGTGGATGACCTGACCGAGACCATTCGCCCCTTTATGGAAGCCGACCACGAGAGCCGTCCGACCCTCGAGCGTTATCGGAAGGCGCGCACGGAGAACCGCGAATTGATGGCGGAGTATCGCCTCCTCCTGCGCCGGCTGCGCCAGAGCGTCAATGGCGCGAAGGCCGTCCGCTCCCCCCGTTACCCATCGGCCTAGTCAGCATCCAGCGCGGCGAGTGACGCCCTCCCTGCGAGACTTTCTCGCGGGAGATGGACGCGACGGTCAGGACGCTCGAGGTGCGGCTCCTCGAGGGGCCGAATCTCTACTTCACGCGTCCTGCCGTAAAGCTGACGCTTGCTCCGCTCGGATGGCTGACGCTGCCGGCGCGTCGAACGGCTGAGCTCGCTGGTCGCACTGGCTTCGCACCGGGGTCAGATCCGGGGCCGCCCCGGAGCGAGGAGCGGCGTCGCTTCGTCGCGCGCCTTACCGTTCACCTGGTCAGGTCGCTCGCCCACGCGATGGACACCGCGCTCGCCGTTCGCGCGCGCCCTGGAGCCGAGCACGACGAGATCGTGGTGGCGTTTCCGTGGCGCCGCCGGGGCACCGCCGAGGCCTTTGCCGCAGCGGTTCCGCTGCTGCTCGCCTGCTGTCTCGATGGTCGTCGGTCGTTGCCCAAGGAGCTGGCCGAGCGCGCCGCCGAGGTGCAGGCGGCCGACCCCGGTGCGTCGCCGTCGGTGGCTCGGCCGGCGATGCCGGTCGTGGCGGTAACCGGAACCAATGGCAAGACGACCACCGTCCGCCTGATCGCGCATCTCGGGCGCGTCGCCGGCCGGCAGGTCGCCTACACCACCACCGACGGTGTCTACCGTAGCGAGGAGCTGGTGGAAGCTGGCGACTACTCAGGATTTGGCGGCGCAGCCACCGCATTGGCCGAACCAGGCGTCGACTTCGCCGTGCTGGAGACTGCCCGCGGCGGCATCCTGCTGCGTGGGATCGGGACCGACCACAACGATGTCGCGGTGGTGACCAATGTGACGGCCGATCATCTCGATCAGTACGGCATTCGCTCCCTGGATCAGCTCGCTGAGGTGAAGGCCACGATCACCCGCATTACCCGGCCGGACGGCTGGGACGTCCTCAATGCCGACGATCCCCGCGTGCTGGGCATGCGGCGGCATATCTCCGGGCAACCCTGGTTGTTCTCGCTCGACCCTGACCATCCCGCGATCCGAAGCGTGCTCGCCGAGCACGGCCGCGCCATCACCGTCCTCGATGGCTTCATGGCCGTCATGTCTTCTCGGCGCCATGTGCATCCCTTACTTCCCGTTGAGGATGTCCCGGTGACGCTGGCAGGGATTTCCAGTCATAACGTGAGCAATGCCCTGGCAGCCACCGCCGCCGGGCTCGCCGCCGGTCTTCCCGAAGCTGCGGTGATCGAGGGGCTGCGCAGCTTCGTGCTCGATCCGGAACGCAACCCGGGCCGCGCTAATGTGTTCGAGATCGATGGCCGGGTGGTGGTGATCGACTACGCGCATAACGAGGACGGCATGCGCGGCCTGGTCGAGATCTGTCACGGACTCCGACCGTCCGGCGCGCGCGTCTTCCTGTGTTTTGCCTCGGCGGGGGACCGCACCGACGCCATCATGCATCGCCTCGGCTACACGGCGGCGCGAGGCGCCGATCGGGTTGGGATTGCGGAACTGCATCGCTACCTTCGCGGCCGAGACCCGCAGGATGTGCTGGCTCGCCTACAGGCCGGCGTCGTCGATGGCGGCAAACCGCCCGCGCCGGTCTTCCCGAACGAGCTCGAGGCGTTGCAGTGGATGCTGCAGGAGTCGGCACCCGAAGATGTCGTGGCCATTACGGCACTTGCCCAGCGGCCGGAGATCTTCGCCTATTTGCGCGACCGGGGCGGGGTGAGCGCCGGCCCGGACCAGATCAAGGCCATCGTGCGGCGCGCGCGGAGTCGCTAACGGCGTTCCTGCGGCCGCGGCGAACTATTGTCCTGCGAACGGCAGTGCCCGCCGGGCTTCGAGCTCGCGCCAGGTATCAGCCGGCTTGTCGACACAGAGCAGGACGACGTCGCCGGGGCGGGCCTTGTCGAGAGCGGCACCGATGGCGGGCCGCTCGTCGATGACGATCTCCGACTCCCTGACCCGGCTCTCCGCGGCGTGGCGGACGCCCTCGATCACCCGACCGGCGATCTCGCCGCGCTGGCGGCCGCGCTTGTTGGCGTCCTCGCGCACGATGACGATGTCGAAGAGGCGCGCCGCGACCCGGCCCAGCTCGCGCATGTCCTCGTCTCGACGATCGCCCGGGGATGCGATCACCGCGATCCGCCGTCCGGCCGGTGACCCGTTCGCGCTGGCGGCGGTCAGCCGCTCGACAAAGTCGCCCGCCATCGCCAGGCTGTGCGGGTTGTGCGCGTAATCGACCACCACCTTGATGCCGTGGACCTCGACCAGGTTGAGGCGGCCCGGCGCTTCATCGAAGGACGGATGGAAGCCGCGCAGACCCTGGCGGATGTCGTGGACGTGCGCTCCGGCGGCATGCGCCGCGGCGGCCGCGGCCAGGGCGTTCTGGATGTTGGCGCGGGCGCGTCCCTCGAAGGTTGACGGGATCAGGTGCACCCAGGCAATCTGGGTGCTGCGGCGTCCCTCGCGCAGGACCATCAGCTCGCCACCGCCGGGTTGCCTTTGCAGCACCAGGGCTTTGCGCCCGCGCTGCACCCAGCGGTCGATCAACGGATTGTCCTCGCGCATGGAAAAGAGGATGACGGACCCGCTGCAGTGCGAGCGCATCTCGGCCACCAGCTCGTCGTCGGCATTGAGCACCGCGGTGCCGCTGCGTGGCACCGCCTCGACGATGACGCGTTTGATCGAGGCCAGCTGGCGCAGGGAATTCACCTCTTTGATGCCGAGGTGGTCGCCGGTGACATTGAGCACGACCGCGACGTCGTTGGCGCTGTAACCGAGACCCTCGCGCAGGATGCCGCCGCGGGCGACTTCGAAAACGGCGAAGTCGACCCGTGGATTCTGCAGCACCATGCGCGCCGAGCGGGGCCCGCTGGCGTCCGCCTGTTTGACCAAGCGGCTGTCGATGTAAATGCCGTCGGTGGTGGTCATCCCGACCTTCTTGCCCATGCCCTTCATGATGTGCGCGATCATCCGGGTGGTCGTCGTCTTGCCGTTGGAGCCGGTGATGGCGATGATCGGGATGCGCGACGGGGTGCCCTGGGGGAAGAGCATGTCGATCACCGCCTTGGCGACGTACTGCGGATCGCCTTCGGTCGGATGGGTGTGCATCCGGAAACCCGGGGCGGCGTTGACCTCCACGATGGCGCCGCCCGTCTCCCGGACCGGCTGGCAAATGTCGGGCGTGAGGAAGTCGATGCCGGCGACGTCGAGGCCGACCACGCGCGCCGCCTCCTCGGCGATCTCGACGTTGTCGTGATCGGCTTCGGCGGTGCGGTCGATCGAGATGCCGCCGGTCGACATGTTGGCGGTGGCCGCCAGCTTGACCATGGTTTCTTTCGGCGGAACATCGTCGAGCGAGAAGCCCTGCCGTTTGACGAGCGCCTCGGCAGCCTCGTCGAGCTTGATGCGGGTCAGCACTTTCTCGTGGCCGATCCCGCGCCGCGGATCGCGATTGGTGACCTCGACCAGCTGGCGCACCGTGTGCTCGCCGTCGCCGACGACGTGGGCAGGGACCCGTTGGGCGACCGCGACCATGTGGCCGTCGATCACGAGCACCCGATAGTCGTTGCCCTTGATGTAGGTCTCGACCACGACGGTGCCGCTCCGGGTCTGCTGCAGAGCTCGCTCGAAGCCGCGGCGGACGTCGTCCTCGCTGCGCAGGTCGAGACTGACGCCGCGGCCGTGGTTGCCATCGAGCGGCTTGGTCACGAGCGGGAAGCCGAGGCGACGCGCCACGGCCAGCGCCTCGTCGACCGAGCGGACTGTCTCGCTGCGCGGCACCGGGAGGCCCGCCGAGGCAAGCAGCGCCGTGGTGAGCTTCTTGTCGCCGGCGATGTCGACCCCAAGGGCTGAGGTCCGCGAGGTCATCGTCGCTCGAATCCGCTGCTGATACTTGCCCATCCCCAGCTGGACGAAGGACTGGTCGTTGAGCCGGATGTAGGGAATGTCGCGACGGGCGGCTTCGTCGAGGATGGCCTGGGTCGAGGGGCCGAAGGCGGCCCGCTCGGCAAGCAACACCAGGCTTTCGACCTCACCGATGAAGTCGAAGGTCGGGTTCGCTTCGACCAGGTGGTTGATGAGGCGGACCGCCAGCTTGCCCGCCGCCAGCCCCACCTGTTCTTCGTTGTAGCCATAGATGACGTTGTAGACACCCGGCGTTCCGGACTTTCGCGTCTTGCCCCGCGTCGTCGACCCGCCGGCCTCGCGCTGAAGTTCGAGCGCGACGTGCTCGGCGACATGGCCAAGCCAGGTCCCTTCTCGCAACCGCTCGATGAAACCGCCCGGCCGGTTGAGCGAGCAGCCGTGGTCGCGAAGGCCGGGCAACAGGTCGATCAGCGCATCGGTAAAGGAGGGCAGCGTGTTGGAAGGCCAGTGCTCGAGGGAGCCGAGGTCCACCAGCAGGCGGATGGCCGGTTCGTAGGACCAGTAGTTGGGTCCGCGCAGCACCTGGGTTTCGAGGACCCGGAGGTCCGCTCGGGCTGGCGGTTTGTTCTCGACCGGTTCGTCCTTCGCATCGTCGTCGCGCTCGACGCGGTCATCGTCGAGGTCGCGCGGCCTGGCCGCGTCTGGGGGTTCTGGGTGCAGGCTTGGACTGCGAGTTTCGAGGGGCGGGTTCTGCGAGAGGTTGCTGGCCCCGGCGTCGTCGGGGAGCTGGCTCATCCCGACTGTATATCAGACCGAACTCGTGCTATCGAATTTCCGCGGAAAGTGCCTGATCGACAGGGCCACGCGCGTCACTCGGAGGCCTGGCGATCCTCCTGGCGATGGCGCCGCCGTTCCAGGACGCGGTCGTTGGCGCCTTCGGCCGCAGACTGGCGCACCATCTTGGCGACACGTCCCTGAGCGAGCTGAGCGATGCGTGGATTGACGGTGACGTCGCGAGGCAGCACCCGTCGAGTCCGGAGATCGAAACGGTAGCCGGATGGAAGCGAGTGCAGCCGGGCATTCGAGACCATCATCGGCTTGTGACCGGTGACCTGGTAGGCGTCGGTGATCACGTCGGCGCCGTCGACGATCGTCACCGCGCCTCGTCCAATGACTTCGAGGACGTCGTGGCCGTCGATGATCGCTGCCGTGTCCTCGTCCAGCCCCAGTCCGATCAGCGACGGCGACTGGGCGACAACGCCGAGCAAGCGTCCCAGCCGTGTGCGCTGCTCGAAATGCTGGTCGACCACGACGTTGACGAGCAGGCCGAGGCCGACCGAGACGTGCGCCATGCGATGCTTGGGCGTCGCGCCCGAGCTGCCGAACGCCATCATGTGCGTCGCGACGGCACTGGCGCCGGCGGACGTGCCGGCGACGACCACGCCGCGCCCGTGTGCGTCCAGGATGGCGGCGCCCAGCTTCGTGCCGCCGATCACACTGGAGAGCCGCAACTGATTCCCGCCGGTCATGAAGATTCCGGTGGCCCCGGCAAGCGCCTCGACGCTCTGGGCGTCGTTTGCCTCGTCCCGAGTTTCGGGGCGGAGCCCGATGACCTTGCCAACGCCGAGCCGCGTGAAGATGTGGCGGTAGAGGTCGGTCGCGGCGTCCCCGAGTGACGAGGCGGTGCTGATCACCACCAGGTGCGCATTCCGGCCTCCCGCCAGGTCGACGAACCGGGAGAGGATGACCCGCTCGCCCAGCTTGTCCTCGGCGCCCCCGATCACCATCACCGGCCCCACCGGACCACCGTCGGCGGTTGGGGCGAGGCGGATCGGGCTGGCGGCGTCGGTCACTCCAGTCAGTGTACCGACGTTCGAATTCAGGCGAAGCGCAATTCTTTTTGCCCTGTTATATGCTGAATATCACATCTTCGACGGTCATGGGAAAAGGAGCCGCGGATGGATGTTCAGCTGCCAGAGTCCTCGAAGAAGGCAGCCAGGTACGCGCATGATCCCACGTACAGGACGATCCGAATGGGTGCCAATCTGAGTCCAGAGATATAATGTCTGGATACCTTAAGGCTGTAAGGTGCTGCACGCAGTGATCAACCCAGAGGCTAACGCCGGGACACGCTCCGACCAGGGTCGGCCCCCGCCTCGCACGCAGGGTCCCGATCTGCTGGCCTGCGTCCTCGAGGCGCTTCCAATTGGCATGGGACTGTTTCAGTTCGTGGGTGAGGAGATCGTATTCCGGGCCGGCAATCGCGAGTTCGCCCGGGTCCTTCGCCTCGACCGGCCGCCACGAA
>DAIPYJ010000035.1:24156-27224 GCA_036782775.1 Candidatus Dormiibacterota bacterium | reverse complement strand
GTGAACTCTTGGGCAAGATAAGCCTGTTATCCCCGGGGTAGCTTTTGTCCGTTGAGCGCCGGCCCTTCCATTCGGGGCCGGCGGATCACTAAGCCCGACTTTCGTCCCTGTTCGGCTTGTATGCCTCACAGTCAAGCTCCCTTGTGCCTTTACACTCTTTAAGCCTGATTTCCATCCAGGCTGAGGGAACCTTTGGGCGCCTCCGTTACTCTTTAGGAGGCGACCGCCCCAGTCAAACTGCCCACCTGCCACGGTCTGCACGCCCGATCAGGGCGCACGTTAGATCTAAGACCAACTAAGGCTGGTATTCCAAGGGTGACTCCGCCAAGGCTAGCGCCCTGACTTCACAGTCTCCCAGCTATCCTCTACATAGCAAGCCCCAGATCAGTGACAGGATGCAGTAAAGCTCCACGGGGTCTTTCCGTCCTGTGGCGGGTAACCTGTATCTTCACAGGTGTTTCAGTTTCGCCGAGTCCATGCTCGAGACAGCAGCTAAGTCGTTACGCCATTCGTGCGGGTCGGAACTTGCCCGACAAGGAATTTCGCTACCTTAGGACCGTTATAGTTACGGCCGCCGTTTACCGGGGCTTCAATTCAAGGCTTGCACCTATCCTCTTAACCTTCCGGCACCGGGCAGGCGTCAGCCCCTATACATCAGCTTTCGCTTTAGCAGAGACCTGTGTTTTTAGTAAACAGTCGCTTAGCCCTATTCTCTGCGGCCCAGTCAGGCTTCGGGAGTAAATCCCTACACCCGGCCGGGCTCCCCTTATCCCTAAGTTACGGGGAGATTTTGCCGAGTTCCTTAAGCATGGTTCTCTCGACCGCCTTGGAATCCTCTTCCCACCTACCTGCGTCGGTTTGCGGTACGGACACCTGTGTTCTCGCTAGAGGTTTTTCTTGGGAGCTTGGGATCAGCCACTTCGCCTTCTTGCGAAGGCTCCTATTCGCGTCTCAGCGTTGATGCCAGCCGGGTTTGCCTGGCTGACCGCCTACCTGCTTGACCGGGCACATCCGATCGCCCGGATGGCCTACCCTTCTCCGTTGCCCCATTGCTCTTAACGAACACGAGGTGGTGCAGGAATGATGACCTGCTGTCCTATCGTCTACGCATTTCTGCCTCGACTTAGGTCCGACTGACCCTGGGACGATTAACGTTGCCCAGGAAACCTTAGGTTTACGGCGAACACGTTTCTCACGCGTTTCTCGCTACTTGTTCCGGCATTCGCACTTCCGTTCACTCCACCAGTCCTCCCGATCTGACTTCATCGCGAACGGAACGCTCCTCTACCTACCGGTCCTTGCGGACTCGGTACCGAAGCTTCGGTAACAGGCTTGAGCCCCGATCATTGTCGGCGCATCATCACTCGACCAGTGAGCTATTACGCACTCTTTAAATGGTAGCTGCTTCTGAGCTAACATCCTGGTTGTCTGAGCGACAATACATCCTTTACCACTTAGCCTGCACTTTGGGACCTTAGCTGTCGGTCTAGGCTCTTTCCTTCTCGACCACGGAGCTTAGCCCCCGTAGTCTCACTGCCGTTGGAATATCTGTCGCCATTCGGAGTTTGGTTGGGTTTGGTAACGAGGTGATCGCCCCTAGCCCATTCAGTGCTCTACCTGCGCCAGACTCATCAACGACGCTGTACCTAAATACATTTCGAGGAGAACCAGCTATTTCCAAGTTCGATTGGCATTTCACCGCTATCCCCAGTTCATCCACTCCGTTTTCAACCGAAGTTGGTTCGGTCCTCCACGCGGTTTTACCCGCGTTTCAACCTGACCAGGGATAGGTCACTTGGTTTCGGGTCTACTCAGCGCGACTACCACCGGCTTGCGCCGGCCACGCCCTATTCAGACTTGCTTTCGCTGCGGCTCCGGGTGTCAACCCCTTAACCTCGCCACGCTGAAGTAACTCGCCGGATCATTATTCAAAAGGCACGCAATCAGGCCTTCCAGCCGCTTGCGCAGCTGGCATAGCCCTCTCACCGCTTGTAAGCACACGGTTTCAGGTACTCTTTCACTCGGCTTCCGCCGGACTTTTCACCTTTCCCTCGCGGTACTAGTTCACTATCGGTCACCAGGAGTGTTTAGCCTTGCGGGATGGTCCCCGCGGCTTCCCACAGAATTCCACGTGTTCCGTGGTACTAACGAACTCCGCTCGAAGTCCAGTCTGCTTTCGCCTACCGGGCTGTCACCGTCTGTAGCGGCCCTTTCCAGGGACCTTCGACTAACAGCTGGTTTGGTAACTTCGACGCCACCCGGCAGGGTGGCCTGCGGCTCGTACAACCCCCACGTCGCAACGGCTGCCGCCTATCACGCGACGCGAGTTTCGGCTGTTCCCCGTTCGCTCGCCACTACTAAGGGAATGATCTCTTTTCCTCGGCCTACTAAGATGTTTCAGTTCGGCCGGTGCCCTCTACTGGGCCTATGTGTTCAGCCCAGAGTGCCTGGAGTCATCGTCCAGGCAGGTTGCCCCATTCGGGAATCCTCGGATTAACGTTTGCACTCAACTACCCGAGGCTTATCGCAGAGTTCTACGCCCTTCATCGGCTCCTGGTGCCAAGGCATCCACCGTGCGCTCTTTGTAGCTTGACCCATCTATCAACACTGCTCAACGCCGTTGGCGGACGTGTGGCCGCCAGCGGGCTCGGCAGCAGGTGGATCGTTTACGCGTGTCCTGCATTGGTTACCCTAAATCACTTTCTTCGCTATTTGGCTTTTAAGGTACGTGTCGCGGCGCACAGCCGGGCATCTGGTGATACCCACCAGGCGGCGCTTCTCACACATGGAGATGACCAGATTCGAACTGGCGACCCCCTGCTTGCAAAGCAGGTGCTCTCCCAGCTGAGCTACATCCCCAAAGAGGGATCTCTTCACTTGAGATCGTCATCGTCTGGCCGGCAACGTCGACCCGGGCACCAGCGGCGGCTGATAAGAATGGGCCTTTGTGGAATCGAACCACAGACCTCGCGGTTATCAGCCGCGCGCTCTAACCATCTGAGCTAAAGGCCCAGCGCCGAGCGACGTGCGGCCGTACCTTAACGATTGAAGGAGTGGACGGACCCCCG
>DAIPYJ010000035.1:4156-21656 GCA_036782775.1 Candidatus Dormiibacterota bacterium | reverse complement strand
AGCCAGCAGCTCCCGAATCTTCAGTTCGGCCGGCCCAATCCCATCGATCGGGGACAGCGCCCCCTGCAACACGTGATAGAGCCCGTGGTACTCGCCCGTCCGCTCGATCGCCAGCACATCCAGTGGCTCTTCGACCACACAGAGAACAGTCCGATCCCGGCGAGCCGACTCACAAATCGAACAGCGGACGCCTTCGGCAATAAAGAAACAGTCCGAACAAAAGCGAATCCGCGCCTTGACTTCGACCAGGGCGGTCGCCAGCCGCTCGACCGACTCCGTCGGCGCCCGCAATATATAGAAGGATAGGCGCTGCGCCGTCTTCGGCCCGATGCCCGGCAGCCGCCCGAGTTCTTCCATGACGCGGCTCAGCGCCGGGGGAACCTCAGCCACCGACCTCTACCTCATCCATTGTCAACCGCCCCGTAAAGGCAACCTGCCCGGTGGGCTAGCCCATCAAACCGGGCGGCAGGCCCATCCCTGCCGTGAGCGCACCCATCTCCTTCGAGGCTAGGTCTCGAGCCTTGTCCATGGCGTCGTTGACCGCGGCCAGCACCATGTCCTGCAGCATCTCGACATCGGTCGGATCCACAACCTCGGGCTTGACCGTCACCGACAGGACCTTCTGGTGTCCGTTGACGACCACCTCGATCATCCCGCCGCCGGCGGTGCCCGTGACCGTCTTCTCCCCCAGCTCCTCCTGCACCTTCGCCATCCGCGCCTGCATCTGCTGCAGCTGCTTGAGCATCTTGAACTGCTGTCCCACTAACCTCTCCCTCGCGGGGTGACCCGCACATTGGTGGCGTCAAACCGGTTCATCGCGTCCTTCACCAGCGGGTCGTCGGCGATCGAGGCCGCGGGTCGCGCCGCCGCCGGCGCGGTCGCAGCAGCCCCAACCGGAGCCTTCGATTCGGCAGCCAACTCCACGCGCGCATCCGACCCAAAGACCTCACGCACGACCGCCAACAGCGTCTCCCGGTTGCGCGGCGTCCCCATCAAATCGGCGTGCGCTGGATAGCGAAACTCGATCCGCACCAGGGAGTCGCTCGCCATCACCAGGCGTGCGTCGGTCAGCAGGCTGCCAACCGGCTTGGGCAGCTTCGCCTTCAACATCTCCCAGCGCCCATCCGGTCCCAAAACCGCCGGCTCGGCCTCCATCGCCGGCTCGATCACCCGTTCGCCCGCAGCGTCTTCCGTCGCCGGCTTCGGCGCGACGACCGCCCGCACGGGCTCGGCCATCGAGGACAGCAGCGTGACCTCCAGCAACAGCCGCGCGTCCGCGCCCTTGCGCAGTTCGGGCTCCATTTCCATCAGCCCCTTCCATAGCGCCAGCAGCGCGTTCCGCCCGGCGGCCCGCCCGATCTTCTCGAGTGCAGCCGACGCCGCGCCGCCCAGCCCCTCCGCATCCTGATAACCCACCGACAACAACGCCGCTTCGCGGATCGCACCCAGCAGCCCCCGCACCAGCTGCCGAACATCGCCACCGGCGTCATAAAAACGCTGCAACTCTCCCAGCGTCCGGGCGCCGTCTCCTTCGACCACGAATCCGAGCATCCGCACCAACGTGTCCGGGTCGGCCAATCCCAGCAATTCATGCGTCCGCTGAATCGTCAGCGCCTCGCCACCCTGTGAGATCAGCTGGTCCAGCAGCGTGATGCCATCGCGCATCGATCCCCGCGCTAGCCGCGCCAGCAGCGCCAGGCTCTGCGGGTCGACCTGGACCCCCTCTTGCTCCACAATCATGGCCAGCCGCTGCGCGATGGCCCCGGTGTCGATCCGGCGAAAGTCGAATCGCTGGCAGCGCGAGGCCACCGTCAGCGGAATTTTGTGCGGCTCGGTCGTTGCGAGCACGAACACCACGTGGGCAGGCGGCTCCTCCAGCGTCTTCAGCAGGGCATTGAAGGCCTCGGTCGTCAGCATGTGGGCCTCGTCGATGATGTACACCTTCACCTTCAAGACCGCCGGCAGGTACTTCACCCGCTCGCGCAGGTCCCGGATCTCGTCGATGCCGCGGTTGGAGGCGGCGTCGATCTCGATCAGGTCGACCGCCGCGCCGCTGGCGATCTCGATGCAGTTCGGGCACACCCCATCCGGCTCGGCGCCCTGCCGACCCAAACAGTTGATCGCCCGCGCCAGGATTCGTGCCGTCGATGTCTTGCCCGTGCCCCGCACCCCCGAAAACAGATACGCGTGCGCGACCCGTCCCTGTTCGACGGCATTTTTAAGCGTCTGGGCGATTGCATCCTGGCCAACCAGCTCGCCAAATCGTTGCGAGCGGTACTTCAAGTACAGGGTTTGATAGGGCATCGGCTGCTCGACAATTCTACGGGCGCCAGCTCGGCATTTCGCCCTTCCTCTTAGGGAGGGCAGCTTGGGGGCCGGCTCTAGAAAATCGGCGCGACCAGGCAGGTCGGTCCGCCGTCCGCCCGGACAAATTCGGCCAGGTCGACGTCGACGACCGATTCACCGGCGCGTTCCATCGCCGCTACCGCGCGTGGAAATCCGCGCACGACAAAACACCGACCTTCTGCCGCGAGCACATTGGCCGCAACGACATCGTCCTCGTCGATCACCAGCCGCTCGACACTTGCCGGCACGGTATCCGCGCCAGCGGCATCGAGCGATGCAAACCCCGAGGGTGTCCCGATCAAGCGCGCCGCACCCAGCGGCGTTACCGCAGACGCCAGATGCAGCCGATCCTCGACCGGGCACAGAAATGCGCGATAGCCAAACCATTCCACCAACTGGGCCAGCTGCCGAGCGCCTCCGGCATTCGTCCGCGCCGAGATGCCGATTGCGACCCGGTCGCCATAGGTGATGACGTCGCCACGGTCCAGCGTGCCCGGCGCCGCAATTGTCACGATCTCGGCATCCGGCGCCAACCGTTGCGCGCAGCCGACGACCGACGCCACCTCGGGCCTTCTCGACGGACTTCCCGGCCGCGTCGCCACCAGCAGCACGGTCTCTCCCCCGCCAAGGTGAGGAAACGCCAGCACCGTGTCCCACGTAAAGCAGGCGTCCGGCAAATTGGGATCAGCCGGCAACAATGTGATCGCGACGCCGGCATCTTCGAGCGCCCTGACATACGCCGCATGCTGCTCCGCGGCTCGAACCGGATCGATGCGGTCGCGCTCGTCGTGCTCCGACAGGGCATGCCGCAGGGCATCGCTCGGCGGTCGCATGATCAGCCGCACGATTGCATTCTGCCGGACCACTCTGCCTCCGCATGCCTCAGCATTACCGTGTGCAGCAGCCGGCCTCCTGGCGCGACGTTCTTCAAGGCGAGCGCGGCCGGCTCACTGCCGGCGTGCTGCTCGTGGAGTTCCTCGTCGCGGTCGAGGCGCTCGTCGTCGTCGCGATCATGCCCGCGGTTCGTCGCGAACTGGGTGGGCTTCAGTACTACGGCCTGGTCTTCACCGGCTTCTCGCTGGCCGCGCTCGTCGCCACACCGCTCGGTGGTCGCGGTGCCGATCGTCGCGGACCAGCCCAGCCGTTCGTCGCCTTCGCCGCCCTGTTCATCGTTGGCACCGCGCTCTGTGCGACCAGTCGCACCATGCTCGCGCTCGTCGTCGCTCGCATCGTCCAGGGTTTCGGTGCGGGCGGTGCGTACACGGCCGCGCTCGCGGCGGTCACGCGCAGTTATGACGACGCCGGTCGCGCCCGCGTGCTCGCCTTGCTCGCGGGCGCCTGGATCATTCCAGGCTTGCTCGGTCCATCCTTTGGTGCGCTGCTGGCCAGCACGATCGGCTGGCGCTGGGCGTTCATCGTCATCCTGCCGCTGATTCTGATCGCGCTCGCCCTCGCCGTCCCCGGGCTCCGTGTCCTCAAGCCAGTCCATTCCTCAGACCAGATGTCGATCCGCTGGCCGTTCCTCCTCGCGATCGGATTGACCGCGATCGTCGTGGGCCTCACCTTTCCCTCGTTTCTCACGACACCCCTGGTGCTGTTTGGCGGCTTGCTCGGCATCCGTTCGCTCCTCGCTATCCTGCCTCCAGGCTCGATCGTCGCTCGCGCCGGCATGCCGGCCGGCATCCTCACCATCTTCTTATTGGTCTACGCGTTCATCGGCACCGAATACTTTCTTCCACTCGTCCTGACCGAGATTCGCGGCCGCTCGATCGCCGAGGCCGGCATCATCGTGACGCTCGGCACCGTCAGCTGGTCGATCAGCAACTACTGGCAGCCGCGCGCCATGATCCGCTTCTCGATTGTCTCGCTGACCCGGCTCGGCATCGCGATCCTCACGCTCGCGATTGCTGGCGTTTCTCTCTTGCTGACCGGCGCGCCGCTGCTCATCTCCTACGCCGCCTGGTTTCTGGCCGGTGTCGGCATGGGCGTCGCCTATCCAAGCGCGTTCCTCGTCATCATGCGCGGCGCCGGCACCGGCAGGGAGGGTTCGGCGGTCAGCGCACAACAGGTCTCTGAACGGCTCGCCCTTGCGCTCGGCGGCGCCGTCGGCGGCGGCTTCATCGCGCTCACGATTGTCCTGCAGGCACCGCTAACCACCGGCCTCGCTGCGACGTTCGGACTAACACTGGTCGCCGCGATCGCGGCCCTCGCGCTCGCCTCCCGGCTCCGCGCCGGGGCTGCATCCTGAATGTCCGATTTCCGCTAGCGCGGCCACCGTGCAACCCTCACAATGAATGCGTGACCAGCCAACCGCTCGACTTCGAACGCTGCTACCGCGCGGTCGAAAGCCGCGACGCGCGCTTTGACGGTTGGTTCATCACCGCCGTGACAACGACCGGCATTTACTGCCGCCCGAGCTGTCCGACTCCGGTTCGCCCGAAACGCGAACACGTGCGCTTCTATCCAACGCCGGCTGCGGCTCAGCTCGCTGGCTTCCGCGCCTGCAAGCGCTGCCGGCCGGACGCCTCACCAGGGTCGCCGGAATGGAACGTGCGTGGCGACTTGGTGGGCCGCGCCATGCGCCTGATCGCGGACGGTGCGATCGACCGCGACGGCGTGACTGGGCTTGCGCGCCGACTAGCGGTCAGCGACCGTCATCTTCACCGGCTCATGCTGACCGAGCTCGGTGCCGGGCCACTCGCGATCGCGCGCGCGCAACGCGCGCAAACCGCGCGCACGCTGATCGAGACGACTGACCTCGCGTTCACGGACGTTGCGTTCGCGGCCGGCTTCGACAGCGTCCGCCAGTTCAACGACACCGTCAGGGAAGTCTTCGCGCTGACGCCAACGGAGCTCCGTCGCCGCAGTCGCCGTTCAACTGACATCGCGCATGGCTCGCTCACGCTTCGCCTTCCCTATCGCCCACCATTTGACTGGCCTTCACTGCTGGCCTGGTTGCAGGCGCGCACGCTCCCGGGCATCTCGGAGGTACGTGGCAATGCGTACCGTCGCACGCTGCGCCTTCCGCGCGGCGCCGGCATCGCCGCGCTCAAGCCCGTGAACGGCCACGTCGCCCTCACGCTCCAGCTCGAGTCGATGGGCGACCTGAGCAGCGCCGTGCGCCAGTGCCGTCGCTTGCTCGATCTCGACGCCGATCCGACGAGCGTCGTCGAGGTCCTTTCGCGCGACCGGGTCCTGGCTCGAGCGGTAGGACGCCACCCCGGACTCCGCGCGCCGGGCGCCGTCGACGGCACGGAGCTCGCGATGCAGGCTGTCCTCGGCCAGCAGGTCTCGCTCTCGGCGGCGCGCACACTGGCCACCCGCCTGGTCACCGCAAATGGCGACCGCATCAAGATCAAGGACGCCTCTCTGACCCATCTGTTTCCAACCGCGGGCAGCATCGTTGACGCGGACCTCTCCACCATGGGCATGCCGGCATCCCGCCGGGCCACGATGCGATCGCTCGCAGGCGCGATCGCGAACAACACCGTCACGCTCGATCCGGGCGCCGACCGTTCCGAGGTCCGCCAGCGCCTGCTCTCGCTACCCGGCATCGGCGAGTGGACCGCCGGGTACATCGTCATGCGCGCGCTCGGCGACCCCGACACGTTCCTGCCAGGCGACCTCGGCATTCGTCGCGCCGGCGAGCGGTTGGGCCTCGGTATCAATCCGCGCGCCATCGCGGACCGCGCGTCCACCTGGCGTCCCTGGCGGAGCTATGCGACGCATCAACTCTGGGCCACGTTGGCCGATCATTGAGGAGGATCCCTATGCCACGCACCGACCCGCTCTACAGCACGGTTCATCGCACTCCAGTCGGCGCGCTCACCTTGATCGCGTCCGACCGCGGCCTCCGGACGATTCTGTGGGAGAACACGACGGCACTGCAGGCCGGCATCACGACACCACCGAAGCGCAGCGCGAATCACCCGATCCTTCGACAAACGGCAACCCAGATGGACGAATACTTCGCCGGGACCCGCACGGCCTTTGATATTCCGCTCGACCTCGAAGGCACGCGCTTCCAGCTTGCCGCCTGGCACGCGCTTGCCGAGATCCCGTTCGGCGCCACCACCACCTACGGCAAGCAGGCACGCGCGATCGGCGTCCCTACGGCGGCACGAGCCATTGGCGCCGCGAATGGCGCGAACCCAGTGTGCATCGTCCTTCCCTGCCACCGCGTGATCGGCGCGAATGGCTCGCTCACAGGATTTGGTGGCGGCCTCGCGATCAAGCAATGGCTCCTCGACCACGAAGCGCGCGTCGCTGCAACACATTCCACTTCCTCTCCCCGCCTGCGGGGGGAGGGTCAGGGTGAGGGGCCTGCTACCGTCGAGGGATGGCCGTCCCGCCATCCAACTCAGCAGCGCTTGTCCATGCCCGTGGCTTAACCAAGCATTTCGGCGCGCTGGTCGCGGTCGACGGCATCGACTTCGATGTCGAGCGTGGCCAGGCGTTCGGCTTCCTCGGGCCGAACGGCGCGGGCAAAACCTCGACGATGCGCATGATCGCCTGCGTCTCTCCTCTCACCGCTGGCACGCTTCGCGTCTTCGGCATGGACCCTGTTCGTGACGGTCATCGCATTCGCGCTCGCCTTGGCGTCGTGGCGCAGGCTGACACACTCGACCAGGAGCTCCGCGTCGGCGAGAACTTGCTGAGCTACGCACGCTACTTCGATATTCCCTGGCGGATTGCCCAACAGCGCACCAGGGAGCTGCTCGATTTCGTGCAGCTCGGGGATCGCGCCAACGGCCCGGTGGAGCCGCTCTCCGGTGGCATGAAGCGGCGTCTCGCGATTGCCCGGGCGCTCATCAGTGAGCCGGAGCTGCTCCTCCTCGACGAGCCGACCACCGGCCTCGACCCGCAGGCCCGCCACATGGTGTGGGATCGGCTCTACCGCCTCAAGCAACGCGGCGTCAGCATCGTCCTCACGACGCACTACATGGACGAGGCCGAACAACTCTGCGATCGCCTGGTCGTTATGGACAAAGCGAAGATCGTTGCCCACGGATCACCGCGCGAGCTTATCGATCGCTACTCGACCCGCGAGGTTCTCGAGCTACGCTTCCCGATCGACCGGCAGCCCGGCCTCGACGGCAAGCTTCAGACGGTTGCGAGCCGCGTCGAGATCCTGCCCGACCGCGTCCTCCTCTACACGGATGATGGCGAGGCAGCGGCCGCGGCGGTCCACCGCCAGGGCCTCGAGCCGGAAAGCACGCTGGTCCGTCGCAGCACCCTCGAAGACGTCTTCCTGCATCTCACGGGTCGCGGGCTGCTCGAGTAATGCGCGTGAGTGCCCTTCGCCCTCAACCCACCGCTCAGGCCGTTGGCTCGCTAAAAGTCTTCCAGCACCACCTGTCGCTCTATCGGCGGGTCTGGAAAGGTTCGGTCTTCAACTCCTTCCTTTCGCCGGCGTTGTATCTGGGGTCGTTGGGACTGGGACTCGGCTCGTTGATTTCGCATAACCAGTTGGCCCCGCTCGGCGGGCTGTCCTATGCGGCTTTTGTCGCGCCTGGCATGCTCGCCTCCGCCGCGATGTTGACGGCGTCCTCGGAAAGCATGTACCCGATCATGGCGCGGGTGCAATGGATGCGCACCTACGATGCCATGCTCGCCACACCGCTCGGCGTCAGCGACCTCGTCGGTGGCGAGCTGCTCTGGCAGCTCTTTCGGCTCACCACCGTCAGCACGGTGTTCTTCCTCGTGATGCTTGCGTTCCACACGGTTACGTCGCCGCTTGGTGTGCTCGCGATCCCGGTCGGCGTCCTCACCGGCGTTGCCTTCGGGCTGCCGATTATGGCCTGGTCGGCGCTCCAGCATGTCGACAGTTGGTTCGCGGTGGTCTACCGCTTCGTCATCACGCCGCTCTTTATCCTCGGGGGGACGTTCTTCCCCATCAGCCGTCTTCCGCTTCTGGTGCAACCGATCGCCTGGATCACCCCGCTCGCGCATGGCGTGGCGCTGGCGCGGGCGCTTAGCAGCGGAACGGCGACGCTTGCCCCCTCCCTTCTTCATCTCGGCGTGCTGCTTCTCTGTGCCGCCGTGGGGCTGGTTGCCGCCCGCATCACATTCAAAATCCGGCTCGCGTCATGATTTCGATGCTGGCCGCCCGCGCTGGTTATCCGACGCCCGGCCGCGCCGCCCACCTGGTCGAGCGCAACGCGCTCCACTATCGCCGCGGTTGGATCATCATCGTGTCGGGATTCTTCGAGCCACTCTTCTATCTGCTGGGCATTGGGTTCGGGGTTGGTGGATTCATCGGGACCATCACTCAGAACGGTCAGCACTTCCGCTATGCCGTCTTCGTCGCCCCTGCGCTGATGGCGACTTCGGTGATGAACGGCGCGATTGCGGAGACCGCGTTCAATTTTTTCGGCAAGCTCAAGTACATGCACCTCTACGACGCCGTCCTCGCCACACCACTTGGACCTGGCGATGTCGCGCTCGGCGAGGTGACCTGGGCGCTGACCCGGGGATCGCTCTATGCTCTCGCGTTCCTCGTCATCATGGCCGCCCTCGGCTTGGTGACCTCCCCTTGGGCGATCCTCGCCTTACCCGCCGCCATGTTGATCGGTTTCTCGTTCTCCGCCACCGGCACCGCCGTCGCCACCTTCGTCCGCACCTGGCAAGACTTCGATCTCGTCTTGACCATCGTGCTTCCGCTGTTTCTCTTTTCTGGAACGTTCTACCCCATCGCCCTCTACCCCGCTTGGGCGCAGCTCCTGATCCAATTGACGCCGCTCTATCACGCGGTCGACTTGCTGCGCAGCCTGACGACCGGGGTGCTGGGACTGTCGGTCATCCTCGATGTCGCGTACCTGACGGCGCTTGCAGGCATCGCGCTCACCATCGCCAGCTTGCGCATCCGGCGCCTGCTGCTGACCTAGCGGGTAATCGTCAGCTTGCCGTTGTCGCAGTCCTTAGAAAGCCGAGCACCAGCCGGTTGAATTCTTCCGGCTTTTCCATGTTCGGCACGTGCGCGACGTCCTTCATGATCGCGAGGCTGGCGCCAGGAATCTCAGCAGCGAGTTTGCGAGCAGCCTCCTGAGTATGGTCGACGTCCCGATCGCCCACGATCACCAGCGTTGGCACCGACACTTCTCCGAGGCGCTCGACCGCCGGCCGCTCAGGTTTTCTCGGCTGAGCATCGTCCGGATATCGCTCGATCGCATGGCGGACCATGAGACTGACCGCCTCGCGCACGTCCGGATCGACTTCGGCTGCGGTTCGTCCCTTGCCGTACAGCCACAGCTCAAGCTGGCCCTCGACCAGCGCGTCGATCCCGTCGGCCTCATAGCGCGCCTCGAGTTCCTTCCACTTCGCCTGCATTTCCGCCGACGGGGACCGGCCACTGACGGCCGATGCGACCAGCGCCAACGCCATCACCCGGTCAGGAAATTCGAGTGTGAAATCCAGAGCCGTCCCGCCGCCCATCGATACGCCAACCATGGCCGCCCGCTCAATCCCGGCTGCATCCATGACGCCGCGGAGGTCCTCGACATTCGAGTACTGCCCGTGTGGGACATCCGACTGCCCGAAGCCACGCAGGTCGTAGCGTAGAACCCGAAAGAGCCCCGCGAACTGCTTGAACTGCGGGCCCCAGCTGCGGCTGTCGGTGATCGCGGAGTGAATCAAGACGACGTCGGGCCCAGTGCCCGCGATCTCGTAATGAAGTCTGCCGCCATTGACCGTCGCGAAGCCCGTGCGACTTTCCATGGAGTCGCCTCCCTCATTCCAACCGGTACATTATTACGCGGTGAATCCAGCCAATAACCTGACTCGTGACGAAGCACGCCGCCGTGCGGAGCTGATTCACACTCCCCTCTACGAGATTTCGCTCGACCTTACCCAGGACAGCGATACCTTCACCTGCGAGGCCACCATCCATTTCTTGTGCCACGAACCCGGCGTCGACTCCTTCATCGATTTCTTCGCGCCGGCGGTCGACAGTTGCGAGCTCAACGGTGAAGAAGTTGCCCGGGAGGCGTTCGACGGCGCCCGCATCACACTCAAAAACCTGCGCGAGGCGAACGAGCTCCATGTGATCGGCACCTGCAAGTACGAGAACATCGGCGCCGGCCTCTCGAAATTCCGAGACCCGGTCGATCACAGGGTCTACCTGCACAGCCAGTTCGAGACCTTCAACGCACACCGGGTTTTCCCCTGCTTCGACCAGCCCGATCTGAAGGCCACCTTCACCCTCACCGTGCTGGCTCCCAGCGATTGGGTCGTCGTCTCAAACAATCCGGGCCAGGCGCAGCCGGTGGCGGGCCGCGAGAACATCAAGCGCTGGACCTTCGGCGCCACGCCCAAGATGTCGACCTACCTGATCGCGATCATCGCCGGGCCGTATCACGGCGTCCGCGATCGCCACGGCGACATCGACCTCGGTCTCTTCTGCCGACAGTCCCTCGCGCAGTATCTCGACCCCGACGAGATCTTCATGATCACCAAGCAGGGCCTCGATTTCTATGGCCAGGCCTACAAGTTTCCCTATCCCTTCCAGAAGTACGACCAGCTCTTCGTCCCCGAGTTCAGCGCCGGGGCGATGGAGAACATCGGCGCCGTCACCTTCAACGAGGTCTTCATCTTCCGCTCCAAGGTGACCGAGGCCGTCCGCGAGGATCGCGCCAACGTCATCCTCCACGAGATGGCGCACATGTGGTTCGGCGACCTGGTCACCATGCGCTGGTGGGATGACCTCTGGCTCAACGAGAGCTTCGCCACCTTCATGTCGGTGTTCTCCCAGGTCGAGGCCACCCGATTCAAAAACGGTTGGGTCACCTTTGCCAATCAGTACAAGACCGGCGCCCGCAGGGCCGACCAGTTGCCCTCCACCCATCCGATTTCCGCTGACGTGCCCGACATCGAATCGGTCTACCTCAACTTCGACGCCATCACCTACAACAAGGGCGCCTGCGTGCTACGCCAACTGGTTGCCTACGTCGGCCAGGAAACGTTCCTCCGCGGCGTCCAGCGCTATATCAAGCAGCGCCAGTACGCGAACGCGACGCTCGATGACTTCCTCGCCGATATCGAATCGGGTTCGGGCCGCGATCTCAAGGCCTGGTCCAAGCTGTGGCTCGAAACCGCCGGCCTGAACACGCTGCGCCCGCTGACTAGAGATGACGCCGGCAAAATCGCCGAGCTGACCATCAAGCAAGAAGCGCCGCCCGAGCATCCGACGCTTCGTCCCCACCGGCTTGCGGTCGGCCTCTACGACCTCAATGGCAGCGGTCTGCAGCTTCGTCGCAGTGAGGAGCTGGATGTCACCGATGCGATGTCGCCGGTCACCGCGTTAGCGGGCGAGAAGCTCGCCGACCTCCTGCTCGTGAACGACCGCGACCTGGCCTACGCCAAGATCCGCCTCGACGAACGCTCGCTGGCCAGCGCGACGGAGCATCTGGCGAAACTGTCCGACCCACTGGCCCGCGCGCTCGTTTGGGCCGCGCTCTGGGACATGCTGCGCGACGCCGAACTGCCAGCGCGGCGCTACCTCTCGATCGTGCTCAACAACATCCATGGCGAAACTGACATCGGAGTCGTGCAGGATTTGCTGGGCCAGGCCAATTCGGCGATCTGGGTCTACGGCGATCCCGACAACGCGCGACCCGCCTTGCAAACGCTCGCCGAGCATGCGTTGCGCGCGCTCGACGCGGCGCCCGCCGGCAGCGACACGCAGCTCACGTGGGCGCACGCCTTCATCGGCGGCGCGCGATCACCGGAACACGTCGCGATAGTGCGCGGCATGCTCGACGGCATCAAGGTCTTCACCGGGCTCAAGGTCGACACCGACGTCCGCTGGGCGATCGTCGGCGCGCTCGCCGGCGTTGGCGCCGACGATGGATTGATCGACGCCGAGCTCGAACGCGATCCAACCGACGAGGGGCAGCGTCACGCCGCCGCGGCGCGCGCGGCCCGACCGACGGCCGAAGCGAAAGAGCAAGTGTGGGCTTCGCTGCTGGAAGACAAGAACCTTCCGTTGGCAACCCAGCGCGCCATGATGGGCGGCTTCGCGCGCTTCGACCAGCGGCGCTTGCTCGAGCCCTATCGCGGCCGCTATTTCCAGGCGCTCGGTTCGATCTGGAAAGAGCGCGACATCGAAGTCGCGCTCGCCGTCAGCCGGATGCTCTTTCCCACGGTGCTCGTTGGTGAGGAAACGATCCTTGCCACGGATCAATACTTATCGAACGACTCCGTGCCCGGGCCGATCCGGCGCATCCTGATGGAGGGCAAGGACAATATGCAGCGCGCCATGCGTGGCCGCGCCCTCGACGCCGCCTCCCAGCCGGTCGGCGCGCCCCGCTAACGCAGCAGCGCTTCGACCTGGCGTGCGACCCCGGCGTCTTTGCGCGGCTCGATGGTCAGCACCTTGTCGATTCGGACGGTTGCGAGCTGCTCCTGAACTCGCTTGCGGGTCAATTCCGAATGCTCGCCGATGCCGCCGGTGAAGATCAGCGCATCAACCCGCGGCAAAGCGGTCGCCACTGCGGCGATCCCGGCCGCCGTCCGGCTCACAAACATGTCGATCGCCAGCTGGGCTCGCTGGTTCCTCTTACCCGCCGCCTCCTCGAGTTCCTTCATGCCGATCCGCCGCCCGGAGACGCCGACGAGTCCCGAGTCATGGTCGAGCGCCTTCTCCAGCTCGCGCCAGCTCGCCCGCCGCGTCCGCAACATATATAGAAGGATGCCGGGGTCGATCGAGCCAGACCGCGTTCCCATCATCAGGCCCTCCATCGGGGTCAGCCCCATCGAGGTGGCAACCGACCGGCCGCCCATCACCGAAGTAACCGAGCAGCCGCTGCCGAGATGCGCGACGATCAGGGCCAGGTCCTCGACCGGCCGGTCGAGCAGTTCGGCGGCGCGTCCCATTGACCACTCGACCGAGAGTCCATGAAAGCCAAACCGGCGCACACCGTACTCGCGATGCCAGCCCCAGGGCACCGGATACAGGTATTGCTCCTGGGTCAATGTGGCGTGAAAGGCCGTATCGAAACAGGCGACCTGTGGGACTCGAGGAAGCGCCGCTTGGGTTGCCCTAATGCCCCGCGCCGCCATCGGGTTGTGCAAGGGCGCAAACGTCGCCAACTCCTCGATACCTCGCAGCACTTGTGCGTTGATGCGAACGGCTTTCGTGAAACGCGTCCCGCCATGCACCACACGATGACCAACGACCTCGATCTGGCCATCGACCTTCAGCTTGTTGAGAAGCCCCCCGACGGTCTTCTCGAATCGCTGGCGTTTGGTCGCGTCCGTCCCCAGCGACATCTCGGCTTGAGCAAAGGCTGCCCCATCCCGACTCTCGACGACGCTCCCCTTGATCGAGCTCGACCCAACGTTAACGACTAAGACACGCATTCCGCAATTTCCCTCCCCCCACTCGTGGGGGGAGGGTCGGGGTGAGGGGTAATAGTCCATAACTCCCCTCTCCCCGCTTGCGGGGTGAGAGGCTTTAATACTTCCAGGTCCAGTTGCGCACGTCGGGCGCGTCCTCGCCGTGCTCGCGCGTGTACTGGCGATGGCGCAGCCGCTCGTCCACCATCTGTTGGCGGATGTTCCCGGCTTTCGACCCCAGCCCGGGCACGCGGTCGATCACGTCCATCACCAGGTGGAAGCGGTCCAGATCGTTCAGCATCACCATGTCGAACGGGGTGGTCGTGGTGCCCTCCTCCTTGTATCCGCGCACATGCATGTTCTCGTGATTCTTCCGCCGGTAGGCGAGGCGGTGAACCAGCCACGGATAGCCGTGGAACGCGAAGATGACCGGCTTGTTGCTGGTGAACAGTGAATCGAACTCTGCATCGCTCAAACCGTGTGGATGTTCGCTGCTGGGCATTAGTTTCATCAGGTCGACGACGTTGACCACCCGCACCTTCAACTCCGGCAGATGCTCGCGGATGAGGCCGGTGGCTGCCAGCGTTTCCAGCGTCGGGATATCGCCTGCGCATGCCATGACGACGTCCGGGTCGCCGTTATCGTTGCTCGCCCAGTCCCAAATCCCAATGCCGCGCGTGCAATGGACGATCGCCTCGTCCATCGACAGGTAATTCAATGCCGGCTGCTTCCCGGCGATGATCACGTTGACGTACTGCCGGCTGCGCAAGCAATGGTCCGCGATCGACAGCAGGCAATTCGTGTCCGGCGCCAGGTAGATCCGGACCACCTGCGGCTTCTTGTTGACGACGACGTCGATGAATCCGGGGTCCTGGTGGGTGAAGCCGTTGTGATCCTGCCGCCAAACGTGCGAACTGAGCAGGTAATTCAGCGAGGCCACCGGCCGCCGCCATGGAATCCGGTTCGTCGTCTCCAACCACTTCGCGTGCTGGTTGAACATCGAGTCGATGATGTGGGTGAAGGCCTCGTAGCAGTTGAACAGCCCGTGCCGTCCAGTCAGCAGGTAGCCCTCGAGCCAGCCTTCACAGAGATGCTCGCTGAGCACCTCCATTACTCGCCCCTCAGGCGAAAGGTGATCGTCGGTCGGCAGCGTCTCCGCCATCCAGGCGCGATTGGTTACCTCGAAGACGGCGTTCAGACGGTTGGAGTTCGTCTCATCAGGACCCATCAGCCGGAAGTTGTGTGGATTCCGTTTGATCAAGTCGCGAAGAAAGGCGCCGAGCACACGCGTCGCCTCGTCGTAGGTCGTTCCCGGCCGCTCGACCTTGGCCGCGTAATCGCGGAAATCCGGCACGTGCAGCGGTTGCATCAACTCGCCGCCGTTTGCATGAGGATTCGCACTCATGCGACGCGCTCCCTTCGGTGGCAGCTCGGCCAGCTCGGGGATCAGAGCGCCGTTGCGGTCGAACAATTCCTCCGGCCGGTAACTCTTGAGCCAGTTGTCGAGGATTCGCAGGTGCTCTGGCTTGGCCATGTTGTCGACCGGCACCTGGTGGGCGCGCCAGGTCCCCTCCACGGGCAAACCGTCCACCTCCTTCGGACCGGTCCAACCCTTCGGCGTCCGAAAGACGATCATCGGCCAGCGCGGACGGCCGGGCGTGCGCTTGGCGCGTGCCGCCTGCTGGATTTCCTGCACCTCGTCCATCACTCGATCGAGCAGCGCGGCGAAACGCTGGTGCATGTCCATCGGATCGTCGCCCGCGATCAGGTACGGCGCATAGCCGTAGCCTTCCAGCAGCGCGCTCAATTCCTCTTCAGGGATTCGAGCCAGCACCGTCGGGTTCGCGATCTTGTATCCGTTGAGGTGCAGGATCGGGATGACGGCACCGTCGCCGACCGGATTCAGGAATTTGTTCGAATGCCAGCTCGCCGCCAGCGGCCCCGTCTCGGCCTCGCCGTCTCCCACGACGCAGAAGACCTTCAGTTCCGGGTTGTCGAAGGCCGCTCCGTACGCGTGCGTCAATGCATAGCCCAGTTCGCCGCCCTCATGGATCGATCCCGGCGTCTCCGGTGCGGCGTGACTCGGGATTCCGCCCGGGAATGAAAACTGGCGGAACAGCTTTTGCAATCCCTCGACATCGCGCGTGATCGCGGGATAGATCTCGCTGTAGGTGCCCTCGAGGTAGGCGTTCGCAACCATCGCCGGTCCCCCGTGACCGGGCCCGCAGATGAAGACCGCGTCGAGGTCCCGCGCCTTGATCACGCGATTGATGTGCGCGTACAGGAAGTTGAGTCCCGGCGTCGTTCCCCAGTGGCCAAGCAAACGCGGCTTGATCTGTTTGACGTCCAGCGGCTGCCGCATGAGCGGATTCGCCAGCAGGTAGATCTGGCCGACCGAAAGGTAATTCGCCGCCCGCCAGTAGGCGTCAGTCAGGTTGAGCTCTTGCTGGCTCAGCGGCTGATCGGCGATCACCGTTGCTCCCGCCCGTTTCCCTTCCATCGTTTTAACGATACGTGACTCAGCCTGATCACGCCCTGTCGCAAGCCGGGCTCAGAGCGTAAACATGGAAGTCGTTTGCAACGATTTTCTCCAAATCACGGGCTAGACTGGCGCCGGGATGAGGAAACCAAAGACTACGCGTTCCGCGAAAACGTCAAAAAATAAGCCGTATTCGAAACCAGCGGCTCGCAAGCGCAAGCCGACCCCAACTCCGAGACCAAAACCGTCGCCCACGCCTGCGCCGTCACCGGCGCCCGCGCC
Organism: Candidatus Dormiibacterota bacterium; assembly: GCA_036782775.1. Classification (GTDB taxonomy): domain Bacteria; phylum Chloroflexota; class Dormibacteria; order CF-121; family CF-121; genus CF-13. Next base: position 5,215 of record DAIPYJ010000035.1, on the reverse strand, counting down.
ATCACCAACGCCCGGGCCGTCACCGAGCCCATCAGGAACCCCATCCGGAAAGATCCAGCACGTCGTGATCATTGTCAAAGAAAACCACGCCTTCGATAACTACTTCGGTCGGTTCCCTGGCGCCGACGGCGATGCATCGCTCGCGCTGGCGACCGACCCGCCATCGTCCGACCATCCGCACGACCATGCGTCGTGGCTAAAGCGGGCGACCGGCGCAGCGAAAGAGCAGTACGACCAGCCGAACATCCCGGACTACTGGCGGTACGCACAGCAGTACACGCTGTGCGACCGCTACTTCACCGAGGTCGCCGGCCCGTCAACGCCGAATCACCTGATGCTGATCGCTGCCGATTCGCCAATCATCAACAACCCGCATTACCGCGACCCGATCAACATGCAGCCCCCCTTCAACCTGCCATCGCTGCCGGCATTGCTCGAGGCGCACAGTCTGACGTGGAAGAACTACGGCGGTTATGCGCAGGGCTACATCACCGCGCTCAAGGGAAGCCCGAACAATGTGACCGCCGACCAGTTCGCGAAGGACGCGGCCGCCGGTAATCTGCCAACGGTGTCATGGCTCTATGGCCCAACCGGCCTCAGCGAGCATCCAGTCGAGCCGGTTAAAGCCGGCCAAACCTGGTCCGCCCAACAGGTCGATGCCATCGTCAAGGGTGGGCTCTGGCCCAACACGGCGATCTTCATCACCTGGGACGACTGGGGCGGCTGGTATGACCACGTCAATCCGCCTCTGCTCGAGAAATGGACGGACGGGACGCAGTTTCGGCTGGGCACCCGCGTGGGGTGCCTGGTGTTGAGTCCCTACGCCAGGCCTAAGTACATCTCACACACCCAGCATTCGCACGTCAGCCTGGTCAAGTTCTGTGAGACAACCTTCGGGCTGCCTGCGCTCAACGCCCGGGACCAGGCCTCGGACGACATGTCCGACTGTTTCGATTTCACCCAGCAGCCGCTCGCCCCGCCCGGCCCCGCATCCTAAATGCTCCCTCCCCCCGCTTGCGGGGGGAGGGCCGGGGTGGGGGTAAAGCCAAGCCCGACGAG
>DAIPYJ010000035.1:0-4146 GCA_036782775.1 Candidatus Dormiibacterota bacterium | reverse complement strand
CCCGCCCGGCCCCGCGTTGCTCTAGGGGGCCCCGCCTCGACTTCCTCCTGGCTGCCGGAATCCTCATCGCCGTCGGCCTGGCGCTCATCAGCGCCGGCGTCGCCGGCTACCAGATTGCCAGGCGCCGCTTCCGTGCTCAGCGGGAAGCCCTTCGCCAGATCGGCGAGCTCACGCCTGATCTCCTCCGGCACCGGCCGCCGGCCAGTCGGGACCGGCTGGCGAACGCGGCCCTGACCAGGATCTGGGCCCTCACCGAGCCGGTCATCGCCCGCCAGCGCCAGTTGCTCGACCAAAACGGCGACCTCCAGCGCCGTTACGGCCAGGCGCGCGCCCTGATCGATCTGATGGCCGAATTCAACGAGACCATGCAGCTGAGCGCCGTGCTCGACCGCCTCAGCAGCGGGCTCAGCCGTTTCTTTGCCGGCGACGGGGTCGCGATCTGGATCCGAGCGCCGCAGGGCCAGTTCGAGCTCGCCGCGAAGGTGGCCTCCAACTTTCCCGCCTCGCTCAGCCCCCACGACCGCTGGGTTAGCACCGTCATGGCTGGCGATGCGGGTCTGCTCCTGCCGCCGGCCTGGCTCGACCACGAGATGCCCTGCATGGCGGCGCCGCTGCTCGATGCCCAGGGACAGCGGATCGGCATCGTCGCGCTTACGTCACGGCTGCGGAGCGCCTACACCGTCGAGGACGGCGCCTTCCTTCGCACCGTCATCGGCCACGCCGCGATGGCGATCCAGAACGCCACCATGTATCAGTTCATCGACACCCTGTCGCGAATCGATGCGCTCACCGGGCTCAACAATCGCCGCGAGTTCGACCGGGTTCTCGCGCTGGAGATCGGCCGCTCGCAGCAGACGGGGCAGCCGCTGTCCTTGATCGTGATCGACATCGACCACTTCAAGGCCATCAATGACAAGTACGGCCACCAGGAAGGCGATCGCGCGCTGCAGCAGGTCGCCCGCCTCATCCAGGTGGTGCCGAAGCGCGTCACCGATGCCGCCTTCCGTACCGGCGGCGAGGAGTTCGCCATCCTCATGTCGGACACCGACAAGACGGGCGCGCTGGCCCTTTCCGAATCGCTCCGTGGTATCGCCGAGCGGGCCCAAATCCTCGGACCCGACCAGCCGGTAACGCTAAGCCTGGGGGTGGCGACGTTCCCTCATGACGCCGCCGATTCGGTTCGCCTGATCTCGGCTGCCGACCGCGCCCTCTACCAGGCCAAGCGCGGCGGTCGTAACCGCGTCGAAGCCGCCTGACACATCCCTCTCCCCGCTAGCGGGGAGAGGGTCGGGGGGAGGGGGTCCCTCACCCGCAGCGAGACCTGGCGGCGTCTCAAGGGTAGGCGGATTCACACCGCCAGCACTTATCCGGAGGTATTCACCGCAATGTTCGCCAGTCATCGACCTCATCTCGCCGGTTTGGTTTCGGCTTTGGCCCTCGCCACGGGCGCGGCCGGTCTTTCGGGCCTCACGCAGGCTTCCGCAGACTCGCTCCCGGCCTTCGCTTGCGCGGACGCCTCGGGCGGAACGGGCGGCGGGCCCGGCACCGTCACAAGCGTACGCACCGCTCACCACGAGGGCTACGACCGGCTCGTCATCGGCTTCGCGACGTCCAACGCTGTTCCGCAATACACGGTCAAGCGGCAGGCTTCGTCAACCTTCACGAAAGATGCCAGCGGCCAGCAAGTGTCCCTCGACGGGTCCGCCGGCATCAAGGTGGTGTTACACGACAGCGACATCGCCCCAGGCGTTCCAAGCGACCAGAACCCCCGACTGCCTGAAATCCGCGAAGTCGCCAACATCGGGAACTTCGAACGGGTGGTGAGTTATGGCGTCGGGCTTCACGACCAGGCGTGCATCCGAGTCTTCCAGCTCAGCGGCCCAAGCCGGCTCGTGATCGATGTCGCAACTCCGGCTGATTCGTCAGCCGCGGCCAATACCGGCCAGAGCCCGACCGCCCAAACATCCGTGCCTTCAGCAACGTCCGCCGCGGTTGCCGACAGTTCACTGCCGCAGGATCTGGCAACTACCGGCCAGCCAGCTTCGGCCGGACAGCCGGCCGGCACGCCGCTTCTGCCCCTCTTGATTGGCCTGCTCCTCGCAATGGCGGGAGTCGCCCTCCTCGGACTCCGTCGATTCGCGAGGCGGTAGCGATTCACCCGTTCGCGGCGCCCGCAGCGTCGATACCATGGGCATGCTCATGGATCCGGCGCTCGGGCGCGTCATCGAGCGGTGTCGGGACGGCGATCGAGACGCCTTCGAAGAGGTGGTGGACCGGTTCGGACTGCAACTGCTCCGGACCGCGCGCTTGATCCTTCGCGATCAGGCGCTGGCTGAAGACGCCGTCCAGGAAACCTTCCTCAAGGCATGGCAGCGGATTCGAACGCTTCGCGACGAAGATCCCGGACCGTGGCTAACCCGGATTGCAATGAACGAAAGCATCTCGGCCTACCGGCGCCGCCACCGTTTCCAGGCATTGACCGAGCGTTTTGGTCGCTTGAGCGGTGCCAGGGCCGCAACCTCGAGTGAGACCCGCCTCGACCTGGCCAGCGCGCTCGATCGCCTTCCCGCCGACCAACGCGCCGCCATTGCGCTTCGCTATTACCAGGATCTCAGCGTCGAAGATGCTGCGGCTGCGCTCCGTATCCCCGTCGATACGCTCAAGTCGCGGTTGAAGACCGCGCTGCGACGGCTCCGCGAGCTGACCGGCTCCGAAGAGGATTTGCCATGAGCGATCGCTTCGAAGACAAGCTGCGCGATCAGCTTCACAGTGAAGCCGAGCAGATCCGCGAGTTTCCCCGCTCTCTCCGGGGCCGGATCCGCGAAGGCATTACGCCCCAGCGGCGCAGCGGCCTCGTTCCTCAGCTGGCGCTCGCCGGCGCGCTGGTCGTCGTGGCCGCCGTCATGCTCGTTGCTCGAACACCGCAAGTGTTCGTCCAGGACGTCAAGACCGCGATAAGCAACATCCTCCCGACGCCTTCGCCAGCGCCACAGCCCTTCCTCTGCGAAGACCGTTCCGGCGGTTCGACGGGCGTTTCGACCCAGCTCACCACCGTGCGGGCGGCATCACATGAAAGCGATGGCTACGACCGGGTGGTCTTCGAGTTCAGCGGCGGCATCCCCTCGTACGACCTCACGCGGCAGGCTTCAGCGGCATTTATTCGCGACGCGTCGGGCCAACCTGTCCAGCTCGATGGCAGCGCCGGCCTCAAGCTTGTGTTCCGCGATGTCGATCCGGCCTCCGGCACGGCCAGCGATGTCAAGCCTGGGCTGGCGTCAGTCCGGCAGGTGACGCAGCTCGGCGCCTTCGAACGCGTCCTTACATACGGGATTGGGCTGTCGTCCTCACAATGCGTCCGTGTGACCACCCTGAGCGCGCCCAGTCGCCTCGTCGTGGATGTAGCCACCACGCCGTCTGCGTCCACCACGGCGGCACCGACGCCGGTCCCGACTGCCTCCCAGACGGCGAGCCTGCCGCCGTTTGCCTGCCAGGATTTCAGCGGTGGGACGGCCGGGGGCGCCATGCAGCTCACTGACGTTCGCTCGGCGCATCAATCCGGCGGTTATGACCGGATCGTGTTCGAGTTCACCGCGCCCAGTGGGACCGTGCCCCATATTCCGAGTTACACCGTGACGCGGCAGGCCTCCAGCAATTTCGTGAAGGATCCAAGTGGCCAGGAAGTCATATTGCAGGGTTCCGACGGGCTCCGAATCGTGTTCCACGGCGCCTCGGCTGCCGGCAGCTATCCCGGCGCGTCCGACTTGAAACCCAACCTCGCGGTGGTCAAGGAGCTGGAGAAGATTGGCGACTTCGAAGCAGTGCTGAGCTGGGGCGCCGGCCTGTCCCAGGACGCCTGCATCCGCACGGTCGAACTCAGCGGCCCCACGCGCCTCGTGGTCGACGTCCAAACGCCCTGAAGGCAATCTCCCTCTCCCCGTTTGCGGGGAGGGGGTCGGGGTGAGGGGGTCCGCAGGGCAGGGAGCGGCCGTTACCCGCCGTTACATCCTGAGCTCGATGAAGCAGCGCTACGATCCGACGCGCCTCTCGATCATGTTCGTGGTCCTGGCCTTTGCCAGCTCCTGGATCTGCTGGGTGCCGGTGGCGGCGGCCGACCATGGCATCGGCTTCGCCCCCTCGACAGCCACC
>DAIPYJ010000034.1:0-27295 GCA_036782775.1 Candidatus Dormiibacterota bacterium | reverse complement strand
TTTCGGCGTGTCGAGATCGTCTTCCAGCGCGTGGCGCACCGGCCGAACTGTCTCACTGAGGCCCTCGCCAGCAGGGACGGACACTAGGGAGCCGCCCGCCGGAGAACGCCCCAGGGCATCGGTCCAATCGCGGGCGTCCTTCAGCTGGTCTTCGGTGTATTCCCACGCCTCTCGATAGTGATGACGCAGGAGCAGCACGCGAATGCTATCGGCGTCGTAGCGCTGCAACAAGTCGCGGACCAACACCAGGTTGCGCAGGGACTTGCTCATCTTCTCGCCCTGGTAGCCCAGCATCCCGACGTGCATCCAGATGCGCGCGAACGGCCGGACGCCCGTCGCCGATTCGGACTGCGCGATCTCACTCTCATGATGCGGAAAGATCAGGTCGGCGCCTCCGCCGTGGATGTCGATTTGATCACCCAAATGCTGCAAGGCCATTGCCGAGCACTCGATGTGCCAGCCGGGACGCCCATCGCTCCACGGACTCGGCCACTGCGGTTCGCCCGCGGCACTGCGCTGCCAGAGGACGAAATCCAGCGGGTCGTGCTTTCGCGGATCGTCGGGATCGGCGCCCCGTTCGCGCGAGAGCCGGATCATTTCGTCGCGCGAGAACCGGCTGAGCCTCCCATAGTCGGTGACGCTCTCCACGCGGAAATAGAGGTTGCCGTCGCTCACGTAGGCATGACCCTGGGCCTCGAGCTTGCGCGCCAGCTCGACGATGCGAGGAATGGTTTGGCTTGCTCGCGGAAAGACGTCGGGAGCCTGCATGTTGAGCGCCGCCAGGTCCGCCTCGAACAAGGCCGTCTCGGTCGCGGCGAGCCGGTCCCAGGTCGTGCCGAGCTCACCGGCGCGGCGAATGATGTCGTCGTCGACGTCGGTGACGTTCTGGACGTAACGCACCGGATTGCCGGTCGACCGCAATGTGCGGACGAGCACATCGAAGGTCACATAGGTGAACGCGTGACCAAGGTGGGTGGTGTCATAGGGCGTGACCCCGCAGACGTACACCCGGACGGGACCGTCCCGTCGCTCCAGCGGCTGCACGGTCCCCGTTTCCGTATTGCGCAGCCGCACGGCCTGACTGTACCCAAAGGCGCCTGCCCAAGAAAGCAAGGCCGAAAGCCGTTGCATGGATGTGGCTCGATGGTTCAAAGGTCGCGGCGAGCAGGCCATGACGGCGCTGGTGATCACCATGGTCGGCATTGGGCTCGTCCTGCTCGCTCCCGCCGTCGAACGTCAGATCAGTGCTCGACCATCGGCGACCGCCGCCCCGCCTCCGAGTCTCAGCCCGGTTCCAGCGGCGGTCTTGCTTCCAGATGAGCTGCAAAAGGCGCTCGATGGCGTGATGACGATTGCCAACGATCGCACTTTCGGTACCGCATTCCTGATCGACGCCCAGGGGGATTTCCTGACCGCGTCGAGCCTGGTCGAGGGCAGTCAAACCCTGCGGCTCATCGATAACACGGGCGGCAGCCGGCCGGTGCGGGTGATGGGCACCGATCCCGCGTCCGGCATCGCGATGGTCAGGGCTGCAGCGGATGGAACGCCGCTTGCGCTCGGAAATACCGCGACGGTGATGGTGGGCGATCCGCTCGTGCTCCTGGCCAGCCCGAAGATTGCCAACCTCGCGCCCTCGAGCCCGGTGACCCTGGCGTCGGCTTGGGTATCGACCTGGCGCCTCGAGGTCGACGACCTGCCAGCCAACATCGGCGGTCCGGTGGTCGGCCCCGACGCCCTCGTGCTCGGGGTCCTGACCGGGCCTCGGACGGCGGTGCCAATCGGTCCGGGAAAAGCAGAGATCGCCACCTGGCAAAGCCTCCCCGGCACTGCCGTTCCGCTGGCGCCCTTTCCGCAGACGCTTCAGTTGCGGGGAAGTGAGACCACCACCGAACCGACCACCACCGTTTCGGTTTCCGCCGTCAGCCCGTCGCGGGTATCCGCGAGCCACGACACCCTGGTCACCATTTCCGGAGCCGGGTTCCTGACCGGGCCGTCGCTTCGGGTGCGATTCATGCCGGTCGCAGGCGGGAGCGGCGGGTTTGATGGAAAGGCGCCCACGGTGGTGAGTGCCTCCAGCCTGACGGTCAAGGTCCCGTCCGGCGAGGCGGTGCAGGACTACGTCATCGAGCTCATCAATGGAGACGGCGCGGTTATCGACAGCCGACTCGGCCTCACGGTCACGCCGTGACAGGTCCGCTGGCGTCCGTACACTGTCCAACTGGCATGAGCCGAGCCGGTCTCACGCTGCTGGTGACCCTGGTCTTGACCTCATGCGGGTCGAATCCGACAGCGCATTCGTCGCCGACCCCCTCCGCCCTCGTCCGAGCGAGCGGCTCTCCCATCAGCTCTGCCAGGACGACGCCGCTCCCGGTCGGGCGAGAGGCGGCGGGGATGGCGTACGACCAGGCGCGTCACAACGTGGTCCTCTTTGGCGGACTCGCCGGCCAATCCCTCCTCGGTGACACCTGGACATGGGATGGGACGGCATGGTCGCAGCGGCTGGGCCTGACGGTCAGCCCGCCGGCACGCCAGGGCGGAGCGATGGCCTACGACGAAGTCGGCCAGCAGGTGATCCTCTTTGGCGGACTTGGGGCCAATGGTGCCCTGGCGGACACCTGGGCCTGGGATGGGAGCGCCTGGCAGGAATTGCACCCGGCGCACAGCCCATCGAAGCGCTGGGATGCCAGCGCCACCTATGAGCTGGCAATGCGAGCGATCTTTCTCTACGGCGGCATCGACGAAGGGGGAACGACGACGATCAACGAGTCCTGGGCCTGGCGCAATGGAGACTGGTCGCAAATTCCGGTCTCGAGCCCCGCGGGCGGGTTGCGCCCGCGAACCGCCTATCTGATCGGCGCGAACCTCGTCGAACGCTTTGGCGACTGCAGCGACAAGCACGACGCCGGCGTCTATGCCTACGACGGAAATACCTGGGGACCGCGAACCACGTCAGGCTCGCCGCCTCCGGCGCTCTGCCTTCCCAGCCTGGCCGGGAACACCATCCAGCGAGGCGTCGTGCTGTTCGGCGGCAATCCCGGCACGGGGACGACGCCCGTCCCCGCCGACACCTATGTCTACGATGGCGACCGCTGGCAGAAACCCTCGCTCGCGCAGAGCCCGCCGGCGCGCGACGATGCGGCCATGGTCTTTGACAGTGACCGTCAGGTGATGGTGCTCTTCGGCGGAATGGGCCTCAACTCGGGCCAGAGCGGGCCGCTCAATGACACCTGGACCTGGGACGGAACCAGCTGGACCTCGCATTAGGATTAGCGCGTGTCCAGCCGGTTGATTGCCGAGTCGACGCTCGAGGCGGTCGACAACGACAATGTGAAGCGCGACTACGAGATCGACTTCACGATTCCAGAGTTCACCTGCCTGGCTCCGGATACGCGCTTCCCCGACTTCGCCACCATCCACATCAAGTACGTCCCTGATCGGAAGCTCGTCGAGCTCAAGTCGCTGAAGCTCTACATCAACAGGTTTCGCGACGAGGAGATGTACCACGAGACCGCCGTGAACCGGATCCTCGACGACCTGGTGTCCCTGCTCGACCCCCGCTATATCGAGGTCGTCGGCGACTTCAACGTGCGGGGCAACATCAAGACCATCATCGCGGCCCGGCATCTGCAGCCCGGGTTCTCACCGAACGGCATCGGGCCCAGCCGGTCTTAAGCGCCGCTCGCGGCATGGGGGCATGCGAATCGGTATTTGCGGGGCGCCGTCTTTGCCACGTTTGACGCGATTTCGCAGGAAACGGCGCTGTCGGTGGTTACCCATTAGGCAGTATGCGGCGTCGAAACGTCCTCATCGTGGTTGGGGGGTGCCTTAGCGCGCTTGCCGGATTTTTCCTTGTGCTCGAACCAGCGCTCGCCGACGCCCAGCTCGCGAGTGACACTCGAGCCCTGGCGCAGGCGGCGTCACACCAGGCAACGGTCGACGCGGCCTTGCAACAATTCCTGACCCGGAGTCCCTCTGGTGCCGATCTCTCGGACGACCGGCTGCTGACACAATCGAGTGCCAATCTGGCGCAGTACGAAACGGCGCGCAAACTGGTAAGCCAGGACATGGCCGGACTGGGAGGCGCCCTCCAGCCCCAGTGGCTGGTCGCGGCCGCCTTCGCCAAATCGAGTGAGTTGCAAGCGGCCAGAGGCCGGACGGCCACCGCGGCCGGCGCCCTCGTCCATGCCAACCAGGTGCTGACCGCGGCGGTCGACCAGGAGCGGCTGCAGCAGGGATTTTTTTTCGCGGCGGTAACCGAGACCAAGATGCTGACCGCGATCGACGATCAGCAGTACGTCGAGATCGACGCCTATTACGCGCAGGCGGACCGCGGCTTGCGCGTGGCCGAGTCGCTCATGAATCAGCCCGACGAGTCACCCGGCTTCAAACCGGTCATCCTGGCGATGCGCTCGGTGATCGACCAGACGCAGAAATATGGGGCGGCGTTGTTGCGGAACGATACGACCGAGGCCAACGCCCGGCACGCGGCGATGCGGGCCGGCTACGCGACCCTGGCCGCCGCAACCAGCGCAGCCTCCCTAACCGCCAACGACGATTGGAACGATCGCGCCTACCAGCCCCTGATCGCCGCCTATCACGCCGGGCTTGCCGCCACCCTTTCATAGAGCCCGGCGACCTCTCGATCGTGGCGGCAACCTTCCATAGAAGAATTCGATAGGTACAATAGACACAGTTTTTGTACCGGTTCGTGCCCGTGATATCCAGGAGCCATTGATGAAGGTCGAACAGCGCCCAACCGAAAGCCGGCCGAAGGACGCGCTCGGCGACAAGGACACTCTCCTCGATCTCTACCGGCAGATGCTGCTCATCCGCCGCTTCGAGGAAAAGACCGCCGAGATGTACCAGATGGCCAAGATCGGCGGCTTCTGCCACCTCAACATCGGCGAGGAGGCCACCATCGTGGGCACCATCTCGGCGCTGCGGAAAAACGACTACGTCTACAGCACCTATCGGGAACATGGGCACGCCCTGGCCAAAGGCGTCGAGCCAAACGCCGTGATGGCGGAGCTGTTCGGCAAGGAGACCGGCACCTCGCACGGACGGGGCGGCTCGATGCACCTCTTCAGCCAGGAGCATCGCTTCTACGGCGGCTACGCGATCGTGGGTGAAGCGCTGCCGATCGCCTGTGGCAGCGGCTATGCCATCACCTACAAGGGCACCGACGAAGTCGTGATGAGCATTTTTGGCGACGGCGCCACCAATATCGGCGGCTTTCACGAGGCGCTCAACGTCGCCAAGCTCTGGCACCTGCCGATGGTCTTCGTCTGCGTCAACAACCTCTACGGGATGGGCACGGCCGTCAACCGCGCTTCGGCCGTCACCGAGATCTGGAAGAAAGCCTGCGCCTACGACATGACCGGGGAACGGGTCGATGGCATGGACGTGCTGGCCGTGCGACGCGTCACCGACCAGTTGGTGGCGCAGGCCCGCGAGCGGCACGAGCCCAGCCTGCTGGAATGCGTCACCTATCGCTATCGCGGCCACTCGATGTCGGATCCCGACACCTACCGAGGCAAGGAGGAAATCAAGGAATGGCAGGGCCGCGATGCCATCCTGAACCTGGGCGAACACCTGAAACAGCAGCGGCTGGTCACCGACCAGGATCTGCAGAAGATCGACGAGGCGGTCACGGCCGAAGTGGAGGACGCGGTGCGCTTCGCCGAGGAGAGTCCGGAACCCGATCCGAAGCAGCTCTACCGCGATGTCTATGCCGACGAGGGTGCGGCCTGATGGCGGTGCTCGCCATGCGCGACGCGCTCAACCAGGCGCTGCGGGAGGAGCTGAAGCGCGACGAGAACGTCTTCCTGCTGGGAGAGGACATCGGCCTGTACGACGGATCCTTCAAGGTGACACGCGGCCTGATGAAGGAGTTTGGCGAGAAGCGCGTGCTCGATACGCCGATCGCCGAAGAGGTCATCATCGGGACGGCGATTGGCGCCGCCATGTCCGGACTAAGGCCGGTCGCGGAGATGATGACGGTCAACTTCATCATGGTCGCCATGGACCAGGTGGTGAACGCCGCGGCGCATATCCGCTACATGTTCGGTGGCGGGACGAAGGTCCCGCTCGTGATCCGGACACCCGGCGGCGGCGGACACCAACTGGGCGCGCAGCACTCGCACAGCCATGAGAACTGGTTCGCCCACGTGCCCGGCCTCAAAGTCGTTGCACCCGGGACTCCGGCCGACGCCAAGGGCATGCTCAAGTCGGCGATCCGGGACGACAACCCGGTGATGTTCATCGAGAACGAGGGCACCTACGCCCTGAAGGGCGAGGTCCCCGACGGCGAACACCTGGTGCCGCTCGACAAGAACGAAGTCAAGCGCCCCGGGGAGGACATCACCATCTGCGCCCACTCGCGGATGCTGGTCGTCGCGCAGGAAGCGGCCAACGAACTGGAGAAGGAGGGGATCAGCGCCGAGGTCGTCGACATGCGGGCGCTGCGCCCGCTGGACATGGCGCCCGTCATCGAGTCGGTCAAGAAGACCAGCCGGTTGATTACCGTCGAGGAAGGCTGGCGTTCATACGGCGTCGGCGCCGAGATCGCCTCCCGCGTGTACGAAGAAGCCTTCGATTACCTGGATGCACCCGTCGCGCGAATCGGCGCCGCGGAAGTGCCCGCCCCATACAACAAGAAGCTCGAAAAGATCGCCTTTCCCGGAAAGGCGGACGTGATCGTGACCGCCCGGGCACTGCTCGGTAAGAATTAGGGCGAGATGCCGAACGTCCAGATGCCGCGCCTGTCGGACTCGATGGAGACCGGCAAGATCCTGCGCTGGCTGAAGAAAGAAGGCGACGAGGTCAAAAAAGGCGAGCCCTTGGTCGAGATCGAAAGCGATAAGGCCAACATCGAAGTCGAGGCGTACGCCTCCGGCAAGCTGAGCAAGATCGTCGTCCCCGAGGGGGAGAGCGCGCCGATCGGCGCGGTGATCGCCGAGATCGGCGGGAACGGCGGCGCTGCGCCCAAGGCCGAAGCGCCGGCTGCACCGAAGGCCGAAGCGCCGAAAACCGAAGCGCCGAAAACCGAAGCGCCGAAAACCGAGGCGACGAAAGCCGAAGCGCCGAAAACCGAGGCGACGAAAGCCGAAGCGGCGGCTGCACCAAAAAGCGAGAAGCCCGCCGCGCCGGAAGAGCAAGCGACTGCGGCCGAGCCGGAGCAGAAGCCAAAGCCAGCAGCGGCGGAGGCGCCGAAAGCGCAGGTAACCAAACCGGAAGCCCATGTTGCGCAGGCTGACAAGGCGATGGCGGCCACGGCTCAGCAAGCCGCCGAAGGTGGCGGTGAGCAGTATCCCCACGGCGGACCAGATGACCGGTTAGAAGCGGGCGCTGCCGCGCAGGCTGCGCTGAACGTCATCCGCCGGCCAGCCGGGCAACGTCCAGCAGACCAACAAGAGGATGGCGAACGGATCAAGGTTTCACCGGTCGCCCGAAGGCTCGCGGAAGAGCAAGGCCTGGACCTTCGGCAGGTGCAGGGCAGCGGTCCCGGCGGCCGGATCACGAAGGAGGACGTGGAAGCCGCCGTCCAACAGAAGCCTGCTGCCGCTCCCACCCAGGGGGCTGGGCGAGGGCGGGACGTTTCAACCGCGGAGCGCCAGGCTCCCGCGAGGCCCGCCGGTGAAGTCGAGGTCGTCGAGCTCTCGAAGCTGCAGACGACGGTCGCCATGCGGCTCGCCCAGAGCAAGTTCTCGGCGCCGCACTTCTATGTCACATCCGAGATCGCCATGGACGATGCCGTCCGGCTCAGGCAGATGTTCAACGAAGCCGTCGAGAAGGCGGACGCGATCAGCATCAACGACCTGATCATCAAAGCCGTGTCACTGGCCTTGACGAAATTTCCCGAAGTGAACGCCTCCTGGGCAGACGGCCGGATCGCGCGCAAGCGTGACGTCAATATCGGGATCGCGGTTGGACTTCCCGACCGCCTGATCGTCCCCGTCCTGCGCAACGCCGACCAGAAATCGCTCAAAGAGATCGCCTCGGAATCCAAGCAGCTGATCGAGCGGGCGCGATCGAACAAGGCCTCGTCGCAGGATTACCTGGGAAACACCTTCACCATCTCCAACCTGGGCATGTATGACGTCGATCAGTTCACGGCGATCATCAACCCTCCGGATGCAGGCATCCTCGCGGTCGGATCGGTCGAAGACGAGCCCGTCGTCAAGGATGGCCAGGTCGCCGTTGGCAAGCGGATGCGGGTCACCATGTCGGTCGACCACCGGGTCATCTACGGGGTAACGGCGGCACAATTCCTGCAGGAGGTCAAGCGCCTCTTGCAGAGCCCGATGGCGCTCGTCCTCTAGCAGCACCTGCTGCTGGCGCTGATCACGCTGGCGCTACTGGTTACCGTCCTGGTTATCCTCCTGCCGATCGCCGTTATTGCCTACGGACTAGGCGATCCTCGCCGCCACGGCCCGGCCGGCGACGCGCCCCGAAAATAAGCAGCCCCCTAGGAAGGTGCCTTCGAGCGCGCGATACCCGTGCATTCCTCCCCCGCCGAAGCCGGCAACCTCGCCCGCGGCGTAGAGACCGGGGAGCGGCGTGCCGTCCGCTTGCAAGACGCGTCCCGATAAATCCGTTTGCAATCCGCCGAGCGTCTTCCGCGTCAGGATGTGCAGGCGAACGGCAATCAGTGGTCCGGCGGCGGAATCGAGAAGCCGATGAGGCTCGGAAACCCGGATCAACCGGTCGCCCAAGTACTTGCGCGCCGCGTAAATGCCGTGCACCTGCGGATCCTGACTTGCAGCATTCGCAATCTCGTCGTCCCGTGCCTGGACCTGTTCCCGCAGCGAGGCTGGATCCAGCCGCGGCTCACCGGTAAGCGCGTTCATCCGCCGCACCAGGTCCTCGAAGGTGTCGGCAACAATGAAGTCGACGCCCTTGTCCTTGAACGCCTCGACCGGCGCGGGACCGGATTTGGAGGCGACGCGTTTCAAAAGCAGCCGGATGCTCTTGCCCGTCAGGTCGGGATTCTGCTCGGATCCGGAGAGCGCAAACTCGCGCTTGATGATGCGCTGATCGAGCACAAACCAGGAGTAGTCGAAGCTGGTTTTCAGCAGGTGCTCGCGGGTCCCGAGGCTGTCGAAGCCCGGGAAGAGGGGCGCCGGCAGCCTTCGGCCGGTCGCGTCGAACCACATCGACGATGGGCCCGGGAGGATGCGGATCCCATGGTTGGGCCAGATCGGATTCCAGTTCTGGACGCCCTCGACGTAGTGCCACATCCGATCCCGGTTGATCAGGGCGGCGCCGGCTGTTTCGCTGATGTCGAGCATTCGTCCGTCGACGTGCGCCGGGACACCCGTCACCATCGAGGCCGGCGGACGACCCATGCGAGCCGGCCAATACTTCTCGACCATCGCAGGGTTTCCGCCGATGCCGCCCGAGGTGACGATCACCGCCTGGCTTCGATACTCGAAGGTGCCGACCTGAGTCCGCGAACTGGGCCGTCCGCGCTCGATCTCCTGCGACTCGAGAATGGCACCCTGGACGCCAGTGATGGCCCCGTTGTTTCGGACCAGCCCGTCGACGCGGTGGCGAAATTTGAGGATCACGGCCCCGCGGTCCACCGCCTCGCGAACCCGGCGCTCGAAGGGCGCCACGACTCCCGGGCCGGCACCCCAGGTCAGATGAAAACGCGGCGTCGAGTTGCCCGGACCCTTGCCCTCGTAGCCGCCCCGCTCCGCCCAGCCGGGGATGGGGAACAATCGTATGCCCTGCTGTCGAAGCCAGGGGCGTTTCTCGCCGGCCGCGAACCCCACATAGGCATCGGCCCAGCGACGGGGCCAGGCATCGACCTCGCGATCAAAGCCGGCGGTTCGAGCCCAATCCGCCATGGCCCGCTCGTAGGAATCCCTCACGCCCAAACGGCGCTGCTCCGGGGTGTCGACCAGGAAGAGCCCGCCAAGGGACCAGTAGGCCTGCCCGCCCAACCAGGGCCCGGGCTCCTGCTCGACGAGAATGACACGTCGACCCGCATCAGCGAGCTCAGCCGTGGCAACCAGCCCAGCCAGGCCAGCGCCAACGACGATTGCGTCTGGACTCTCAGCCATCGACCTCATTACCGTACCGTTAAGCGGAGAGCAATGCCTGCCAAGCCGATCGATCCGATGGTCCTGCCGCCCGATCTTCCGGTGCCGGTTGACGATGGGGCTGCCGCGCACCTGGTCGGCCTTACCCTCCCGGAGATCGCATTGCCCGCAACCGATGGACGTTCAGTTTCGCTGGCGGGTCTGGGCCGAGGTCGAACCGTGATCTATGCCTATCCGCGGACGGGGCGGCCGGGTGAGCCGTCGCTGGTTGACGACTGGGACCAAATTCCGGGCGCGCGCGGCTGCACGCCGGAGACCTGCGGGTTTCGCGACCACCATGCCGAGCTACGGCAGGCTGGCGCCGACGTCTTCGGCCTATCGACGCAGGACTCGGAATACCAGAAAGAACTGGTCGAGCGGCTGCATTTACCGTTCGCGATCTTGTCGGATGAAGACCTGAGGCTGACTCGGGCGATGCGGCTGCCGACGTTCGAGGCGGCGGGTCAGACGTTACTCAAGCGCCTGACGTTGGTCATCCGCGACGGTCGCATCGAACACGTCTGGTATCCAGTCTTTCCGCCCGATCGTCACGCCGACGACGTGCTTGCCTGGCTGCGAACGAACGATTAGCCGCCGATCGCCTTGCCGAGGCGGCGCATGATTTGGCGGATGGAGAAGGCACTGCGCACCCGGTCGATCCGGCCAGGCTGCGGCTCGGTCGGATCGGGCTTGTAACTGGTGCCGAACTCACTGGCATACGCGACCAGGTCCTTGAGCTCGAGGAGCGGGATGGCATACTCGCGGGTCACATGCTCGAGGAGCGGCGCCGTGCGCTGCAGGACGCCCGGACTCTCGGGACGGCAGAGCGCCAGGGGGCGGGCGTGCTCCGCGCGCAGGCCCTCGGGGTGGATCACGATCCGTCCCCAGCAGAGCACCGCGCCCCCGAACATGTAGGGTTCCTCGCGCAGCGCCCGCGTCATCGGCGCGATGTCGTGGTAGGCGTAGATGCCGCAGCTGCACCCCGGCTCGGGGGAAATGCGGAGCTCGTCCGGCCGATGGAGGCCGGCGCGCGCCAGCCGGAGGCCCGGCCGAGTCTGGCACTCAGCATCGAGGCTTTCGAGCGGCGGCCAGAGGGTTTCGGCAACCGGCGACTGCAGGCGGCCACGGGTCCAGGCGTCGTCGGGGTCGACCCGCCAGAACCGGTAGCCGACCGCCGGAATCATGCCGGAGTCTGAACCGGCGCCTCTTCCTCTCTCTCGATACGCTGAGGCTCGCGCTCCGGCGCGAGCAGCGGTTCTGACGCCGGCTCAGGTATTTCGATGACGCGTACGGGCTTGCTGGTAAATCCCATCCTCAATCCCTTTTTTCACAGTAGCAAAGCCGGAGGCCAGAAGCGCTCCAAGAATTCGGAGTCGTCATGGGCCGACGAGCAGGTCGTCGTCCGAACGGCCCGAGGGGCTCGCCGACCCTGCTTTTTCGAGATAGGCCTGCGCCCGCGCGACTTCGTCGGTCAGCGCCTTGACGGTGCGCTCCATGCTGTCGAGCGCCTGGAGTTTGTAACGATCGACGCCGTCGATCGCGGCGTAGACGCTGGCGAACGCCGCTTGCAATTTCTCGAGATCGAGCGCCGCCGAAGCCGCCTGCTCGTGAACTTCGCCCGTTTGCGTCCGCAGCGATTCCGCGGTCGACTCCACGAGGTTTGCCGTGGTGGCATTCAACGCCGAGACCTGGTCCAGGACCAGCCGCTGGCTGGTCAGCGCCTGGGCGACGATGATCGCCGTCCTGAGCGCCGAGAGTGTCGTCGTCGTCGCCCGGTCCACGCCTCTGATCAGCTCGAGGTTGCTCTTGCGGACCAGGTCGAGGGCCAGGTAGCCCTGGGCGTTGACCGCAAGCTGGGTGACAAGGTCCTGGCGCTTCTGTCGAACATGGAAGAGCACGTTCTCGCGCAGGCGTCGCGCTCGATCGGCGTCACTGGCCGCAACCTCGTCGATGCGCGCCGCAACTGCCGCGTCGAGGCGGTTTGCCATATACACGTAGCGCTCGAGCTTGTCCCGCAAGGCGGCCGCGTTGACCTGTTCTTGCTGGATCGAGGCGTTGTCTTTGCGCAGCTCGTCCTGACCCCGATAGAGCGAATTGATGATCGCGTTCAAGTGGCGTTGGGCTGAGCGGTATCGGGCGAAGTAGTCGCGGATCCGGTTGCCAAAGGGAAGCAAGCCGAAGAGCCGCCGTCGCTCGAACAGACCGCGGCGCGACGGATCGAGGTCCTCGATCGTCCGCCGCAGCTCAAGCAGCGAGCGCGACACGCCCGCCTCTTTGCTCAGGCCACCTGACTCGATCGCCCGAACCGGCTGGTCGAGGAGGCGATTCGAGACATTCGCCGACTCGCGCATCTCCGCGTTGCCCATCGCATGCAGCGCGCTCAACCGCTCGCTAAAAGCCGGCGACTGGGGATCGAGCGCGAGCAGTGCATCAACGTAGCGAGCCACCCTGCCGTTGAGTTCGCCAGCAACCGTGGGCTCGAGACGGACTGCGCTGAGGGCCTCGCTATCGCTCGGCCGGTCGGCCGGCGCGGGTGGCATGAGGCCAAGCTCGTCGCTCATCAACCATTTATACGATTCGGCCGGTCAGGAGAGGCCGCGGGTCAGCCGCCAGCTCAGCTCGGGGCCGTTGATCGCTGCCTCGACGATCAGCGGCACATCCGCCCGCTGATTGCCAGCCTCGACTGAGAGCGTTCCCACCCGTGATCCGGCTGGCAGCGTGGCCGGGATCGGGTCGATCATCGTATGCCTCGAGACGACGGCGCCGTCCATCAACAACCAGCTCACACCCTGGGCGGCCACGATGGGACCGCCCTCGCCCCAGGAGGTCGTGTAATGCGCGACGACGTCGTGACGGTGCACGACCGGCCGCACATGCAGCGACGCCCGGACGGCGGTGACCAGGGGAACAGTCGCGGCAAAAGCTCCCGCGTCCGCGTTGGGCTGACCCATCACGGCGCCGTAGATGCGGGCCGGCTGGCCGTCGACCACGGCGTCGGCGGCAAACACGAGGTTGCCTCCCGCCTGGTCGGTGTGGCCGGTCTTGATCCCGATCACGCCGTTCTGGCCGAGCAGGGTATTGAGGTTGTGGATGACGCCGGCCACGGGCAGGGTCGCCGACGGCTGGGCGACGATCTGCGCGAACACCGGGAGCCGCATCGCGGTCTCGGCCAGCCTGATCAGGTCGGCAGGGATGCTGACCGTGGCCGGGGAGAAGCCGCTGACATCGGCATAGTTCGTGGCCGTCATCCCGAGCGACGCCGCGCGCGCGTTCATGCGCGTGATAAATGCCGCAGGGATTCCCTGATCCCAGGTCGCGAGCATTGCCGCGAAGTTGCTCGCCGAGGGCAGTAAGAGGCCCTGAAGCAGCTGATACTGGCTGAGCTGCTCCCCGGCCACGACCGGTACCACCGACTCACCGGCGTTGCGCTCGCGCAGATAGGTGTCGACGTCCGCACGGCTCACGGTGAGGACCGGACCCGGCTCGTTCAGGTTGAGCGGATGATCCTCGAGCACCAGCAGCGCAGTCATGATCTTCGCCGTGCTGGCCATCGGAACCGGTCTCGCGGCGCCCGAGCTCTGCATGACCCCGATCGGCTCGACCATCACGGCGGCTTCGCCGCTCTGCGGCCACGGTAACGCCGGCGCCGATCCAAGCTGTTCGCTCGAGGCCAGAATCGCCGTGGCGGCCACGGCCGGCAATGGTCGAAAGTACTGCACGCCGGCGGCGATCAGCAGCAGGATCAGCAGATAAGGCAGCGGACGACGGATGAGGCCGCTAACGCCAGTCGATCGGCGGACCCAAGAAGGGCTCTGCCAGGGTGAGGATCTCGCCAGGTTTCGGAAATCGCTTCAGTGACGCCTTGCTGAAGAGCAACCGATCGTCGACCGTCACTTCAAATCGCCCCTTTGTCCCGCTGCGCAGCGACACGTCGATCAGGATCGGCGCCCAGGACCCCAGAATCTCCGCCGCCAGACCGACGGCTTGGTCGAGGTAGTTTCAAGGGACGCAGAACTCGATCTCGACCCGGTGCGTGGGATCAATCACGAACAGGGCGCACTATAGCGCGCGGCAGGTCAACCAGCACGAACCGTCGCCGGTCCGGCAAGAGCGCGAACCAAGCGATCCGTGGAGGCGCCGATGCCGTAGCGCTCATTCAGCCGCTGAAGCGCCGAGGGATCGCGCGGCGCGTTTGGCCGTCCCCCGCGTGGCATCGGCACCGGCGCGATGGCGACAGGGACCCCGACACGACGAGCCTGCTGAATGTAGGCGTTCGCCGCCTCGCCGAGCTTGCCACTGGCCACGATCCCGTCGAGATTCTTGAAGCGGCGGACCAGTTGGGCGGCGGTCTTCTCCCCCACCCCCGGCACACCCGGAAGTCCGTCCGACGGATCCCCGCGAAGCACGGCGAAGTCGCCGTAGGAACGGCCGGGAATGCCGTAGCGACGCTCGACTTCGGCCTCGTCGACGACGAGCAGCTTGCCGATCCCCTGTTGGGTGTAGAGCACGCAGACGTCTGGGTCGCGCACGAGCGAAAAGAGATCGCGATCGCCGGTCACGATTTCGACCTTGCCGGAGGTTGTTGGCAAGAGTGAGGCGATCACGTCCTCGGCCTCGAAGCCGTCGGCGCCGATGACCTCCAGCCCGATCGCCTCGACCACCTCCCAGAGGATCGGCTCCTGGGGAGCGAGCTCTGCCGGCATGGCACCGCGCTCGAGCCTGGCCGTCTTGTAGCTGGGGATCACGTCGACGCGAAACGCCGGGCGCCAGTCCCTGTCGGTCGCGACCACGATCGCGCGCGGCTTTCGCTCGGCGACCAAGCGGGCGGTCATGTCGAGGAAGCCGCGGATGGCATTGACGGGCTCGCCGCTCGGCGCTTTGAAACCGCTGGCGGGCAGACCGTAGAACGCACGGAACATCAGGCTCGATCCGTCGATCAGCATCCAGTCGGCCGACACCTCAACCCCCTCCCTGTCGTCCCCCGACAGCAGGGGAGGGATTTCCTGCCGCCAGCCGGCCAGGGATTACCTGACGAAAGCCGACTGTCGCTTCGAGCTGCGCGCCGAGCGACAGGATGGTGTACTCATCGCGCGGCCGTCCCACGAGCTGGATGCCGATGGGCAGGCCTTCCCGGTTTTCGGCCAGCGGCAGGCTGATCGCGGGCTGGCCGGTGCAGTTGAACGGGTGGGTGAAACTCAGCCAGTCGAGGAATTCGTCCGAGGCGGTTTCCGGGTTCTTGCCAAGCGTCCCAAGCCTGGGTGCCGGCTTGGTGAGAGTCGGCGTCAGCAGCACATCGATCGAATCCCAGCTGGCGATCAACTGACGAGCCTGCTGATGGAGCTGAGTAATTGTCTTGAGATAGTCGACCGCCGTGCTCGACGGCGCCACCTCGAACATCAGCCGATTCAAGGGATCGAGCAGATCAGCTCGCTGGATCGGCAGCGCGCCGACCGCCGTCACGGCAAGCAACTGGATCAGGGGACGGAATTTGCCAAGATCCGGTCGGACTCGCTCAACCTGATGGCCGAGCCCGCTTAGCCTGCGCGCCGTCGCTTCCACCGCCGCGCTCACCTCGCCATCGACGGCCGCCGGCGCATCGACCGTCCACCCGATGCGGAGCGGCTCGGGCTTGCCCTGCGCCGATGGCAGGAATGGGTGCGTGATTTCGGCCCAGTAGGGATCGCCAGGAAGATGGCCCGCCATCGCATCGAGGCCCAGCGCAGCGTCGGCCACCGTCCGGGCGATAACGCCGGTCGTGGCGAGCCCGGCCCAATCCTCGCCCAGTAGCGGACCACTCGAGATCCGACCGCGCGACGGCTTGAGACCGACCACGCCGCAGCAGGAGGCCGGAATGCGAATCGATCCGCCACCATCGCCGCCGTGCGAGAGCGCGCAGAGCCCGGCGGCCAGGGCTGCGGCAGCGCCACCACTCGACCCGCCGGCGGTTCGGCTCGGGTCAACCGGATTACGTGCCGGGGGAAACATCGGGCCTTCGGTAACCGGTCGCGTGCCGAATTCCGGTGCGTTGGTCTTGCCCAGGATCACCGCGCCTTCCTGTTTCAGGCGACCGATCGCGTAGCCGTCGACCTGGGCGACGCTCTCTTCGAATACACGAGAGCCGAGGCTGTTGCGATACCCCTTCAGCGCTGACGTCTCCTTGATCGAAATCGGCACCCCATCGAGCAGCCCGGTCGGTTTGCCCTGGGCGATGCGCTGCGCACTTGCGACGGCTTGTGCCTCCGCCAGGTCGCGGGTCAGCAGCACAAAACTGTTGAGCTCACCATCGAGCTGAGCAATGCGGTCGTAGTACAGCGTCAGCAGCTCGCGCGGGCTGATCGACTTCCTGGCAATCGCCCGGGCTTGCTCGAGCGCGGGCGTAAATGCCCAGCTCTCGTCGACCATCGCGTAAGTCTATTGGCCGCTGTCAAGCGCGCTCAGTGCAGCCAGGTCCAGGAGGAGAGCAGGCTGTCGAAATCCGGCCGCATCGAGGAATAGCTGCTGGTGGTGGAAACGAGCGCGACGATGTAGGTCCGGTTGTTGTAGTTGATGAAGACTAACTGCCCCTGAAAGGGCGTACCGTCCTGGACCCCGTCGACATCGCCGACGACCGCGGGCGCCCCGCCAACCGTGCGCGAACTCATGCCTCCGAGTCGGAGCCCGGCCGGAACCTTGCCGCTGGTTGGGAGCTGTTCCCACAAAGCCGGTAGCTGCTCCAGGGGAACCTGGAGTTCTGGGTCGACCACGGCGAAGTCCGATTTGCCGCCGGCTTTGACCGCCTCGATGGAAAGCACCACCTTGTAGCCCTGAAAGAGGGTCCAGGTCGTTGGGTACCATCCGCCCGGATTCTTGACGGAAAAGCTGCCGTCCGAGGCATGAATGGGACCGCCAAGATTGAGGTTGGCAAGCACCGCAACGCCGATGACGGCTGCAGCAATGATGGCTCCTGCACCGACGAGAAGCCTCGGCATACCGATTCGCACAGGACCGCTCTGGGTACCCGCGGGTGATGCCGTCACGCTGCCAGATGAGGGCTGGCTGTCAACGGGTGGCGGGGCGTATCCGCCGGCCCACGAAAGCGGCAGCTTGCAGGACGGACAGACCGTCGTCCCCTGCCCGTACCAGGTCCAGCAATTTCGACAGACCAGCTGATCCACCGATGCCCCTTAGCGGGATCAACGGTGAACAACCCCCCTCCCTGCCCTCCCCTACCTGGTGAGGGAGGGGTTTGGCCGCGCTCCCCCCACACGGTGGGGGGAGGGAATCCTAAGCTCGTCGGTATGGGTTTAGCGCGGACATTGATGCGATTCGCCTTCCTGGCCGCCATCGGCCACCAGGTGACGTACACCTTCGTCGAGGGCGGGATCTTCGCCGACACTCGCGAACGGCTGGGCAGCCTCCATCCGAAGGTCGACGAGTTCGTCCACTGCCACCTGTGTGTCGGAACCTGGGTCGGTGCTGTGCTCGCTGCGGTCTATCGCCCGAACCTGCTGGCCGATGTCGAAAGCAAGCCGCCGGGGATTCCGCGACAGCTGGCCAACGTGGCGGGCGACGCCTTCCTGATCGCGCTGGGCACCCGGGTCTGGAATGAGGCGCTCGGCTGGCTCCGGCGCGAAGTCCAGGTCAAGCAGAAAACGCTGGAGGCCACCGAAGGCCCAGGCGACGATGAGGACGATCGGCCGGCGTTTCCGGGCATCTCGATCCGCCCGGCCGGCGAGCGCGGCCGCGGCGCGGCGGGAGGCTGAGCATGGTCCGTCACGTCGCCCTCTTTCGCTGGAAGCCGGAAACCACGGCCGAGGACGTTTCTCGTATCGAGGCCGCGCTGCGGCAGCTGCCAGAAAAGATCCCGTGCATTGAGTCGTATCGCTTCGGCCGGGATCTCGGCGTCCAGGACGGCAATGCCGATTTCGCGCTGGTGGCTGATTTTGCCGACGAGTCGGGCTTGCAGACATACAGCTCTCATCCCGACCACCTCGCTGTCGTCACCGACCTGATCCGTCCGATTACCGAGCGACGCGACGCGATCCAATACGTGATCGACCACACGGACTAACGCCTCGTCGATCGCCGCAACCCAGCGGCGTACGTGGTAAGAAGGACATACAGTGCAGGACCACACTCAGCCCAACGAGCCGATCACCTATGTCGGCGGCCTCGGGGAGCCGCCGAAGCGACATGTCTGGCCATTCTTCCTGCTTGGCATCGTTCCCGTGGTCCTCGCGGTCTCAGCAGTCCTGCTCTGGAACCCGATCCGCTCCCTGGGCCGTTCGGCTGGGAACACGATCGCGCCATATTCGCTAACGCTCGATTCGGGTGGCTGGTCGTCAGACCAGAAGATTGCCACCGTGCCGATCACGCTCAGCCTTACCCTCTCTGATGCGGATACCCGCACCGTTGACGGCATCACGCTGCGCTTCACCAAACTCAACAGCGCCTGGGAGATCGTGGGCGCGAGTAGCGGCGACACAGCAGGGACCGTCAACGGCAATGTCGTCTTCTTCCCGACCGTAATCGCTCCCCATGACAGCGCCACGCTCGCGGTCACGCTCCGGCCGAGCAAGGCAATGAAGTCCGAGATCGACCTCACGCTGACCCCGGGCCGCTCGAAAACGCCGGCTAAAGTTCAGCTCGCCGACGGCAGCGTGACCACGACGCTCTCCGCAAGCGGTAACGTCCGCGATCCGATGGAGTCCGATGCCGATGCTCGGCTCACCGCCTTTTACGATCCGCAGCCTAACTCAGGAGCGCTCACCATCTGGCAGATCCATGTCGCAAACACAGGGCCGATCACGATCAACGGCATCAAGCTCCGCTTTCCGCAGGTTCCACCTGGCCTCGAGCTGGGCGTCGGCACGGATGCAACCGTCCTTCCCGACGGCCAGACGGTTCAGTTCCAAACCAGCCTCGAGCCCGGCGGTCAGACCGTCCTGAACGTGGGCGTTACGCCGCATCTACCCGGCCACTTCTTGATCCCCGTCCTCGTGTACCTCGGCTCCTCGACGCAGTCGCTGTCATCGGCCAATGGAGGCGCGCCGCTCAGCATCGATGTGACCGTCAGTTAAGCCAATGCTCTATCGGACTTCCATGGCCGACAGCTGGCGATGGATGCGCCTGGATCTCGCAATCCGGCTCGTTCCCCTGACCCTTGCTCCCATCGTGTTCGCCGCATTGACCGGAACCCATTTGGCTACTTTCGGTCTCTCACTTGCGCATCCAGCTCGCGACCTGGCAATCGGCGTGCCGCTGGCTCTGGTGGGGTTCATCGTGGCGGCCGGGTTTGCCGAATACCTCGCAAGGCGAAACCGGCGCTGGTTCGTTCCCGACTCGGGTGACCTAGCCCTGCAAATTGCCTACTACGTGGTGCTCAACGCCCCGGTTGAGGAGTGGTTCTTCCGCGGTTTCCTCCAGGGTGGAATCAACCGGTGGCTGCAGGCGCCGGCGCTGGCTGTTGGCATCGCAACCGCGGCGTTTGGCGGCTATCACTTCCTGGACCGCTGGGGATGGCGGCCTGTGGCAGGCGCAACCGTCGCCGGGCTCGCGCTCGGATTGATCTACCTCTGGCAGCCAGCGCCTGCGTCCCTGCTCGCCCCCACACTCGTCCACGCCGGCATAACCTGCGGCTTTCTAGGCCTCGGGCCTTACCTGGTGTTCCGCTGGCGTCTCAAGACCCACCGTGTCCGAGTGGCCGCCGAACCGGTGAGACAATGAAGCGACCATGGTAGACCCAAGCTTGCAAGCGCCCGAGCCACCCCAAGCGCCCGAACCGCCTGAACCACCAACTCCTCCGGGGCCGCCGGCGCCGCCTAGCGGAGTTCCGGTAACCGCTCGAGCTTTCTCAGCGATGACGCCATTGCTCGGGGCGATATGGCTCCTCAGCGGCCTCGGGATGTTTGCCGTGATGGTCGCAAGAGGCTCGTCAATCTTGGTTGGCTTTCTGAGCGCGCTCGGCACGATGCTATATGTCCGCGGAATCTTCACTGTGATCCGGCGCGCAATGATCAACCGTGAGGTCGTTCGTGAACGCCGCGGCCGCGAACGACGCATCGTGGACGTCAACCGCAGCGCCACCTGGATACGCCTCCTGTGGTTGAGCGCCCTCACAGCGGGATACCTGATCTGGACCGTTCTCATCATGCAGCTCGATGCCAAGACGGCGTTGCTCAACCTGCCCGGCCTGATCCTCTCGGGAATCGGGTCACTCCTCGTATTTCTCGTGATCTTTGCCGCCAACTTCGGCGTTTTTTATGGTCCGTTCTTGCTGATGGCGCGTGTTGGTCTCGATACCAATGAGCCCGGCGATGCAAGCTGGCAGGTCAAGCTCAGCGACGTTCGCGGCCAGACCGCTGCAGTCGAGGAAATGAAAAAAATCCTCAGGCTGATTGAGCAGGGAAATCGCTTCGTTCAGGCCGGCGGTCTACGCGAGCGCGGCATTTTGATGGTTGGCCCGCCGGGCACCGGCAAAACGATGCTCGCAAAAGCCATCGCCAGCAGCTTGGAACTGCCGATTATCACCACGTCCGGCGCCTCGTTTGTGCAGATGTTCATTGGCATGGACATCATCAAGGTCCTGATGCTTTCGCGAATGGCGAAAAAGCGGGCCCGCAAATGGGGCGGTTGTGCAATTTTCATCGACGAATTCGACACCCTCGGGAGTCGACGCGCGGGCATGGGTGGCGGAGGCTTCATGGGCGGCATGTTCGGCGGCGGCGGCCTGATGGCCCTCAACATGCTGCTGGTCGTCATGGATGGCCTCGACAATCCGGGCTTCGTGCGTCGAAACACACGGAAATTCATCAACAACATTCTCGACGCCCTCTTTTTCATTCCGCAGCGAATCCCACTTGGCGGCAAGCGGTCCATTGCCTTGCGCATGCCACCGCTGCGGCCACCCCGCTACAACATCTTCTTCATGGGCGCGACGAACCGCCCGCAGGTGCTTGATGAGGCGGTAACTCGTCCGGGGCGGTTCGGCCGGCAGATCATCTTCAAGATGCCCGACCTGGAAGATCGGAAAGACATCGCCGATCTCTACTTCAGCCGGGTCCGCCACGATGCTCGGCTGGACGAGCCAGAGACCCGCAACGAATTCGCGCGGATCACGAAGGGCTATTCACCGGCCATGATCCAGCAGGCGCTGTCCGTTGGCCTGATGTACGCCTTTGAGCACGGCCGGGAGGGAGTGGTCTGGGAAGACATTCGGGAGGCGATGGCCAACATCGAGGCCGGGCTCGCCGAACCGATTGTCTACACCGAACGAGAAACGCTGGCGGTCGCCCGCCATGAAATGGGGCACGCCGTGGCGAACCGTTTCTTCCTTCCCGAGATGAAATCGGTCCGACTCTCGATCCGCAAACGAGGCGGCGCGCTCGGCCATCACCAGGCAGTCGAAGCCGAAGAAAGCTTCCTGAAGTTTCGCTCCCGGCTGGCCGGTGAAGTCCGATGGGGTCTGGGAAGCATCGCGGTCGAACGGGTCTTCTATGGCGAAAATACCAGCGGAGTTTCCGGCGATCTTGCCTCGGCGACACGCGAAGCCGCGTTCATGGTCGGCCTGTACGGTATGGGTCCGGACCGGGTCAACGACGAGGACAGCTTGCGCTCGGAGATGATCGGCTACCGGCTGATCGCCCAGAGCGCCGGCCTGCAGCCACCGCAGGGCGATCCCAACCCGGTCGCTGCAATTCTCCAGCAACGCGACAAGGCGCGGGATGTCGCGCAGATCCTAGGGAGTGCCTACGTCGATTGCTGGCGGCTGATGATCAAGAACAAGGAGGCGATCGATCGTCTGGCACACGTTCTTATCGAAAAGAAGGAACTCGTTGGACGGGAGATCGATGAGCTGCTCGACACCGTCCACCTCGTCGGACCCGAGGCGGCCGACGCCTGGCCGGACTTCCTCTTTTCGCTGGATGGCGGTCCTCACATGTGTCCGCGCTGTCATCGGCTACTTCCGGAAGGCGCCCGTTACTGCCTGAACTGCGGCGAGTCGATCGTGTCACCGCTGAGCGCGTCGGAAATGAAGGTAAAGAGCTAACCCTCGGGCTCGCCGAGCCACTCGCGCGACTTATAGCCCCAGTGATGCCGGGCGTAAATCCGGCGCACCGTACCCGAGCGGCTGCGCGTCACCAGTGATTCCGTCTCGGCCCAGTTCATGTGGTATTTCACGCCACGGAGCACCTCGCCATCGGTGATGCCGGTGGCGGCGAAGAAGACGTCGTCGCTGCGGACCAGGTCGTCGATCAAGAGCACCTGCTCGAAGTCGGCACCGAGGCCTTCGGCTTTCTCCTTCTCTTGCGGATCGCGAGCGTAGAGCTTGCACTGGATTTCGCCGCCGAGGGACTTGAGGGCGCATGCCGACAGAACGGCTTCCGTCGCACCGCCGATGCCCATCAGGACGTCCATGCCGGTGCCCTCGATGGCGGTCATCAAGGCACCGGCGACATCGCCGTCGCTGATCTGCTTGATGCGGGCGCCGGTGTCGCGCACCTCCTTGATCAGGTCTTCGTGCCGGGGGCGGTCGAGGATGACGACGGTCAGCGCGCTGACCCGCATCCGCTTGGCGCGGGCAATGCGCTGCAGGTTGACGTGGATCGGATCTTCGATATTGAAGGAGCCGGCCGCGTCGGCCCCGGTCGCCAGCTTGTGCATGTAGGCGACGTGCTTGGCGTCGTATAGCGCGCCGTGGCCGCCGGCGAGCGCGATGACCGAGATCGCATTGGGCAGGCCTTTCGAGAGCAACGTCGTGCCCTCGACGGGATCGACCGCGATGTCGACGGCCGGCGGTGAGCCGCTCCCGATGCGCTCGCCGATGTAGAGCATCGGCGCCTCGTCCTTCTCGCCTTCGCCAATCACGACGAGGCCGTCCATCTCGATCTTGCCCAGCGCATTCCGCATGGCGCCGACCGCGGCGCCGTCCGCCTGGTTCTTGTCTCCCCGGCCCATCCAGCGGGCGCTCGCCAGGGCGCCGGCCTCGGTGACGCGCACCAGTTCCAGCGCGAGGTTGCGGCTGATCTCTGGTGAAACCGCTGGCGATTCGCGAAGCTGCTGTGCCATCAGATGCATTGCGAGCCTACGATTGACTCTTCCTCCCGCGCCGATGGATTGCTACCCTTGGGAGAGTCGGCGCGACTGCCCCTTAGAGGTACTTTACCGGGGCCGTGCGCCGGAGGGGAGAAAGTGGAAACCGCCAGGCCATCGCCCGTCAAGGCGCCGGATTGGCCGCAAGCCAAGTCGGTCACGTGGGCCCGCGCCGCGCTGCAGACCTTCTTCATCTTCCCGATCATGAGCGGCTTCGCGCCGCTCACCGTCATCGACCAGCAGCGAGTCAAGAGCGTGAAGGGCGGCGCCGTCTTCGTCTCCAACCACAGCAGCGCGCTCGACGCGGTCGTGATGCTGCAGGCGCTCCCCAACCGATATCGCTTCAAGGCGTTCGTCGTCGCCGCCGCGGATTCGATCTTCAAGCGAAAGTGGGAGGGCTTCATCACCCAGTTGCTGATCAACACCTTTCCGATTCCCCGGGCGGGAGGCGCCCGGCCGATGCTCGACCTGCTCAAGAAGCACCTAACCCAGGGCTGGTCGGTCGTGATCTTTCCCGAGGGAACGCTTTCGCGGACCGGGAACATCGGCACCTTCAAGAAAGGCGCCGCGATCCTCGCCATGGACGCCGGTGTGCCGATCGTGCCTGCCTACATCGAGGGGCTCTACGAAGTCTTCCCGCGATTTCGCAAAATCCCACGCCGGCACGACGCCAGCATCAAGTTCGGCGACCCGCTCTCGGCCGAGCCGGGCGAGGATTACGACAGCTTCATCGCCCGCACCGAGCAGGCGGTGCGGACGCTGGCCGGACCCAAAGGATTGCTCCGCGACGAGCCCCCGCCCGGCGGCACGCACGCCGAAGGTTCCAACTACTGGTACTGAGGTCCGCCTCGCGTTAGACAGGTTGCCGCACGACGCCAGCGACGGATAGGCTTTTCGACAGTGCCTGACCACGAGCTTTTTGAGATCGACCGGGCGATTGGTGCACTGCAAGATCCCACACGGCGCCGCATCCTCTTCGATTTCTATGTTCACGAAAAAGCGTGGACGGTGGACGAGGTGGCCAAGGCGGTCGGTGTTCATCGGACCGTTGCCCACGGCCATCTGGAGCGCCTGGCCGCTCTCGGCTACCTGCAGGTTGACCAACGTCGGGGAAGGTCGGGCAAGCCTGCGAAGCTCTACCGGCTGGCAGCCTCTCGCATCGAGGTCAGTTATCCCGTGCGCCGCTTTGCGCGGCTCGCCGCATTGCTGGCGGAAAGCATCGATAGCCGCGGGCCGCAGGCGATTGCGGCGGCGCGATCAGCGGGCCGCAACTATGGCGCGACGCTCGTGAAGCCGCCGGCCGATACAGTCGGCGCGGTCCTCGAGCAGCTCACTCCGCTAGGGGCGGATTATGTAACCGTCGATCACGAGGTGCTAGCGAGAAACTGCATCTTCCGGGAAGCCTGCAGCGTGGCATCCGCCGTCGTTTGCGAACTCCATGCAGGCTTGCTGGAAACGCGAACAATCCCTATCTATCTCCTCCGGATACCCTGGAGGAGATGGTGAAACGCGCAAGGGCTCGAGGCTTTCCCTATCCCTATTTGAAAGATGCGGACGGCATTCTTGCCAAGCGGTTTGGTGCGGTTTTACGCCACACGCCTTTCTGCTGAACCCCGAGTTGCAGGTTGTGTACAGCGGCCGGATCGACGACTCGAGACTCGGGGATCGCATTTCGAGTCGGGATCTTGAGAATGCCGTTGAGGATCTGGCCAGCGGGCGTCCGGTCAGGACACAGCAGACCGAACCGTTTGGTTGCAGCATCGTCTGGTAAGCCTTACGGGCTAGCAGCTTCGCCGTCGCGATTAGTCGCCTGGTTCGAAAGCAGCCTCAGTAATCCACGTTCCTCTGCCGACAGCTTGTAGGGGTCCTCCTCTTCCCTTTCCTCGATTGGCTTGAGCGCGCCAGCCAAATAGGCGGCGATGACGGCGGGGTGGATGTAGCACTTCTTGCAAACGGCCGGGGTATTGCCCAGCTCTTCAGCAACCCGGGCAATCCCGCGCACCAGCTCCTTCTTGGCGCCCTGCGTGTCGGGCGTAACATCCAGGTCCCGGAAAAAGCGGGCGGCGAGGATCGTTCCGGCCCAGGTCCGGAAATCCTTGGCGGTGAAGTCGGCGCCGGAGATTTGCTGCAGGTACTCGTTGACGTCCTCGGACTCGAGCGCGTGCGGTTCACCGTCTTCATCGACGTAGGTGAACAGCTCCTGTCCTGGAAGCTCCTGCATCTGCTTGATGATGCGCGCGATCCGCCGATGCTGCAGCTTGACACGATGTTGCTTGCCGCTCTTGCCCTTGAAACTGAAGCGGACCTGGGAGCCGATGACGACGGCATGCCGGTCGCGCAACGTCGTCAGCCCGAAGGAGCCGTTCTCTTTGCGGTACTCCTCGTTGCCGACTCTGATACGTGTTTCCTCAAGCAGGCGAACGATGGTCGCGAGCACTTTATCCCGCGGCAGCCCCGGCAATTGAAGGTGCTCGTCGGTTTGCTCCCGGATCTTTGGGAGGGCCGCGGCGAAGTCGAGCATCCGGTCGAATTTGACGGCGTCGCGGACCTCGCGCCACCTGGCGTGATAGCGGTATTGCTTGCGGCCGCGTGCGTCGCGTCCGGTCGCCTGGATATGGCCACGCGGGTTGGGGCAAATCCAGACGTCGGTCCAGGCTGGTGGGATGGCAAGGGCATTGATGCGCCGGATGGTGTCTTTCTCTTTGATGACCGAGCCATCCGGATCGAGATAGGTGAAGCCCGCGCCGGCCCGCTTCCGCCGAATCCCCGGGGCCAGATCCGAAACGTAACGCAGGCCGGCGGCCCGCGCCGACGCCTCGGGATCAGCGAGGTCGGCGGGGTCGACCAACGGGCCCGGCTGCCAGGGCTCCGAAACGGCTACCGCCATCTCAGAACTTGACTCCTCCGCATGGTTGACCCATGATAGATGATATTCGCGATATAAGCTCTTAGGCAACCGAAGTCTCGGATTCGGAGGTGAACCAATTTGACGAGTTTGATTTGGGCCATCATCGTGGTGCTCTTCGTGCTCTGGCTACTAGGCTTCGGCTTTCACATCGGCGGAACGCTGATTTTCCTGCTGCTCGTGCTGGCCATCGCCGGCGTGATCTACAACCTGCTGGCCGGTAGCATGTGGGCCGGGAGCCGGCACCACCACCACACGACTGAGGTCACAGAGGTCGAGCGCACGGACGTCTGACCGGCGTCGCGGAGGGAAAAGCGGCCTCGGGGCCGCTTTTTTCTTTGCCGAATGGCGTCTACAATGGCGCCAGCCGAGACGCCGCGAACTTCCGGTCGGCCAGGAGACCGCATTGGACGAGGCTGAATTTTTGAAGCTCTTGACTCACATCCACGATGAAATGCTGGAGCGGGTCAAGGAGCAGCATCCGTCGCACGAGCAGTTTGCCGCTTGGCTCCTCGGCCAGATCGAGGGCCGGTTGCGAATGCGGATCGGGACCGTCAAAACCACCTGAGCGCGAGCGTCGACCCCGCCGGCGGCCAGACCTGGTCGGTCCAACAGCTGAGCCGTGACATCCCGCTTACTGACGCCGCTCGCGAGATCCTCGAGCTGGGCCAGCGGCTCGCCGCCGAGGCCGGCAGCCCACGAATCGACCCGGTCCACTTGCTGTGGGCGATCACGCTCCTGCCCAAGAATCCGGCCAATCGCGCCCTGATCAATCTCAAAGCCAACCTGGATCAGCTCGGTCGCGAGTCGACGAAACCGACCGATGGTCGGCGGGGAAGTGACGCGGTTCCCGCCGGACCGGCCACCCGGTACCTCCTGAACAATGCGCACCGCGAGGCGGAGCAGCTCGGGCACTACCGAGTCGACGCCCTCCACTTGCTGCTGGCGCTGCTCTACAAGGACTCGCCGGAAACGGCCGGCCGCCTGGAACGAGCCGGGGTCACGATTTACGCGGTGCGGCAGTACCTGACCGCGCCGCAAACCGCACCGAAGGGCGTCGGCCGGCCCCGCTTGACCAACATCGAGGGTGGCCTCGGCGTCAGTCCGATCTTCGCCATTCCGGTCGGCGCGATGCTGCTTGGCGGCATCGGACTCTGGACGGGAGCGGCACCGGGCGCAATGCTGCTGCTGAGCCTGCTCTTCGTGGTGGGTGGCTGGGTCACCTCGCTTTGTA
>DAIPYJ010000033.1:13759-28551 GCA_036782775.1 Candidatus Dormiibacterota bacterium | reverse complement strand
CAGGTGAGCACTTTCAAACCGGGGCTACCTGGGCATTTTCACACCGGGGCTGACAGCGACCAGCCAAACCAGCAGTTTCCTCATGGCAATCCCCTCCGCTTACGGACTTCCTAGCTTGCGGCGTCACGCCACACAATCGCAGTATGAGTGTAATTCGTCGGCCGCTCATCATTCATTTGAACGATTCCGAGGCTCCTAAGTCTGCATCTCAAGCGTCACCCGTTCAGCCTATCGCGCGCTTCTATAGACCCTGAGCGGTTATTTTTGCGCGTTGAGTCTGGCCGTTCACCAAGGGCGAGACGAGTGGCGTGTAAGTCCGGCGCTCGGGGCGCATGCGTCACGGGTTCTGTGAATTGAACGCTTGCGATGAGCCAGGGATCATTCAGTCGAACGATGCATATTCGAACGAGAGGGTTCACTCTATTCAGTAACCCGAAAGCGGACTCGCTCCGGTGTAAGGACACTATTCCATGGCATGGTCGGAATGGCGAATCGTTGGTAGTGGCGGATGGCTTTGAAAAAAGGATGGTGTGACGATGAACTCAAAACTTCGGGCGCTGCTTGGTGCGGTGATAGTTGCGGGCAGCCTTGCGTTTGTCCCGCTCACGGCCTTTGCCACAAGCTGGCCCACTTCCAAGGATGTTAATCAGTGTCAGCAACTTAATTTACAGAATCCTCACGATTCCGGCCCCCCGTACGGAGCTCTCGTTAAGTCTCAATGGCAATGCTTTACCGAACCAGCGACTATCCACCTTAACACGGCCTACACAGGCTCGTGGCTTTGGCTGTGCCCTTCGGCCGGACCGCAAGATGAAAATTGGATCACAAGCGCCTGTACATATAAGGGCGGTTGCTTCTCCGCGCCCAGTATCCCTTTTAACGGCGGCAATATTGCGACCGTGTGGATCCCCTGCCAAGGGGCGAATGTAACCGGAAGCGGCTGGTGGGTTGCCTGCACCGAGTGGTACTCGAGCGGCGTTAACGGTAATGGCAACTACTACCTAACGTTCTCGAACTACGTCCCCTTAACTGTGGTTGATTGAGCCTCGCCTCGGCGCTGGTATACCACGTAGTCGATCGACGCCAACCAGCGTATTTAATCGAAGTCAGCATCTTGTCGGCTGGGAGGCGGATCCCAGCCGACGGGTGGAGGCGCAAATCTTGACGAATCTTGAAGATAGGGCTGCGAAAACGCGTTTGAATAGGTTTCGTTAGCCATGCTCGATTGCGTGCTCGCGACGGTCGCCACCGTCTCGTAGCACACCAGGCGCGGCAGTATCCATCCTGACCCCGGTAACGAACCTCAGTTATCCATGTGGCTATCTGACTTCTTGAGCGGAAGTCGAGTTTGTCGAGGATGTGCGCGATGTGTGTCGCGACGGTCGTGCGCGCGATGTTGAGTTGGCTTGCGATTTCGCGATTTCGCATTCCGAACGCAACCAGCGCAGCAACTTCCATTTCGCGGTCAGAGAGCTCATCTTGGGACGGATCGCGTACTAGCATTTCCTGCCATGTTTGCCGGAGACCACTACGATCGGTTGACTGCGCGAAAGCTTTCACGGCTACCTCCACGGGGCGATTCGTCCCTGAAACGCGACTCACGTCGGTCGCCAGCTTAGTTAGGGAGAAACCGATAAGGGCAATGGCACTTCAGGAAACTGAATAAATCGTCCGAG
Organism: Candidatus Dormiibacterota bacterium; assembly: GCA_036782775.1. Taxonomy (GTDB): domain Bacteria; phylum Chloroflexota; class Dormibacteria; order CF-121; family CF-121; genus CF-13. Next base: position 26,875 of record DAIPYJ010000033.1, on the reverse strand, counting down.
CCCCCTTACCGGATGCCCCCCGGCCAGCCCCGCCGACTTGATGGCAAAAACTGCCATGCGGGTGGTGTCCCCCCACCCAATGACTGGTTCATAGCATGGGTAGCCGCGAAAGGCAACACTTGCGCAAACAAAAGCGAGGCGCGTGTGCCACGACCCTATAATTTGTTGCTCGTCTCCGGCTATAACATCGGATCTAATCACGGTCACGCGTTGGCTAAAGCTCGAAACGGAGGGGGTGTTAACTAAACCATCCGGCTCAAGCCAATTCTCACCAGCAGTCACGGCTTGGATGCTGCCCGTTGCGTGATCACCAGCTCGTCAGCCGCGTACGACATGTCCAATTAAACCGGTTCGCTTTTCAGCCGGCGTATGGTCGCCGCAGGTCAGGGATGAGAAGGGGCTCGTATGCGGCGTGGCGGTCCTCATCTTGGCGGCATGCTCAGGGACCGGCACGGGCAACGGGCCATCGCAGAGCGCCGTTACTGCTGGAACGACGCCCAACGCTGCAAGCCTCGTAAACTGCCCGCCTACCGACCAAGCGCCATCAGGAGGCGATCTAACGGGCCTCGGGGCAAGCGTGGGCAGTTTTGAACAAGCCCACGGACCACGTGACCGGCAGTACGACGCAACCCTTGGCCAGGAGTGATGACGCGTTCCTGATCGAGGCGGAATCCCTGTTGTCAGCAAACGGCGGTCCTGATCTTTCCGCGCAGCAGAACTGCTGCGGTGTGGCCTGGCCAGGGGTGCGGAGCTGCCGTTGTCGGCTCTGGGGCAGCTCGATCCGACCTCCATCAAGTTGGCGAGGACCGCCAGTCGATCGGTGCTCGGCTACATGAATGAGAATGGTCAGGTGCTGCCGCTACGCGTGGGCGGCACAGGGCGGTTGGGACCGGTGCGACATCAAGGAGCTTAACCAAGGTCTGAGGCGAGAGCTTCATCTGTCACGGCAAGCGCCTGGCTACTTCGTCCCGATCGACCTGGGTACGCGCTCGCGTTGCGTCCACCCGACCAAAGCTATGGTTGTGACCTGACTGCAGCCCTGGCTGTCCATCAGAGGCGTCCCATGTGTTTCCAAACCGCACGAGGTGAGCCGCTGTTTTTCGGACATGCGGCTATTGGCGGTTCGCAGGCTCTTGTATTCAGCCTTCGGTTGCTTTTGCCCTGGGTTCTTCGCCGGTTGGCTACAGTTTTGGCTACAGTAATACAGCCCGGGCTACAGCTATCATGTACGCGTAACCGATCGTTGTAAATTCGGGAAGGCTGGAGCCGATGAACGCCTTCGGTTGATGTGTCCCAAAGCTAGTTCGGTTGATGTGTCTCACTTCCGTGGGGAATAGCTTGTGGAAAGCCGTCGTCGTAATTCGAGGGTGAGGGCGCGGGGGCGGGAGACTGACAACCTGTGTGGTTGGGGACAACTGGGAGAGCATCGGCAAGGTCATCTCGCCGACCGTCCTCGTGTTGGCGCGGTCCCGTCCGCATGCTTCTTCCGAACCTCGCCCTGGGTTTCCCGCGCCACCGTCTTCACCAGCTCATTGCCGACCCAATACTGCAGGGTCCCATCGGTGACCAGGACGTCGCAGGCGTTGCCGGCATAGCTCCGGCCAATACTCACGTGCTGGTAGCCGACGCAGACGACGCCGTTGACGGACACCTTGCGGGAGATCCACTGCTCGCCGCTGCGGTCGGGCCGCGGGGGTGGTTCGCTCAGCGTGCGGGCCGCCGCATGGAAGCGGCTGGTCGGCGGCTGGTCCTCCACCGCCTGGTGCGGTCGCTGGGTGTTGTAGTAGATCACCCATTCGTCGAGCGCTTGCTGGGCGACCGCGAGGTTGGCAAAGGCCTGGCGCGTATCGAACTCGAGGCGCAGGGTGCGGTGGAAGCGTTCGATCTTGCCGGTCGTGGTGGGGCAGGCGGGCTGGGTCAGCAGATGGTCGATCCCGTTCTCCCGACAGATGCGGTCGAATAACACGTCCACCGGTGGCTTGGCGTATTTGCCGGTGAAGACCTTGCCATTGTCCGTCAGGACCTGCTGCGGCACCCCGTGCGCGCGCAGGGCGGCCAGGAAGCCATCACAGACGAGCTGCGTGCCCTCGCGCGGCATCAGGCGCGCCGAGACACAGAAGCGCGAGTGGTCATCGATGCCAGTCAGCGCCTTGGCCGAGGTGCCATCGGCCAGCAGGAAGCCGCCCACCACGTCCAGCTGCCAGAGTTCCATCGGACCCCCGCGCTCCCACCGTTTCCACATCTCCTTGCGCCGGTGGCGCTTGACCGGATCGATCACGCCGGCGCGGACCAGGCACCGATACACCGCGGACTCGGAGGGCAGCGGCAGGATCCGCTTTTTTGCCAGCTCGAGCACGAGACGGTGCGCGCCCCAGTACCGGTGCGTCCGGCGCAGCTCCAGGACCAGGACCTCCAGCTCCGCCGCCATCTGGTGCGGACACCGCTCCGGCCGATGCGACCGGTCGGGCAACCCCTCCAACCCGCCCGCCTCATACCGAGCCAACCAGCGATGGACCGTCCGCCGGTTCACGCCCCACTGGCCGGCGACGTCCATCACCGTCCGTCCCTCCGAGATCACGTCCATTACCGCCTGGTACCGCTGCTCAGTCACGCTCATGTCCCTCATGGCGGCCAGCATGGGCCAGAGTGAGACACATCAACCGAACTCGGTGGGACAGATCAGCCGAAGGTGTGGGACACATCAGGCGAAGGCCCAATGGGACACGTCAGCCGAACTTCTACAGAAGGCTGGAGCCGACGGCCGGATTCGAACCGGCGACCCGCTGTTTACAAATTCGGCAGCAATTGAATTCAGCTCCGATTTTTCCCTTTCCATGTATTCGCAACGCGTCTTATGAGTGCTAACAAGTCTTTTGGGTTGGCTACAAAATTGGCTACAGGAAATCCTTCCCGACCTCATCGACGGTCATCACCCTCAGTCTCCAATTGGGAAGGCCCTTCCCGTTGGTGCCGGTTGTATTCACCCAGCGGCCGTTCCGCTTCGACCTGAAGCTCGACTGCAACCTATTGCACCATCAGCTATCTGCCATTTCACCGATTCCGACTGCGTAAAGGCTATGGGCTCGCCGCTCACAGATGAAGTACACAGTCGAGGATTGATCATCTCCCAATCCTGATATACCCTCTGAGCCGGCCGAGGCAAGTCCTCGGACCTCTTGAATTTCGGGAAGGGAGCTCAGCTTGTATAGAAGGTCACTGGTCGTCTGCTTGATTCTTGTCTCGACGCTGTTTGGAATGGTTACGGCTTCACCCGAGGCATTCGCCAACACCGCGAAACCGGCAGCAAGCGCGAAGCCGGATGTCTTCAGGCCCACCCACATCAATCGCGCGCTGACCGCGACGGCGACTGCGCCAGCCGCTCGGGAGGATCGGAAGCAAGAGTTGGTTGGATGGAGGGGCCGGGTGTCGCAGACGTTCGCCACCCAGAATGGCTACGAGACCGACATCACGGCCGGTTCGGTGAACTATCAGGACGGCGCTGGCCGGTGGCAACCTATCGATGACTCCCTCGTGCCCAGCCATGCGCCGCGATATGCATTCGAGAACAAGGCGAATCGATATATTGCGACCTTCCCGTCGAACCTTGCCACGGATCCAATCGATGTCAGCACGTCGGCGGGGTCCATCGACTTCTCGCTAGTGGGAGCGGCGGGCGCACCGACTGCCCACCAGCAGACCGCCACCTACTCGGCAGCACTGCCATCCGTGTCTGTCAGCTTTCAGGCCCAGGCCGATGCCCTTAAGGAAAACCTCGTCCTTAAGGATCGACAGGCGCCCGATACCTTCGTCTACAAGTTGCGGACGAGCGGCGGGCTGAGCGCTCGGGAAAACGGATCTGGCGGCATTGACTTCGTCGATGCTAGGAATCAGGTGCAATTTGCCTTCGCGGCGCCCTTCATGTTCGATGCGAGTGGCTCCCCGGCCGGCCTTTCGCACGCGGTGACCATGCAACTTGGCCAATCGACGTCCGGGCAAACGATCACGGTAACCGCGGACGCGAATTGGCTCCAGAGCAGCGCCCGTCGGTTTCCCGTAACCATCGATCCAACGGTCGTATGGACGAACGTCAACTACTACGGTGGTCAGGATTGCTTCATCAAGAACACCAGCCCAACGACAGACTTCTGCAGCAGTGGGCCATATACGGGTGGCAACACTGATCTGGTCGGTTATGACGGCACCTCGATCAATCGAGCCCTGTATCAGTTTCCGATCCAGACTGGGTACACGCACATCGTCCCGAACTCCAACATTCTCGATGCCGACCTTACTCTGACCTTGGCATCTACCTCATCCACGAGCTCGGTTCCGGTCAGCGTCTACCAAGTCACGAATGCTTGGAATGACAACTACACGACCTGGAACAATCGGGACAATGCGACGCCGTGGACCACCGCCGGCGGCGACTTCAACGCTACGGTTCTTGACACCGAGAACACCGGCCCGACGACAGGCGCCTACAAGTGGCATGGCCTAACGCAGGTAATCCAGAACTGGGTCAGTGGTCAGGCGCCAAATCAGGGACTGCTCTTGAAGGTCGGCAATGAGGGTTCGAACGGGCTCTTGCAGTTCTATAACCAGCTTTACGGCACCAGCGGCACTGATCCGAATCGGCCGCATCTCCGTGTTCAGTGGAATAACTGGCTCGGCCACCACTCCGATTGGTTCCACTTCGAGGGTCGGCAGCTGACCGATCGAATGGATCTCGCCGTCAATGTGGCAAACGGCAATCTCGTCGTTCACCAGACCGACCTGAAGATCAAGGGGACGGGGCAGGACGAAAGCATCGATCGCTATTACAACGGTCTATCGAGCGATAAGGCTCACCTCGGCAACAGCTGGACGCTCAACGTTGGCTGCGACGTCCGGCTCGACGTCGACGATTGGGACGGCATCTCGTACCACGGGCCGGATGGCTATGCGGCCTTGTTTAAAAGCAATGGCAGCGGCGGCTGGAACGCGCCAACGGGTCTTGATGCCGACCTCAAGAAGAACGGGGACGGCAGCTACACCCTGACCTACCATGCCGACGGCGCCAAGATGAACTTTCAGAGTGGCGGCTGCCTGCAGAGCATAGTGGATCGCAATAACAATACGATTTCAATGAGCTACAACGGGACCTTGCAGTCGATTACGGACACGCAGAGCCGAGTAACGCAATTCGCCTATACCACTACTGTCAATGCTAACTTCGTTACGCAGATCACCGACCCTGCGAGCCGGACGGTCAAGTATGCCTACAACTCAAGTTCCGATCTGACCAGCTATACCGACGCCAACAGCCAGGTGACGCAGTACAGCTACAACGCTAATGACGGGCTGAGCCAGATCACCGACCCGCGCGGGAACGTGGTGACGTTCATGTACGAGACCTCGTACCCGTACCGGATCACGCAGATCGCATATGGCGATCCCAGCTGTCCAACCGGCGGCTGCGCAACTGCTTTCACCTACAACCCAGGAAACACCGTGGTCACCGACGAAAACGGCAACAAGACCACTTACTACTACGACTCCCTTGGCCGGGTGACGCAGACGGTCGACCCACTCGGTAATACGCCCAATCTGACGTACACCGCTGACAGCAATGTCCACTCCTACAAGGACGCGGGTGGCGCGACCACGACGCTCGGGTGGGACGCCAGCAACAACTTGACCTCACAAACCGCGCCGATGGGGTCTCAGGCGACGCTCGCCTACGGCGATTCGCTCCATCCATACTTGCCCACCAGCGTCAAGGATGAGCAAGGCAATACCCTGACCTATACCTACGACGCCAACGGAAATCGGACGTCAATTACCGACGGCCTGGCAACGCAAAACAAGTTCACGTTCACCTACAACGCGAACGGCACGCAGGCAAGCATGACGGACGCGCTTGGAAATGTGACGTCCTACACGTATGACAGCCAGGGAAACCAGACGGGGGTAACCTACCCGTCGCCCTTGGGCGCACAGACACGGACATATGACGGGCTGAGCCGTGTAACCAAACAAACCGACGGCAAGAGTCAGAGCACCACGTTCGCATACGACGCCATGGATCGGCTAACCAGCCTGACCTACGCGGACGGCTCGACAATCACCTATGCATATGACGCCGACGGAAATCAGACCAGCATGGTGGATAACACCGGGACTACCTCATACACCTACGACGGCCTGAATCGGGTCACGAAGAAAACGCTCCCCGGCGGTTCGGCAATCACCTACAGTTACGACGCGGCCGGGAACATGACTTCCCTGGTCGACGCTGGCGGGAGCGTGACCTACGCCTATAACACTTCGAATCTGCTGACGACTCTAACTGAGCCGAACGGCGCCAAGACCACTTTCACCTACGACGGAGACTACAACCGTCTCACGACGGCTTATCCGAACGGGGTTACCATGACCGCCGCCTACGACTCGTCGCGGCGGCTACAGAGCATCGTGGCTAAGAACGCTGGCGGGACTACCCTTACGAGCTTCACGTACAGCTACACCAATCCAGGGACCTCGCAGGATGCTGCGTTGCGCTACAGCGTCATCGATGTCTCGGGCAACAAGACGGCATACACGTACGATGTGTTGAACCGCCTGATCGAGGCAAAAACCACTAACAGCGGCGGTTCCCAGATCGCGGACTACCAGTACACCTATGATGGAAACGGCAACCGCACCAGCCAGACGGTCAATGGTTCCACGACGACGTACAGTTACAACGCCAGTAACCAGCTGATCAACTCGGGTTTTGCCTATGATGCGAACGGCAACGAGCTCAATCGGGGTGGCGGCATGACCCTGAGCTACAACGCCAAGGATCAGACATCAAGCATCACGCCGCCGTCGTCATCCGCAATCAACATGACCTACACTGGCCGCGGGCAGGCCCAGCGGGTTGGGGCGGGCTCGTCCACCTACACCTACAACCTCCTCGGCCTCGGTACCGAAGGCTCAACCGCGTACACGCGGGACAGCGCCGGCGTGCTTATCGGTGAGCGTACGGCAGGAGGTAACTATTACTATTTGTTCGACGGACTTGACTCGGTTGTTGGCGTAACTGACTCCAGTGGGAATGTGGTAGCTACTTATGCCTACGATCCCTTCGGGCAATTGACAGCAAATACCGGTGCCATCGCCAATCCCTGGCATTTCGACAGTTCCTATTTGGATGCTGCTACGGGCTTGTACAAGATGGGCGAGAGATACTACGATCCAGGGGTCGGTCGGTGGACACAAGAGGACCCCGTTCGTGACGCCGCGACACAGCCCATGGCAGTCAACGTGTATGCCTACGCAAAGGACGATCCCATAAATGTGTCCGATCCGGATGGCCAATGGGGCATACCCAGATTCCGTCGGCCCTTCGGCCTACACCGTTACCCGGCGGCTCCGCGCAAAAACAACCCGTTCAGGAGCTGGGGCACTGCCGCGTGGTGGTTTGCAGGCGCAGGTGCCTTCACCGTCGCCACTTTGTTGGCGTGGTCGGCAATACCTTTGTTCGCCATGGCGCCCGATACCCTCGGTCTATCCGCGAAAGCTGCGGCAGGATCGGTAGTCGCCTCTATAGCGATGTATGGAACTGCAGGCTACTTTTTCAAGAGGGCATACGCCTATTGGAACTAAGAAAGTAATCACCCGCATGTCAAAACCTGTTCGGAACCGCATCATGCCTAACGCTCTACCGCACCATATCTTGAGATACTAAGTTCAAGGTGCTTGCAGTACATGATCGTGGCCGAGGTCGGTATTACCTTGTTTCGGCTGGGGCGTTTGTTGGTCTTGGGCTGATCGGCGTTGCCGGCCTGCTCCTGGGCGGGCACTCCTTGCTGACCGCCCTCATAGCTGGAAGTGGATGGGCCTTGATTGCCCAGGAATTGGCGTGGGGTTTAGCCGAAATAGTTGCACCCGGCTGGGTAATTAGGTGGCGTCAGACCGCAATTTCTGTGGATAGAGGTTGGCTAAAGCGCGTGGGTCAATACTTCTCTCACAAGGTCGGATCCGTGGGCCCCGAGCCCTGGAAAGACCCGATCGTCCGGCGCCGTGTTCGCCTGGTGGGTGTGGTCTTGACCATCACATCAGTAATGGAGGCATTGGTGATTGTCATACTGCTGAGGCCGCTTGACAATCTATGGGCAGCCCTTTTCGGCTGAGCGACCCGCGGTGTTCTGAAGGCCGGCACCGGAGCCCGGATATTTCACCAAGCCGGCCCGAAGCGGTTCGAGCCCAGAGCGCAGGTTGCCCAAGCGACCTCTTCGAGTCCCTTGAGGCATTCCTACTTGCGGATGACCTCGATTGCGCGGATTCTCGGTTAGTTGCCGTTGAGTTTATGGTTAACGGGTGGCACGACCTGGTGACGGTTTCGGCGGCGATTTACTTGTTCGCTCCCTCGATTCGCGCCCTGTTGAAGTTGGGTGCCGGCCCAGACCTCATTGGACAAGAGCGGAGGCTCCCAGCAGACCGGATAACAGGAGAGCGGTCGGTATTCACATCAGCGTTAAACAACCCGACAAAGAAGCGAAAGTCGTCGGCTCGTTCGTCGGCGGCGAATTTGGCGCCGCGGTGGGCGGCGGCGATCGGCAGACCGTGCGGCGGTGGGGTCTGCTGTGGGTGCGCTCTTCACTCACTGGGCCGTGCAGGAAGCCGCCAACGAAGGACTCTAGCCTAGTCTGGGAGGAGCGTCTTAAGCAGGGTCGCTATCCGTCGGTTGCCCTCTGCAGCCTGCCCGAGTTCGTCGCCTCGAGGCGGATAACCAGCGCGATGTGCACGGTCTTGAGGCCGGTGTCAGCAGTGCGTCGACCTATAGCAAGCGTAGGGATCGACGAAGGCTCAGCTACTGAAAGGCATCAGCTCGGGTCTTTGTTGGTGGGCCCAGCTGCCCAATCAAAGGTCACGCCAGCCAGAGCTGCAAACAACCCGATGGCCAGGAGCGAGAGGCTGATCTGCTGCCGCTGTCTTCTCGACGGTTCGGCGGTCTTGCTAGCGGGCGCCTCACGTATGCGCGCGAGAATAGAGTCGATTGGGAACGATCGCTGGCGTTAACTCGGATTAGGGATGATTATCCGTTGCACGAACACGGTCCTCAAGCTCATAGACACTCCTCCAGAGGAGCTGGTCAGCGCCGAACCCAGTAATGACGACTGGTATGCCAACCTCTTCTTCGTGAATCGGCGTAGGTGCTTGCTACTCGCCCACGCCGGGACGCTATTTCCGGTACTCGCCGCCGACGTGCGAAAGGGCGACCTGTTATCGACCGGTCGGGTCGCGATAGGCCTAATCCGGCAAAGCTCAGCAGAGAGAAGCTGCCCCGAGACTGCCTGGGCGAGCTGGATGCGGCGTCCGTCAGGCTTGCGAGGACCGCTAGTCGATCGGTGCTCGGTTACATGAATGAGATGGTCAGGTACTGCCGATACGCGAAGGGCGGTTTGGGGCGGTGGGACATTGACACGATTAACCGCGAGCTGAGGCGAGAACTGCATTTGTCACGCCAACCGCCTGGCTACTTCGTCCCGATCGAATTGGTGCGCGAACGCGTTAGGGTCGGCCAGGCCGGTCTCAAGTCGTGACCTGACTGGCGCCCGGCGATCTGCCAGTGGCGTCGGCCTGTGATTCCGAACGGTACAAGGTGAGCCGATGTTTTTGGACATCCGGCTATTGGGGGTTTGCAGGCCCTCGTATTCGGCTTGCGATTGCTTTTGCCCGGATTCTTCGCCGGTTGGCTACAGTTTTGGCTACAGTAATACAGCTCGGGCTACAGCTTTAATGTGGGTGAATTAGCTCGATTTGTATTCGGGAAGGGTGGAGCCGACGGCCGGATTCGAACCGGCGACCCGCTGTTTACAAAACAGCTGCTCTGCCAGCTGAGCTACGTCGGCACGCTCGCGATTATATGAAGGGCCCCTCACCCGGCCCTCTCCCCGCGGCCGGGGAGAGGGAGAATACCGGTCCTTCCGCTGCATCCAGCTCCGCCGGTAGCCTTGATTCATGTCGGATACCGGATCGAATCGTGCCGTCTTGGGCGTTTTCGCGCAGGCGGCGCACACCCACCGACTTCGAGATTTCAAGCAGGTAGCACGGGAGATCGCGGCTGCCATGGACCGCCATGGCGTGCTCACTGATGCAACGGCGATGGCGTTTCGCATGCTGTTCGCGCTTGCCTTCCTCACATTGACCGGTCTGGCCTTTGCGGGCGCCGTGCGTCTTGAGGCGATCTGGCAACACCAGCTTGGACCGAACATCGCCCGTGTGGTCTCGCCGAACTTCTACCGCGAACTGGACCATTCCGTGACACAGGTGCTCACGACGCGCCGGTGGTGGTGGCTATCGATCGGCTTGATCCTGACCCTATGGCAGGTTTCCAGCGGCGTCCGGGCGTTGATGACCTCGCTCGACAGCATCTACGAGGTCAAGGACCGCCGCCCCTTCTGGCAGCGGATGGAAATTTCGCTCGGACTGGCCGTGATGATGACCATTTGCCTCTTCCTGATCGGCGGTGTGTTGCTCGTGTTGTGGACCGGTCCGTCGGGGCCGGCGCTGCTGCGCGCCGCCTTGTTTGTGCTCCGTCTGCTGTTGAGCGCGGCCATCCTCATCGTGATGGTGTCGCTTCTGCTTCGCTATACGGTCCCCGAACATCTTGAGGTGCGCTGGGTGACGTTCGGGTCCAGCATTGCGATTGCGATCTGGCTGCTCAGCTCGTGGGTCTTCGGCTGGTACCTGACGACCTTTGGATATCGCGGCTACCAGCAAGCCTTTGGCGTGCTTTCGCTGCTGATCGTCGTGATGAGCTACCTCTATATCGCGTCGATTGCATTCCTGCTTGGGGCTGAGCTCGATGCGCTGCTCGTGACCGAAGCGAAGGAGAAGCGCCGCCGCTAAGAGGTCGCGACGCGAGTGTGGGCCGGCTCGAGCGGGTTGATCGTCACCAGATTCACCGGGACGCTGTCGCTCACGAACGTCGTGACGAACGTCGACCGGCTGGGATCCCACCAGGTGATCAGGTAGTTCTGACCGGGCGGCATCGTGACGGTGAAATTGCCCTGGGCGTCCGTGGTCGTCGAATAGATCTGTCCACCCGAGTCATCGTAGGTGTGCGCTTTGACGATGCGCCAGTGGGTCGCGATCCGCACCAGCCGATTCGGCACGGGCGCCGGGTTCTGGTCGCTGACGACTAACTGGCCGGTGAGCGGCTGCGGCGCTTGCAGCGCGGTGTTTGCCTGCGCCGCCCAGCTGGTGGTCGGGTATTTCTGGACCAATTCGGTCATGGCATCGCGAGCCTGCTGATAGCGCATCTGCTTTACGAAGGCGAGCCCCGCGTTGTACAGCGTCTGCGGGAGCGCGGTCGCCTCGACCGCCTTGGCCTGCGCGCTGTCCGGGTAGTCCTTGAGGAGCGTCTCGTACCAGGTCAGGGCGTTGGGATAATCCGGCGGCTGCTGCGCGATGTACCAGGCGGCATACCCGGCATAGGCATCGGCCAACGCGTTGCTGGTCGAGGTGGAAAGGTTGCCGGCGGGGTCGTAGTTCGAAACCTGCTTGTATTTCTCGATCGCGGCCTGGAATTGCTGCTTCGCCACCAGAGTGCCGCCCCAGGCGAGGAAAAGGTCCGCCAGCCCGGCATTGCCCCGCGCTTCCCAGTCTGCCAGGCCGCTCTGCACGACAGCCTCGAGCTGTGCCTGGCTTTGGGCGAACTGCCCCTGCTGCTTCAATTGCACGCCCCAATTGAAGTGCGTCTCCGCGGTCCCGGTGACGGCACGATCGTTGAGGTCGCCGAGAAGGATCCTGCCGACCGGGTTGCCGGCAACGGACTCGACCGTGGCGTAGGAGTTCAGCGCCTTGCCATAGGCGCCCGCCGCCTCGGCCGACTGTGCCTGCGACAGCTGGTTCTGGGTGAAGGCATAGGCGGCGCCCGGGATGGCGATGAACAGCAGCACGATGCCGAGAGGAACGATGAGCAGTCGCGTCCGCCGGCGTTTCGGTGGATACGTCGCTCCATCCGGTGCCGGAATTGGCGGCTGGTAGGGAGCGGCCTGGCTCATCTCGACTGGCTCGAATAACGCCCCCATCTCGGGCTTCCTGCGAGCGGTCCGGGGCAACTCCAGTTCCGCCTTGACCATCAACAGGCTACCTGCCTAGACTTGGGAGCGGCAATTGTTGATTTTGTGAATCCAGTTAGTCAACTTTAAGGAGGAGAGATGGCAACAACCGCCACCGAGGTAAGCCGCGCCGGCTATGCGCATCCAGAGGTACTGGTCGACACCCAGTGGGTCGCCGACCACCTGAACGATCCGAAGATCAAGATCATCGAGGTCGATGTCGACACCACGGCGTATGACACCGGCCACATCAAGGGGGCGATCGGCCTGGACTGGCGGAAAGACTTGCAGGCCCGCCCGATTCGCGACCTGCTGCCCAAAGACGAGTTCGAGAAACTCCTGTCGTCCAAGGGCGTGAGCAGTGACGACACCGTCATCGCCTACGGCGACAACAACAACTGGTTTGCCGCTTGGTTTGTCTGGAACCTCAAGTACTACGGCCACAAGGACGCCCGCCTGATCAATGGCGGCCGGAAGAAGTGGCAGGACGAAGGCCGGGAACTTTTGACCGACGCACCATCGATCAAGTCATCGTCTTATAAGGCAGGGCAGCCCCAGACGTCGATTCGGGCGCTCCGAGACGAAGTCCGCGCGGAGTTTGAGAAGGCCGGCGTGGTCCTGGTCGACGTCCGCTCGCCGAAGGAGTTCAGCGGCGAGCTGCTCGCCCCCGAAAACCTGCCGCAGGAAGGCGCCCAGCGCGGCGGACACATCCCGGGCGCGAAGAACATTCCATGGGCGCAGGCCGTCGCCGAAGACGGCACTTTCAAGCCGGTCGACCAGCTGCGCGAGCTCTACGAATCGAAGGGCGTGACCGGCGACAAGGCGGTGATCGCCTACTGCCGGATCGGCGAGCGGTCCTCGCACACCTGGTTCGTGCTCCATTACCTGCTCGGCTACCCCAACGTCCGCAACTACGACGGTTCGTGGACCGAGTGGGGGAGCCTGATCGGCGCGCCGATCGAAAAGTAGCCAGAGGTACCCCCCCCCCCCCCCCCCCCCCCCCCCGGGGGGGGGGGGTTGGGGG
>DAIPYJ010000033.1:0-13749 GCA_036782775.1 Candidatus Dormiibacterota bacterium | reverse complement strand
CGAGGGGAGAGGGATTTGGGTGCGTGACGCCGCCATGACGACCGTAACGGTTTGCCACTTGGCGTGACCTCCGAATCGGCGTAACGTTATGGCAATCGGCGAGAGCGAACCGCCGGCCTCGTCAGGGACCGCCGGCAAAGACGCTGCCTAGGTAAAGAGGGGTGTCGTCGTGAGGGGTTTGCGTCGGTTGGTTGTCGTCGCCGTTATTGCCGGCTTGCTTGCAGCCATCCCGCTTTCGGCGATGGCCAGCGAAAACTTCTTGCAGGGAAGCGTCGACCAGGCGCAGGCCACCTTCAGCCAGTCGCTCGCGTCAGCTGTCGCCGGTGGTTTGGAACCGCAGATCGCCGACACCATGACGTGGCGCCTCGCGCAGGTCCAGGCGATGAAACCGTCAGCCTGGTGGCAGGCGCCCGTCACCGAGCACGACAAGCTCGACACGCTCAGTCAGCTGCACACCGAACTGCAGGCGCTCTACCAGGAGCAGATCAGCGAAAGCCAGGACGCGCTGCAGCGGCAGATTCACCGCTGGAACGCCGCGGTCGCGCAGGCGCAAACGGCGGGCGTCTCGACCGACGGTCTCGACATCAGCAGCTCACGCTTTACCGACTTCTCGAGCTTCGCCTCGACGCCCAACGGTCTGATGGCGCTGGCCTCGGTCCTCAGCAACCAGTACACGATCCTCGACGGCCGGATGGTCGCCTATCGGGCGGCTCGCAGCCAGGTCGACGCGGCGGCGCAGAACGTCCAGTCGCTGCTCGCGAACGCGGGGCAGTATCCGCAGCTGAGCCTGGCCGGCTTCCAGGCGCAGCTGAACTCGGAGACCGCCGCCATCCCGTCAGCGCACGGAGCGGACGGACTCTCGCCGATCCTAAGCCAGCTGCAGCAAACAGCGGCCGGCATCCAGGCGCTGCTCGACAGCCGCAGCAATGCGTTCAACCAGCTGTCGGCGACGCGGGCGACGCTGGCGACGGCGGAGTCGATCGGCGCGTCGGTCGGCAACAGCCCGAGCACCATCAACTACCTGGCCGGCCAGCTCAATGCGGCCGGCGACCAGGGCACGTTCAACAGCCTGGCGTCGCAGCTGTATCAGCAGAAGCAGCAGCTGGCCAGCGCGATCACGACCAAGCAGATGCAGCCGATCGCGTACAACGCCGGCTCGGGGAAATTGATCGTGGTTTCCCTCTCACGCCAGGTCCTGACGGCCTACCAGGACGGGAATGCGGTGCTCACGACCTATGTCGCGACCGGCCGGCCTGCCCTGCCGACGCCTCCCGGTGTCTACCACGTGTTCGCGCGCTACGCGCCATACGAGATGATCTCGCCCTGGCCCTACGGCAGCCCGTATTACTACCCGCCGTCCTGGGTGAACTGGGCGATGGAGTTCATCGGCGGCGGCTACTTCATCCACGACGCGCCGTGGCGCTCGTGGTACGGCCCCGGCTCGAACATCTATAACGGCACCCACGGCTGCGTGAACGTGCCCTACAGCCCGATGGCCTTCCTCTGGGGCTGGACCCCGATCGGCACCACCGTCGTCGTTCAGTACTAACCCAGCCCCCCACCCTGACCCTCCCCCCGCTCCGCAGGGGGAGGGGAGGATCGGTGCATATATAAGTGGTATCGGCGCTTTAGGCGATTACCGCATTGCCTTTTGGGTAAAAGTGTGGTATTGTTTGATCTCGCCTAGCGGAAGCTAGGTCTTTTTTGTGTTTGGCGATCTTTTACCCCTGGAGACTTAGATGCCTGCCTTAGCCTCGATCATCACCCTGCAGTGTCAGACCTGCAAGGAACGCAACTACACGACGGTCAAGAACAAGAAAAACGACCCCGACCGGCTCGAGATCAAGAAGTTCTGCCCCCGCTGCCGGAAGCACACGGCGCACCGGGAGACCAAGTAGCGTGGGCGCATCCTTCTTATACTGTTGGCGCCGACCGGCGAAGGGGTGTAGCTCAGCTGGTAGAGCAGCGGTCTCCAAAACCGCGGGTCGGGCGTTCGAGTCGCTCCACCCCTGCCAGGCTCAGGTATAACGTTCATGGCCCGGACCCTTCCGACCGACCCGAGAGCTAACAGAATGCAACGCACGACTCCGGCGCAGCGTCGCGGGCTGATCCGCAACTTCGAAGACATCTTCGGCGAGCTGCGCAAGGTCATCTGGCCCAGCTGGGCGGAGCTGCGCACCATGACGTTTGTCGTCATCGTCACCGTGGTAGTGGTATCGATCATGCTCGGCTTGATCGACTACGTCCTGACGCAGACCCTCGTCAAAGTGGAGTTCCCAAAGCCATGAATGATGCAGCACAGATGAACGAGCCGAAGAACGGCCGGCCGCAGGAGGCCGCCGCGCCTGCTGCCGCCAAGACCTCACGCCGGCGCACGCCGCCGAAGGAAGCGGCTGAGACCGGCCGCGTCTGGACCGGCGAACGCGTCACCGTCGGCGAAGGCCATCCCGCGCCGCCGGAAACGCCCTCCGCACCGCCGGCCGCGATCGAGCCCGCGGAGGCGGGCAAGCCGGCTGCGGCCGCCGAAGGCGAACCGCGCTGGTACGTCGTGCACGCCTACTCGGGCCACGAAGACAAGGTGCGAAACAACCTGATGAAGCGCGTCGACTCGATGGATATGCACGACCGCATCTTCGACGTCCTGGTGCCGACCGAGGACGTCATCGAGATCAAGGATGGGCAGCGTCGCCACGTCGCGAAGCGCACCTATCCGGGCTACATCCTGGTGCACATGATCATGTCGGACGAATCCTGGTACGTCGTGCGCAACACGCCGGGCGTGACCAGCTTCGTCGGCTCGGGTAACAAGCCGGTGCCTCTCCAGGAAAAGGAGATCAAGGGCATCCAGAAGGTCATGAAGCAGGAGGCGCCGAAGGTCCGGGTCGAATACCAGGTCGGCGAGAACGTGCGCGTCATCGACGGGCCGTTCAGCGACTTCCACGGTAAGGTCGATGAGATCAATGCCGACAAGGGCAAGCTCAAGGTGCTGGTCAACATGTTCGGCCGCGAGACCCCGGTCGAGCTCGACCTGCTGCAAGTCGAGAGGCTCAAGTAATGGCGAAGAAGAAAGTCAAGGCGAACGTCAAGATCCAACTCGAGGCCGGCAAGGCGACGCCCGCGCCGCCCGTCGGCACCGCGCTCGGTCCGCACGGCGTCAACATCATGGAGTTCGTCAAGTCTTACAACGACAAGACGGCGTCGATGGCGGGCCAGGTGATCCCGGTCGAGATCACGATCTTTGAAGACCGCACCTTTACCTTCATCACCAAGACGCCGCCCGCGGCCGCGCTCTTGAAGAAGGCCGCCGGCGTCGAGAAGGGCTCGGCGAAGCCGAACAAGGAGAAGGTGGGCAAAGTCACGAAGTCGCAGGTTCGCGACATCGCGCAGCTCAAGCTCAAGGACCTCAACGCCTATGACGTCGAGGCCGCCATGAAGATGGTCGAGGGCACGGCGCGGTCGCTCGGCATCGAGGTGGCGAGCTAATGCCGAAGCAGCGCGGCAAGAAGTACGAGGCCGTTGCCAAGGCGATCGACCGGGCTGAGCAGTACGCGCCCGATGACGCGGTGCGGCTGGTCCTGAAGAGCTCGACCTCGAAGTTCGACGGCGCCATCGAGGCGCACCTGCGACTGGGCGTCGACCCACGCCACGCCGATCAGATGGTGCGCGGGTCGGTGGTCCTGCCGCATGGAACCGGAAAGAAGCGGCGGGTCCTGGTGTTCGCCACCGGCGAGAAGGCGCGCGAGGCGCAGCAGGCCGGCGCCGACCATGTCGGCGGAGAAGATCTGGTCAAGCGCATCCAGGAAGGCTGGCTCGACTTCGACGTCGCGCTGGCGACCCCGGACATGATGGGCCAGGTCGGGCGGCTGGGCAAGATCCTCGGCCCGCGCGGCCTGATGCCCAATCCGCGCGCGGGCACGGTCACCTTCGATATCGCCAAAGCGGTGAGCGACATCCAGGGCGGACGGATCGAGTACCGCGTCGATAAGACCGGCATCATCCACAGCAACATCGGCAAGGCGTCCTATACCGAGTCGCAGCTGCGCGACAACCTGGCGGCGCTGATGGATGCCGTCGTCCGCGCCAAACCGGCGTCGGCGAAAGGCCAGTACCTGAAATCGGTTTACCTCTCGCCGACCATGGGCCCCAGCGTCCCCGTCGATCCGGCGCTTGCCGGCCGCATGAGCTAACGGCGGGAGCACCATGCCAAACGTCAAGACGGGCGATCCTGCGGTCGACACCTTTCTCAAGGGCTACTCGCCGCAGGTCCGGGAGATCGCCGTCAAGGCCCGCGAGACGATCCTGTCGGTGATGCCGAAGGCGACCGAGAAGGTCTATCCAGGCTGGAAGGTGATCCAGTACGGGACCGGAACGGATATGAAAAGCGTCTTCGCGGTGATCTCACCGCAGCGGGAGCGGGTCAACCTGGGGCTCGCCAACGGGGCGCAGCTGCCCGATCCCGACGGCCTGCTCGAGGGGGACGGCAAGGGCATCCGCCACGTGAAGCTAACCTCGGCGGACAAAGCCGGCGCGCCGGCCGTCAAGCAACTGATCGCCGGGGCTGTCAAGGCGATCGGTTAGTCCCCCTCACCCTGCCCTCTTCCGAGAGGGGAGAGGGAAAATTTCCGTGGTATACTCTCGACCCGCGACATCTAAATAGCCGAAGACCGCTGGTGCCGGCAAAGCCGGCTTAATGTCCAGCGCAGGCGAGGCCGAAGCTGATGAGGCCTCCTCGCCTGGTGCGAAGGAGGTTTTTTATTGGCAACCGCGACCAAGAAAGAAGCAAAAGTCGATAAGAAGGCGCTGAAGGCCGAGTCGGTCGCCGATCTCACCGCCCGCTTGAAGGCGTCGTCCACTGCCGTGCTCGCGGATTATCGCGGGATGACGGTCGGCCAGATGCGCGATTTGCGCACCAAGCTGCGCGACGGCGGTATCGAGATGGTGGTCGTCAAGAACACGCTGGCCCGGCGCGCCGCCAAGGCTGCGGGATACGAGCCGCTCAGCAGCGAGCTGGTCGGCCCGATCGCGATGCTATTCGCCGGCGAGGACGTTTCGGCGCCCGCCCGCATCCTCAACGACTACATCCGGGCCAATCGCAAGATGGCGATCAAGGCTGGACTGCTCGAAGGCCAGGTGATCAAAGCCGAGACCGTGGTCGAGCTGGCCGATCTTCCGTCGCGCGAGATCCTACTCAGCCGGTTGCTCGGCGCGATGCAGGCCCCGCTGGGGAACCTGGCCAGCATTTTGCAGGCGCCGCTTTCGAAATTCGCTCGCACGCTCGACGCCGTTCGCACGCAGAAAGAATCACCATCACCGGCCGCTCCAGCGGCCGCCAGTTAGGAGGAACCAATGGCAAAAGTCAGTGTCGACGATTTCGTTTCGAGCCTGAAGGAATGGACCGTGGTGGACGTGATGAACGCCATCAAGGCCATCGAGACCGAGTTTGGCGTCACGGCGGCGGCGCCGGTCGCCGTTGCGGCGGCACCAGCGGCCGGCGGTGGAGCGGCAGCGGCCGCGCCTGAGGCCGAGCAGACCGAGTTCCAGGTCGTGTTGACCTCGCCGGGCGATGCCAAGATCGGCGTCATCAAGGTCGTTCGCGAGATCACCGGCCTCGGCCTGAAGGAAGCCAAGGACCTGGTCGACCAGGCGCCCAAGCCGGTTAAGCAGGGCATCAACCGCGAAGAGGCGGAGGGCGTTCTGAAGAAGCTCAAGGACGCCGGCGCCTCAGCCGAAATCAAGTAGCCCGCTACCTCGTCGCGACGCAGGGGCCCGAGATCGAGCCCGTTCCGGGCGACATCTCGGCCTGCCTCCGCGAGGGGAAGCGCGGCTTCTGGCTGGACATCGAGGCGCCCGACGAATCGGATTACGCGCTGCTGTCCGAGACGTTCGGGTTTCACCAGCTGGCGCTGGAGGACATCCGCCACCAGAACCAG
The DNA here is from genome assembly GCA_036782775.1 of Candidatus Dormiibacterota bacterium. Classification (GTDB taxonomy): domain Bacteria; phylum Chloroflexota; class Dormibacteria; order CF-121; family CF-121; genus CF-13. The sequence goes on along the minus strand of DAIPYJ010000033.1, from coordinate 7,819 downwards.
CGTCCCAAGCTCGAGGAGTACACCGGGTACGCCTTCGTCGTGCTCTTCACCGCAGAGCCGCAAGGGAACCGGGTGCAAATCCGGGAGCACCACATCTTTCTGTCCAGCCAGTACCTGGTGTCCGTTCACCTGGAGCCATCCGAGCCGCTCGACCGGCTGCGCGAGCGCATCAAGGCCAACCCGGATGTCACGCATCGAAAGCTGGCCTACCTTTTCTATCTGGTCGTCGACCAGCTGGTCGATTCCCTGTTCCCGGTCATCGACCACCTGGACGACAACAGCGATGAGGTGGAGGAGCGCATCTTGCAGAGCCCCGACACCGCGAACCTGGCCGAGCTGTCGGACCTCAAGCGGACGGTCGTCGATCTGCGCAAGGTGCTGGGCGCCCAGCGCGACGTCTTCCAGCGGCTGACGACCGCGGCCCTGGGCGGCGCCGGTGACGAAACCGCGCTGACCGATTTTCCGCGCGAGATGTCGATCTATTACCGCGACGTCTACGACCACCTGGTGCGGCAATACGAGACGGTGGACTCGCTGCGCGATGTCCTCAGCAGCGCCATGGACGTCTACCTGTCGACGGTCTCGAACCGGCTGAATCTGCGGATCACCCGGCTTACGGTGTTTGCCACGCTCTTCCTGCCGCTGACGTTTCTCACCGGCTTTTTCGGCATGAACTTCGGCTTCCTGGTGGGGCACATTGGCCTGGCCTGGACGTTCTGGGTGGCCCTGGCCGGGATGGTGGCGATCACCGCCGGCCAGATCGTCTATTACCTGCGGCGGGGGTGGCTGTAGGGGAGGGGCAGGCCGGGGACCGCCGCACCGTTGTATTCGCAGGGAGATCGGGCTGTGCTGAAGTGGATGCTGTTCTTCGTGCTGATCCTGGGGGCGATCCTGGCCTTCGTCAGCTGGGTCATGGGGGTGCCGATCCCCGGTTTTGACGGCTTCACCGAAAACCCGTTCAACCAGTAGAGGAGGGGCCCAAAACCCTTCCATTTGGCCGGCGGGGGGTGCTAGACTACCCGCGATTAGTCTGAATCGGCTTCGTTCGGCGTTCTGACCCGGTCGAGCCTCTCCTCGGGGAACCGGCCCCGAGGCCCGATCGCGAAGCGCAAGTTTCGCGACGCAGACGTTTGCGTCCTTGACAGGATGGGTAGCCTTACGGTACTATTGCCGTTCGGTGCTTCCCGGGTTGCCTTTCCGCGTCCCTAGCACTACCTGCCTGCCCACCATTTATTCCCGCTTCATCTGAAAGGAGAGTCCATGATTCAGCCTTCCTCTAACGGCTCTCGCGTCACCTTCGGCCGCATCCCCGAGATGCTGCCGGTGGCCAACCTGATCGAGACGCAGCTGCGCTCCTTCAACTGGTTCAAGCGCGAGGGTCTCCGCGAGCTCTTCGAAGAGATCAACCCCATCACCGACTACACGGGGAAGAACTATGAGCTCAAATTCCTCGACTACGAGTTCGGCCAGCCCAAGTTCGACAAGGAAGAGTGCCGCAACCGCGACATGACGTATGCGGCGCCGCTTCGGATCAACACCCGGCTCACGATCCGTACCGGCGAGAACGCGGGCGAGATCAAGGAATCGGAAGTCTTCATGGGCGACTTCCCGATCATGACCGAGGAAGGCACCTTCATCGTCAACGGCACCGAGCGCGTCGTCGTCTCCCAGCTGGTCCGCTCCCCCGGCATCTACTTCACCTCGAGCGAGGACCGTGCCTCGGGCCGGATGCTGTATGCCGCCAAGCTCATCCCCAACCGCGGCGCCTGGCTCGAGATCGAGACCTCGGGCAAGGACGTCCTGACGGTCAAGATCGACCGCAAGCGGAAGATTCCGGTCACGACGCTGGTGCGCGCGCTCGGCTACGGCAGCAACAACGAGATCAAGGCACTGTTCGCCGACGTCGACAGAAATCCCGAGCACAAGTTCATCCAGTCGACCCTGGAGAAGGACTCCTCGACCGACGTCAACGACGCCCTGGTCGAGATGTACAAGAAGATCCGGCCGGGCGACCCGCCAACCGTCGACAACGCGCGGGCGTTGATGACCGCCCTGTTCTTCAATCCGCGGCGCTTCGACCTCTCGAAGGTCGGCCGCTTCAAGCTGAACCGCCGGCTGGGCCTGGGCACCGACATGAATGTCCGGACCCTGTCGAACGACGATTTCATTGCGATCATCCGCAAGCTGATCGAGCTCAACAATGGCGCCGGCGAGCCCGACGACATCGACCACCTCGGCAACCGCCGGGTGCGTGCCGTGGGCGAGCTGCTGCAGAACCAGTTCCGGATGGGCCTGATCCGCATGGAGCGGATCATCAAGGAGCGGATGACGATCTGCGACGCGGCCACCGTGACCGCAGCCTCGCTGATCAACGCGCGGCCGGTCGTCGCCGCCATCAAGGAATTCTTCGGCTCGAGCCAGCTCTCGCAGTTCATGGACCAGACCAACCCGCTGGCCGAGCTGACCCACAAGCGGCGCCTGTCGGCGTTGGGCCCGGGCGGTCTCTCGCGCGAGCGCGCCGGCTTCGACGTCCGCGACGTCCACCACTCGCACTACGGCCGCATCTGCCCGATCGAGACGCCGGAAGGCCCGAACATCGGCCTGATGGGCTCGCTGGCGACCTTCGCGCGGGTCAATGAGTACGGCTTCATCGAAACCCCGTTCCGGCGTGTCTACAGCGACATGCCCGCCGACAAGGCGCATCGCGAGAAGCTGGTGGGGCAGACGGTTCGCGAGGACGTGTTCGAGCCCTCCAACAAGCGGGCCAAGCTGGCCAAGAAGGGCGATGTGCTCGATCAGGAGACGGTCGACGCGCTGGTCAAGGCGAAGGTCGGCGAGGTGCCGATCACGCCCTGGGTGTCGAATGAGATCCAGTTCCTCTCCGCCGATGAGGAAGACCGCTACATCGTGGCGCAGGCGAATGCGCCCGTCGATGCGCAGGGTCACTTCGTCGAGGAGCGCACGACCGCTCGCACCAAGAACCTGTTCCTGGTGGCGGACGTCAACCGGATCGAGTACATGGACGTCTCGCCCAAGCAGACGGTCTCGGTCGCGACCGCGCTGATCCCGTTCCTCGAGCACGACGACGCCAACCGGGCCCTGATGGGATCGAACATGCAGCGCCAGGCGGTGCCGCTGGTCGTGACCGAGGCGCCGATCGTCGGCACCGGCATGGAAGGCGCAGCCGCCAAGGACTCCGGCGAGCTGATCATTGCGAAGAACGCCGGCACGATCGTGTCCTGCGGTGCGCCGCCGCCCGCCGATTCCGTCGCGGCCAAGCTGGACAGCTTCAAGCGCGAGCTCGGCATCCTGCTCAAGCCGGACGATGGCTCGGAAGAGCAGTGGTATCCGATCCACAAGTTCGAACGTTCCAACCAAGGCACCTGTCTCTCCCAGCGGGTCATCGTCAAGGCCGGGGAGCATGTGACGGCGGGGCAGCCGCTGGCCGACGGGCCGGCGACCTCGGAAGGTGAGCTAGCGCTGGGCCGGAACATCCTGGTCGCGTTCATGCCCTGGGAGGGCTACAACTACGAAGACGCGATCCTGATCTCCGAGTCGGTGGTGCGCGACGACAAATACACCTCGATCCACATCGAGGAGTACGAGATCGAGGCGCGCGACACCAAGCTCGGACCGGAGGAGATCACGCGCGACATTCCCAACGTTTCCGACGAGACGCTCAAGAACCTCGACGAGCGCGGCATCGTCTATATCGGCGCGGAAGTGCATCCCGGCGACATCCTGGTCGGCAAGATCACGCCCAAGGGTGAGTCGGAGCTGAGCGCCGAAGAGCGCCTGTTGCGCGCCATCTTCGGCGAGAAGGCGCGCGAGGTCCGCGATTCGTCGCTGCGGGTGCCGCACGGCGAGCGCGGCATCGTGGTCGACGTCAAGATTTTCAGCCGCGAAACCAAGGATGAGCTCGCTCCGGGCGTCAACCAGCTGGTGCGGGTCTATGTCGCCCAGAAGCGGAAGATCGCCCAGGGCGACAAGATGGCCGGGCGCCACGGCAACAAGGGCGTCATCGCCCGGATCCTGCCGGTCGAGGACATGCCCTACCTGCCCGATGGCCAGCCGGTCGAGTTGGTGCTCAACCCGCTGGGCGTGCCAAGCCGCATGAACCTCGGCCAGGTGCTGGAGACCCACCTCGGGTGGGCCGCGCACGCGCTTGGCCTGAAGGTGGCGACGCCCGTCTTCGACGGCGCGTCGGAGGAGACGATCGAGTCGGAGCTGGTTCGCTCAGGTCTTCCCGAGTCGGGCAAGATCACGCTGCGCGACGGGCGTACCGGCGAGCAGTTCGACCATGAGGTCACGGTCGGCTACATCTATATGTTGAAGCTGGCCCACCTGGTCGAGGACAAGATCCACGCCCGCTCGACCGGCCCCTACTCGCTGGTGACGCAGCAGCCGCTCGGCGGCAAGGCGCAGTTCGGCGGGCAGCGGTTCGGCGAGATGGAGGTGTGGGCGCTCGAAGCCTACGGCGCGTCGCACATCCTGCAGGAGATCCTCACGGTCAAGTCCGACGACATCGTGGGCCGGGTCAAGGCCTACGAGGCGATCGTCAAGGGCGAGAACACGCTGGAGGCCGGGATCCCGGAATCGTTCCGGGTTCTGGTCAAGGAGCTCGAAGGCCTCGCGCTGGGCGTCGAGATCCAGTCCGACGGCGAGAAGCAGGTGATCCTGTCCGAAGACGACATGAGCGAGATGCCGCTCGATCTGGGTATCAACCTCGAGCGCGACGAGATCGACGAATCCGACCAGTGGGCCACCGGGGCGCCGCGCGCCGCGCAAAATCCGCTGGATTCTTTGAGGTAGCACATGACACTGAAACTGGAGAATTTCGACGCGCTCAAGCTGTCTCTGGCATCGCCGGAGACGATCCTGTCGTGGTCGCACGGCGAGGTCACCAAGCCGGAGACGATCAATTACCGCACCCTGAAGCCGGAGCGCGATGGGCTGTTCTGCGAGCGGATTTTCGGGCCCCAGCGCGACTGGGAATGCCACTGCGGCAAATACAAGCGCTATCGCTACAAGGGGATCATCTGCGACAAGTGCGGCGTGGAGGTCACCCGTTCCAAGGTGCGGCGCGAGCGGATGGGGCACATCAAGCTGGCCTCGCCGGTCAGCCACGTCTGGTATTTCAAAGGGATTCCGTCGCGGATGGGCCTCCTGCTCGACATGTCCCCGCGCAACCTCGAGAAGGTGCTCTACTTCGCGAACTACATCGTCACCCACATCGACGAGGACGCGCGCAAGGAATACCTCTCGAAGTCTTCCCCGCAGCACAGCGACCGCGTGCTCAAGCTCCAGGAGGAGCGCGACGCATCGGTCAAGGAGCTGAAGGAAGAGCTCGACCAGAAGATCAAGGCCAAGCAGGACGACACCAAGGGCAAGATCAAGGCGCTGGAGGAGACGCTCGACGAAACCGTCGACGCGATGACCTCCCGGGCGAAGGAGCTCGTCGACAAGATCAAGGCGCAGAAAGGAAAGAAGGCGGCCACCAACTTCACGATCGGCGAGGGCGATGACGAAGAAGTCATCATCCCCAAGGGCACCCTCTTCGAGGACAAGCTCGCGCGCGAGCTGCCCAAGCAGGTCGAGAAGAAGATCGATGCCGTCCAGGCCGCGACTAAGAAGCGCCAGCAGGAGCTCAAGGGCAAGTCCGACGAGGAGATCGCTCGCTGGCGCGAGGATTTCGAGAAGAAGTCCGGCGAGCTCGACGATCGCCTGAAGAAGGACACCGAGGGCCTCTCGGGTGATATCGAGTCGTCCAAGACCCAGCTCGAGCAGCTCTATGTCAAGCAGCTGCTGACCGATCAGGAGTTCCGCGAGTTCACCGAAAAATTCGGCAAGGTGTTCAAGGCGGGCATCGGCGCGCAGGCGATCCACGACCTCCTGGCGCGAATCGATCTGCTGCAGGAGGCCGCCATCCTTCGCGAAGAGTCGAAGTCGACCTCGGGCCAGAAGCGCCAGAAGGCGATCAAGCGCCTCAAGGTCGTCGAGGCCTTCCGCAAGTCCGGGGCGTCCGCGACCTGGATGATCCTCGATGTGCTGCCGGTGATTCCGCCGGAACTGCGCCCGATGGTGCAGCTTGACGGTGGCCGGTTTGCCACTTCGGACCTGAACGACCTGTACCGACGTGTCATCAACCGCAACAACCGGCTGAAGCGCCTGCTCGAGCTCGGCGCGCCCGAGATCATCGTCCGCAACGAGAAGCGCATGCTGCAGGAGGCGGTCGACGCGCTGATCGACAACGGCCGCCGCGGCCGCGCTATCACCGGGACCGGTAACCGCAAGCTGAAGTCGCTCTCCGACATGCTCAAGGGCAAGCAGGGGCGGTTCCGCCAGAACTTGCTCGGCAAGCGTGTCGACTACTCGGGCCGTTCCGTGATCGTGGTCGGTCCCGAGCTGAAGCTGCACGAGTGCGGGCTGCCCAAGAAGATGGCGCTCGAGCTCTTCAAGCCGTTCGTGATGCGCGAGCTGGTGAGCAAGGGCTACACGCAAAACATCAAGTCGGCCAAGCGCATGGTAGAGCGCGTCCGCCCCGAGGTGTGGGACGTGCTCGACGAGGTGATCAAGGAGCATCCGGTGCTCCTCAACCGCGCGCCGACGCTGCACCGCTTGGGCATCCAGGCCTTCATGCCAGTGCTGGTCGAGGGTTCGGCGATCCAGATCCACCCGCTGGTCTGCACGGCCTTCAACGCCGACTTCGACGGCGACCAGATGGCGGTCCACGTGCCGCTCTTCTCGGGCGCCATCGCAGAAGCCAAGAACCTGATGATGTCCTCGAATAACATCCTGTCGGCGTCGGATGGCCATCCGGTCATCAGCCCGACCCAGGACATCGTGCTCGGCACCTACTACCTGACGATGGTCAAGGCGACGCCGGACAAGAAGGACCAGCAGCTCCCCACCTACGGCTCGGCCGAGGAGGTCCTGCTCGCGCTCGACAACAAGCGCGTCACCGTCCAGGAAGAAGTCCGGGTTCGCATCGACGGCCAGCTGGTCCGGACGTCACCCGGGCGCGTGCTCTTCAACACCGTCCTGCCGCTCGGCGTGCGGCCGGCGGAGGGACACGGCGAACCGATGACCTTCCAGAACCGCGTCTTCGACAAGAAGGCGTTGCGGGCGATCGTTGCCGAGGTCTTCCGCCTTCATGGCAACGAGCTGACGGCGCGCGTCGCCAATGACATCAAGCGGCTCGGTTTCGCCTATGCAACCAAAGCTGGAATCACCATCTCCGCGATGGACATCAAGACGCCGGCAGGCAAGGCCAACATCCTGGCCGGCGCCGAGAAGAAGCTGGGCGACATCGACCAGCAGTTCCGCCGTGGGCTCATCACCGACGACGAGCGCTACAACCAGACGGTCGACCTCTGGACCGAGGCGACCGAGGAAGTCACCGCCGCGACCATGAAGAGCTTCGATTCCCTGCACCCGGTGTTCATGATGGCCAACTCGGGAGCCCGAGGGAATGTGCAGCAGATCCGGCAGCTGGCGGGCATGCGCGGCCTGATGGCCGACCCGACCGGCCGCATCATCGACTTGCCGATCAAGGCCAACTTCTCCGAAGGGCTGACCGTGCTCGAGTACTTCATCTCCACGCACGGCGCCCGCAAGGGTCTCGCCGACACCGCGCTCCGCACCGCGGACTCGGGCTATCTGACCCGTCGTCTCGTCGACGTGGCGCAGGACGTCATCGTGCGCACCGAAGACTGCGGCACCACCTCGGGCGTGTGGGTCACCGAGATCTCGGAGGAGCGCGCGCTGACCGAGCCGCTGTTCGAGCGGATCGCCGGACGCGTCGCCGCCGCCGACATCC
>DAIPYJ010000032.1:29208-29417 GCA_036782775.1 Candidatus Dormiibacterota bacterium | reverse complement strand
AGATCCACGAGGGCCATTTTGGCGAGACCCGGCTCGACGGCCTCAAGGCGGCGCTGATCGTCGCCTGGCCCGGCGCGATCCACGAGGGCAACGGCACGATGCAGCTCGTCATCGACGAGCGCGCCGACCCCGAGCAGCGCGCGGCGCTCGTCGCGATCCTGTCGGGCGAGGAGACCGAGCCGATGGCGACGATCTGGTCTGTGGTCGGT
>DAIPYJ010000032.1:26339-29158 GCA_036782775.1 Candidatus Dormiibacterota bacterium | reverse complement strand
GAGCCGATCCGCAACCCGGTCACCGGCGCCGAGCATCGTGCGCGCATCGATCTTCCCGAGAGCTTCGAGTTCCGCCTCGCCGAGATCGCCAGCGGCACGACCCTCGCGCGCGGGTCGATCCCGCTCGACCTGAAGGACAGCCACGCGCACTTCGCCGAGATCCATCTCGGCAATTCCGGTCGCCTGAACTGAGCATGGGGGTTTTATCAGGTCGGTCCACGAAACCCCGGCCCCGCCTTTTTCTCCCCCTCCCCCGCTGGCCGGCGGAGGAGAGGGAGGGGTGAGGGGGCCGGAGAGGGCATGATCCGGCATCGCCCCCTCGCCCTGCCCTCTCCCCGCAATCCCCGGGCCAAGCCGGGGGAGGGAGACGGAGGGACAGGGTTTACAGTCGGATGGCGGTTCGCAGCAGCGCCTTCAATCGTTCAGGCTGCTGACGGTAGCTGTCCCACTCAGTGGGCAGCTTGGTGCACTTCTCGAGGATCGCCCAGAGGACGGAGTTGACCGGCGTCGGCACATCGAACCGGCGTCCGGCATCGACGACGGCGCCATTGAGGTAAGCCGCCTCAGTCTTTCCCTTGTTGCGGCTGAGGTCCCACCAGAGTGACGGCATCTTGCTTCCCCTGGCGCCACCGAGCCGCGGCTCGAGCAGCATCTGAGCCAGCCATGAGGGCAGGTTCATCGCCCAACGCAAGAGCGGGGTCGGAAGGCCCGGCAGCTGGACGGCGGGGACCCTCATGCGCTGCATCACCGTCGCGGCCTCGCGGAACGCCGCGCGCTCGTAGCGGAAGAGCTCGCTGTCGGCAAAGATCTCAGCCGGCGGAAGGTCGAGGATTGCGCTCTGGGCATTGCCCAGGATGTTGAACAAGAGCTTCGACCATTTCATCGAGCGGAAATCGGCGTAGCGGCCTGCCTTGAGCCCGGCGTCGTGGAGCTTGCGCACCAGCGGCCCGACGTTGACCTCCGGGGAGACGGGTGCCAGCGCGACGCCGCCGCTGCGTGAGTGCAGCTGAACCGTCCCCGGCTCGTCGAGGCTGACCGGAACCGTCAGGCTCCCGGCGACCAGCGCCTGGTCTGGCAGCGCCGATGCGATCGCTTCCTCGTTGCCGACGCCGTTCTGGAAGCTCCCCAGAATCGTCCCCGGCCGCAGCACCGGTTCGAGCTGCTCGAGCGCGTCGAGCGTGTCGTAGCCCTTCACGGTCAGGAAGACGTAATCGAACGGGCCGCCCGCCTCGGCAACGCTGGGACGTGCAGCGAGAACCGACTGGCTACTGACTTTGCCGGCCTGCACCAGGCGCACGCCCCCGCGGGAGACGGCTTCGACGTGCGGCTGGCGGCCGACCAGCGTCACCTCGCTGCCGGTTTGCGCCAGCCTTGCGCCAAGCAGCGAGCCGACTGCCCCGGCGCCGAAAAAGAGAAAACGGAATGCCGGTGCGCTAGCGCGGTCGGGCATTAGTCGGCGGTGAGTTTCAGCTCGCGCCCGGTGGCCAGCCGCCCGATGTTGAGGCGGTGCCGGTAAGAGATCAGACCAACCAGGACGACGCCGAGGATGATGACCGACCAGCCGACCGGCCGCCACAGCGTCCAGTTCACGAAGTGAAGGACGATCAGGCTGAGCAGGCCGACGCCCGCCGCCACCAGCGACGAGAGCGATGCCAGCCGAGTCAGGCGTGCGGTGAGGAACCAGCTGAGCACCGAGATGACGAGCATGACGGGCGCCAGAGCCAGCATGACGCCGCCGGACGTCGCGACGCCTTTACCACCCCGGAAGCGGAGGTAAATCGACCAGGTGTGTCCCATCACCGCCGCCAGCCCGATCGCGGCGAGCGCCCATTCCTGGTTACCGAGGCCGAGGAGGATGCCAAGCATCACCGGGATGAACCCCTTCAGGGCATCAAGGACGACCGTCGCCGCAAACGCCCCGTGTCCGCCGGCCCTAAAAACGTTGGCGGCGCCGATGTTTCCGCTGCCAAGCTTGCGGACGTCGAGGTTGCGGTAGACCTTCATCACGACCCAGCCATTGGGGACCGACCCGAGCAAATAGGCGAAGGCCACCAGCAGGATGACTGTAGGCATGGGCGTCCTTCAGGACGATTCCACTATAGATCAGCAGACGGCAGTTTTAGCTGAAATTCACTCCCTGTGCCGGGCTCGCTCTTCACGGCAATTGCGCCGCCGTGTGCGCGGGCGACTTCCTGTACCAGATAGAGGCCGATTCCAAGGCCGATCAGGTGGGAATTCTCGGGCGTCTCCAGTCGGGCGAAGCGCTTGAACAGCTGGCCGTGATGCCGTGGATCAATTCCGAAGCCGTCGTCGAGGACGCTCAAGGTTACCTCGTTTTGAATGCGACTGACGGTGATTCCGATCCGCCCGGTCGGCATCGGCCGGAAGCGAACCGCGTTGTCGAGCAGTTCCTGGATGGCGAGGTGCAGCCAGGAGGCATTTCCCTGGACGGGCGCCTCCAACACCTTGAGGTCCAGGTCGATCGCCAGGTCTGGATACCGGCGCTGCTGGTCTTTAACAATGCGTTCGACCAGCTCAACCAGATCGACGCGCTCCCTGGCAATTGCGCTCCTCAGCTCATCGAGACGCCCCACCAAACTCATGTCGGTGATCAAGCGGCTCAGCCGCCGCCCCCTCTCATAGACCCGCCCCGCCCCCCCCACGTCGATTCTCACTGTTGATCCGGGCGGTGGGGCCTCGGTCCCGACCGTTCGGGCCACGACGTCAGTCGTCCCGTCCGGAACTGGTCCGTCTGCTTGCCCTTCCAGTCGTAGACGTCGTATCCGCCGCGGTCGATGACCACGCTGCCCTTGGTTCCC
>DAIPYJ010000032.1:0-26329 GCA_036782775.1 Candidatus Dormiibacterota bacterium | reverse complement strand
GGAGCCGGCCTGCGGCTCGGAGAGGGCCATCGTGCCGACCCAGCGGCCCTCGACCTCCGGCCGCACGTAGGTGTCGATCTGCTCCTCGTTCAGGCCACCCTGCGCCAGCAGCGAGCCATATCCGATGATCACGCTAAGCGGCGTGCGCAGCTCGTGGGCGGCGAGATTGAGAAATTCCGTCTTCGCCGCATTCATGTCGCGCAAGTGAGCGACGTCGAGATCCTGGGGTGCGGCGGGCTGCACCACCAATCCAGTCAGGCAGTGGTCGACCGTTTCACCCTCGCCTTTGAGCGGGCGGATGAACCACGACCACGCCTGGCCGTCGACGAGGATCGTCGCGCTGAACGGCTCGGCCGATTCGGTGGCCCGCCGATATGGTCGTGGATCGGAGAGCGGGTGAGAGGGGGGAAGGACGGAGGTGACGGTGAGACCGGCGGCGTCGGGCCGATGGAAAAAGGCGGCCATGGCGTCGTTGACTGCCAGCAGCCGCAGCTCTCTCGCCTCGATGATCGCGACCGGGATGGGCAGGGCTTGCAGCACCTGCATGACCGGCATGGCGAAGCGCTCCGAGAGCGCGATTTCGAGCAGTTGCGCGAGCGCCTCAGAACGACGGTCCACGTCGGAATGCCCTCCAGATGCGCTGATAGACTGGTCCGAGGCCCGTGCAAGACCCCGACAAACTCAATGATGAAACCACATACCAGCGGTGTTTTGCTTGCGGCCGGCAAAACGAATCGGGGCTCAATTTGACCTTCCGCCGGGAAGGCGATCGAATCCTGGCGGACTACCAGCCTCGAGAACGCTTCCAGGGCTTTCCGGGCGTGCTGCACGGCGGGGTGCTGGCCACCATGCTCGACGAGACCATGAGCCGGACGGGCGCCATGCGCCAGGAATGGCTGATGACCGGGAAGCTGGAGGTCCGCTATCGCCGGCCGGCGCCGGTCGACCAGCCGCTGCGGGTCTGGGGAGAGATCGTTCGTGAGCGGCGCGGCGCGATCGACGCCGCGGGGGCGGTCGAGCTGATGGACGGCACCATCGTCGCGGAGGGGCGGGGCATGTTCCTCCGCCTTCCCGAGCAGATCGCCAGCGATACCGTCGCCGAGTATCCGGAGTTCGTCAACTACTGGCAAACGTAGCCTCGACCCGGTCCCAGCTCTTTAGCGCCGAGCATGAAGAGTTTCGAGGGACGGTCCGCCAGTTCGTTGATAAGGAGGTTCGGCCTCATGTCGACGAGTGGGAACAGCAGGGCCAGTTTCCTCGCGAGTTGTTCAAGCGATTTGCCGCCCTCGACCTTCTGGGGTTGAAGTACGACGAGAAATACGGAGGCACCAACGCCGGCGTCATCTATGAGGCGGTACTCTTCGAGGAGCTTGGCCGCTGTGGCTCTGGTGGGGTCGCCGCCGGGATCGGCGCCCACGTCGCGATCGCCACGCCCCCGATCAACGACTTTGGATCGGATGCCCAGCGCCAGCGCTGGCTTGCCCCCGCCATCAAGGGAGAGAAGATCGTCGCGCTCGGGATCACCGAGCCGGCCGGTGGCTCCGACATCGCGCACGTCGAGACCAGCGCGCGTCGTGATGGCGATTCCTACATCGTCAACGGCGCCAAGATGTTCATTACCAACGGCGTCCACGCCGATGCCGTCGTCGTCCTGACGAGGACCACGCCGGAGGGAGGTCATCAGGGGTTGACGCTGCTGGTGGTCGAGCGCGATGCGCCCGGCTACAGCGTCGGGCGAAAGCTCGACAAGCTCGGGTGGCGAGCCTCGGATACCGCCGAACTCGTCTTCCAGGACTGCCGCGTTCCGGTTGAGAACCGGCTTGGGGAGGAAAACAACGGCTTCTATCTGGCGGTTGGCAACTTCCAATGGGAGCGGCTCTGGATCGCGCTGATGGCGATCGCCTCCGCCCAGCGAAGTCTGGAGCTGGCGATCGATTACGCGGCCAACCGGGTCCAATTCGGCAAGCGGCTCACCGACATGCAAGTGATCCGGCACCAGATCGCCGAGATGGCGCTCACCGTCGAGCAGGCTCGGCAGCTGACCTACCACGCGCTCTGGCTGCATTCGCAGAAAATTCGCTGTACGCGCGAGGTCTCGATGGCCAAGATCGCTGCGACCGAGGCGGACGTCAAGGTCGCTGACCGCGCGCTGCAGATTCACGGCGGATACGGTTACATGAACGAATATCCAATCTCGCGGGCGTGGCGCGATGCGCGGCTGGGGCCGATCGGCGCCGGGACGAACGAGATCATGCGCGAGATCATCGCCCGCGAGCTGGACCTCTGAAATATGCAGGGCTACCTTCCCCAAGACCGAGAAGGCTAGAGGGAGGCTCGGTTCCGGCCGAGCCTCCAAAGACGAATCAGCAGTCGGTGTAGGCCTTATGGACTGGATTGGGGTTAGCTGTCCCGACATCCCGCGAGACGATTGCATAAAACGAACCGTCCCGTTGCTGGAGGAAGACCGTGCCGACCACGTCATCGAACGTGGGGCTCGCGCCGAGGGCGAAATGCTGTGCGTCAGTCGTAAAGACATGGACGTCATTAAGCGGTTGATTTGGTGCCGGAGCATCGGCAACCACGAGGGTGTCATCTGACAGGAGGAATGAGAAGGTCGGCGTCGGAAAGTCCATCGGGGACGCTCCATCCGTGTAGATATGCGGGTCTCCGCAGAGACGGGTATGCTTGCGCCCTTTCTTGCAGTTGAGATCGAGCTGCTGGTTTCCCCACACGATGAGCCAATCGTCCGTTTCGATCTGAATTCCGGCCGGCGTTTCCGTTCGAGTTGCTGGCATTTGCCACCTCTCTAAAGAGAATCTTCGATCGTCTACGACCAGGCCCACCGTCCCGACGGCGGGCAACCTTCAGGGCAACCATATCATGGTTGCCCTTGAAAAGCAACCTCGAACAGGAGCCTATAAGCGGTTCCTTTGGAAGCAATATAGAAACGTAATCGTAAAGAGTGCTGGGAAGTGGACTGTGCGTCCACTTATAGGAGCGGGCCGAGAAACTTAGGGGTCCGTACTTCCGTTACCCGTGCGGAACTCCGCCGCAACACCAGATGCAAGCTTGCCCAACGAAGATCGAAACAGGAATACTAAAAATATGGTTCCGGTTATGGCATAAGAGTATGGTGCAAATTCCGTGGACAAACGGGAGGTAGCGTGTTACCGTTCGCCAGAGTAAACAAGACAGGTGAGGGTGGTGATCGCATGGCTGTAAACGCGCCGGTCAGGTCTCAAAAACGAACTTTTAGTCTTCACGACAGCGTGATTCGCGCAATTGACGAAATGGTCGAATCAGGATTTGCGAGCAGTAAGAATGCTCTGGTTGAGGGCGCCATTTGGGAGCGCTTTCAGCAATTTAGACGCGCCAAGAGATCGGAACGTTGGAAAATGGCGTCCATCGACAAGACCTTTCTCAAGGACATCACCGAAGTCGAACAGCAGTTCCAAACAGCGGACCGGGAAACCCTAGGCCAAGTTAGCTGACCAGCCCCGTCCATGTCTTACCGACAGTGGGATGTCGTACTTGCCAGCCTTGATCCAGTCGAAGGATCAGAACAAGGTGGCACCAGACCCGTTCTGGTCGTCAGCAATGACGAGTTCAACGAGAACTTGCCCAATGTAACTGTGATCCCCCTTTCAGGAACAAGCAGAGACCTTTATCCGTCTGAAGTCGTTATGCCGGCTGGCACGACGGGACCGCAAGGCAGGAATAGCATCGCTATGGCGCACCAGATTAGGACCATTTCGCAACGTCGCATCGGCAAGGTGCTCGGCCAGCTTAAGGATGAGAAGCTTCGTAAGGACGTTCTGGATGCGATCTTCGACCACTTGGGATACGAAGTAAGTCCGTAATTAGCGGTCTTGCTGAGCTGAGGTATGTGGGACGCTGGGTAGACGCTAGGCGCCTCGGTTGCATCTGAGGCTCGGGTTTCGTACGATATCGGGCACCATGTCTCGGCGTCGATGGCGCTCTGCGCTGACCAGGCCGGCCCGGTCCGGCTCCCTGAGCTAGCGCCGCTCGGCTGCCGTCCCGGCCCGTCAGTCCTGACGGGCGCTCCGGCCCCTTCTCGACGAATGCAGGCGCGCCAGGAGCAAAGACATGCAAGCGATCATCGACTCGACCAGTACCCGAGAACTCTCCCTCAGCCTCGACGAGGTGCAAGCGCGGCTGCGGCGCGCCCCGCTGGTACCCGTGTTCCGGGAGATGCTCGCCGACACGCTGACGCCGGTCATCGCCTATCGGGCCCTCGCCGGCAGCGGCCCAGCCTTCCTGCTCGAAAGTGTCGAGGGCGGGGAACGCCTGGGCCGCTACTCGTTTGTCGCGGCCGACCCGATCGGGGTCATCACCGTGAAGGACGGATCGACGTCCGTTATCGATGCCGGCGGCCGGCGGCAACTGCCCGGCTTCGATCCACTCGACGCGGTTGAACGATACCTCGCCGGATTCAAGGCCGAGCCGGTCGAAGGCCTGCCGGCCCGATTTTGTGGCGGCGCAGTCGGCTACCTCGCCTATGACGCCGCCCGCCACCTCGAGCGCCTGCCGCTGCCGGTTGAGGATCCGACCGGCGTTCCGGACGCGATCTTTCTGGTCGCGGACACGCTGCTCTGCTTCGACCAGGTGCAGCACCGCCTGAAGCTGGTGAGCCATGTCCGCCGTTCCGATGGGGCGCCGGAGGAGGCTTATGCCGCAGCCGCTGCGCGAATCGACGCGCTCGAGGCACGCCTGCAGCGACCTGTCGGGCTGCAGAGCATTCCTGCGCCTTTGGGCCGGCGGTCGATCCGCGCCTCGGCCCAGCGATCCCGCGCGGAATTCATCGCAGCGGTGGAACGGGCGAAGGCCTACATCCGCGCCGGTGACCTCTACCAAGTGCAGATCGCGCAGCGAGTCACGCTCCCCTTCGCCGCCGACGCCTTCGACGTCTATCGCGTGCTCCGAGCCTTGAACCCGTCGCCCTACATGTACTTCCTCCAGCTGCCCGGAATGACGGTTCTGGGGACGTCGCCGGAAATTCTGGTGACGGTGGATGAGGGCCGGCTGCGCTACCGGCCCCTTGCGGGCACGCGGCGGCGCGGACGGGATGTCGAAGCCGATCGTCGGCTCGAGGCAGAGCTGCAGGCGAGCGAGAAAGAGCGAGCGGAACACATCATGCTCGTGGACCTGGGCCGGAACGACCTCGGCCGGGTTGCCGAGATCGGAAGCGTGCAGGTCACCGAACTGCTCCAGATCGAGCGCTACTCCCATGTCATGCACCTGGTCTCTAACATCGAAGCGCGACTACGCGCGGATTGCACCGCGATGGATGCGCTGCGCGCCTGCTTCCCGGCCGGGACGGTGACCGGCGCTCCCAAGATTCGAGCCATGGAGGTGATCGCCGAGCTGGAGCAGGAACGGCGCGGCGTCTACGCGGGCGCCCTCGGCTACCTGGGGTTCGGAGGAAGTCTCGACACCTGCATCGCCATCCGCACCGCGGTCATCAAAGATGGTCAGGCCACGGTGCAGGCAGCGGCCGGAATCGTCGCCGATTCTCAGCCCGAGCAGGAGTTCCTGGAGACCCAGAACAAGACGGCCGCGCTCCTGCAGGCACTGGAACACGTGTCATGAGCCGGTCCGTGGTCGTCATCGACAACTACGATTCGTTCACCTACAACCTGGTCCAGTACCTTGGCGAGCTTGGGACGCCGGTGATCGTGCGGCGCAACGATGAGATCACCGTCGAGGATGTGGCCGAGCTCTTTCCGCGCGCGATCGTGCTGTCGCCAGGGCCCAAGACGCCGCTGGAAGCAGGCGTCTGCAACGACGTCATCCACCAGCTCGGTCCCTCGGTTCCGATCCTGGGTGTCTGTCTCGGTCACGAGTGCATCGCGCATGTCTATGGAGCGTCGATCGGTCCGGCACCGGAGCTCATGCACGGGAAGGTTTCACTCGTCCACCATGACGGTGACGCATTCTTCCGCAGCCTGCCGAGTCCGTTTGCCGCGACGCGATACCACTCCCTGGCAGTCCTGCGGGAGACGGTGCCTGCGGTGCTCCGGCTGACCGCCTGGACCGACGATGGGACGGTGATGGGCTTGCGGCACGTCCAGCATCCGGTGGTGGGCGTGCAGTTCCACCCCGAGTCGATCCTGACCCAGGGCGGAAAACGGATGCTCGAGAACTTCCTGTTGATGAGCTGACCGGTCCGTGTGCCGTAACCGCACGGCGTACCTGTGTTTAGAGGGGAATGGAAACTCGCTACTGAACGGGAGGACGCCGATGATCAAGCCAGGAAAAGCGCTCGTCGCGTCGATCGTTGCGGTGGCCGCTATCGGCGGGATCGCGCTCAGCGCCGGGGCGAGCGCAAGCGCGGGTTCGCTGCACAGCACGCTGGCACCCAGCAAGCCGACCGATCCGCCCTTCCATAGTGTCGTGGCTGGAGGCCTACCCTGGGTGTTGAATCACGGTCGGGTCGCCGTTACCCCGGAGGGAGAATTCAATGTTGCGCTCGACGGGCTCGTCATTCCCGCTTTGGGAACACCGGGTCCGGTGAAAACGGTATCAGCCTCGCTCTATTGCGGCGCCGATGCCAATGCGGTCGCGGCGGCAACGACGAAGTCGGTCCCACTTTCCAGCAGAGGCGACGCCGAGATCAACGACCACGTCACGCTGCCCGATACCTGCCTGGCGCCGATCGTGCTCATTCACCCGAACGGAAACCCGCACGCTTACATCAGCGTTACCGGATGGCGAGGCTAACCCAGCAGGAGCGCCGGATCTCTAAGTCGCGTTAATCGGTCTCGCCGACGCGGAACGGGCCCCATTGATTCAAGCCGCAGGTCCACCCATGCTGACCTGAGCTATGCAGGCACACGTCGTTGGCGAACAGCCAGCTTACCCAGTAACCGACCGCGTAGCCCCGCGGGCTTTCCCGATATAGCCAGTTGACGTTCTGCAGGATGGGGCAGTTCTGGTCCTCGTAAGCGTTGCTGTCCACCGCGAAGTCGTGCACCGTCGGCGGATAGGACCCGGTCTGTGCTCGGTCACCCTCGATCGTCTGGATGGCGACGTTGCCCTGGCAGCGGGCGATTCGCTCGGAGGCGGTGACATTGCCGACCTCGAGCCAGGTGAGCGGCCCAATCCCAATGAAGCCGACCGTGACCATCAAAACAATGCGCCCAAGCACGGGGGTGTGTCCGAAACGCTGGATTGCCGCGACCAGCGCACCAAGGGTGGCGATAACGACGCCGTCGAGCCAGCCATAGGTGAGCAGCAGCGGGGCCGTCACGGCGACCAGCAGAAACAATGCACCGCTTGCCGTTCCGGCTCTGGACAGCTGGCTGAGACGGCGCCCCGCCAACCAGCCGGCGACGCCACAGGCTGCCAGAACGATCAGGAAGTACAGCCACTCCACAGGTCCGATGGGCTTGTAACGAAGAGCAGGAAGCGGTTTTGCAGGGCTTCGTCGGCCGTTTGATGGCAGAAAATCGCCGGTAGACTTTTACCGTGCCCTTCGAGTTCACCTTCCCCTTTTCGGCGATCGTGGGTCAGCAGCAAATGAAGCGGGCGCTCCTGCTCAATGCGATCGATCCTGGCATCGGCGGCGCCCTGTTGCGCGGCGACCGCGGCACCGCGAAATCGTCAGCGGTGCGCGCCCTGGCACGCTTGCTCCCCGACTACGACGCGGTCGCCGGCTGCCCTTACCGCTGCGATCCCGCCGAGCCATCCCAGTACTGCGAGGAGTGCCGGGAGCGCGCCAAGGCTGGGCCGCTGCCGGCGGTTCGTCTCCCCATGCGCATCGTCGAACTGCCCATCAATGCCTCAGAGGACCGGCTCGTCGGTTCCATCGATATCGAGGCGGCGGTCCGGTCGGGGACGCGACGGTTCCAGCCGGGCGTGCTCGCCGAGGCGAACCGCAACCTTCTCTATGTGGACGAGGTCAACCTGCTCGACGATCACCTGGTCGACGTGTTGCTCGACGCGGCGGCGATGGGCGTCAATGTCGTCGAGCGCGAAGGCATGTCGGTCGTCCATCCATCGCATTTCATCCTGGTCGGCACCATGAATCCAGAGGAAGGCGAGCTCCGGCCGCAGCTGCTCGACCGGTTCGGTCTCTGTGTCGAGGTTCAAACCCCGACCGACATCGAGGAGCGGCTGCAGGTCATCGAGCTGGAGCGCAATCTCGAAGAGGATCCTCGGCGAGTGCAGGAATCGTTCGCCCGCGATGAGGTGCGGCTTCGGGAGCGGCTTCGCAGCGCCAGCGGGCTGCTGCCGGCGGTCAAAGTACCCGACGCGATCAGGACGCTGGTTGCGCGCCTCTGTCTGGATGACGCCGTCGCCGGGCATCGGGCCGACCTGGTCGTTGTGCGAACGGCACGGGCGATTGCGGCGCTTCGGGGCGCGAACATCGTCGAGTTGGCCGATGTGCTCGAGGCCCTGGAGCTGGCGCTCGCCCATCGCCGACGCGACGCCGCGGAGGACAAGCAGGCGCAGGTGCAGCAGCTGGCGACGAGAGCCGCCGACCAGCTGGCGCAGATTCAGGCGGTCACGCCGACGCAATCCACCGAGGCTGTCGATGGCGAGGCGACCCAGCACGAGGGCGCATCGGGTGGCGATGCCAATGATGGGTGGACCACGGCAGAGTCACGCGAATCACCCAGCAACGAACTGGAAGGCGAAACCGAGACTGTCATTCAACTGCGCACCTTTTCCGTCAAGAAGCTGGACCTGCCTCGCGAGCGCCAAACGCGGCGCGCGGCGGGGAAACGAACCTCGACGCGGAGCCGCACCAAGCGAGGGCGCTACGTTCGCAGCTCCCAGGCGGAAAAGGTGACCGATATCGCTTTCGATGCCACGATGCGCGCCGCTGCGCCGTACCAGGTGAGCCGGCGGCTCGACGAGGCTGAGACCAGCAACCATCTGCTACTCGAGACGCATGACCTGCGCCAGAAGGTGCGCGAGCGCAAAACGGGGAACCTGATCGTGTTCGTCGTCGACGCTTCGGCCTCGATGGATGCCGAGCAGCGGATGCTTGCGACCAAGGGCGCGATCCTGTCGTTGCTGCGTCATGCCTACGTCCGACGCGACAAGGTCTCGCTCGTCGCCTTCAGCGGGCGAAGCGCGCGCGTGGTACTCCGGCCGACCTCGAGCGTCGACCTGGCCGAGCGGCGGCTCGAACGCCTGAACATCGGCGGGACGACGCCCCTGACCCATGGCCTGATGACGGCGCTCAAGCTGATCAAAACGGAACGCTTACGCGATCCGCAGGTTTATCCGCTGCTGGTGCTGATCAGCGACGGCCGCGGCAACATCAGCCTCTTCGGCGAAGAACCGCTGCTCGAGGCGCAACGCGCTGCCGGCCAGATCAAGCAGGATGGCATCCGGGCGATGGTGATCGACTCGACGCGTGACTTCAGCAACCAGCCGGGTTATCCCCGCAGCCGCGTCACCAGCCTCTACGGCGCCTATGCCTTCAACGTCTGCCACGACCTCGCCGATCGTCTCGGCGGCCGCTATTACGGTCTCTTCGATCTTTCCCAGAACGCGATAGTCGATACGGTGCAGCGTGAGATGCTTAGGACGGGATCTGCCTGATGGAGCGTTTCGTTTATCCGTTCAGCGCCATCGTCGGCCAGGACAAGATGAAAATCGCGTTGATCCTCAACGCGATTCATCCCGCGATCGGCGGCGTGCTGATCCGCGGCGAGAAGGGAACCGGAAAGTCCACCGCTGTCCGCGCCCTCGCTCGGCTCCTCCCCGAGCAGACGGTGGTTGCCGACTGCCTCTATCGCTGCGATCCCGATGCAACCGAGGCGATGTGCTCCGACTGTCGCGATCGCCTTGCGCGGGGCGACACCCTGCCGCGCGCCCGACGCCGGATGCGCGTGGTCGAGCTGCCCATCAACGCGTCGGAAGACCGGGTGGTGGGGGCGATCGACATCGAGGCGGCGATCAAGAGCGGCGAGCGCCGGTTCGAGCCGGGCGTCCTCGCCGAGGCGAATCGCAACATCCTCTATGTCGACGAGGTCAACTTGCTCGACGACCACCTGGTCGACGTGCTGCTCGACGCCGCCGCGATGGGCGTGAACGTCGTGGAGCGCGAGGGAATCTCGATCTGGCATCCGGCCCGTTTCATCCTCGTCGGGACCATGAATCCCGAGGAAGGGGATCTCCGGCCTCAGCTACTTGACCGGTTCGGTCTCACCGTCGACGTGGAAGGCATCAAGGACATCGGGCAGCGGGTGCTGATCGTCGAGCGGCGCGAGGAATGGGAGTCCGATCCAGCCGGCTTCAGCCAGCGGTTCGCTGCCGAAGACGCGGAGATTGGCGAGCGCATCGCCGAGGCGATTGTGCGCTTCCCGCAGGTCGTGATGCCGGGCGCAATCCTGCGAGCGCTCGCCGAGCTCAACGTGAGCCTGCAGGTCGACGGCCACCGCGCCGACCTGGTTGGTCGAAAGGCAGCGCAGGCGCTCGCCGCCTATCGCGGTACCTCTGAGGTAGGCGTGGCCGAGGTCAATGAGGTTGCCGACATGGTGCTCGCCCACCGCGTCAAGGCCGGTGGCCGGCGAGAGATCGGTGGGGTTGCGCAGGAAAGCCGCCCCAGCGCCTCCAGGGCGTCCAGGAGCTAGCCGCCTTCGTTCGGCACGAAACATTCCGCAGCAGCCCAACTTGATATTCTCGCTATCATGTGATAGCGTAGTTGCACGCTAATATGCGGTCAGGGAGGTAGCAAATGGTCAACGACCCCACCCTCGAGCGCGAAAACGTCGGCGGCAACGAACCGATGGGCGATCCCGCGGAGACGGATCCCCTCACTCGCAGTAACCCCGACATCGAGCGCGACCCCGATGCCCAGCCCGATGAGGAGCTGAGCGAAGGCGCTGGGCGCGAGCAAACCCCCGTTTAACGACAGCGGACGCAAAGGCCAGCCTGCCGGCTGGCCTTTTTTTGTGCCTCGATAAACTCGCGAGATGCCCACGCCCACGCGGCTGATTCGCGCCATCTCCGTGATCGCGCACGTCGATCACGGCAAGACGACGCTCTCGGACCGGCTGCTCGAGTACACCGGTACGGTCGCGAAGCGCGACATGGTGGACCAGGTGCTCGATCAACTCGAGCTCGAACGCGAACGGGGCATCACGATCAAGGCCCAGGCGGTGCGCATGCTCTACCAGGCCGCCGACGGCGTCACTTACCAGATCAACCTCATCGACACACCCGGGCACGTCGATTTCTCCTACGAGGTCTCGCGGGCGCTCGCCGCTTGCGACGGCGCCATCCTGGTGGTCGATGCCTCGCAGGGAGTCGAGGCACAGACGATTGCTAACGTCCACCAGGCGCTCGATCATCACCTGAAGATCGTCCCGGTCGTCAACAAGATCGACCTGCCGCAGGCCGATCCGCACGTCGTCGCCGAAGAGATCGAGAAGGTGATTGGCCTGCCACGTGAGTCCGTCATCTTCGCCAGCGCTCGCCAGGGAATCGGGACGAAGGAAATCCTCGAGGCCGTCGTTCGCGAGGTGCCGCCGCCGACGGGAGACCCGGCAGCGCCACTTCGGGCGTTGATCTTCGATGCAAAATTCGACGCCTATCGCGGCGTGGTCACCTACATCCGCGTGCTCGAAGGCACGCTGCGCAAGGGTGTGAGGTTGCTGATGATGCAAACCGGCAAGACCTTTGAGGTCGACGAGGTGGGCATCTTCCGGCCCGAGCGGACGGCAATCGAGGAGTTATCGGCGGGTGAGGTTGGTTATTTGATTGCCAACATCCGCAACGTGCGCGACTCGCGGGTGGGCGACACCGTCACCGATGCCGCGCGACCCGCCACCGAAGCCCTGCCCGGCTACCGGCATGTCACGCCCATGGTGTTTGCCGGCCTGTTTCCAACCGACAGCGATCAATATCAGGGCCTGAAAGAAGCGCTGGAAAAGTTGCAGTTGAACGATGCGGCCCTGGTCTACGAGCCGGAAACCTCGGCGGCGCTCGGGTTCGGCTTTCGTTGCGGCTTTCTTGGCCTCTTGCACATGGAGATCGTGCAGGAGCGGCTCGAGCGCGAGTTCGACCTCAGCCTGCTGGCGACCGCCCCCACCGTCGAGTACAAGGTCAAGCTCCGCAGTGGCGAGGTGATCCCGGTCGACAACCCGGACAAGCTGCCCAATCCCGCCGAGATCGAGTCGATCAGCGAGCCGATGGTGCTCGCCACCATCGTGGTGCCCAGCACCTACGTCGGCAACATGATGGAGCTCTCACAGGATCGGCGCGGCCAGTTCCTCAACATGCAGTACGAGCCCGGCGACCGCGTCGTCATCACCTATCGGATGCCACTCGCCGAGATCATCCACGACTACTACGACCAGCTCAAATCGCGGAGCAAGGGCTATGCGTCGCTCGACTATGAGCTCGTCGGCTTCGAGGACGCGAATCTCGTCAAGCTCGATGTGCTGGTCGGCGGTTCGCCGGTGGATGCCCTGTCGATGATCGTGGAGCGGAGCAAGGCCCAACAGCAGGGCCGGCGTCTTGCGGAAAAGCTCAAGACGCTGATCCCCCGGCAGCTGTTCGAGGTGCCGATCCAGGCCGCCATCGGTGGCAAGATCGTCGCGCGTGAAACGGTACCCGCCATGCGCAAGGACGTGCTCGCCAAGTGTTATGGCGGCGACGTAACCCGCAAACGCAAGCTGCTGGAGAAGCAGAAGGAAGGCAAGAAGCGCCTGAAGCGGGTGGGCAACGTGGAGATTCCACAGGAGGCCTTCATGGCCGTCCTCACCCTGGACGAGAAGTGATGGAGCGCATTCATAACCTCTACGTGCACATTCCCTTCTGTACCTGGGTCTGCAAGTACTGCGACTTCAACGCCTACGCCGTGCTCGAGGGCATGATCCCGAGCTACGTCGAGGCGCTGGCCAGAGATATTGAGCGCGAGGCGGCGCGGCTGCCAATCGGTCCCCTGGAAACGGTCTTCATCGGCGGGGGAACGCCGAGCCTGTTGAGCGCCGAACAGCTGAGGGAATTGATGCGGCAGCTTCAGGCGATCGGCCTTGTGGACGCCGCCGAGGTGACGCTGGAAGCCAATCCGAGCAATGTGACCGCCGACAAGGTCGATGCCTGGCTCAGCAATGGAATTACCAGGCTCAGCGTTGGCGTGCAGAGCGTCCGGCCCGATGCCCTGCGTTTCCTCGAGCGGCTGCATTCGGGCGACGAGGCTCTGGCCGCGATCCGAACCGCGCGCTCGGGTGGCTTCGGGAACATCAACGCCGACCTTCTCTACGGCGTTCCGGGCGTCGACTTGCCCGGCTGGCTGGAGACGCTCGACGCCGTCATCGCCGAGGGTGTCGACCATCTCTCGGCCTACGAGCTGACGGTCGAGCGTGGCACGCGGCTGGGGCAGGAAGTGCGAACCGGTCTAGTAACGATGCCCGAAGCCGACGCCCAGCTCGAGCAATACTGGGCGGCGGCGCAGCGGCTGGAACGGGCCGGCTTCGATCACTACGAGATCTCCAACTGGGCGAAACCAGGCCGGGCCTGCCGGCACAACCTGGCCGGCTGGCACTACCGTCCCTATCTCGGCTGCGGTGCCGGCGCTCACTCGATGTTCCGGCTCGAGGATGGCAGCTCACAGCGGCGATGGAATGTCAAGGCGCCGCAGGCGTACGTCACGCGGATTGCCGGGGGCGGTGGCGTCGACGCGGGGTCGGAAACGCTAACGCCGGATCGCGCCCACGGGGAGGCAGCGATGATTGGCGTTCGTCTGCTCGACGGGACTACGGCGCCGGCGGTTTTTCCGGATCAGCAGCGGATGTTGGTCGGGATCGGCCTGTTGAGCGAATCAGCGGGCAGAGTGCGGCTTACGCGCAGGGGCATCGAGCTCGCCAACCAGGTCGGGGCCGCCTTCCTCGTCTAGCGCGATGAATTCGAGCCAGGCGCGGAGTCTCTATCTTCGACGGCGGATTTCCCGTGCGGGCAAGGAGCATCACCATGGCCATTGATTCGAAAACTGACACGAAGGGCACCGGCCGGTACGCCGAGGTCAACGGCATCAACCTCTATTACGAAGCACACGGCTCGGGACGGCCGCTGATCCTGCTGCATGGCGGGCTCATGTCGGGGGAGACGTTCGGGCCGGTTCTTCCCGCCCTCGCAGAGCGCCACCAGGTGATCGTCCCCGACCTCCAAGGCCATGGCCGGACCGCGGACATCGATCGGCCTATCGACATGCGGCTGATGGCAGACGACATCGCCGCGCTCATCGATCATCTTGGGCTGGATCGGCCCGATCTCGTTGGATACTCGCTAGGCGGCGGAGTGGCGCTTCACACCGCGGCGAAGTATCCGGCGAAGGTTCGCCGCTTGGTCGCCGCGGCGGCACACATCCGGCCTGACGCGATCTATCCGGAGATGCGCGCCCAGCAAGCGCAGGTGAACGCGGCGGCCGCCGAGTTCATGAAACAGACGCCGATGTACCAGCTCTACCAGCGGGTCGCCCCGCACCCAGAGGACTTCCCCAAGTTGCTCGACAAGATTGGTCAAGCGATGGCAAGGGACTTCGATTACAGCCCGGAAGTCCGCAGTCTCAAAGTCCCAACTCTGATCGTGGCGGCCGACGCCGATATGGCGCCCCCGAGCCACTACGTCGAGGTGTTCAAACTTCTCGATGGCGGGCTACGCGATGGGGGGTGGATGGGCGAAGGTCGGCCAAGGGGTGGTCATGCCCTGGCCATCTTGCCGGGCCTGACCCACTACAACCTCGGCGACTCGCCATTGTTCGCCGCGGTCACCCTCGCCTTCCTGGACCAGCAGCCGAGCTCGTGACATGAGACGACTCGCAGCGTTCTTCATGGTGAGCCTCGACGGATATTTCGAAGCGCCGGACCGTAACGACTTTTCGTGGCACAACGTCGACGATGAGTTCAATGAGTTCGCGCTCAAGCAGCTCGATGCCAGCGATGCGCTGCTCTTCGGGCGCACAACGTATCAAGGGATGGCGGAGTTCTGGCCGACCGCTGCCGCGATCGAGAGCGATCCAGAGGTTGCCGCGCGGATGAACACGCTGCCGAAGCTGGTGTTCTCTCGCACGCTCGAGCGGCCGGAGCCCGAGTGGGCCAACACGCGACTCATCAATGACGGCATCGCGCAGGAGTTGACGAAGCTGAAGCAGCAGCCTGGCAAAGACCTGCTCGTGCTGGCGAGCTCCGTACTGACGACAAGCCTGATCGATGCCGGCGTCCTCGACGAGCTGCGAATCATCGTCAATCCAGTGATCCTCGGCGGCGGTAGGGCGTTGTTTCACGGCGAGCAGGCGCGAATCCGCGTGAAGTTGACCAGCAGCCGGCAGTTCAGGTCAGGCAATGTGCTCCTGACCTACGCGGTCTGAGCTCAGTCACTCCAGGGGCGCAGAAGCGCAATCGAAGAGCTCGCCGCCACCAGCGAGGCCACAAGCAAGGCAAGCGCGAGACCGAAACGTTGCCCCATCTGCGCCGACAGCAGCTGGCCTAGCAGGCCACCCAGGAGCGAGCCCAGAGGAAGGGCGCCAAATCCGATGACCCGCCCGGCGGCGCCGACGCGGCCCATTAACTCGATCGGCACCCGACGCTGGCGAAAGGTCGTCACACTGACATTCCAGGTCGTGTTGAAGAAACCGCTCACGACCAGGGCGCCGATCAGCAACGGAATGATCGGAAGAAAAAGCCCGGCTGGAATCAGGATGTAGGCGAGTCCTTCGAAGAAGGTGGAGAGCAGGAGCGTGCGATGGATGCCCAGCCCGAGCATGATGCGCCGGTTGTAGAGGGCACCGACCAGACTGGCCAGGCTCCCGATCGCAAAACAGATGCCAACCACCGCCGGCGACAAACGCATCACGCGGTAGAGAAAGAGCAGCTGAATCGCGAGGCCCATCATGAGTCCGACGTTCGACACGGCGGCGCATAGCGTGATGGCGCGCAGGGCGGGCTCTCGCAGCAAGGCGACCATGCCCTCGACGGCTTCGGCGAGCAGGCCGCGACGGATGGTGCAAGTGGGAGCAGCGGTGCTCGTGCGGATCGCGCCGACCAGCGCGCCGGAGCTAAGAAACGAGATGACGTCGGCGACGATGGCAAATGGCGCACCGAGGGCGCTGATCAACAGACCGGCTAGGCCTGGCGCGCCGGCGGCGACCGCTTGCTGCCCGCCCTCTAGCAGGGCATTGGCGTCGCCCAGGTCCTCGGCGGCCAGCATGGCGGTGAGAAAGGGACTTGCCGCCAGGTCGAAGGCGACGCTAAAAACCCCGGCGAACCCGGCCGCGATGATGAGCTGGAGGAGGGTAAGGTGGCCGAGTGCGAAAGCCACCGGAATGGTTGCGAGGATCAACGCCCTGGCGACGTCCGAGCCGATAAGAATGCCTCGCCGCGAGAGACGATCGACCCAGACGCCCACGAGCAGGCCGAGGGCCGGCCATGCGAGGGTTTGCACCGCACTCAGCAGGCCAACCTGGAATGGGGTCGCCCCCAGCACGAGGATCGCGACCGTCGGCAGTGCCAACCAGGAGACCCGGTCTCCCGCAACGCTGATCGTGCGCGAGAGCCAGAAGAGGCGGAAATCCGAGCGGCGCAGCACGCCCCGTCGGCTCTCGAGCGGGCGGCCTTCAACGACCACGTTCGGTATCCACCGAACAGAGTGTACGATGATTGGCGAACGAGGTTGACTTTGAATATGCGGTTCGGCTGATGGCCAGGATCCGAGGGGATCGGCAGGCGCCCACCTACCGCCTCACGGTTGAGCACGGCACCGGATACGAGGCGTTGCTCGGACTGTCGATGTTCACCGGAGACGAAGCGGAATCCTCCTACGAAGCCGGGAGGGCCTGGTTTGCGCGGGCCCGCCAGGCGGCATCGAAGAGGCTCGAGGCGTCCGTGCGCAAGCTGCTCGGCCGTGACGGACAGCGCTGGTTCAAGCTGCTTGGATTGGCGCACGAGGCGGGCCCCGGTCATTCCGTGGACGACCTGCTGGGGCGGCTCGACCAGCTCCCGGCGACTGAGGTCCATCGGGCCCTGAGCGGCGGCCGCTTGCCGGCGGGGCGCCGCGAAGACAAGGATCTGGCTTCGGTTCGTCGTATGGCCCGATTGGGAGCCAGTGGAGTCAAACAGTTGACCGTCGATATCGTCGAACGGTGGTCGCGGGAAGTGATGACCCGCCTGGGGTCGAACGCAGCAGTGCTGGAGGCCGATGCTGCGGCCAAGCGGCAGCTGGAACGGCGGACCTCGGGGCCGCGTCTGATCGAGCTCGCCACCGGCGGCATCGTCTACCCGGGCGAGGCAGGCATCGATCAGGTGGTGTTGGTCCCCTCGGTCGTGACCCGACCCTGGGTCAGCACCTCGGAGTGGGACAGCGCCAAGATCATCTGTTATCCAGCCGAGTCGGCCGCGGACGCATCTGGAGGCAGCGATCGGCGGCTGGCCGAGATCTACCGCGCGCTCGGCGACGAGACCAGGCTGCGACTGTTGCGCGAGCTCAGTGCGGGCGACCGTCGCCTGACCGAACTGGCCGAGGCGCTGGGCCTTGCCAAGTCGACGATCCACGAGCATCTCGGCGCCCTACGCAGCGCGGGCTTGATCCGCGTCAACCTCGGAGCCGAAAAGCGGTACGGCCTGCGTCCTGGGCTGGTCGACCTCAACCGCCTGCTGAAGGAGTACCTGGCTCCCCGCTGATCGCGCGCCGAGGGACATCGAGCCTCGCCATCACCCGCTCGAAGAGGTCGTAGGGCTGCGCTCCCATCACGAGGTACCGGTCGGCGATGACGTGCGCGGGAATCCCGTCGATCATCAGCTCCTCGGCTTCCCTCCGGCGACTGTCGAGGTAGTCGCCGTAGCGGTTTTCCTCGACGGCCTGCTCCATGCCGTAGTGGTCGACGCCGGCGCGGGCGGCGACCTCACGCAGCACCGCCGGGTCGGAGACGTCCTGGGCTCGCTCCCAGTAGGCGAGGAACAGCTCGTGGTGCATGGGCTCGAAGCGACCGAGGCTGCGGGCATACTCCGCCGCCTGCAGGGCCGGCCGCGAATTGATCAGCCGGTCGTGCACCCGCAGCGTCAGGCCGGTCTCCTCGGCCATCCGGGCCAGGTTCGCCTCGATCCGCGCCCGGTACTGCGGTGGCAGCACCGCATCGCGGGGACGGCCTTCGGGCGGGATCTCGGGGTGCAACTCGAAGGGCACCCAATCCACGGCGAGGTCGTATTCCCGCTCGAGCTGCTCGACCCGGACCGAGTCGATGTAGCAGAACGGTCAGACGTAGTCGGAATAGATGCGCAGCGCGGTGGGCATGCTGCCACGATAGCCGGTAAAATCGGCGTTAGCACTCGCAAAGGGAGACTGCCAACATGGTCGACCCCTCGCAGCTCGACGAGCGGAAGCAGCAAATTCTCAAAGCGGTCGTCTCCGACTACACGCTGACCGGCGTCCCGGTCGGCTCCCAGGTGCTGGCGGCGAAGTACTTCATCGCCCTGTCGTCGGCGACGATTCGAAACGAGCTGGCCGACCTGGTTGGCACCGGCTACCTGCAGCAACCGCACACGTCGGCGGGCCGGATTCCGACCGATCGCGGCTACCGCTATTTCGTCGATTTCCTGATGGAACCGGAGGCAGCCTCTGCCCCGGTGCGGCGCGCCGTTCGACAGGCATTCGAGAGCGCCCCGCGCAGCGTCGACGGGATCCTCGAGAAAGCGGCGATGGTGCTGGCCCAGGTGACCGAAAACGTCTCGCTGGTGACGGCTCCCGAGGCGAGCGACTTTCGGATCAAGCACATCGACCTGGTTTCGCTCGAGCCGCGCTCGGTGCTGATCATCCTGGTCCTGGAAGGTAACTTGATCAAGCAGCAGGTGGTGCCGCTCGACCGCGACACCTCGCAGGACGACCTCAGCCGGATGGCGGCCATGCTCAACCGCAAAGTCAAAGGACAGAGCGCCGATGATCTTCACGAGCGGCTGACCCAGCTCGGTCCGGATCGCGGGGAGCAGCGCCAGATTCTCGAACGCCTGATCGAATCGATTGGGGTCCAGCAAGCTCAGCGGCATACCGTCGTGCTCCATGACGGCGTTCGCAATCTGTTGCGCCATCCCGAGTTCGTCGAGGTCAGCCGGCTCGAGGAACTGCTCGAGCTGCTCGAGCAGGGGGCCCAGCTGGCGTCCATCCTGCAGCAGGTCGCCTTCGAAAAGGAAGTCGAGATCATCATCGGCCGGGAAAACACCAGCAGCGGCTTACGCGAATGCAGTCTGGTGCTGACGACCTATAAGATGGCCGGCCGGATTCGTGGGACGATCGGCGTCATCGGCCCGACCCGAATGCCCTACGGCCAGGTGGTCGCGCGGCTGCGGCTCGTGAGCCAGGCGGCCTCCGACGTCCTGGCCCGCCTGCCGAACTGATTCGGGCCTAGCCGCCATGGGTAAGAAGAAGCCAATGTCCGCCAAGCATGAGAAATCCGGTCAGAGGGAGCACGAGCCCGCCGCGACCGTCCAGGACACGCGGTCGAGCAGCGCCGCCCAGCCGGCAGATCCGCCGGAGGGGGCCGACTCTATGGTCGATCCGGAGCTGCAGGCAGCCCGCGAGGAGGTCCAGGCCACCTTTGCCCGCTACCAGCGGCTGGCGGCGGATTTCGAGAATTACAAGCGCCGCACGCGACAGGAGCTGGCCGACCGAACGCACTTTGCCAACGAAGAACTGGTCGCCAAGCTCTTGCCCATCCTCGACAATTTCCGTCGCGCCCTGGACCATGCGCCGCAAGGCGTCGACCGCAACTGGTTCGAAGGCATCAAGCTGGTCGCGCGGCAGTTCGAGGACGTGTTGCAGGCCCAGGGTCTCTCGCAGATTCCCGCGGTGGGCGAGAAGTTCGACCCCGTACAGCACGAGGCGATCGCCCGGGAGGAGACGGACGAACACGAGGAAGGCACGGTCGTCGAAGAGTTGCAGCCCGGCTACCGGCTGCACAATCGCGTCCTGCGGCCAACCCTGGTGAAGGTTGCCCACCCGCGAGCGTTAAAGTCCTAGAACTTCCTCTATGGCGATCAAGCGCGACTACTACGAGGTGCTGGGTGTCAGCAAGAGCGCCAGCGCCGAAGAGCTGAAGCGGGCGTACCGCAAGCTCGCCCTCCAATATCATCCCGACCGCAATCCCAACGATCCCCAGGCCGAGGCGCGCTTCAAAGAGGTCAACGAGGCATACGAGGTCCTCAGCGACCAGTCGAAGCGTCAGCGCTATGACACCTTCGGCCACGCCGGCACCCAGGGCATGCCCGGGTTCGACTTCGGCGGCGCCGGCTTCGGCGGGATCAACGACATCTTCGACATGTTTTTTGGCGGCACGGCGGCCGGCCGAACCGGCACCCGCGTGCGTCGCGGCGCCGACCTTCGCCTCGACCTTCGTCTGACATTCGAGGAGGCCGTCTTCGGCGTCGAGCGCGAGCTGACGATCCCGCGCGCGGAGGCCTGCGAGCAATGCCATGGCAGCGGCGCCGCCTCGGGCACCTCCCCGCAGACCTGCCCGCAGTGCCGCGGCAGCGGCCAGGTCCGCCGCGCGACGCAATCGATCTTCGGCCAGATCGTCAATGTCACCAGCTGCCCGCGCTGCAACGGCGAGGGCAAGGTGATCGAACGGCCCTGCCGGAGCTGCGGCGGCTCAGGTCACGTTCCAGGCGAGAAGAAAGTCCGCGTCAACATTCCGGCGGGCGTCGACAGCGGTTCGCAAATTCGGCTGACGGGCGAGGGCGAGCCGGGCCCGCGTGGTGCCGCCGCGGGCGACCTCTACATCGCGATCTCGGTCAAGCCGCACCCGGTGTTGAAGCGCAACGGCACCGACATCGTCTACGAGCTGCCGCTGAGCGTGGCGCAGGCCGCACTCGGAGACAGCATCGAGATCCCTACCGTCGATGGGCCGGAAAAGCTCGACATTCCGCCTGGCACCCAATACGGCAAGATCATCCGCATCCACGGTCGCGGCGTTCCCCACCTGCGCTCGGGCCGCCGCGGCGACCAGATCGTGTATGTCCGGGTCGTGATCCCGACCAATCTCAACGAAGAGCAGAAGCAAGCGTTGCGGGTGCTCGGTGGCGTCAGCGGCAAACCGCAGCACGTCGAGAAGGGTTTCTTCGACAAGTTCAAGCACGCCATCGGCCTCGAGTAGCGGTGTCGACGGCGGTTCGCATCCTGGTGGCTCTGGCCGCCTGTGCGATTGCGCTTGCCTTCCTGCTCGGGCCAGCCTGGCGGGGCAGCTTCTATCGAAGCTGGCTCCGACCGCGGCTGATCGCGATTGGCATCGTCATCCTGCTGTTCGTGGCGGGTGACTATCTATTTCGGCTCGTCAACGCGGTGAGGAACCACTAGATGGAACGCACCTACCGGGTTACCTTCACGAGGAGCGGGAAGACGATCGAGGTGGGGGAGAACGGCAGCGTGCTGCTCGCCGGGCTTGCGGCCGGACTGCCGCTCGCGAATGACTGCCGCAAGGGACGCTGCAAGACCTGCATGGTCAAGGTCGAGGGGATCGTCGACCAGGCGGACGCCTGGCTGATCTCCAACGAAGAGCTCGCTGAGGGCTACGCGCTGATCTGCGTCGGCAAGCCGCGCAGCGACCTCGAGGTGGACGCCTGATGAGATTGACCCTGATCGATCTCCTGATCGCGGTGGCCATCATCTTCGCCCTCGGCAGCGGGTACCGCCGCGGTTTCTGGTTGTCGTTGGCGCAGTACGCGGGCCTTGTCGCCGGCGTAGTGCTGGGAGCGGCCCTGGCCCCGGTCGCCATGAAGGCGCTCAACATCAACGGGCCGACGGTGCGCTCGCTGGTCGCGATCATGATCCTGGTCGTCGCCGGCACCATCGGCAGTTCCATCGGCTTCTGGGTCGGCGAACCGATCCGGCTGCGCATCCTGGCCCGGCCCCAGAGCGGGCGGGCGGACAGTATCGGCGGAGCGATCTTTTCGGCGCTGGCCGTCCTGTCGGTCTCGTGGTTTCTGGGGCTCAGCCTTTCCCGCATTCCGAGCCCGGCGCTGTCGTCGGCGATCCAGCGCTCGACGGTGCTGCGCGTGCTGGACGGCATCGCGCCGCGGCCGCCGGCCTTCCTGGCCCAGCTGCAGGGAATCATCGCCGGCGTCAATTTCCCCTCCGCCTTCTCTGGCCTGGAACCGACGCCCTCCGCGTTGCCGCTGCCCCCAAACGTCAACACGCCGGGGATCCGCGCGGCGGAGGGGGAAACGCTGCGCATCCAGGGGTTCGGCTGCGGCGGCATCGTGTTCGGCAGCGGTTTTCCAGTTGGGCCCAGCATGGTCCTGACCAATGCCCACGTGGTGGCCGGGACGCACGGCACGACCGTCCAGAGCAGTTCGGGTGCCAACTTCGGCGCCCGCGTCGTGCTCTTCGACCCGGAACGCGACGTCGCGATTCTCTATGTCCCGCGACTGGCCGCGCCGGCACTCCCTCAGGCCGGCGCGTCCTCAGGAACCCAGGGGGCGGCGATCGGCTATCCGGGCGGAGGCAATGAGACGGCGGTCGCCGCGGTGGTCGACGGCCAGGTGCTGGCCCAGGGCCGCGACATTTATGGCCAGAACCTGGTTCAGCGCAACATCTGGATCGCGAATGCCGCCGTCCAGCCGGGGAATTCGGGTGGACCGCTGGTGGATCTGAATGGCAACGTCATCGGCGTCGTCTTTGCCGCCTCGACCAGCAATACGAACCAGGCCTACGCCCTGACCGATGACGAGGTGCAGCCCGACATCGCTGCCGCCCAGGGCCAGACCCGAAGCGTTGGCGTCGGCTCCTGCGCCATGTAGAAAGGCGCCCTCCACCCCGGCCGCTCTGCCAGACTGACCCTATGCCGGAGCAGCACCAGGCCGCCACGTCGGCTGGTATCTGGCGGCACCAGCCGGTCCGAATCCTCGTCTACCTGTCGATCGCGCTCACGGTGGTGATGCTCTTTCACCAGTCGGAGTACCTGGTCGTTCACATCTTCAACGTGCTGCTGCTCTTCGTCTTCGCGGCCATCATCGCCCTCCTCCTAACCCCGGTGATCGACGCCATGGAGGCGGCCGGCGTCTTCAAGGGGCATCGCATCGTGGCCGTGCTCCTGCTCTACATCGTGATCATCGCGATCATCGCCGCCGCCATCGCCCTGGTGGCGCCTGTTCTGGTCGACCAGGCGAAGCAGCTTCCGGCCCTGGAAGCGCGGGTGGTCGCTTTCGGTCATGCCATCCAGGACCTGATCCACAGCGCCGGGATCCCATTGAACCTGGGGCTGCCTTCCGGTCCGACCGGCATCCCGGGCGGAGTGATCACCTCGGCGTTTGGAATCTTGACCGGGACGCTGGGCACCCTGATCAGCCTGCTGCTGGTGTTTGTCATCTCCATCTATCTGCTGGCCGAAGGTCGGGAGCTGATTGCCACCCTGCGAAAGCTCGTTCCCGGTCACGAAGACATGTACGACTTCATCCTGGTGGCCCTCGGCACCACCTTTGCCCAGTACGCGCGCGGTCAGCTGACCATGTCGCTGGTGATGGGGACGTACACGGCAGTCGCGATGACGATCATTGGCGTTCCCTACGCCTTCGTGCTTGGTGTCCTGACCTTCTTTCTGGAGTTCCTTCCGCTGGTCGGGGCGCCGATTGGCATGGGGCTGGCGGTGCTGATCGCCCTGATCTTCAAAGGCCCCGTGGTCGCGCTGGTAGCGCTCGCCTTCGCCGTCGGCGGCCACGCGATCGAGGCCTACATCCTCGGCCCCCGGGTCACCGGCTCGGCGACCCGGATTCATCCGCTGGTGGCGATGGCGGCGCTGCTGATCGGGGCCGAGCTTGGTGGTATCCTTGGCGCCCTCTTCGCGGTGCCGATCGCGGCGGTCCTGAATGTCTTCCTCGGGGCGTTCTATCGCGCCCGCCGAGGGGCAGAGGCCCCGCTCTCGGCGAGTCCCACCGGCGAGGTGCATCCACAAGCCCTGCCGCGACTCTCCGAAGAGATCAGCGAGGTCGAGGAGGAAGGCATCGAGGAGAAACCGGTCCCCCATGCCGCAAGCGACCGCTAGGGCGGTAGGGAGGTCGACCTGCGCCACGCAGCCGCGATGACCGGCAGACTTACTCATGCTTCCGGCGCACGACTCTCTTCGGAGG
The DNA here is from genome assembly GCA_036782775.1 of Candidatus Dormiibacterota bacterium. Taxonomy (GTDB): domain Bacteria; phylum Chloroflexota; class Dormibacteria; order CF-121; family CF-121; genus CF-13. Next base: position 2,243 of record DAIPYJ010000032.1, on the reverse strand, counting down.
TCGGGGCTCGGGATTGATATATGCCCGTCCATGTTTATCGATTGTTTGATGTTTTTGAGTCCGACTCTTCTGGCGCCAGCAGCATGTAATCCACATCGAAGTCTATGCCCAGATCCGCCATTTCGCGAAGCATGCCGCGGTCTAGAGTGAGACTTGGGACAGCCGACCTTGGACCTGCAGGTACCTAAGCGATCAGAGTGAGATCCATGGCCACGTTCGGCAAGCGTTCTCGCGCGAGCCGTAGTCCTTTAGCAATTCCTGGAGGCGATGAACCATTGCGGCGACCAACTCCGTGCCATCCATCGTCTCAACCTCCTCTCCTTTCAGGGTCCAACTATCCTCAAGCGGCACCACCCTCCCTGGGATGTTTAGCCCGCCGCCCTGCCTCGTGGTTCTCGACGGCGTAACACCCATAATTCGGGTCACTTGCTCAGGATCGAATTGACCCGAAATCCGGAAAATGTGCTTCGACTTGGGGCACTTCCGACCGGTGACCAGTTGAGCTATTCAACAATTGTTCCTCGGGTGGTACTTCGGCCGGTGCGACGCCTAGAGACCGTCTGGGCTGAACCGGACTTGGCGCTGAGGTTCCGACACTGGCTTTCGCGAAATGTAGACATGCCCATTCTGACCCAGGTAGCCGCTGCCGAGGGGAGCGCAGATTGCGACTAGAGCCGTCTCGCTTCTAGGCGCGCTAGCTCTTCGCGGCAGTAGTCCTGGCAGCGTGTATCGAAAGAACCGTCCAGACAAGATCGCAGTGCAGCAGTCGCTTCTTCAGTTCCCATCAGGCCAGCCGCTTTAGCTAACAGAAGCATTCTTTCATGATCGTGTTCTTTCAACCGGCGCAGTATCTCTGAAGGATTCGTGAGTAAGAGGATGACTACTTCTCCATTCATCCGATCAAGCGCATCTGGCTGACGCCCTGCAATCTTGGCATGAATGAGATCCACGGCGTCCCGATCGCCGACCGCTGCTAGTGCCCACATCGCGGCAACCGGACCAAACCGATCCGACGATTGCAGGTTTCTTCTATATAGGGGGATCAGACTTCGAGCCGCGCCAATATCAGCCTCAAGGAGTTGGCCGATCGCCACATCCCTAACGTCAATGTCCCGATCCTCGCTCGCAATGCGCATAAGAAGCGGAACGGCACTAATACCGAGTAGCGTTCGGGCAACCTCCGGTACCCAGGACCTTACGACGGGGTCACGATGCCGACTGAGCTTATCTAGAAGCTTCTTGCCCCCGTCTGGAGACGCACCAAGAATGCGGATCAGGTCGACGCTGGGTGTGTCCCTCTGAATCGCCTGCGCGAGTGCCTCGGAGCCGAGCTGACCCGGCATCATGCACACGAAAGATCGCATTGCAACTGGTCGTAATAAACCGGGTCATTTTGTTGTAACCACTGCAGGTCCCGGTCGTATTGCTCTTGAGCAGCCAGTTGCTTCTCTAGATCAGCGATCATTAAAATTGAGCCTATTACGGTCAAAGCCTCTGTTGCGCTTTTGAGCAAGCCTCGCGAGCTGATACCAAACAGTTCGGGTCGCTCCCGTATCTGGTAAATAGTTTGAACCTCAGGAACGTCGTAACCGATTTTCGCTCTTGCCGCTTCGTATCGAAAGTACGCCGTGCTGCCCGGTCCGGAAAGATACGTGACACTCCCAGTTTTTGCCTCGTAAATGCCGGCAATCCGGTCAGATGCCCTGTTCACGATGATGAAGTCAGGCTTGACGATCTTACCATTTATTTTGATGGGTTGGTCGAGCTCATTGCGCAGGGCTACATTCTCTAGAATCTCATAGTCGCTTGGGTCATAAAGCGTCTCCAATAGAGAGCGAGCATCGGACTGAAATGAAGCTCCCAGTGCAGCGTTCTGGCGTATTAGCGGGATGGTTTCGCCCGTTATGTTAATGTCAGTTGTGGTCACGATAATCGGCTGAGCCGACGCCGAAGACGATATATCCGTCATTGTTGCTGCCGGTGGCTTTGCGAAACAAGCCGTATCGCTGGCGCAATAAGAGAGCCCAGTTGGGTCTGTACGGCTCGATGGGTTTCCATTGACGTAGGCGTACCTCGAAAGGCCCAAGATGTCGAAGCCGCTTCCAGGGAGGCCCGAATCCCCGCTAATGAACTGGCCTGCCGCGGGGTCATAGTAGCGAGCACTGTAATAGTCCAGTCCGCTGGCGCTGTCGCTGTGCTGGCCGGTGAAGCCGTAGTCGGTGGGAAGCGTGCCGCTGGTGTAG
>DAIPYJ010000031.1:22293-31735 GCA_036782775.1 Candidatus Dormiibacterota bacterium | reverse complement strand
TAAAAGCGCTTTAAACATTTGACAAGCGCCGCTGCGGTGGGGCATTGTGGCAAGAGGTTTCGCCAACTCGAGCTCTACGGGAGGAAAGGAGTGAAGAGACGTTCCTGGCTTGGGGTTTTGGGTTCGCTTGGCATTCTGGTAGGGGCAGCCGCGTATTCGGGAGGCAACACCGCAAGTTCGGCGCCAGCATCCGGCGACGAGTTCCCGGTGGCGCTTTCGGCTCATCTCGACAAGCTCGCGCAGGCGCTTCCGGCCAACGGAGGCCTTGATAACAGGGGACCCGGCGGGGCCGACCAGGCATACCTGGCGGCGCTTGCCTACCCGGGCACCGACATTCCGCTCGCACAGATGACGACGGCTCGTTCGGCCGCGAAGGCCGCCAAGAGCCGGCCGCCGACGCACCCGACGAACGGCTGGGCCTCGGTCGGACCGACGACAGCGTTGTATCCCTTCTCTCCGCTTCGGACGCTTCCGATCTATGTGCCCAACGCATACGTGGCCGCGGGCCGCGTCACGTCCCTTGCCCTGGCACCAACCTGCCAGCCGGGGAACTGCCGCCTGTGGGTGGGCGAGGCAACGGGCGGTATCTGGCGCACCGACGACGCGCTGGCGAGTCAGCCGGCTTGGACCTATCTGACAGGCTCGTTTCCGATCAACACGGTGGGCTCGATCACGTTCGACCCTTCAGACGCGACCGGTAACACGCTCTGGGTCGGGACCGGCGAGGCAAACGCCTGCCGTAGCGGCTGCGTCCATGGGGTCGGTCTGTTCAAGACGACCGACGGCGGAAACACATGGAGCGGACCCGTCGGAGGATCGGTTCTGAACGGCCGCGGCGTCGGCTCGATCGCCATCGACCCGCGGAATTCGAACGTCATGTACGTCTCCACCGTGCGGGCGATCTCCGGGATGACCTCGGTCTGTTGCTCGGGCGTCCAGCGAATCGTGATCCCGGGTGCCGCCCCCTGGGGTGTCTACAAGTCAACGGACGGCGGACAGACCTGGTCGTTCATCCATGCAGGAGGGGCTACGACCACCGGCTGCGACAACCCTGCCGCCGTGGCGACGAACTCGATTGCGAATTGCACCCCCATCGGCGTCCGCCAGGTCGCCCTGGACCCGTCAAATCCAGACACCGTCTACGCCTCATCCTATGCGCGCGGTGTTTGGCGGTCGAGCGACGGTGGCGCGACCTGGACACAGATCAAGCCCTCACTCGACGCGTCGGTGAGCACGACGCTGCCCTGGATGGCGCTCACGACCTTGGCCAGCGGTGACACGCGGATGTACGTCAGCGAAGGCAATACGGGTATTCCATTGACCAAGTCGACGATCGAGTTCAGCCGCGCCTTTCGCAGCGACCTCGTCCAGTCGGGCACGCCCCATTGGACAGACCTGACATCAGACAACATCGGCGATTCGCGCTGGGGTTCCTTCAATTTCTGCCACGGCCAGTGCTGGTACGACAACTTCATCTACACACCCAAGGGTTCGCCTGACATCGTCTACGTCGGCGGGTCCTACGGATACGGCGAGAACATTGCCAACCATCGCGCCGTCGTTCTCTCGACCGACGCCGGCAAATCCTGGACCGACATGACGGCCGACGGCACCGACCCCGTGCATCCGAACGCGCTGCATCCCGATCAGCACGTGATCGTCACCAACCCGAACAACCCGTTCCAGTTCTGGGAAGGCAACGACGGCGGGGTCATGCGTTCGAGCGGAAGCTTCACGAATGTCTCGAACTGGTGCGCGAGCCGCGGGCTCACCGCGGGAGCGCTCAATCGCTGCCAGCAGATGCTCTCTCGGGTTCCTAGCGGCCTGGCCGGCATCAACCAGGGCATCAGGACGTTGCAATTCCAGAGCCTTTCGGTCAGCCCATTCAACAGCAGCGAGCTGCAGGGCGGAACGCAGGACAATGGCACCTGGGAGAACTACGGCAGCACCGTGACCTGGGACAACACGATGATCGGCGACGGTGGCCAGTCGGGATTTGACATCGGGAATTCGCATTTCCGGACCCATACCTTCGCCGGCCCCGGCGGAGACGTCAACTTCAACGATGGCGCGCTGGCGGATTGGATCTGGATCGGAGACCCGCTCCAGTCAGAAGCGGCGGAATTCTACGTGCCATGGATTTCCGATCCAACCGTTAGCAAGACGCTCTTCACCGGTGGGACCCACGTCTGGCGGACGCAGACCGATGGCCAGGGAACGATGACCTCGGCGGAGTTCAACCAGCATTGCAATGAGTGGACTGGCGACTTCACCGTGACATGCGGTGATTGGCAAGCGATTGGCGGTGACCTGACCAGCACGACGTTTGGCAGCGACAAGGCGGGCGGCGACGTCGTGGCCCTGGCGCGGGCCACGAACGATAGCTCGACGCTCTGGGCGGCGACCGGCCATGGCCGGGTGTTCGTCTCCACGAACGCCGACGCCAACCCGGCGAGTAGCGTGGTGCTCAACCGGATCGACAGCCTGGCGCCCAATGCGCCAAACCGCTTCGTCAGCAGCATCGTCGTCGATCCCATGAATGCGAATCATGCCTGGATCTCGTACTCCGGGTTCAACGCCACATCGGGCACAGCGGGACACGTCTTCGACGTCACTTACAACCCGACCTCGGGTACGGCCACCTGGGTCAACCTCGACAACGGGCTCGGCGATCTACCGATCACGGCGCTGGCTCGGGACCCCAACAGCGGGACCCTTTACGCCGGCACCGACTACGGAGTGCTCCGCCTCGACGCTGGGGCGACTTCCTGGACGACGGCGGCAAACGGCATGCCGGATCTCGACATCGCGGGCCTGACGCTCGTCCCCGGACAAGCGCTCTACGCAGCGAGCTACGGGCAGGGCGCGTGGAAGCTGGCTCTGCATTAGCGAACCATCGACCGTCGACACAGGACGAGGGCTTCGGGCCCTCGTTCTGTTTTATCCGGCGTCGAGCAGCCTATCGATCAGTTCTCGAACTCCAGCACCGTGATCGGCGCGCGTCACGAGGTCCGCAGCCTGCTTGATCTCGTCGAGGGCATTAGCGACCGCGACCGCGCATCCCGCCATCTCGAGAAGCGCTTGATCGTTTTCGGCGTCTCCGATGGCGAGGGTCTGCTTCGCCGGGATGGCGAGTTCCTCGAGGGCCACGCGCAGGCCGCTGGCCTTGTCGACGCCGGTCGGCAGGATCATGACCGACCCCTTATTGAGGATGACCTTGAAATCGAGCCCGAGGTCAGCGATGGCGTCACGAGCGAGGCGGCCGCTGGGCTCGACCGTCGCCAGCACAACCTGCCCGCGATAAAGCGGTCGAACACCCCGGGACTCCAAGGCGGAAACCAGCTGAGGCGGGGGCGGGTCCGCGATTGTCCGCACCTCGCCGGTCGAGGGGTTCGCGACAACGGCACCATTCTCGGCAATGATCCGGTCGAAGAGGGCGAACTGCGGAAACACCCGATAGAGGTCACCAAGTTGGCGGCCGGTCACGAGGATCAACTTGCAGCCGGCGGGCACCAGCCGGCGCAAGGCGGCGACTGTTTCCTCATCGACCTGGCCGTCATGCGCGAGCGTGCCGTCGTAGTCGGTCGCCAGCGCGAGATAGCGCACTAGGGGCGTTTGCGGTCGACGCCGGTCGCAAGGATGATGCGGATTGGACGGTCGTGTCGCACATAGTCCCAGGCCCAGGAGAGGAGGGCGCTGATGCGGTTGCGGAACCCAATCAGGTAGTAAACGTGGACCAGCAACCAGGCCAGCCAACCCAGCAGGCCGGTGAACTCCAGACCGCCGGGAAGATGACACACGCCCGCGTTCCGACCGATGGTGGCCATGGTCCCCTTGTCGACGTACTGAAACGGCGGCCGAGCCCGGGTGATTCCGCGGGCATGATCGAGAATCATCTCGGCGACGTAGCGCCCGCCCTGCATCGCCGGCGGCGAGAGCATCGGAAGCTGGCCATCGTCCCCGGTTGCCGGGGAGGCGACGTCTCCAATCGCGAAGGCCCCGTCCTCTCCGCGGATGCGCAGCTGCCCATCCAGCTCGATGCGCTGATTGCGAAAGCGCGGAAGCGACTTCTCGCCTGAGGCGTCGTTGGGGCGAACACCGGCGGACCAGATGATGGTTTCTGCGGCAATCGTCGTCCCATCGGCGAGCGTCACGGTGTCGGCGTCGGCCTTCGTGACCAGCGTCTTGGTCACGACTTCTACCCCGCGGCGCTCCAGGATCCGCTGGGCGTAGTGGCCCAATCGAGGAGAGAACGCTCCCAGCAAACGGTCCATGCCTTCGATCAGGACGATGCGCGTCTCGTTTCTCGCAATCGCGTGGTAGTCCTTGCCGGCGACGATGTCCATCAACTCGGCCAGGGCGCCCGCGGTCTCCACGCCGGTGGGACCGCCACCCACGATCACGAAGGTGAGGAGTGACTGGCGCGCGGCGTCACCTTTACTGGCGTCCGCCTGCTCCAGGCAGGTCAGCACACGGTTGCGCAGACGGGTCGCATCGGCAAGCCCCTTCAGGCTGAGGGACAGCTCGGCCACCGCCCGGTTGCCGAAATAGTTGTCGACGCTGCCGCTTGCCAAAACGACAACGTCATACGCGAGCTGGGCGCCGCCCTCCAGGCAGACGACCTTGTGCTTGAAATCGATACTTTCGACCCGAGCCTGCCGGAATCGGACATTTTTCGAACGCCGGAAGATCGTCCGCAGCGGATAGGCGATGTCGCTCGGATTGAGGAGACCGGTCGCGACCTGGTAGAGCAGCGGCGTAAACAGGTGGTAGTTGTGCTGGTCGAGCAAGGTGACGTCGATGGGCTGGCCGTCGAGCTTGCGGGCGCAGGAGAGCCCGCCGAAGCCGGCGCCAACGATCACGACTCGCGGGCGGGTCATGAATTCAGTTGACCACGAATCAGAGTCGCGCGATCGCGCGCAAACGCATTCGCGGTCCGAGACGGGGAGCCTGGATGCCGCCGACGGTGAGCAGCCGGATGACTCGCGCGCGATGACCGCGATATGGCTCGAGCAGCTCCAGCATCCGCGCGTCGCTGCCACGTGGCTCTCGGGCGAGGGCCCAGGCAACCTGGTGCGGCAGGTGGTAGTCGCCGACTGAAACGGCGTCGCGATCGCCGAGCGCGACGACCGAGACCTCGGCGGCGGACCACGGGCCGACGCCAGGCAAGCTCATCAATAGAGCCCGCGCCTCGGCCGGAGGCAGGACCGCCGTCCGGTTGATGCGGCCGGCGAGCGACGCCGCGTTCTGGATCACGCCGAAACGGCGGCGGTCGATCCCCAGCTGGTGCGCGAACCAGTAGGGCGTTGCCGCAAGACGTTTTGGCGACGGCTGGAGGAAGAGTCCGTGCTCGCCCGGCGCCGGCTCACCCAGGCGGCGCACCAGGGCGCGGTAGGCTGCCCAGGCCTCGACCCCGGGAACCTTTTGCTCGAGGATGGTGGGTAGGAGCGCCTCGAACACCTGTTCGGTCGCACCGAGGCGGAGCCCAGCGTAGCGATGATGGAGGTGAGCAATCAGCCCGCCGGCCGGCCGGAAGCTGTCTTGCACGTCGTCAAAGCCGAGCAGCCGCGGAACGCCGTCGAGCAGCCACTGGGCGCCGTCTCCCCACGCTTCCGCGTCAACGGAGGTCGCAGCCATGCGCAGGTGCAGCGTGCCGGCGCCCTCGGGGGTTCGCGCCGCCCGCCACACCTCCTCATCCCCGAAGCGGATCGTGGGGTCGTGCGCGCCGCGTTGCAGCGGTCCCAGCGTGAGCCCCAGATCGATCGGAAAGGGGAGGGGGAAGGTTGCCCGGGCTGCCGCTGGCACCGACCCACCTTACTCGACGGTGCCGGTACAGGACCGACCCACTGCTGCGTATTATCAAATCAGCTGACAGGAGGGATGGCGCCTTGAGCAGGGCACGCTCGTGATTCGCTGCCCGTGGTGCGGCGCGAAGAACTACGCCATCGATATGTGGTGCGTGAAGTGCCACAACAACCTCGAGTGGGGACCACCTCACGCTTGGCGCCGAGCAGGAGTTTTTCGGATCGTGCCTCCGCTCGCCGCGGCTGCCGGAATCGCGCTCGCCGTCGCATCGCCGGTCGCCGCCTGGCGCGCCGGATCGCTTCAGGTTTCCTTTCACGCACTTCCCAGCACCGGCTCTGCCGTTCAGGCAGCGCCGCCCAGCCAGGCTCGGCCGCAGCCCGTTCTGACGAAGCCACGGACGTCAGGCGTGGCGGTTTCCTCGCCTGCGGCGCAGGCGACGATAACTCCCGAGGCTTTGCCAACCCCGGGGGCCGGGACGCCTCCGCTCCTGGCGGCGCCTCCGGTGTACGCGCCACTGACGCCGACGAAGCCGCAGGCGGTCGGAGACCCAACGTCAACAGTGGAGGCCTTCTACCAGGCGGTATCGAGCCACCAGTTCGGCGTCGCGGCTTCGCTCTGGAGCCCGGCCCTGAAAGCGGCCGACCCGCCGGCCGTCTACATCGACCAGCGGTTCGCGGCCACCCAGCGGATCGGCCTGACCGGCGCCCGCGTGCTCAGCGATCAGGCTGGGACGGCGCTGATTTATGTTGACGTCCTCGAGGTCGTCGCGGGCCAGCAACGTGAATGGGTCGGCACCTGGCAGCTGGTTCAGGACCAGTCGCAGTGGCTGCTGAACAACGCGAATTTGAGCGGAGCCTGACAATGTTGAAGATGGGGCCGTCCAGAACGATCGGAACGCCGGTTCGCTGCCCGGCCTGCCGGCATTCAAATCTCGCCATCGACATCTGGTGCGAGCGCTGCGGGCGCCCGCTCGACTGGCAGCCGACCCAGCCGGTCAGGCCGGTCGCCAACGCGGCACCCCCGGTGATGTCGCCACCGCCATCCGCGCCGGCCGGAGCTCCGCCGCAGCCATCCAGCGAGGGCCGGGCCAACGAGCGACCTCAGTATTGCTGGAGCTGCGGCGCGCCAAACAGACGTGAGGATCGGTTCTGTGGCGACTGTGGCAGCGACCTCGCGGTCATCGGTGGAAGGGCGGCGGCGCCGACAGTCGTCCCAACCAGCGCGCGCGACGATCCGGGTCGTCGATCCGCCGTGCGACCATTCGTTCTGCCCCGACTGAAATGGCCGGTGTGGCAGATGCCGCATTGGCGAATGCCGACGATGACCGTGCCGCGCCTCCGGACGCCGGTGCTGCCGCGCACGGTGCTGATCGCGGCGCTGGTGCTCGCGGTGCTGCTGATCGTTCCCGTCGTCATGTTTGTTTCCGCATCGGGACATCCGACCACGGCCAGCCGCCAGCTGGCCGCAAACCACCTGCCAACCACCAGCGGAACGCTGCCGAAAGCCGGATCACCCGAGGGCGTCGCGATCGGCGCCGTTCAGGCCAAGACCGGTCTCAAGTACTCGAGCTCGTGCCGGGGGACGGCTGCTTGCCTGTCACTCACGGGGCAGAACCTGGGGCAGGGCGCGGCGGCGTTCGTGTTCGCCACGGCGAAGTCCGGCGGCCGGGAGTGCGTCAGCTACGTCGTCCAAGCCAACGGCGCCTGGCATCCGCTGGGCTCGGTGCTTTGCGCACTACCAAACCAGGTTTCACCGCTGATCGGCCGTGACGCGACCGTGCACGTACCCGGAAACTGCGCCAACGTTCACGCGGCGGCGAGCGTGCGGGGCGGCGTGGTCAGCTGCCTCTCTGACGGGACGGCCGTGCACGTAGACGGCGGGCCGACGGCGGCCGATGGATTCGTGTGGTGGCACACCACCAAGGGCTGGATCGCCCACGATTTCCTGGTCGGGCCCTAGCGGCTAGTGCTCGTGCTGGGGGGCGGTATTTCGCAGCCGCTTGACCATCTCGAGCAGCATCTTGTAGGTCATGCCGGCGTGCTCCATTAACAGTGGCTTGACCTCCCAGGAGATCAGCGCCAGGCAGGTGGTCGGCGACTCGGCGCGGACGTCCGCCGTCCTGGGGCCGCCGTCGAGCACCGAGATCTCGCCGAAAAATTGGCCCGGTCCCATCGACGCCACCGTGCGGCCGTCCTGGATGATCGAAACCTCGCCCTCTTTGATGATGTACAGTCCGTGACCTCCAGCGCCGGATTTGACGATGGTCGTGCCCGGCTGATACGTCTGCTCCTTGACGAGCTTGGCGAGCATCGCCAGCTCCTTCTTATCGAGTGAGCTGAAGAGCGGGACCTGACGAAGCGATTCGATCGGGTCGGTCTTGACGGCCATCCACATCCTCCTCCCGGGCGAGCTGACGCGTCCTACCATACCGCAGGAGGCGGAAATGAAAAAGGCCTGGCAGCACGCCAGGCCCTGATCGCTCCGGTTCGCTACCGACTCTTGAGCGCCGCCATCTCTTGCATCTTCATCGCTTCCATGCGCGTGCCGAGGTCCTCGAGCTGTTCTTTCGAAAGGACCTTGTCCTTGACCTTGGGGAAGAGATCGTCCTCTTCCTCGCCGATATGGTGCTGTACGTCCTCGCTGAGGACCTTGACGCCCGCCAACCAGTGCTCGGTCGTCTTGTCTGCCTTCTCGAGGTCCGCCAGCACGATCTTGACCTGCTTGTGTTCTTCGATGGACTCGACGACCTTCTCATGCGTCGGCTGGGCGTCGCGAACGGCTGGATAGAACAGTTTCTCCTCGATGTCGGTGTGGACGTCGAGCGAGTTCTTCAGTTCCTTGAACAGCTGCTCGCGGTTTGCGTTGCCGTCCTGGATGGCCTTGAAGAGCTTCTCCACCGCGCGGTGGTCGTTCTTCAACAGCGTGATCGCATCCATTCGCGACTCCTTTAGTGGTGGAAGAACAGCAGCCAGACGATCAACAGGATCACCAGGATGGTGCCGATTCCAATGTGCGGGCCATATCGATACACGAGCTCCACCTCCAGTCAGAATATCCGAAATTCTGATATTGAGACTATCAGGTAGACGAGCGCCAGAGCAAGCGCGCCGCAGGCGGTCGGCTAGCCACCGAGTCGCGAAGCCTGAAATTGGTTTCGGAGCCGCCAGATGCCATTCACGTAGGTTCGGCTGCTCGGAAAGATGCCCCGCGTCTTCACGGCGGTCATCCCCTGGTAGTAGGCCGCCAGCACGAGCTTGGGATCGTGGAGCTGGGTGAGATAGCTCCGAAGCAGCGCGGCCCCGAGTTCCGCATTATCGCTGGCATTGTGCAGGTTCACATGGCGATGGAGGAGGGCTGGGCCCGCCCACGCGGCGGTGTAGGGCTCGATCTGCATCAGGCCAATCGCCCCGGTGCGCGAGACGGCGGATTGGTTCCAGCCGCTCTCCCAGTACGAAACGGCAAGGACGAAATTCGGGTTGACGTTATGGCGCCGCGCGGCCGTGATGAGGATGGCCCGCGCCTGGGCCGGTGTCAGCCGAGGCGCCGCCGGTCGGGCCGCGGCATACGCTGGTTGCGCGGCGACGGCCACCGCGAGCAGCGCGGGCGCCGCCAGGGGGGACCGGGAACGCCAGGTTTT
>DAIPYJ010000031.1:0-22283 GCA_036782775.1 Candidatus Dormiibacterota bacterium | reverse complement strand
ATGAAGACAGCAACGCGGAGGCTGCTGGCGGGCTTGCTGGCCGAGCCGTTAATTCTCATGAAGGCGTCCAGGGCGTCTGTCGGTCGCGGTCGGCTAGGCTACGGGTAGTGGCCAAGCCAACCGCCGTCGAATCGCCGCCAATCAATGTCTACGAGTCGAATGGCCAGCTGACCGTTGCCATTCCGCTTCCGGGCGCGCACCACGACACGGTTTCGGTCGATCTCGAGGGACCCCGGTTGCTGGTCAAGGCCGAGGGGCGCTACGCCCAGGAGCAGCAGCACTACCTGCAGCACGAATGGACCGTCGGTACCTCGCATCGGGCAGTGGAGCTGCCGAAACCGGTTCGGGCCGCCGGCGCCAAGGCGATGTTGACTCACGGCATTCTGACCGTTTCGCTGCCGATCGGAAGCCAGGAAGACTCGGAACGGATTCGCATTCCGGTCACCGAACCGCAAGTCCACCAGGGCCAGCCGCACTAACCCCTCGAGCCGTCTGGTTCGAGACTCGGGTCATCTGGCAGCTCGTTCACCCGTGGCCCTCGCTGGCCACCGCCGCGGCCGGGCTGGTCTTCGGGCTGGCCGTCGGCATTCAGCCGAGCGACGCGCGGCTCGCCACGATCTTCATCACCGTGCTCATGACTCAGCTCTCGATCGGCGCCTTGAACGACTGGGCGGATCGGCACTCGGACACGCTGGCACAACGGACCAAGCCGCTGGTGCGCGGTCAGGCCTCGCCAAGACTCGCGTTGGGCCTCGCCATCGTTTTCGCTCTCGGCGCGCTGCCCGGGGCGTTGATGTTCGGTGCCACGGCGGCGCTCGTGCTCACGATCGGGCTTGCGGCCGGTTGGGCCTACGACCTGGTGCTCAAGCCGACGCCGCTGAGCGTCGTCCCCTTCGCGGTGGCCTTTCCGATGCTGCCGAGTTGGGTCGCCGTCATTGCCGGTTTTCACCTTTCACAGCTGAGCTCGCTGATGGTTGCGGGCGCATTTCTCGCTGCCGCAATCCATCTCGGCGACTCGCTGCCTGATCTGCAGATGGACGTGCGAAGCGGGATCCACTCGCTCGGCGTCGTGCTTGGTCGATCCGGCTCGCTCCAGGCGATGATCCTCTGCACCCTGGTGGGCGGCGCCGTCGCCCTGACCGCGCTGTGGTCGCGGCCGCTGATGCTCGGGCTGATTGCGGCCGCCGGCCTGGCGGCGCTCACGCTGCTCGCCGTCGTGGTGCGAGCCAATCCGGCGCACGCCCGTTGGGTGGCCGGTGCGTTCGCCATGGTTGCGTGCCTTGGCCTGCTTTCGGGCTTGAGGCATGGCTGACCGAATCGACGAGGAGTCGGTTGGCCGCCGTTACGCCGAATGGTTTACGGCCGGCCTCCGGGGGATCGGGATGCGATACGTGTTTTCGCGCCGCGGCCTCTGGGTGATCAATACCCCATACCGGCGCATCCTCGACGCCGCGGACATCACGGCCGAAGACCGCGTCCTCGACCTTGGCTGCGGCATCGGCAACATTCTGATCGCGCTCGCCGAGCGCATCGACTTCAAGACGCCGCCCATCGGGACCGACGTGTCTTCGGCCCTGATCGAGATCGGACGCGGCGAGCTAAAGCGCGCGGGCCTGGAGGGACGAATCGAGCTTCTCGTCACGGCCGCGACGGCACTGCCGTTTCCCGATCAGCGCTTCGACGTGGTGCTGACCTCCCATGTGATCAAGCACCTCGACGACCGGAGCCTCGCCCAGGCATTCGCCGAGGTCTGCCGTGTCCTTACGCCGGGCGGCCGCTTCCTCCTCTGGGAGTTCAAGAAGAGTCCCTTGTCGGCACCCCTGTTCATCAGCGCCAGGGCGAGCGGCCTGCCGCCGCCATTCAAGCTCCGCGACGAGCGCCAGCTTGTGGGTGCCTTGGAGCTGGCCGGATTTCAGCGGGTGACACGGGTGCCAACCGGCGTTTTCCTGATGCCCCCGGTGCCGCGGCTGGCGCTGCTGGCCGTTCGGTAAAACGCCGCCTACTATTAGGGGCCCGTGACGATCCGATTCGATGTTGCCGACCTCGCCCTGGACGCCGCGCTGGGCCGCGAATGGCTTGTCTCCAACGGAATCGGAGGCTATGCCTCGGGGACGATTGCGGGCATCAACACCCGGCGCTATCACGGGCTGCTGATCGCCGCCATCGACCCGCCGGTCAATCGCATGGTCTTGCTCGCCGAGCTCGAAGAGTGGCTGCTCCCGCCCATGGGAGACCCGATCGGTCTGTCGGCCCAGGAATATTGGGACGGCACCATCTTTCCGGACGGCTTCCATCGATTGGAGTCCGTCGAGATCGACGGGATGCTGCCCTGCTTTCACTGGCGTGTCGGCGAGAGGCTGGTCGAAAAGCGCCTCTGGATGGGTGCGGGGATCAACCGAACGCTGATCACGTACCGGCTGCTCGAGGGCGACCCGGTGACGATCCGAATCCGGCCGCTGTTCGCGCACCGCGATTACCACGAGCAACGCCACGGCCCGGGCGGCTTCGACATCGCGGAGACCGATGCGGGCTGGATCATCGATGCGGCTGGCGTGCGCAGTTATCTCGAGGCTCGACCCGCGCCGGTCATCAGCAGCCGGCCTGATTGGTACTGGCGGGTCCTGCACCGGGCCGAGCGCGACCGGGGTCTCGATTTCGAAGAGGACCTGTTCACGCCAGGCGTTCTCGAACTCCGGCTCGAACCCGGGAACGACGTTCTCCTGGCGGTTGGCACCGACCCGCTGCCACCTGGCTGGAATGCGGCTGGGTCGAGGGCCGTCGCTGAACGCCGGCAGTCCGCTGGTCTCGGGCCGGCACCGATGAGCTCGCTGGCAACGCAGCTTTCGATCGCCGCTGAGCAGTTTCGGGTCGCCCGCGACGGCTCACGAACGCTGATTGCGGGCTATCACTGGTTCACCGATTGGGGACGGGACAGCATGATCAGCCTTCCCGGCCTGGCGATGCGGCCCGGAGGTTTATGGGAAGCCCGGGCGGTACTCCAAACGAATTTCGATCATCTCGATCAGGGCCTGATTCCCAACCGTTTTCCGGACCGTGGTGCGGCGCCCGCGTACAACACCATGGACGCGACCCTCTGGCTGTTTCAGGCGCTGTCGGCGTATCTGCGAGCCAGCGGCGACTGGCGCTTCATCGCGGAAAAGTTGGATGCGATCGAGGCCATCATCGACTGGCATCGACGCGGGACCCACCACGGCATCAGGGTCGACGAGCGCGACGGGTTGCTGGCGGGTGCCGACGAGGGGTATGCGCTGACCTGGATGGACGCCGTCGTGGAGGGATGGGTCGTCACCCCGCGCCGCGGCAAGCCGGTCGAGATCAATGCGCTCTGGTACAACGCGGTGCGGCTGACCGCCGACTGGTGTGAGCGGGCCGGCCGGCCGGCGATTATCGCGCGCTGGCGCGGCACGCCTGCGAGTCGGCCCAGGAGCGCTACTGGTCCGCCGACGGCGGCTACCTCTACGACTGCATCGATGGGCCCGCCGGCGATGATGCCAGCGTGCGTCCCAACCAGGTCATGGCGTTAGCGCTCGTCCACCCCTTGATCGAAGGCGATCGCGCCCGCGCGGCCTTCGATGTCGTCAGCCGGCGGCTGCTGACCCCGTTCGGCCTGCGAACGCTCGCTCCTGATCAGCCGGGCTATCGACCGGCCTACGGAGGCGATCAGCGCAGTCGCGACGCGGCCTATCACATGGGCATGGTCTGGCCCTGGCTGCTCGGTCCCTATCTCGACGCCCGGCGCCGCATTTACCGCGATCAGCGTTCGGTCGACGACGTCCTCGCCCCCTTCCTGGCGCACCTGCGCGAGGCGGGTCTGGGCACGATCAGCGAGATCTTCGAGCCGGAACCACCCTACCGCCCAGTCGGATGCATCGCCCAGGCCTGGAGCGTCGCCGAGGTGTTGCGGCAGGCGCTGGCTTAGAGCAGCGTCTCGTCGACCGTCAGCTGATCGACGATCTCCTGCCGAAGGGCGGCCTCGTCACGCTCGCGCGCGCTTTTGAGGTTGCGAAACGGTCGGTCGAGCCCCATCCGTCCGTGGATCACCCAGGCGCCGCCCTGGGCGAACGCCATCAGGTTGACCTCGAAATTTCCTCTCCGAGCTTTGGCACGCCAGGCGAGCGTCCAGCGCGGCGGTTGCCGCTCGTAGCTGATCGCCCCCGTCCCCCCGAGCTTTTCCCGGTTGACTGTCTCCATCTGGTCGCGGACCAGCTGATCGAGGGCGACCAGCAGCTCGAAGAGCCGCTCGCGGTAATTCTCGACCCGGCCCTGGAGGTTGAAATCGGCTTCCGTGACCGGCATCGCTGGCTCAGTTTAGCGAGCCGTTCACGTTCTCCCCAAATTGTCCACAGGTTGTGGGAAACCACTGGGGAGGATCAAGATGTTGTGGTTTTCAGCTTGACAGTCAGGAGTGAGACGCCCAGAATACATCCGCTTGGAAACCGAGCTCGAGGTCCAGCTCCTGACTCATACCCCCGATCCGATCCGGGTCATGTACGTCGCCTTTCGCACCTGCTATTCGCGCTTCACCCCGCAGCAGATCTGGGCGGACATCGACTCCGGGAAGATCTCGGAGGACAAGATGAGGAGCTTCATCTTCGACAAGCTGAAGAGCGGGCATTCGTCGCCGCGGACCCAGGTCTATTTCACTTTCGGCGTCAGCGGGCTATCGCGATCGGCCAGCCATCAGCTGGTCCGGCACAACAACGGGATCACGTTCGACCAGCAATCGCAGCGCTATTACGCCTTCAAGGAAGCGGATTTTCCGTTCGTCGTTCCCCAGACCTGGGAGCAAGCCGGCCTTCGCGACGAGTACCTGGCGTTTATGCGACGGGTGGGCGAGCTCTACGACCTCGCGCTCAAGGCGGGCGTCCCCGCGGAGGACGCCCGTTTTCTCCTTCCCAATGCGGCGACCACGAATCTCACGTTTACGGTGAACTTCGAGGAGTTCCTCCACATCGCCGACCTACGGCTCTGCTGGCGGGCGCAATGGGAGATCCGGCACATGTGGGCGCGAGCGCGGAACGCATTGAAGGCTCGTTTTCCCGAGCTTGCCCGGCCGGTGCAGCCGAAGTGCGGGGACCAGCGGTTGGGCTATTGCGACGAGCCGCTGGCGGAATACCTGAAATGCCCGCTGGGGATGCGGCGGATCCGGCTGCACAAGGACGAGATCATCGCCGCCGCCAAGACCGGCAAGACGGTTGAGTCGTCCCCGCTCAACGACGAGGACCTGGCGCTGCTGACCCCTCGACGCGAATTCGAGCCAGTCTCCGAAGAGGCGCGGAGGCTGATCCCGGCAAACTAAATTAGCATTTTCTCTTGACAATTTATAAAGCCTAGCTTTATATTCTTGGCCATGAGCAATGCAGATCGCCGGGAAATTCTCAGTCGCGTCGCTGCTGGAACGATCAGCCCGGAGGAAGCTGCCTCCCAGCTGGACAGCCTAAACCGGACCGAGGCGGCCGCCGAACCGGCCGTTCGCACCATCCGGGTCGCCCGCCACCTCGGCTCGGTCGAGATCGTCGGTGACCCCTCCGTTCGAGAAGCCGTGGCGGAAGGGCCACACCGCGCCCGAGTCGAGGGCGACACGATGGTGTTCGAGCCAGATCCGAGCATCGACGAGGGGACGTTCATCTTCGGCTTCGGCCGGAACTGGGCCAGCGACAAGCTGCTGATCCGGGTCAATCCCGGGGCCGGGCTCGACCTCCAGATCCAGGCGGGGAACTGCCGGGTCCGTGGCGTCGAGGGGGCGATTCGCGCCGACGTCCAGGCCGGCTCGGCCACGATCGAGGGGTTCCGCGGTCCGCTGACGCTCGCGGTCCAGGCCGGCTCGGTCCGCGCCAGCGGCCGTCTCGCGGACGGCGAGTCGACCATCAGCTGCGACGCCGGCAGCGTCAACCTGGCCCTCGAGCGCGGCAGCAGTGTGCGGATCGTTTCGCGGGCGACCATGGGGAAAGTCGAGCTGCTCGGTGATGCCGGCGCCTTCAGCAACCGTGGTGGACACGAGGCCACCATCGGGGAAGGCACCGCGTTGCTGAACGTCACGACCAACATGGGGTCGGTCAGGATCAGCGCGGAATGACCGACGGCTTGCGAACCGCGCCGCGCGATTGCCCGGTGTGCGGCAGCACGCTGGCGCTGACGCGCCTCAGCTGCCGATCGTGCGGTACCGAGCTCTCCGGCGCGTTCGAGACCTGCGAGTTCTGCGCCCTCTCGAAGGAAGATCGCGACGTCCTTGGCGTCTTCCTTGCCTCGCGCGGAAACATGAAGGACCTGGAGCGCCACCTTGGCGTCAGCTATCCGACCGCGCGGGCGCGCTTCGACGCTCTGCTGAGCAAGCTGGGGCTGGGTGAGCATGCGGCCCCGGACCCGCGACTGCGCGCGCTCGAGCAGCTGGCGCGGGGCGAGATCGACGTCGATGAAGCGGACCGGCGGCTTTCATAGGAGGAGTGCAGCGATGGAATCCAGTTGGCTATGGCAGGCGGCGCAGTCGCATCATCGAGAGCTTATTGATGAGGCCGCTCGGTATCGTCAAATGGGACACGCAGGCGGCGGCAGCCTGCCTGCCTTCCGCTTGCTGCGCGGCTGGGCGGCGTTGCGGCTGCGGCGCATGGCGGACCGGCTCGAGCCGTCCGTCCAGCCGCAGGTCGGCCTGCTGCGCGCCCTGGCGCATCACGAGCTGGACGTCGACCAGGCGCTCCGGCTGCTCGGGCCGGCGCGCCCGGCGACCGCTCGCCGCTGACGGGCGCTAGCATCATCTGCGTGCTCGCCTACTGCTCGAGCTGCGGATCGAGAACCGAATCCCGCACCATCGGTCGACAAGTGCTCAGCGTCTGTCCGGATTGCGACCACATCTTCTTTCGCAATCCCAAAGTCGTGGCCGCTGCCGTCATCGAAGAGGCTGGACGCGTCTTGCTGATGCGGCGCGATATCGAACCTGGCCGGGGACTCTGGGGGTTGCCTGGCGGGTTCGTCGATTGGGACGAGCACCCGGAGGAGGCGATGGTCCGCGAATGCCGCGAGGAGGTCGGCGTCGAGGTCGAAGCGGTCGAGCTGCTCACCGTGCTACACATCCGGCAGGCCGACGAGGGCATCGTTGGCCTTTATTACCGGGCGCGCCTGATCGCCGGCGAGCCTGCCGCGCTCGACGAGGCGCAGGAGGTGGCATGGTTCACGCCCGATGCGCTGCCGCCCCTGGCGTTTGCGACCCATCGCAATATCCTGCGTCGCTGGTCGGAAGAAGTGCTGGCTCGAGGAGCCGCCTGACCCTGGCCCAGGGCCGCCGGTCGGAGCGCAACTTTCGGATCGCCCGCAAGAGCATCGTCACCAAGACCGGCGATGCCGGTGAGACCGGGCTTCTCTATGGCGGCCGCGTCTCCAAGGCCGACGTGCGGACGGAAGCCTACGGCAGCGTCGACGAAGCGATTTCGACGCTCGGCGCCGCTCGCGCGCTGGTCAAGGATCCCGCTCGGCATGCGATCATCCTCCGGCTCCAGAGCGAGCTCTTCACCGTCGGCGCCGAATTGGCGACGGATCCGGCGGAGTACGGCAACCTCGAGAAACATTTCAAGGTGGTGACGCCTGACTTGACGCAGCGGCTCGAGCAGGAGATTGCGGAGCTCGAGACGCGCGTCCCGCTGCCGGATGCTTTTGTCATCCCGGGTGGCACGGCGCCGGCGGCGGCGCTCGACGTCGCGCGGACGGTTGTGAGGCGGGCCGAGCGACGGATCGTCATGTTGCAGGAGGGCGGCCACGAGGTCAAGGCAGAGCTGCTCCGCTACGTCAACCGGCTATCCGATCTGCTCTTTATGCTGGCCCGGGCTGAAGAGGGATCGACGGTGACGCCAGTGACGGGACGGCGAGCGGCCCGCAATCCTCCAGCGCCAGCGCGCACTCCTCGCGAACCCAGTCGTCGACCTCGCCGCTGAGCCGAGCTTCCAGCGCGCGTCGAGCGGCGGGGCCGCCGATTCGCCCGAGCGCCCAGGCCGCATGACCGCGGACCAGCGGATCTTCGTCCGCTAACGCAGCCGAGAGTGCCGGCACCGAAGACCGGTCGGCGACGTTTCCGAGCGCCACGCAGGCATTGCGCACCAGGCCCGAGCGGCGCGCGCGCCAGAGGGCGCTGTTGCGGAAGCGCTCTCGGAAGGATTCCTCGTCGAGGCTGAGCAACGTTTCGAGCTCCGGATGGGCATCGACCGGCGGTCCGAAGGCATTCGCGGTTGTCGAGGCGGCTCCAGTCCGGCCGGCGGCGTTGACCGGACAGACGTCCTGGCAGAGATCGCAGCCGAAAACCCAGTCACCGATCTGCGGGCGCATCTCGCGGGGGATCACGCCATGGTGTTCGATCGTCCAGTAGGAGATGCATTTCCGGTTGTCGAGCACGCCGGGCGCGACCAGCGCTCCCGTGGGGCAGACGCGCAGGCAGGCATCACACCCGCCGCAGGTCTTGCTGATCGGTTGGTCGAGATCCAGGTCGGCGGAGGTCACGATTTCGCAGAGCAGCACCTCGGAGCCGATGCCGGGAACCAGCAGGTTCGTGTTCTTCCCAAGCCAGCCGATGCCGGCGCGCGCGGCGGCCGCGCGGTCGAGCATCCAGCCATGATCGACGTAGGTTTTCGCTCGATAGCCGCGGTCGCGCAGGAAGGAGATGATCGGCCCCATCCGTTCGACCAGAACCTCGTGATAGTCCCGACCGAGGGCATACGAGGCGATGCGTCCTCGAGGCCCCTCACCCCGACCCTCTCCCCGCAGGCGGGGAGAGGGAGACTCACTGGGATAAGGAAAGGCGAGCGCGATCACACTTCTGGCATCCGGCGTCGCGCGGCGGGGGTCCGCGCTGGCATGCACGCGCGCCTCGGTCCACCAGCCAAGTCCGTCCATCAGGCCGTCCCGCGTGCGCTCGGCCGCGGCCGTCTCGGCCTGCGTGAACGGATCGGCGCTGGTGATGCCAACCGCGCAAAATCCGAGCGACGCGGCGAGGCGTTTGAGCTCCGCGGTCAGCTCCACTTTCGATCTAGCTTAGGTGGCGCCGGGGGAGTACGATGGTCGCAATGCAGGGGACGCGAGGGGTCTGGAAGGAGCTCCAACTCCTGTTGAGTCTGAACCTGCCCGACACGGCGTTTTACTTGTGGGAAGGGACCGCCATCTGCTGCCACTGCGACGAGCAGAACCTGGTCATCGGTGCGCCGACCGAGCAATCGGCGCGTCAGCTGGTTCAGGCGTACCTGCCGGTGGTTCGCCGGACGCTCGAGGCGATTCCAGACGCGCCGAAGCACGTCTCCGTCGTGGTCACGGCGGCCCCACTCGCGCACGCCTGATTGCCCGCGAGCCGCCGCCGCTTCAAGGCGGAGATCACTGGTGACGTCCAGGGCGTCGGCTTCCGGTTCTTTGCCGAACGACAGGCGCGCAAGCTTGGCCTCGACGGCTATGTGCGCAATCGCTACGATGGCGCTGTGGAGGTCGAGGCAGAGGGCATGGCCCCTGCGTTAGAGCAGTTTCTCAACGATTTACGGCATGGACCCCGCGCCGCCCGCGTGCAAGACGTTGCCGTCAACTGGACGGATTACCGGGGAGACCTTGGTCCCTTCGGGGTGAGGGGGTAGGCGCATGAGGTTCGCGCGCCGGATGGAAGACATCGGCACCGAAACGGCCTTCGAGGTGCTGGCCAAAGCGCGCAAGCTGGAGGCGCAGGGGCGCAACATCGTCCACCTGGAGATCGGCGAGCCGGACTTTCCGACGCCGCCGAACATCGTCGAGGCGGCGGAAAAAGCGCTGCGCGACGGGTTCACGCACTACACACCGGCGGGTGGGCTGCTGCCGGCGCGCCAGGCGGTGGCGGATTGGATCCGACGCTGGTACGAGGTCGAGGTCAAGCCCGAACAGGTGGTCATGGTGCCTGGCTCGAAGAACGTGCTGCTCTTCACCATGATGGCGCTCGTCGACCCGGGTGACGAGGTGATCGTCCCCGACCCCGGCTATCCCATCTACGCCTCGGCGGCCGAGCTGGCCGGAGGAAAAGCCATCGGCATCCCACTGCGTGAGGAAAACCAGTTCCGGCTCGACATCGACGAACTGAAGGCTAAGATCACGCCGCGGACGCGGGTGCTGGTGATCAACTCGCCGCAGAATCCAACCGGCGGCGTGCTCTCGACCCGCGACCTTGAGCAAATTGCTGAGCTCGCTATGCGCCACGACTTCTACGTGCTGAGCGACGAGGTCTACGGCCAGATCACCTACGACGGCCACCACGCCTCGATCATGACCGTCCCCGGGATGCTGGAACGGACCATCTACTCGGACGGCTTGAGCAAGGCCTACGCCATGTGTGGCTGGCGGCTGGGATTTGCGGTCGCGCCCCAACCGCTGGCGCAGAAATTCGAAACCCTAA
The DNA here is from genome assembly GCA_036782775.1 of Candidatus Dormiibacterota bacterium. GTDB lineage: Bacteria > Chloroflexota > Dormibacteria > CF-121 > CF-121 > CF-13. Next base: position 11,881 of record DAIPYJ010000031.1, on the reverse strand, counting down.
TGATCAACAGCAGCTCCTGCGCCGCCGCCTTCACCCAGATGGCCGCGATCGAGGCACTCTCGCCCCGGTCGGATGCCTCGGTGCAGGCGATGGTCGCGGAGTTCAAGCGCCGCCGGGACGTCGTCGTCGACCGGCTCAACCAGCTGCCCGGCATTCGCTGCCATAAGCCGCTGGGCGCGTTCTACGTCTTCCCCAACATCACGGGCACGGGCCGCAACGAGCGAGAGCTTGCCGATCAGCTGCTTTACGAAGGTGGCGTTGCCGTGCTTGCCGGGACGTCGTTCGGGCAGGCCGGAAAGGGCTACCTGCGGCTCTCCTACGCGAACTCGGTCGAACAGATCGAGGAGGGCGTAACGCGGATGAAAGGAGTCCTGGAGAAGACCGCCGCCCGGGCATAGTGGCGTAGTGGCTACCCACACCGCGCCCATCCTCGAGCGAATCCTGCAGTTCCGACGCGCCGCCGTCGAGGAGCAGAAGCAGCGCCAGACGGAGCGTGCGGTTGCGGCCGCGCTCGAGGGCGCGCCGGCCCCGCGCGATTTCGGCCATGCGCTCGTGAAGCCGGGCGTCGCGCTGATCGCCGAATGCAAAGAACGGTCGCCCTCGGCTGGGATGCTGCAGACGCCCTACGACCCGATCGCGATCGCGGCCCGCTACGCGGCCAACGGCGCGGCGGCGATCTCGGTGCTGACCGAGCCCGAATTCTTTGGCGGCAGCCTGCTCCATCTCAAGGAGGTCCGGGCGCGTGTCGAGCTTCCCGTGCTCTGCAAGGACTTCATCATCGACCCCATCCAGGTGCGGACGGCGCGCGCCGCGGGCGCCGATGCGGTCCTCTTGATCGCCTCCATCCTTGGCAACGATCAGCTGCCCAGCTTGTACGAGCTAGCGCGCGAGCTGGGCATGGCGGCGCTGGTGGAAGTGCACAACAAGAAGGAGCTGCAGCGAGCGCTGAGTCTCGAGGACGCAATCATCGGCATCAACAATCGCGACCTGGCCACGATGACCACCGACCGGGGAACCACCGCACGGCTGAGGCCGCTGATTCCCCAGGAGCGGATCGTCGTCAGCGAGAGTGGGATCAGCACCAGGGCCGATGTCGAGGAGCTCGAACGGCTGGGCGTGCAGGCCGTCCTGGTGGGGGAGGCCTTGCTTCGCGCCCGCGACCTCGGGGCGAAGGTCCGCGAGCTGAGTGCCGCATGACGAAGATCAAGGTCTGCGGCAACACCCGGCGGGAGGATGTCGCGCTTGCGCTCGAGCTCGGAGTCGAACTGCTTGGTTTCATCTTCACGCGCAGCCCTCGCCATGTCGGGATCGATGATGCGCGGCGGTTGACGGCAGACATCCCCGGCAACGTCGAACGTGTCGGCGTCTTCATCGATGAACCAAGCGATGAGATTGCGACCGCGATCGAGCGCTGCGGGCTGACCGCGGTGCAGCTCTACCGTCCGATCACCGAAGAGGATCGCCGCCTCGGCGTCCCCCTATTGCCGGCGTTGCGCATGCGCGACGGCGCATCCCTGAACGAGGACGGGTTCCACGCGACCGATCATCCCCTGCTCGACACCTTCCGCCCGGATACCGACGGCGGCGGAAGTGGGCAGACCTGGGAATGGAGCGTTGCCGAGGCGCTGGCCCGGCGCTATCCGATCGTCGTCTCAGGAGGGCTGACCGCCGGCAATGTCGGTACGGCAATCGCGCGATTGCGACCCTGGGGCGTCGACGTCTGCAGCGGTGTGGAAGCGGAGCCCGGCACCAAAGACCCCGACAAACTGCGTGCCTTCGTCGAGGCGGTGCGCCGGGCGGATCAGCGTTGAGCTCACAGCCTTCGCTCAGCGATCGGGCGCCGGCACCCATGCGCAAGGGACCGGATGCGCGGGGTCGGTTCGGCCTCTATGGCGGGCGGTTCATTCCGGAGACGCTGATGGCGGCAGTGGAAGAGCTGACCGCCGCCTTCGACGCCGCGCGCGGCGACGCCGAATTTCAACGCGAGTTCGACTGGCTCTCGCGCCATTTCAGCGGTCGGCCGACCCCCGTGTATTTCGCGGAACGGCTGACCGAGAAAGCCGGCGGGGCCCAGCTGTGGTTCAAGCGCGAGGACCTGTGTCACACGGGCGCGCACAAGATCAACAACGCGCTCGGCCAGGTGCTGCTCGCCCGGCGCATGGGCAAGCAGCGCATCATCGCCGAGACCGGCGCCGGGCAGCACGGCGTCGCCGTCGCCACGGTTTGCGCCAAGTTCGGGCTTCCCTGTGAGGTCTACATGGGCGTCGAGGACATGGCACGGCAGGCGATCAACGTCTACAAGATGCGCTTGCTGGGCGCGACCGTCATCCCGGTCGATAGCGGCAGCAAGAATTTGAAGGACGCGACCAGCGAGGCGATCCGCGACTGGGTCACGAACGTTCGGACGACGCATTACGTGATCGGGTCGGCGGTTGGACCCCATCCCTATCCGGTCATGGTTCGGGAGTTTCAGTCGGTGATCGGCCGTGAGGCGCGCGAGCAGATCCAGGTCGAGTCGGGCCGCCTGCCGGACGTGGTCATCGCCTGCGTCGGCGGCGGCAGCAACGCGATCGGGATCTTCGCGCCGTTCTACGAGGATCCGGTGCGGCTCATCGGCGTGGAGGCGGCCGGCCGCGGACTGCCAAGCGGGGCGCACGCCGCCTCGATCGCGGGCGGGCGCCCAGGCGTTTTGCACGGCTCGTTCAGCTACCTGCTGCAGGATGGCGACGGCCAGGTGATGGCCACTCATTCGATCTCGGCCGGACTCGATTACCCGGGCGTGGGTCCCGAGCACGCCTACCTTCACGACGCCGGCCGCGCCGAGTATGTCGCCGTGAGCGATGCCGAAGCACTCGACGCCTTCCACGAGACGTCGCTGCTCGAGGGCATCATTCCCGCGCTGGAGAGTTCGCACGCGATTGCCTACGCGAAGCGGCTTGCGGCGGAGGTCGGCCGAGAGCGCCTCGTGCTGGTGAATCTGTCCGGGCGCGGCGACAAGGATCTCGACATCGTCCGCGCCTCCTCGACGTGACTCGGTCCTCGCCGCCTTGGTGAGTCGAATCGCGGCCACCTTTGCGCGGACTCGAGCCGAGGGACGGCTCGCGCTGCTGGCCTATCTCACCGTCGGTTATCCGACGCTGGATGCCACGCCCGAACTGGTCGAGGCCGCCGCGGCATCAGGCGCCGACGCGATCGAGCTCGGTATCCCGTTCTCCGACCCGCTCGCCGATGGGCCGACGATCCAGGCCGCTTCGCACCTGGCACTGAAGGGCGGCGTCAGCGTGCATGGCGCGTTGGAAACAGCGCGCGCCGCCCGCGCGAAGACCGAGATCCCGATCCTGTTCATGACCTACCTCAACCCGATCCTCGCCTTCGGCGTCGACCGCTTCTGTCGCGCGGCTCGCGATGCTGGTGTCGACGGCTTGATCGTGCCGGACCTGCCGGCGAGCGAGGCCGATCTGGTTCGAGCGGCGGCGGCAAGCGCCGGGCTCGACCTGGTTTTCTTTGTCGCACCAACCAGTTCTGAAGCGGGGCTCCAGGTCGCCTGCCGGGCTGCGACCGGCTTCATCTACTGCATCGCGGTCACCGGCGTGACCGGGGCGCGCGGTCAGCTCGACCCAGCGGTGCTGCCGCTGATCGAGCGAATTCGTCAGCACACCGATCTGCCGGTCGTGGTCGGCTTTGGGATTTCAAAGCCGCAGCACCTCGCGGCGCTCTCCGGCAAGGCCGACGGCGTGATCGTCGCCAGCGCGCTGCTGGATGCGATCCGTCAGGCGCCCGAGGATGCCGCGGCGCAGGTCCGGGCCTTCCTTCAGGGCCTGCGCTCAGCCACCTAGCCGGCGATGGCGAGGGCCGGGAAATGACCGGCTCCGGCGTCACACGGGATGGGAGATGGGCCAGTCGAACAGCGAACCGTCTTCGGTTGAGGATGCGGAAGAGCGCCGGCTGATCGATCGGAGCGCCTCGGGGGACCAGGAGGCGTTCCGGCAGCTGGTGCTCCGCTATCACCGGCTGGTGATGAACGTCGGCTTCCGCGCGCTCGGCGAGTTGAGCCTTGCGGAAGACGTCGCGCAGGAGGTCTTCATCAAGGTCTACAAAGCGCTGCCCGGATATCGGCACGAGAAGCCCTTCAAGCACTGGCTGCATCGGGTTGCGGCAAACGCCGTGACCGACGCGCTCCGGCGCCGGCGGCCGATCGTCTCGCTCGACAGCCTCGAGCAGGCCCCGCCCGCCCGTGAGCTCGATCCCCAGGACGTTGCCGCTCGGCACGATTTGCAGCGAGCCGTCCGTCACGCGATCGCGACCCTGCCGCCACATTACCGCGACACCATCGTGCTGCAGGCGTTCAGCGAGCTCAGCTACGAGGAGATCGCCCGAGCACTGGACATCCCGCTGGGCACGGTGATGTCGCGGCTCAACGGGGCAAAGCGGTTGCTGCGCGAGCAACTTGGCGATCTGCTGCGTAGCGACGCGGAGGAGGCGAATACGGCGTGAATACGGCCCGTTCGATTCATCAGAGGAGCTCCCAGCAATGTTGAGTCATGCGACGGCGCGCGACTGGTTGATCCCTTATGCCGATGGCATGCTGGCCGCAGACGAACGCAAGCGGGTCGATGGTCACCTCGTCGGGTGCGCCGCATGCGCCGCCGAGTTGCGTGAAGTCCGCGAACTCAACCTGCTCCTCGTCAGCCTGCCGCCGGCACCGCCGGTAGCCTTTGCGCCCTTCTGGCTGAAGCTGCAAGCGGTCCTGCCCGTGCGCCGAGCGATTCGGCTGCCGAAGTTGACCCGATACCGCCGGCTCGCCGTCGCGTTTGCGTTGGCCGCCTTGCTCTTGATCGGCATCGGTGCGACGGCGCTCGCGGCCCCGGCCGCGATGCCGGATAACGTCCTCTATCCTGCCAAGCAGCTCGAGGAAGGCATCCAGCTGGCGATCACGCCGAACTCTGGCCGGCTCGCGGTCGAGCTGAACCAGGCCGACGAGCGGCTCCAGGAGGCCCAGGTCATGGCCGGCCGTCACAAGCCCCTGCTCGCGATCGCCAGCCTGAAGGCATTTCGAGTCAGGCTCAACGACGCTGCGGCGTCGCTGGCCGGCTCCAATCCACAGCGGGCTCAGCAGGAAGTCGCTCGCCTGCGCGCCGACCTCGATGCGGTCGAACGGGAGAACGCAGAGGCTGATGATGACGATTCAGTCGTGCGCCAGCTGGTCGGGGACAGCAGCGCCGATCTCGACCGGATCGATCCTCCTGATCCGCTGGTGACTCCTACGACCGTCGTGGTCGGGAGCGAGGCGACCCCCGAGCCAGCGCCGCAGCCGAAACCGGTTGCGAAACCGACGCCCACGGGCGACGGCCGGGACGAAGAGCACCACTAACCTGTAGCGCCGGATCGATTGACCGCCGTTACACTCAGACGGTGGCCGCGCGCGAGAATGTCCTCGTCGTTCCCCGCGATCGCCTGTTTGCGGGCCAGGAATGGACCGGCTTCCGCGATGTAGGACTCGACGATCTTCTCGATCGGGTTCGAGCCAACTATCACTTCAGGCCGCGGCGAGACGTCGAAGAGGATGCGAGCGAGCCGCAGATCATCCCCTACGTCGTCTTCCGGCACCACGACCGCTATTTCCTGACGCATCGCCTCCGCCGCTCGAGCGAGCGCCGGCTGCGACACCTGTACTCGCTGGGGGTCGGCGGCCACATCAATCCCGAGGACGTGACGGACGCCGCGGACCCGATCGAGGCTGGGCTGCGGCGCGAATGGGAAGAGGAGGTCGTTTACCAGGGGCGGTTCTCCACGCGATTGATTGGGGCCATCAACGACCAGAGCACGGCGGTGGGACGCGTGCACGTCGGATTGATCTTCCTTGTCGAGGGTGACCGTCCCGAGATCTCCATTCGCGAAGTCGACAAGCTCGCTGGCGCCCTGTTCGAGCTGGATGCGATGCGCAGCTACTACCTCGACATGGAGTCCTGGTCGCAGCTGATCTTCGATTACCTGACCCGGGTGCCGGTCGGCTAACCAGGCGCCCGCTTCGCATCGCGAGGCTTGACATAGCGAACATATGTTCGATATAATCGAAGGGTTGATGATGGGGGAAGGGGGGACGACTCAGACCGGTCCGGGGAGCGTTGCAACGAGGACCGCGGTCTTCCTCAGCGAGTTATTGAGAGACCTCGAGCCGGACGACATCGCCGGCAGGCTCCGGATCGAACGCCAGGTCGTGGATTATCTGGAGCTCAGGTTCTCCCTGGACGCGGCCACGTTTGCGGAATCGAGTGCATTTCTTGAAGCCGACCCCGGGGACAATCCGGTCCACTGGATGCGGCAGGAATGCAAGATGCAGTACGGCGTCGGTGCGGACCGGCTGAACGTCGGCAAGCAGGTTGGACGGCTTGCGAAGAGTGCCGATGCGCTGGTGGCAGGCGAGATCGGCTTTGCTCATCTCTCCGTGATGGCAAGCACGCTGCGGTCGGTGCCGCGGCTGCCCGACGACACCGAATTCCCCGAGGGCGAACTGCTGCAGCAGGCGAAGTCATCGACGCCGGGCCGCTTCTGGCATTACTGCGTTAGGGTGCGGCACGCACTCAACGCGGCAGCTGTCGCCGCGGAGCAGCGTATCGATGCTGAGGAGCGGTGGTTCAGGATCACGCCGCTCGAAAACGGGTGCTCCCTGGTCAGCGGCCAGCTCGATTCCATCGGCGCCGCCAGCTTGCGAACGGTGCTGGAGCCACTGGCGCAACGAATGGGGCAGGCTGATGATCGCTGCCTGGAGCGCCGGCAGGCCGACGCCCTTGTGGAGATGGCGTCGCTCCTGTTGGATAGCGGCCGGCTCCCGCACCGCGCCACCCAGCGGCCTCATCTCCAGGTCACGACCACGCTCGAGACGCTTCGCGGACTGAGCGGGTCGCCGGCCGCCGACATGGAATTCTCACAGCCGGTGTCCACCAAGACCGTCCAGCGCATCGCCTGCGATTCCTCGATCGCGCGGGTCGTGTTCGGGCCCGGATCGGTGGTGGTCGAGGCGGGTCGGGCGCGTCGGGTCGTCTCCGGCGGGATGCGGCGTGCGCTCAATACGCGTGATCAGCACTGCCAGTGGCCAGGATGCGAGCGCCCCGCGACCGCGACGGCTGCTCATCACCTCGTTCATTGGGTAGCCGGTGGAGCAACCGACCTCTCGAACCTGGTGTTGCTCTGCCTGAGGCACCATTGGATGGTCCACGAGGGAGGGTGGCAGTTGCTTCGCGGTACCGATGGGCAACTCCGCGCGATCGCACCCAGCTATGACTATTTCCATCCGGCGCGTGCTCCAGATGAGCTCGCTGCGGCCTAGGCCAACGACTCGCGATCGGTCGTCGCGTCAGGTAGTGAGGTCTTTAGCCATCTCCTCGAAGTTGCGGACGTAGCGCAGGACGTCGTCCTCCGAGTGCTGGACCGAGAGCGTCCAGTTCTCTTCGGCGCCGGGGGCCATCAAGACACCGCGATTGCATTGGTAGAGCCAGGAGAGATAGGCGTACTTCTTGTCGATCGTCAGGTAATCGCGATAGTTCCGAACTCGCTCTTTGCGATACGTAACACAGCCGCGGGCGGCCAGCGCGATGGGGTGAAAGGGGAGTTGGTAGTCATCGATCACCTTCCGCAGTCCGCCCTCCAGCGCCTCGGCGAGCGCGTCGAAGTGGGCGTAGGCCTGCGGCGTCAGGACCTTGGTCAGGGTCGCCTTCGAGGCGGCGATGGTCAGCGGATTGCCGTTGAAGGTACCGATCTGGACGACTTTATGCTCGTCGATGGTCGCCATCACGTCGGCCCGCCCACCGACCGCGCCGCAGGGGAGGCCGCCGCCGATCGCCTTGGCCAGCGCCACCAGGTCCGGCGTGACGCCGAAGCGTTCGCTCGCACCGCCCGCCGCGATGGTGCAGCCGGTCTTGACCTCATCGAAGATCAAGAGCGCCCCATGCCGGTGGGCCAGCTCCTTGAGCGAAGCCAGGTAGCCCTCGTCCGGCAACACGATGCCGATGTTCATCATTACCGGCTCGACGATGATCGCCGCCACCTCATCCCTGTGCCGAGCGAGGATCCGATCGAGGGTCTCGAGGTTGTTAAAGGGAACGACCGTCGTCAGGTCGACGACCGCCTGCGGCGTTCCGCCGCTGTAGGGCACGGAGACCGGCGCATCCGGCGGTCCCATCTTGTCAGGCGGCGGCTCCACCGACACGAGCAGGGCATCGTGATGCCCGTGGTAGGAGGCCTCGATCTTGATCAGCCGGTCCCGTCCGGTAAACCCGCGGGCCAGCCGGACTGCGTCGAGCGTCGACTCCGTCCCGCTGTTGGTGAATCGCCACTGCGGCTGGTTGAAGCGTCGCGAGAGCTCCTGGGCGACCACCGCGTCATCGGCGACGGGCTGGGCGAAGTGGGTGCCCCGGCTCGCCTGCTCGCTGATGGCGCGCACGATCTCCGGATGCGCGTGACCGACGACCATGACGCCGAAGCCGTTGTGGAAGTCGACGTATTCGTTGCCGTCGACATCCCAGACGCGACTACCCTTGCCGTGGTCCATAAACACCGGTTGCGGCGCGGCATCCTGAAACGACGAGGGCACGCCGCGAGGCACGAACTGCTTGGCCTGCTTCCACAATTCGTCAGACCGCCGGCGGTTGGAGCGAAACTGCTCCTCCTCCCTGGTGATCAGCTCGGCGATCCGACCGGGCGCCATCCGCTCGGCAACTGTGCTCACGCTTTCCCTCCTCGAGATTTCTTGGCGGCGAGCGCCGAAATCGCCTCTAGTATGCATCGGTTCGCGTTCTGCGCCGTGATCTCGGCGTGGTCGTACGCGGGTGACACCTCGACCACGTCCATCGCCACCAGCCTCGTCCGAAGCGCAATCTTCCGGATGGCGCGCAGCAGGTCGGCGGGCTGCATGCCGCCCGGCTCGGGCGTGCCGGTGCCGGGCGCAAAGCCGGGGTCGAGCACGTCGATGTCGACTGACAGGTAGATCACTTCAGGACCATCGAGCGCTTGCTCGATCGCCTGCTCGATCACGACCTCAACCCCGCGATCGAGCAGCTCGCCCATCAGATGCCAGCGCATGCCCTGACCGCGCATCCAATCGAGCGTGGCTTTCTCGGGCCAGTAACCGCGTAGCCCGAGCTGCACGAAGTTCCGACCGGGAATGGCGCCCGATTCGATCAACCGGCGCATCGGCGTCGCATGCGAGGCAAGGTTGCCCCAGGAGGCGTTGCCGGTATCGGCGTGCGCGTCGAAGTGCAACATCCCGACCTTCCCCCGCCCGTAGGCATCGGCGACCGCGGTCGCGGAGGGATAGGTGATCGAGTGATCGCCGCCGATCACGATCGGCACCATCTTCCGGCTTGCAACCTCCGCGACGCGGGCGCGGATCGCGGCGTGCGCCTGCTCGGTCATGCCCGGGTAGCACACGGCGTCGCCGTAGTCGACGATCCTCATCACCTCGAAGGGTGCGACCTCGAGGTCGAGATGCCAGCTGGGCGGTTGATAGTTGGCGACCCGGACGGCGCGCGGACCGAAGCGGGCCCCCGGCCGATAGGTGGTGGAATCGTCCCAGGGCGCGCCCACGATGGCCACGTCCGGGCGCAGCGCATCGAGCTCCGCCGGCTCGCTGAGCGCCCTTACCTTCATGAAGGTCGCCGGGCCGAGGAACTGCGGACCGTCGACCTGCGCGTCGAGGTTGGGCGTCTTTGGCATTCGCCTAGAATTCTCGCAACGTTTTCATCGGGTCAAGCATCGATAGGGGAGGACGACAGTATGAAGCGCTTGGTGTTCGTCATTGCGGGAGTCGCCGTGATCGCAACGGCGTGCGGCGGAGGGACGGCCTCGCCGGGTTCCTCGTCGAGCAGCTCCGGCCCAAGCAAAGTCGCCAGCATTGCGGGGGAGATTCCGGATTCGATCAAGTCGCAGGCGCCCTTCCAGATTGCGACCGACGCGACCTATGCGCCCAACGAGTACATCGACGCCAACACCGGCGAGATCAAGGGCTGGGACATCGACCTCGGCAACGCCATGTGCAGGGTGATGGGCGTCGCCTGCACCTGGAACAACGTAACCTTCGACGACATCATCGCCCAGCTCAAAGCGAGCACCCCAGCGGAGGTTGCGGGCGGCGACAAGCCGCGCTACCAATTCAGCATTTCCAGCTGGTCGCCGACCTCCGACCGTGAGAACAGCGGCATCGACTTCATCACCTATTACAAGGCGGGTGAGTCGTGGGTCGTCAAAGCAAACGGTGGGCCGACCGTCAACTCGATGGCCGACCTTTGCGGTCACAGCGTCGCGGTCGAGTCGGGGACGACGGAAGAAACCTACGCCTGGGGATACATGGGTCTTCCGGTCGGGGGCGGAACCGCCACCGGTAGCGATCACTGCAACGGCAAGAAGATCACCGTCGAAAGCTTCGCGACGCAGACCGACGCCAACTCGGCGCTTCTTTCGGGCCGCGCGGATATCGGCTTCCTCGACTCTCCGGTTGCCGCCTACCAGGCGACTGTCACCGGCGGCAAGCTAAAGGCGACCGGCACGCCCTGCAGCGTCGCCGCCTACGGAATCGCGATTGTCAAAGGCAGCCCGCTGGAAAAGGCGCTGATGGACGCGGTCAAGTACCTGATCGACAACGGGTACTACAAGAAGATCCTCGACAACGCGAACGTCGCGAACGGCGCGATTGCCAGCTCGGATGTGGCGCTGAACAACAACAACTCGATCGGGCCGACCTGCGTTCCGTCGTCGTAACCACGCGATCCTACTGGGCAAGCTGAACAAATTGTGAGCGAGATCCCCTCCGGTCGCCGGCTTCCGTCATCAGCGGGGCCGCGGCCGGAGGCGATCAAAGCCATCCCGGTAAGGCACCCCTGGCGGTGGGTCGCAGCGATCGTCGTCTTCCTGGTCGCGGCGGATGTCGTCTACATGATCAGCCGATCGATCGCCGAAGACCGAACCTCATCAGGGCCTGGGTGGGTGGCGGTGGCGCACTACTTCACCGCGCCCTTCATCCTCCGTGGCGTCGTCGTCACCATCGCCCTCACGGTGCTGGCGATGGTGATCGGTGTGACACTCGGACTCGTGCTGGCGGTGATGCGTCTTTCCGCCAATCCGGTCGTTTCATCTATCAGCTGGATCTATATCTGGTTTTTCCGCGGCACTCCGGTGCTGGTGCAGATCTTCTTCTGGTTCAACCTCAACGTCGTCCTTCACGATATCGGCCTCGGACTCCCCGGAACGCCAATCTTCTTTTCGCTGGGGCACACGAATTCGCTGATTACGCCGTTCATGGCGGTTGTCCTCGGGTTGGGGCTCAACGAGGCGGCCTACATGGCCGAAATCGTGCGGGCCGGCATCATCTCCGTGGAGCAAGGCCAGACCGAAGCCGCGCAGGCGCTGGGAATGACGCGCCTGCTGGTGATGCGTCGGATCGTGCTGCCGCAGGCGATGCGCGTCATCATTCCGCCGACGGGCAATGAGACGATTTCAATGCTCAAGACCTCCTCGCTCGCTTTTGTCGTGGGTTCGGTGCGCGATGTCTTCACCACCGCAGATCAAATCTCATTGACGACCTTCGCGATCATCGAGATGGCGATCGTGGCCAGCATCTGGTACCTGATCATGACCACCATCCTCACCATCGGTCAGTACTACGTCGAGCGCTATTTCGCGCGCGGTTCCCAGAGGCAGCTGCCGCCGACGCCGTTGCAGCGCTTTGGACGGTTGCTCTTTACATTTCACGCCCCGCCGCCCGGGCCGGTCGAAGTGCCGGTCTCAGTAGGTCATGAGCACCGCTGACATGAACGACGCAGTGTTATGAACGGCGCACCGATGGTCAAGGCGGAAGCGGTCCACAAGAATTTCGGCCGGCTCGAGGTGC
>DAIPYJ010000030.1:0-33370 GCA_036782775.1 Candidatus Dormiibacterota bacterium | reverse complement strand
TCCTCGACAGTGTCGCCCGATTTTGCCAACGAACTTCGGTTACAGGACACTAGGAACGAGCTGGGACGACGGCGTGTCGAAGCTCCGGCAAGGCATCGGCGGCGGCCTCCGCCACCCGAGCGTGATCCGGCGGTTGGCAGTTGATGATGTGTTCCGTGAACCCGTTCTCGACGTATTTCGAGACGGTGTCGAGCAACTTGCTCCGGTCGCGGCCGTCCCACATATGCTGCGTTGATCGCCGGACGGTTTCGGGGTCGCGCCCGATCTCTCGGCACGCCTCATCGAGCTTTCGACTCATTTGCCCGGCGACTTCCACGGTGCCACCGCCGACGACATTCCAGACGTCGGCATAGCGCGCGACCACCTTCATCATCAAATCGCCTCCGGCACCAATCCAAATCGGCGGGCGGGGTTTCTGGATTGGCTTCGGCAAGGCAATCGCGTACTTGAAGCGGTAATAGCGGCCGTCCAGGTTGGTGCGGTCGTTTGTCCAGAGCGAGGTGATCGCCTCGAGCGATTCGCGCAGCCGGCCCACCCGATGATCGAGTCCCTCGATGCCGTACATCTCATGCTCGGCGACCGCCCAGGCGGCGCCGATGCCGAACTCGAGCCGGCCATTCGACAAATGGTCGACGGTGACCGCCATCTTGGCGAGCACCACCGGATGTCGGTAGGTGTTACCCGTAACCATGCAGCCGATTCGCACGCGTTTGGTTGCCTCCGCGGCGGCGGCCAGCAAGGTCCAGCCCTCGTAGACCGGGCGGTTGGTGCCGTCGGCTCCAATCGAGGCGAAGTGGTCGAAGTCCCAGACGTGATCGAAGCCGCCTTCGTCTGCGATTCGCCAAACATCACGGAGAGCCTGGATGGTGGTGGCTTGCCCTGAATTCTTGAGCCCGAATCGAAGCGGATGTGTCATTAGGAAAGGTTAATGGAGCCCTTCCGCGGGGCCGTGCAGCGCGTGTAGCATATGTCTTTCGTCGCGTGCAATAAGTCCTTGGAGGGGATTTCGATGTTCCAGAAGCGTTCTCTCTTACCTCTATTGATGCTCCCGGTCCTGGCTCTGGCCGCCTGCGGTTCGCAGACCAGCGGCAGCGGCTCCTCGGCCAAGTTCACGGGGACGATCAACATCGCCTCGTCGACCTGGACGGGATATGCGCCGCTCTACGTCGCGACTGCCCGCAACATCTGGTCGAAGCACGGCTTGACGGTCAACTTCACTGACGTCGAAGATCCAGTCGAGCGTCTCAATGCCCTCAAGGCGAATCGCCTGCAAGGCATGGCGTCAACCGTTGACGCGTTCGCGCGAGCCCAGTCGCAGGGCGTGCCCGCGGTCGAGATCCTGCCGATCGATGCCTCGGTCGGTGGTGACGGCATCCTTGCGAAGAACAGCATCCAGAGTGTGCAGGACCTCAAGGGCAAGACGGTCGCGGTCAACCAGGGATCGGTCTCCGAATGGTTCCTCGGCCAGGTTTTGAAGAAGAACGGGCTGTCGCTCTCCGACGTAAACGAGGCGAACATGACGTCAGGCAATGCCGGGGCAGCCTTCGTCGCCGGTCGGGTCGATGTTGCCGTGACGTGGGAGCCATGGTTGAGCCGCGCGGCCAAGACGACCTTCGGCAAGGTGCTGGTCTCCTCGAAGCAATACCCGGACCTGATCATGGACTCGTTCGCCTTCCGCAAGGACTTCGTCGACAAGTACCCGGGGACGGTGAGCGATTTCGTCAAGGCGTATTACGACGCCTACAACTACATGCAATCGAGCCCCGACGCGGCGAACGCGCTGGTCGGCACTGCCGTCAAAGAATCACCGACGGACGTGCAGGCGGACCTGTCGACGATGACGATCTTCGGCCCGAGTGATGCCAAAACGATCATGGGCAGCCAGGCGACCCAGGGAAAGATGTACGCGAACTGCAAGGCGGCGGCTGATTTCTGGAAGCAGCTGGGCAAGATCAGCAGCGTCGTAAACTGCGCCAACGTCATCGACCCGACCTTCGTCAACCAGAGCTGAAATGAGCGAGCGGGTCACCCCGACCCGCTCGACTCCGGCGTCGCCCGCGCAACGGTCGCGGCGCCGCAGCTTCGTGTCGACCTACCTCACGCCCAAGCGCTCAATCCCACGTCCCACCATCCTTCTTTTGAGCGTGGTTGGGTTTGTGGTCCTGATCGGGCTCTGGTGGCTGGTCGCCGTGCTCACGGCTGATCCGACCCAGGACGACACCGCGCAGCTGATCCCGCGCCCCGACGTGGTCATCCGGACCTGGGTCGACATGGTCCTCCACCTTGGATTTCTCGGCGACGTCGGCTGGAGCACCTTCCGGATCCTGGCCGGGTTCGCGATCGCCGCATTGATGGCGGTGCCGCTCGGCTTGTTGATGGGATCGTTCGAGATCGTGCGCGCCTCCTTCCAGCCGCCGATCAATTTCATTCGCTACATGCCGGCCTCGGCCTTCATCCCGCTGCTCCTGATCCTCCAGGGACTGGGCGAAGACGAGAAGATCACGATCATCTGGATCGGCGTCTTCTTCCAGTTGGTCCTGATGGTGATGGACATCGCGCATCGCGTGCCTGACGAGATGCTCAACGTCGCCTACACGCTTGGTGCCTCACGCTGGACCGTCTTCCGCAAGGTCTTTTTGCCCGCCACTTTTCCCGAGGTGGTCGACGCGCTCCGGATCACGATGGGCTGGGCCTGGACCTACCTGATCGTGGCCGAGATCGTTGCCGCGCAGGCCGGCATCGGCAACTTTATCCTTGTCGCGCAGCGCTTTTTCCGTGACGATCGGATCATCGCCGCCATCGTGACCATTGGCGTGCTCGGCCTGATCACCGACACGCTGTTCAACCTCTACCACCGCTGGGCGTTTCCCTATGTCGAGAAGGTGCGTCGCTGAGCGAGATCCGCGTCGTCGATGTCGCGATGCGCTTCACCTCCGGGCGGAAGCAGGTGCAGGCCCTCGACCGCGTCTCGCTGACGGTGCCCGACGGCCAGTTTGCCTGCATCGTCGGCCCCTCCGGCTGTGGCAAGTCGACCTTACTGATGGTTGCGGCGGGGCTCGTCGAGCCGACCGAGGGCGAGGTGCTGGTCGACGGCAAGCCCACCACGCAACCGGGAGCGGACCGCGGCATGGTTTTCCAGTCGTACTCGCTCTATCCCTGGCTCTCAGTCCGGCGCAATATCGAGTTTGGCCTCGAGATGAAGAAGACGCCCAAGGCTGAACGGCAGCAACGCTCCAGCGAGCTCATCCGCTTGATGAAGCTCGACGGTTTTGCCGATGCCTATCCCAAGGCGCTGTCCGGTGGCATGAAGCAGCGCGCCGCGATCGCGCGGGCGCTGGCCAACGACCCGCAGGTGCTGCTCATGGACGAGCCGTTTGGGGCTCTCGACGCCCAGACCCGGCAGATCATGCAGGAGATGCTCACCGACATCTGGCAGCGCTATCGCAAGACTGTCCTCTTCGTCACCCACGACATCGAAGAGGCGATCTTTCTCGGCGACGTGATCTACATCATGACCAATCGGCCGGGCCGGATTCGGACCACCATGCGGGTCGATCTGCCGCGACCCAGGTCATTTGCGATGGTCAGCAGCGCCGAATTCGCCGCCCTGCGCAACCAGGTGGTCGGCATCATCCACGAGGAAAGCCTCAAGGCAGTCGAAAGCGAGCTCACGCGTGCCTAAATATCGGCCGGTCGACGCCATGAAGGCGGCGCGCTTCACCGGCATCGCGAGCTTCATGCGCCTGCCGCAGGTCAACGACATGGCCGGCGTCGACGCCGCGATCGTCGGCATTCCATTTGACACCGGCGTCAGCTATCGCGTCGGCGGCCGCTTCGCGCCCGCCGCGGTTCGGGAAGCATCGCGCCTGCTGCGCCCGTATCACGTCGAGCACGACATCGAGATCTTCGACCACCTTTCCGTCGTCGATACCGGCGACCTCGCCGTAATCCCGGGGAACATCCAGGCCAGCTACAAGGTGATCGTGGAAGGACTGGCGCCCATTCTCCAGGCCGCTGTCATCCCGCTGGTGATCGGCGGTGACCACGGCATCACACTCGGCGAACTCCGCGCCGTTGCCCAGAAACATGGGCCTGTCGGGCTGATCGACTTCGATTCGCATGCCGATACCTGGGAAAGCTACTGGGGCGAGCGCTACACGCACGGCACCTGGTGCAAGCGCGCGATCGAGGAAGGCTTGATCGACACCCGGCGCGCCGTCCAGGTTGGCACACGCGGCTCGCTCGATGGTTCTGAAGACCGCCCCGCCGCCGAGGCACTCGGCCTGCACCTGATCCCGACCGAAGAGCTGCTGCGACGCGGTGTGGACGACGTAATCCGCGAGGTGCGCGAGCGCGCCGGCTCGGGACCGGTGTTCGTCACCTTTGATATCGACTTCGTCGATCCCGGCTTTGCCCCCGGCACCGGGACGCCCGAAGTTGGCGGTCCGACAAGCCGCGATGCGCTGCGACTGGTCCGCGGCCTCCGGGGCGTCAACGTGGTCGGATTCGACCTGGTCGAAGTGCTGCCACAGTACGACTCGGGCGAAGTGACGTCGCTGCTCGCCGCCACCCTGCTGCACGAGTTCCTCGCGCTCGCCGCGCTCTGCCGGCGCGACCGTCGTCCGGCATAATTCCCTAAGCCGTGACCCTGACGACCGCCGCCGTCATCATCCTGAGCCTCTGGGTCGTCGCCATCGTCATTGCCGGAATGGTCATGATCCTGCGACCCGGCGGCGTCGGCGTCCGGTTCGCGCAGGCCAGCGGGCCGCCCGCGGATGTGGCCTCTGAGCGCCAGGAGATTCCGCTCGGCGGCGAGGCCCAGGTGCTGGGGAACGTGCGGGGACGCGTGGCCGCGGTCCTGCTGAATCCAGCAAACCGGCGCGTCGAGGCGATCCAGCTCGGCGGGTTGCTCGAGGCGGAGACCGTTCCGGTCGACGCGATCGTCGACGCCGACGGCCAGACGGTGACCCTCAGCGACGGCTGGCCCGAAACCGATGCCGACGTCGACGGCAAGTTCGCCGTGATGCGCGGCAACATGGCCGTGGTTGGCGCGAATGGCAAACGGCTGGGCCGTCTGCGCGCGGTCTGCTTCGACCAGGCCTCGACCATCGCGACCGCACTGGTGGTCGGGGGCGCCGGTCAAGCCAGCGAGCGGCTCGTCCCCATGGCGCGGATCACGGAAGCCGCGCCCGACCGCATCGTCACCAACCTGCCGGCGGCGGAGAGCAGCAGTCTGCAGCCATATGCCACCGACTGGGACATCCGACAAGCGATCGGCACGCAGCTCGTCGCCGTGGGCCTGCAGCGCGCGATCCAGGTCGATGTCCAGGATCAGCGCG
Organism: Candidatus Dormiibacterota bacterium; assembly: GCA_036782775.1. Lineage (GTDB taxonomy): Bacteria > Chloroflexota > Dormibacteria > CF-121 > CF-121 > CF-13. The sequence goes on along the minus strand of DAIPYJ010000030.1, from coordinate 28,031 downwards.
TCAGCCTGAACGGGTATGTCGATGATCGGAGCCAGGCGCAGCGCGTGGAGCAGGCTGTGCGCGCCGTCCCCGGCGTGCTGGTCGTCAACTCGCACCTGATGACCGACGACCAGCTGGCCGAGATCGTCAACGATGCCATCAGCCGCGATTCGGTCGCGAAGGCGGCGACCGTCCACGTCATCGCCCGTTCTGGAGTGGTCGATATCACCGGCGTGGCGCCTGATCGGACGACGGTCCGGCGGATCGACGCGGTGACGCAGGGGATCGACGGCGCCCAGGTAGTCCACAACATGGTCGTGGTTCGCGCCGGGACAGTCAGAGCAGCAAGCTAACCGAATCGTCACATCGTGACGCCCGACGGTGCCTATATTGGTAGAAGCCATGAAACGCCTCCTGGCCGCCGTCTTCGCCGTCGGACTCCTGTCGGCCTGCGCCGGAGTCGCTGCGCCGGCGGCGGCGAAGAGCGAGACCCCACAGCAGAGCTTGAGCCAGACGGGCAAGGCGATGCGCCAGGTCAAGTCGGTCAAGTTCGACCTGAATGGCACGGTCAACATCACGCTGCCGCAGGCGCTGGTCGATCAGCTCAAGGCCAAGGGCGGAGCACAGGCCGCCATGCTGAGCAGCAACATGACCATCGGTATCAAGGCCAGCGGCGCGGTCCAGCGGCCTGATCAACTCCAGGCGACCATCGACGCCAGCCTCAATGGCGGGGCGTTGAAAATCGAGACGCAGGTCATCGCCGCCGGTGGCAACCTCTATTACAAGGATCCGATGACGGGCAGCTGGAAGATGGTAAAGCGACATGCCGCGGCCAGCGCCTCGAAGCCAGAGACAGGCACCAGCCCGAAGGCGGGTAGGTCGAAGCTGTCGTATCAGACTGTGCTTGATACGGCCAGGTCGATCACCGAAGTCAACGGTGGGAGCACCACGATGGACGGCACGACCGTTGAGCACTATCAGGTCGTCCCAGACCTGGTCAGGCTTTTCGACCAGGTTTCCGCTGGCCATGCGTCCGCAAACTCGGCCGCAATGGCCACCATTCAATCTGTGTTGCAGAACGCCACTGTCGTCGCTGATGTGTGGACTGGAACGAGCGATCATCTCGTCCGCCGGTTCAGCTACGACGCGACCCTGAGCGCCGACCTTAGCCAGCTGGCTGCCGCGATCCCGCAGCGCGCGTCGACCAAGGCCACCGCACCGATGCTGAACCTGCCGGACGGATCGATGGCGCAGGTGACCGCGCACATCGTCATCGACCTGCACGACTACAACAGCAGAGTCAGCATCACCGCGCCGACCGTTAGCGGCTAAGCCGGCTCCTTCAGCGCACTAGGTGGCTCGTCCATGCGCCCGCTAAAGGGAGAACACCCGGGAAGCGGTGTGCCCAGACCCCGATTCCACCGCAAGGTCGAAAACCTGATCCATCGTTAGGCGCTGACCCGCTTCCCACGCTGCGCTGGCAGCCTCTTCCCCGAGCGCACCGCGAGCCGGTTTCAGCACGGCATTCACGAACTGCTGCCAGCCCTCTGGCGGCCGATTGCCGGCGGCCTCATGCATCGCTGCGGCAGCTCCGGCCAATCGCACAGCACGCTGCTGCTCGCCTTCCAATGCGCTGATGCAGGCTAGGACCTCGAGCGACCACGCCGCCCGCCGATCGCGCAGGGCGACACCAATCTGCAATGCCTCGGCGATGGAGCGCCGCGATGTTTCGAGGTCTCCCTCCAGCAAGGCGACAGCGGCCAGGAACGTGAGTGGCATCGACGCTTCGTCCGCACGTCCAAGCGAGCGCCGAATCTCGATGCTTCGCTCGAAGAGCGAACGAGCTCGTGGTTGCTCGCCGCGGCGACTGGCCACCAACCCGAGTTGATGCAGGATCGACGCCTGATTTGGTGGCTGGCCTTGCTCTTCCGATAGGTGGAGCGCTTCTTCAAGAACAGCCTCCGCCGCGGTGACATTGCCTGCCGCCACCTCGAGAAGGCCGGAGGTTTCGAGTGAACGTAACTCCGTCAGATGGTCCCCCGAATCACGCGCGGCCGTCAACGCCTCATCGAGCCGACGGCGTGCCCCGGCTACGTCGCCCTGCACGTAGGCAAAGGCTCCGGCCAGATGAAGCATCGCCGCTCGGTATTTGAAGTCGACATCGACCCTTCGGAGAAGCGCCTCGGCAAATTCGCGCGGCTCGGTGGCGTGGCCACGCAGCTGCCAGTAGATATAGAGGGACAGCGCGATCCGCGCTCCCAGGTCCAGGTCATACTCGAGGCTCCAGCCCATGATGGCCACCAGGTCGTCATGCAGCGTTTCAATGAGATCGAGCCAGGCGGCCAGCTGGCCCGGCTCGCGCCGTTCGACGCGTTCCAGTAGGTACCGCGCCAGCGCCAGGTTGAGCTGCTCGCGCTCACCCAGCTCCCTTAACCGGTCACGCCCGTAGGCACGGACGGATTCGAGGCATCGATATCGTCCGTCGTCCACGACCACCATTGACTTATCGGCGAGCCCGTCGATGTTGGAAAGAATGGCGGCCGGCTTCAGGACTTTGTCCGTGCAGACGCGCTCAACCGCCTCGAGGGAAAAGCGGTCGGCAAAGATGCAGATCCGCCGGAAGAGCCGCTGCTCTTCGTCGCCAAGCAGATCGTAACTCCAGTCGATCGCGGCTCGCAGCGTCCGCAGGCGACCGCTGGCCGTCCGGTCGCCGCCGGTCAACAGGGAGAAGCGCTCTTCCAGGCGTTGCAAGATCTCCTCGACGGACATCATCTGTACCCGGGCGGCGGCCAACTCGATGGCGAGCGGGAGACCATCGAGCCGCTGACAGATGCGGGCGATCACCTCGACGTTCTCGTCGGAAATCTCAAAGCTTGGGCGGTTCAATCGGGCGCGCGTGGCGAAAAGCTGGAGGGCCGGCTCGGGCTCAAGGCTTGCAACCCGATGGAGAACCTCTCCGCTGACCCGTAGCGGCTCGCGGCTGGTGGCCACGACTGACAGGCGTTCGCTGTGCTGAAGCAGGTCCATAACCAGTTGTGCCGCCGCGCCAACCACATGCTCGCAACTGTCGAGAACAAGCAAGAGGCGCCGGTCGGCGAGTTGTTCGCGCAGGGTTTGCATCAGCGGGCGACCGGGTTGTTCGCGCAGCTCCAGGACGTCGGCGAGCTGTTGGGGCACCTTGTCGTGGTCGGCAACCCCGCCGAGCTCAACGAGCCAGACACCGTCGGGAAACTGTGATATAGATCGCCAGGCGAGTTGAACAGCCAGCCTGGTCTTGCCCGCTCCGGCCGGCCCGGTCAACGTCAGCAACCGCAACTCGGGCAGGATCGTTTGCAGATGCTGGAGGTCTGCCTCGCGACCGATAAACGAGGTCAGTTGGAAGGGCAGATTGTTCGACTCACGGCGCATCGAACGGATGGGTGGGAACTGGCGCGGGTGCTCAAGGTCGACGAGTTCGAACACGTGCTCTGCCCGGCTCAGGTCTTTCAAGCGGTGAAAACCGAGATCCCTGAGGGAGGCGCCAACCGGGAGTTCGTCGACAACGAGCTCTTCCGTTGCCTGCGTCAGCAAGATCTGGCCACCGTAGCCGGTCGCGAGCAACCGAGCACAACGGTTCAGCGGCTGGCCATAGTACTGATTACCGCGAAGTTCGGCCTCGCCGGTGTGCAGCGCCACTCGGATCTTCATTTCGATCCCCTCGGGCCAGCGCTCATCATTGAACGCACGCTGCAGCCTCAGCGCGCAGGCAACCGCGTCGGTCGCGCGGCGGAAGACGGTAAGGGTGCTATCCCCCGCTCGACCACTGTGCACGTCAACCCCGTGATGGTCGTCCGTGACCGAAGCCACGATCTGGTCGTGGCGTGCCATCGCCTGACGCATGGTCGCCGGGGCCGTCTCCCAGGTCTTGGTCGAGCCCTCGAGATCGGTGAAGAAGAAGGTCAGGGTGCCTTCCGGGAGCCCCACCATGGGCATGACAGTACTCCACGGAGAGTGCTATGTTCTAGCCATGCCGCTGATGAAGCGGGAGGCCGCCGAACGACTGTCCGACGTGATCCGAGAGTTGGCCGAACAGGTCGCCGCCATCGGCCGGCTGCAGGCCCAGGGCGCCGTCAAGGCACACGCCCATCCAGAGTTGCAACAGGTGACCGCCGCCTTCGAACGGATCAATCAAACCCTGAAGACGGCGGTTGACGGCGGGGCGATGAAGCCCGAGCAGCAGCGAGCGATTGCCGAGCAGTTCGAGGCGATCGCCAGGGCGCTCGAAAAAGGCGCCCCCTAAGCTAGCCTTTCGAGAGGAGGAAGGCTCGTTCGAGCAGACGCCGCACGGCCGGCCTGGTCGCATCGGCGGCGGAGCGCAAGGTGATAAATCGCGAGTCTTTGCCACTGCCCTCGAGCAACCCTTTGCCGTCGTCGAGCTCCCGGCCTCGGTAGAAGAAGAGGCTCGAATGCTTGCTGAACGTGCCGATACCTACCACGTTTTCGCCGTTCGCCTGGTAGCGAGCCAGCTTCCACATGTAGGTCGCCGACTTAGGTTGACCGCCCGTATAGGCCACTTCTTTCGCCTCCGGCGCGACGGCTTTGATGCTGCTCCGCGCGGCCGTCACGATCGGCCGCACAGCTGGCGGGACCTTCTTGAGTTGTTCCGACACCGTGGGTGGCTTAGCGGTCGCCATCGTCCCTCAATCTACTTGCTCGATTCGAAATCGCCCACAAACCCACCCCATCCCTTGGTGTCTTTGCGAGGCGGCGCAGTGATGACCAGCAAGCGGACCGGCTTCTCGCCGCGGATGACGTAGTTATGGCTGAGTCCGTGGGGTAAGAAGACGAAGCCGCCCGGCCCGGCATCGAAGCGCTTGCCGTCGCAAACAATGGTGATTCGGCCATCGACGACGTAGAACATCTCGTCCTCCGTGTCGTGGACGTGATCGCCCGGCTCCTCGCCCTTGCGGGTCACGAACTCGATGACGGCCGCGCCATTGGTTGATCGGACTTCGCCCGCCTTGACGGTCACCGGGATCCCGATGTCGTGCGCATCTCCTTGGCCGCGCTTCAAGTGGTAGGGAGCGCTCTTTTTCATGGGACGGTCGAGCGCTGACACCCGCTCATGTCACGATCTGGTAGTCGTGCAAAATGCGGCAGCCGCCCTTGCCGAGCTCGATGGTGCCGCCGACCGCGCAGTATCGCTTGGTCGCCAGGGTGGTGGCCTTACGCACCAGGGCGTCATCAAATGGCCCGATGCACGAGATCTCGAACCGCAAACGGATTTCAGTAAATGCCTTCGGCCAATCCGTTTGCCGGTCGCCGTCGGCATGAACCGTTAACGACTGGAACGGCTGCTTCATCTTTTGCAGCAGCGAGACGGCCGTGACTCCGGTGCAGGCGCACAATGCGGCTAGCAGCAGGTCCGTCGGGCTGATCGCCGCACCCTTTCCCAGGGGTGCACCCTCGTCGGCAACCGCAGTGTGGCCACTCACATCGGACAACTCGAAGCGAAAGCCGTCGCCTGACCAACGTGCGCTCGCCGACATCCCAGACAAAAGTTTAGGGGCCGGAGATCCGGCCCCTAGTGGTGCATTGAGCCGACGCCTCGCTACTGGGAGCTGCCTCTTTCCCCGGTCACCGGATCCAGGAAGAGCTTGTCGGTGCCGCCCACCGGTCCATTCTGAGTGAAGGTCAACATGTTCATGAGCGATCCGGCCTTGGTGTCAAATGAGAAGTTGCCGATCCGGCCGGTCTGCCAGTTGTCTTCGATGAACCGCAGAATCGACGTCTGATCGGTGACGCTGTGATCGACGAAGTTGCTCTTGGCAAACGGCGAGATGATCAAGAGCGGTAGGCGTGGACCGTAGCCGCAACGGTCCTGATAGCCGCCCGAGATGTTGGTCGCCTTGACTCCACACGTCGTGCCGTTCAGCGCATCCACGGTCGGATCGCTGGACTGGTTGACGATCGGGCCCATCGCATGGTCGTACCAGCCATCGGAGTCGTCGTACGCGATGACCACAGCCGTGCTGTCCCAATAGGGAGTGTTCTCGAGGCGGTTGATTGTGTCGACGATGAAATGTTGCTCGTCGAGCGGGTCGGAGTATCCGGCGTGGCCGTCCTGATAGCCAGGGGCCTTGAGGAAGTTGACAGCCGGCATGTTGTGTGCGTCGACCGCCGCCCAGAAATCGGTCAGGTCGTACTGGTGATTGGCCTGATCCGTCTTGCCGACGGTTTCCGGGGACGTTGGCGGCAGATGCGCCGGATTGGCGGTCGAGGGATAGTACTGAAACGGCTCGTGGTGCGGGATGTAGTCCTTGCTCACGACGCCCGCCATATTGGCGTGACTGACGGCGCACGTAGCTGCGCCGGGCGCCTCACGAAAACCGCCCTGGAACCATCCCCAGGTCACGCCTTTGGCGTTCAGCAAGTCACCGATGTTCTTGTCGTTTGGATCCACCTGGGTGCTGACGTCGCGGGTGTCGCAGATGTCGCCCGCCGGTTGTGGGTCACCAATCATCGTGGTATTCGTGGTCACCGCGATTCCAAAGCTGGTCGCGTCGGGCGAGAAGCCGTGCGTCTGGCCCGAAATCAGATTGACCGCGCCGACACTCGACGGGCCGAACGTCGTCCCGTACGAGTTGTCGTTCATCGCGAATTGCTGCGCGTAATTCCAGAGCGCCGTCACCGTGTTTCCGTCGTAGTAGCCCATGACCATGCCCGGAGCGGTGCGTGGGCGGCCCACTTTCTCGACGAACATATCCATCAGCCCGCCATCCGCGGCCTTCTGCTCGTCGGTGTAGTTATGGTCCTGGTCCGCCGTCTCGAACTGCGAGCGGTCGAGCCGGAATGGCTGGGCCGCGTTGGGGTTATTCGGGGCCTGTAGCGGCGTGTTCAGGCCGTTGACCGACGGCGTCTCGGCATTTGATGGCGCAAAGGCCGGCTCGCCGGGCGGGTTCGTGGCAAAGGGATAGGTCGCGAAATAGTGATCGAACGAAACGTTCTCCTGGAAGATCACGACCAGGTGCTGGATGGGCGTGACCGCGCCGGTGTCCTGTCCCGGCGATAGGCTGCCGGTCGCGCCGATGGTGCCGCCGATCACCAGGGCGAGTCCAGCGGCACTGATCAGGGGCAGACGCAAGTGAACGCGTGTTCGCATTGACTCCTCCTTCCCGAATCGATCGTCCTGTTTCCCGTTGCTGTTATACGCGAATCGCCGGAAGAAATGAAGAAGATCCGGTTAAGGCTTGAGCCCGGCGCCTCACTATCAAAAAAGCCCTAAGTTCAGACGCGGAATCCGCCCAGGTTCAGCCGCCAGTAGTCGAGCGTGTAGGGCGGATCGTCGGCTCCGGCGGCATCGACCAGGCGTTCGACGAACGCCTGGCGCAGCGGCTCACCGGGCAACCGCTGAAGGTTGAGTCGGAGGATGACCGTCTTGATGAATTCGGCGAAGCTTACTGCGTCCCTGAAGGTCGTGGGCTCCGGGAAGTGCTCGAGTTGGATTTGGTCGAAGCCAGCTCGCTGGAGCCGCTGCCTGGTCTCCTCCTTACTCGGATAAACGTTTGGCCGCTTCCAGCCCTCGAAATAGGCACGAAATTCAGGCGCTCCTTCGATGGCCTCGACACGCACGAGGATTCGGCTCAGGTTCCCTTTGCCACCCATCTGAGCCAGGAGCCGGCCGCCGGGCTTCAGCGCGCGAGCGAGATTTCGAAAGAGGCCATCCTGGTCAGGAATCCAGTGGAAGGTCGCCGTGCTGAAGACCACATCGGCCATTTGATCAAGGCCGAGGGCAAGCAAGTCGCGACAAAGTAACTGGATCCGATCGCCGAAGTCGGGTTCGAGGTAAGCGCGCGCCTGCTCGACCATCTGTGGCGAGACATCGACGCCGATGACTTTTCCTCGCGGCACCCTTTCGAGCAGCAAACGTGTAAGCCGGCCGGTGCCGCATCCGGCGTCGATGACGGTCTCATCGCCATGGAGCTGAAGCCGCTCCAGCAACCGCGTGCCCCATTCGAACTGCGGGTCGGCCACGCGATGATAGGTTGCCGCGTCCCATCTGTGGGAACCTCCAGCCGGCCCTTCGCCTGACGACGAGTGAGTTCCTACCTCGCCTGTGCCCGCAATGACCACCGCTTAAAGGATCGGCTGGAGGTGCGCCAGCAACACATCGTTGGTCATCTGGCCGACCTGGATGTAGCTGACTCGTCCCGATCGGTCGATGAAGACGCTGACTGGAAGGCCGACGGTTACACCATACTCCGCAGCAATCTGTCCCGCAGGGTCATAGACCGCCGGGAAATGGGCGTTCACGCTGGCGAGGAAGGTCTTGATCGACGTGGCGTTCGGCTGCTCGTAGTTGACCGCGAGAACGACAAGCCCCGGTCCCTTTCCGAGCTCGCTGGCGCGCTGGATCAGCGGCATCTCGTCCTGACATGCCGTACACCAGGTGGCCCAGAAGTTGAGTAGAACCGGTTTGCCGCGATATTGGCTCAGGCGCACCGGGGCGCCGTCGATGGTCTGGCTGCTGAAGTCCGGCGCCAGGTCACCGACTGTCGCTCGGCCCCCCTGGACCGTGACGTTGATCCTCGGAGCCCGGGTCAGCAGTTCAATGCCAACCAGGAGAAGGACGACGCCCGCGAGGAGAAGAGTACTGACGATCTTGAGGCGCATCGACCAGGGCAGTCCTCGGTAAAAGCGCGTGTCGATGCTGGGGGCGGTCACGCTAGCATCCCACCATGGCGGTCCCCGAGGAAGATGCAGGACCTGGTGCGGGCCCCGTCGCCGTGATCGTCACCGTCGCTTTGCTGATCGTCGTCCTGGCCATTGTCTTCTTTGGGCTGTCCACACTGCATTGGTTTGGCTATAACTCGCCGGCCTCGGTCGGCACCGCGCCCTCCGTATCGCCCACGGCGTCAGGTTAAGTCTGACTGTCCAGCAGGCGAACGTCGTCCGTCAGGACGTTCGGCTGCAAGCCGGCCGCCCAGCCGGCCCGCTCGTAGCCGTTGCGGTCGACCAGATAAACGACGCTGGAGTGGAGGATGTCGTCCGGCGAATTTTGCACGGCGATGCTATAGGCCTTCCAGACGTCGGCCAGCTGGTCGGGCGTCCCGCTGACCCAGTGCCAGTCGCCGGTCCAGTGATGGGTAGCGGCGAACTTCTCCTCGCTGTCGGGGGTGTCCGTCGCGGGCGCGACGCTGACCACTAATAAGGTCATTGGCGAATTCGTTCCGAGTGCACGCTGTGTTTGAGCCAGCTGGTCGGCTTCGATCGGACAGAGCTGCTTGCAATGGGAATCGAGAAACGTGATCGCGACAACCTTGCCCTTGAGCCCGCTGACGGTGACCATCTGACCGTTCTGGTCCTTGAGCGAGAAATCCGGCGCGGCTTGGGCTCCGGAAGGAATCACGATGTCGGCCCGAAGTCCGCTGAAATTGGCAGCGCCCCCGACCTTCGATGGCGGATAGTGCGAGGTCCCGAGCCACCAAGCAGCAAAACCAATTGCAGCCAGAGCGGCCGCGAGCGAAAGCGATAACCAGGTCAGCGGCTTGCTGAGCATTCCCTTCCTAGTGGCGTAGCTGAAGATTAGTACCAGGCAGGAGGCGAGGTCGCGGTCAGATCGACACCTTGCGTCACCTGGATCGGGCTCGGCTGAGGGGTCGGGAAGACGAGCGGGGTTGCCGATGCGGCCGGGCTTGCGGGCGGCGGCGCCGGCTGAGCGGGGAGGGCAAGATACCAGAGCTGGAAGTGCCCGGTGGCCCCCGTGGGGGCGTAATAGGCAAGGGCGGTTCCATCGGGCGACCACGCGGGCGACGCATACAGCCCGCCCTGGAGCAGCACGCGCCGCGCGCCAAGTATTCCACCGCTGAAAGCTCCGACTTCAAGCGTCGTCACCCGCCCGCCGTGGGAGCAGATCATCGCGAGCTGCTGGCCATTCGGCGACAGCGCCGGCTCGGTGCAGTCATCGGCAGCAGGAGTGAGCGCATTCGCAATCGCAAGCGGCCGCGTTTGGAAGTAGATCTGGGAGTGGACCGCGGTCGTGTTGTCGATCGAGTGGCGGACAAAGAGCACTTCCCCGGCCACCGGGATCGGGCTGGTGTCGCCGCCGGTGTACCAATAGGGATCGCTCCACCGACGGCCCTGCGCCTGGCCGCCACTCAGGGGCATGCTCCAAATCGACAGGTCGACGCCGGGATCGATGTTCGAGAACTTGGGGTTGTCCGTGCCAAAGAACACCGACTGGCCATCGGACGAAACGCGCGGATAAAAGGCCCAATGGTTCGCGGTCAGCACGCGGGAATCATCCCTGGTGAGGCGCTTGACGACATTGCCCTTGACATCGAGCAGATAGAGGTCGCTCGAGGTCCCATTGCGTAAAACCGCGACCATCCGCGAGTGGTCGGGCGTAAGTGCGGGTTGCGACCAGTCGCCCGATGGGCCGATTTCGGTGAAACTGCCGCGGTTGAGCTTGAACAAGCGTCCCTGCTGCACCACGAACATCGTGCCGGGCAGGACGAAACGCGGCTTCGTGACCGTCGGCAGTTGGGCGTGTTCCTTCACCGTCCTGCTCTTGAGCGAGCCGAGGTACATGTAGACGCCCGTACCGAAGGCCAGCATCAACGGCAAGAACAGCAGGGCGGCGACGCGGCGCACGATCACGGGAAATTCACCCGCGTCGCGTTCAGGATCTCGTTCCAGTGTGGGACCAGGACGCTCTGGCCGCTGATGTCGCCATAGCTGGTGTAAGTCGGCACATAGAGGATGACCTGCTGCACGTTGGACGGATCAAAGCCATTGGCCAGGCTCAGCAGGCTGCGCACCCGATCGAGGCTCATACTGGTTTTGAACTCGCCGCTGAGGGCGTTGACGACCTCCGGCAGGTCCGCCACGTTGAGCGTGCTCGCCTTGGCCTTGAGCGCGATCAGCACTTGCTGCTGTCGTGCGGACCGGCCGAAGTCGCCGTTGACGTCGTTATGGCGCGACCGTACGTACTGCAGCGCGTGGGCGCCGTCGAGATGCTGCGGTCCGGGCAGCACCGCGACCCGCTGGTAGCCGTAGAGGTACTTGGTGTCGATGTCATTCGGGTACTGGTCGTCCAGCACAGGGTTGGTGACGTTGACGTCGACGCCGCCGAAGAGATCGATCAGCTTGATCAGGCCCTTGAGACCGATCCAGGCGTACTCGTCGATATGGACGTGGAAGTTGTTTTGCACGGTGGCGATCGCGGCTGACGCGCCGCCATAGGCGTAGGCCGCATCGATCTTGGCTGAGCCGCCGGTGGAAAGGTGCACCCACAGGTCGCGCGGAATCGACTCCATGACCACGTGCTTGCTGGCCGGGTCGACCCGAACCAGGATCATCGATTGCGTCAGGACCGTCGCGTTCGAGCGGTTCGTCTGCGTCGGGTCGAACTTCAGGTCATCGTCTGAACCGAGCAGCAGCACCGTGAAGGGCTTGCCCGGTGCAGCTGTCGGCGCGTTCGTGGCCTTCGTGCTTCCGCTCGCGGTCGGCGGCACGACCACCGTCTGTCCAGTCTGGCCAACACCCGCGACCACGACAGGAAAGAAGTACGCCGCTGCGCCCGCGGTGCCGGATAGCAAGAGGCAAAAGGCTGTGAGCAGGAGCAGGCGCACCGGGTGCAGGCGCGAGGCGCGGCGACGGCGGACGGGCGGCGGCGGCTGGCTGAGCATCAGGTGCTATGAATCATGCGGCATTCGATTGGGAAATTGATAAGGACGAAAAGGGCACGTTTGATCCGCCCTTCCCGAGTGCAACGCGCTGGCGAGACAAAAGGCTACGGCGCAAGAGACGGCGTGCGCCAGCCGTCTCATCCGTATCGACAACGAAACGCCCGCGGATCTCGCCCGCATCTTGAGCTTCGCCGCGACCTATATGGAGGAGCGCGGGCGCGCGCGATTCAAATTCGGAGGGCGAGGAGGGCCGATGTGCCCAGCCTCTGCGATTGGGGTCGCATTGGGTTTCAGCCCGCGGCAGGTTGGCTGGGGCCGGTTCTTTCGAATTCGTACCGAAGCGGTAGCCGCGGTTGGAACGGTCATCCTTCGTAGCCGTCTGCTCGACCGGTTACCTGTCCCTGCATCGCGGTATGGGCGCCGTAAGTCACGCGCAGTCCAAATGTCGCCGTACCGAGCGGTCCGCGAGCTGGCGCGATGGAACGACGATAAAAGCTTGGATTCGCTGGTCATCAGCGCGCTGCGTGATCGAGCTGCCAAGCTCAAGCGCAACACCCTAGCAGCCGACCCGGCTTCGATGCTTAGCGCGACGATATAGTCGTTATTGAGTGTCGGTATTCCATCTTCGAAGGAAGGAGGTTCGCCATGCCCGGCAAGCAAACATCGAGCCACACGGCAAGCAAAGAAGCAAAGACCACTACCAAACACGAAGAGATTCGCCGCTGGGTCGAAGAGAGGGGCGGCCATCCGGCAACCGTAAAGAGCACCCATCACGATGGTGATCCAGGATTGCTGCGGATCGACTTTCCCGGCTACAGCGGCGAAGGCGAGCTGGAGGCAATCTCCTGGGATGAGTTCTTCAAGAAGTTCGACGAGAAAAAGCTCGCGTTTCTCTACCAGGATGAATTGAAGACCGGCGAGGAGAGCCGATTCTTCAAGTTCGTCAGCCGCGAAACCGCTTCAAAACACTAATCGCGGGCGGTCGTCGCCGGCGATCGCTGTAACGCCGACACTAGGCGCGCGTTTTGTTCTGGCCGGCGCACCGTGACGCGGATGTAGTCGGCGAGCGGCGAGTTGCTGGCGAAGGTCCGGACGACCAGGCCTTCTCGGAGCAGCGCGGGGGCGGCCTGGCGTCCGGTTCGCAATAAGAGGAAATTCGCGGCAGACTCGCGGACCTCGAAGCCGACCGAGGTCAGCTGGGAACGGAGCCGTTCGCGCTCGGATTTGATCAGGGCGACGCGCTGGCGCATGCCATCGACGTCCTGCAATGCGAGGACGCCGAGCGCGGCCGAGGTGACGCTTACGCTGCCCGGCGGGCGGACGCGGCGGAGCACCGATCCGATCGAGGGACCGGCGAGGGCGTAGCCCACTCGCGCGCCGGCAAGCGAAAACCCTTTGGAGAGCGTACGAACGACAACCAGGTTGGGAAAGCGGTCGATCAGGCCTACGGCCGTAACGCCGGACAGTTCGTAGTAGGCCTCGTCGACAACCACGACACCGCTGCTGCTCGCCGCCACGTGCTCGATGAAGTCGAGCGGCACGAGCTCTCCAGTTGGGTTGTTGGGATTTGCCAGCCAGGTCAGCTTTGCCTCGCGCGCGTGCTCGACAAACGCCGATCGGTCCAGGTGCAGGTCGATGGCCGGAACGGCGTCGAGCGCGCCGCCCGCCAACTCGGTCAGGACGGTGAACATTGGGTAGGTGGGTCGCGAAATCACGGCGCGTGCCGCCTCGGCGATGAAGGACCGACCGACCATGTCCAAGACCTCGTCGGCGCCGGCGCCCACCGTAATCCAGTCGGTTGGAACGTCGGCATACTGTCCGATGGCTTCGGTCAGCGCGCCGTAGCTGGTGTCGGGATATTCGTTGAGCGGTTGCGGCGGCAGGCGATCGAGCGCGGCGCCCGGCCAGGGAAAGGTATTGGTATCGAAGCGGACCACTTCTTCCTCAGGGACGCCCGCCTGGCGGGCGATTTCCGCGCTGGGTGGCTCCCACTCATACGGGTGCATGCTGGCGATCGCCGGGCGGGGCTGAGGGGTGGCCGGAAGCTCGGGCGCCATACCTCTATACATATATTGGAGTCCCTCATGAACCAGGTTGAGGCCGGCGTGGCCGGGCGGTCGCAGAGCAAGGCGGCCGCCGCGCTGCTGTCGGTCGCGGTCAACCTGCTGTTGATCGCGGGCAAACTCACGGTTGGGCTGCTGACCGGCAGCGTGGCCATCCTTGCCGACGCGGCCCACTCGTTCCTCGACCTGTCAGCGAGCCTCTTCGCCTATGCCGGCATCCGGGCCGCCGCCAAGCCGGCCGACGAAGACCACGCCTGGGGTCACGCTAAGGCGGAAAACGTCTCGAGCCTGATCCAGATGTTCCTGCTGGGCGCGACCTGCATCGCCATCATCATCGAGTCGGTCCGGCGCATCGTGGTCGCCGCGCCGGTGCGGGTTGCCTGGTACTCGTTCGGCGTGGTGCTGGCCGCGATCGTGATCGATGTCCTGGTGAGCCGCTACTTGCAGCGGATCTCGCAGCTACATGGTGGCAGCGCCGCGCTGGAGGCTGATGCCCTGCACTTCTCGTCGGACCTATGGGCGTCGATCGCGGTCTTGATCGGCCTGACCGTGATTGCGGTATTTGGCTTCCGGATCGCCGACCCGCTGGCGGGCATCGCGGTCGCCGCCATCATCGGCACGACGGCGATCGAACAGGGCCGCCGGACGACCCAGGTGCTGCTCGACGCCATGCCGGAGCGCCCGACGCTGGACGCGATTCAGCGGATCCTGGAAAGCGACCCGCGGCTGCACGGCTATCACGCGCTCCGCGCGCGGCAGGCTGGCAAGCACGTACTGCTGGATGTCTCGGTGCACGTCGACGGGGCGCTGTCACTCGGGCAGGCGCATGAGGTCGGCCACGCCGTCTCGGAGCGGATCAAACGCGAGGTTCCGGTAGTCACCGACGCCGTTGTGCACGTCGAACCCGTCGACGACGAGGCGCACGGCTAAAAGCGGGTCGGTCAGCCAGCTACTGGCCGATCGCGCCGCTGATGTTGCAGAAGACGTTCTGAATCTGGTTGCCGACGATCATGAGGATCGCGATCACGACCACGGCAATGAGCACCAGGATGAGCGCGTACTCGACCATACCCTGTCCATCCTCGTTCGCGAGGGCGGCGCGCAGGCGACGAAGAAGGGCCGGCGTCTTCATGGTGCTTCTATCGATGACAACGCTGGGCCGCTGTCAGACTGTCCGGGCAGGCCAGGTGTGTTGCGAACCTGTGACTTCGCTTCTCGATATCCTCGACCGGTGAAGCGCCTTCGGGCATTCCTGGCACTGGTCGCCATGGCGATCACCAGGTGTTCGGGCGGAGCGCCGGGGCCCAGACGTCGGCGCAGATTAGAGCCTCTCAGCCGGCTGACACGGCGGCGCAACCGATGCTCAATCCTCTCGCCATCATGGCGATGCGCCGGCGTGACTATCCGGGCAGCAACCTCGTCATCGAGCAGACGCTGGCGCCTGGAGTGAATTACCAGCGCTGCATCGCCTACGTCGACGCCTTTGCGTGAGCCGGCTACGGGTCACCGGCCTACACGGTGGACGTGATCAAATGCCGTGACCACGCTGCCGCGCTATCCGCCGGCCGACCCAAATCGGATTGGCATGTGGGGCCCATACTGAGCCGCCGGTAAGCTAGCAAGCATGCGCGCGGCCGTGATCGAGACGTATGGCGAGCCACCGGTCGTCAAGGATGTCGACGAGCCGAAGGCTTCGGCTGGGGCGCGCGTCGTCGAGGTCATCGGGGCGCCGGTCAACCCGGTGGATCTCTCGATGGCCAGTGGCCGGTTTTATTCCGGCTCGCCACCCACGCCGTACGTGCCGGGTGGGGAAGGGATCGGGCGCGTCCGTGACGGCGGCAAGTCCGGCGGACGTGTGTACTTTCGCGCTGCCCTGCCAAACGGGGCGATGGCGGAGCGGGCGATCACGAGCGGGCGGGTGGTGGCAATCCCACAGGGGCTCGAGGACGGCGTGGCGGCCGCGCTCGGAACGCCAGGACTGGCCGCTTACCTGGGGTTGACGCGGCGGGCACAGTTGAAGAAGGGCGAGACGGTCATGGTACTGGGAGCCAGCGGCGTGCTGGGACTGATTGCGGTGCAGGCCGCGAAGCTGCTTCACGCCGGACGCGTGATCGCCGCCGGGCGCGACGATGAGGGGTTGAAGCGAGCTCAACAGCTGGGCGCCGATGCGATCGTCGACCTGAAGCAAACGGAGGGATTGACCGAGCGGATCCGGGAAGCGAGTGGCGGGCAACTGCAGGTCGTGATCGATCCGGTGTGGGGCGCGCCCGCTGCCGCGGCGATCGATGCCATGAGCCCGCACGGCCGCCTGATCCAGATTGGCCAGTCCGCCGGCGCCGAAGCCAGCCTCAAGTCGTCCAGCGTCCGCGGCCGCTATCTGTCGATCCTCGGCTACACGACCTTCTTGGTGCCGTGGGATGAGCAAGCGGTCGCCTATCGCAAGCTGGCGGTTTGGGCGGCGGAAGGCAAGATCAAGGTCGAATACGAGATCCTGCCGCTCGACGCCGCGCCTGACGCCTGGGCGCGGCAGAAAGCATCGCCGCATCGGAAGCTGGTCCTTTCACCGAAGAACTGACCGGATCGACCGCTCGAGGAGGTGACAGTCGGCGATGACGCTCGGAGTCGGCATCGTCGGGCTGCCCAACGTCGGCAAGACGACGCTCTTCAACGCCCTGACACGAGCGGGCGCGGGCGTGGCGAGCTATGCCTTCAGCACCGTGGAACCGAACACCGCCATGGTCGAGGTGCCGGACCGCCGGCTGGACGTGCTGGCCCAGATGTATCACCCGAAAAAAGTCACCCCCACCGTGATGAAGTTTGTCGACGTCGCCGGGCTGGTCGCCGGAGCCAGCCGCGGCGAGGGCATGGGCAACTTGTTCCTCTCGCATATCCGCGACCTCGATGCGCTCGCCATGGTGCTTCGCTGTTTCGCCGACCCCAATGTCCAGCACATCGGCGGTGGGCTCGACGCGGGACGTGACATGGCCATGGTCAACCTCGAACTCGCCCTGGCCGACCTCGATGTGGTCAACAAACGCCGCGAGCGGATCGGCGGGACGGCCCGCTTCAAGCCCAACGCCAAGGAGAAGGAGGAGCTCGATCTCCTCGATCGCATCGCCAGTCACCTGGACGAGGGCAAGCCGATTCGGACGCTCAGCTTCAGCGCCGAAGAAGAAAAGCTCTTGCGGAGCTTCGCCTTCCTGACCGCCAAGCCGGTGCTCTACGTCGCCAACATCGGGGAGAGCCAGATCGCGAAGGACTCGCCGGAGGTCGCCGCCGTCCGCCGTGAGGCATCGGCGCAGAATGCCGATGTCATCGTGCTCTCGGCGCGCCTGGAAGCGGAGATTCGGGAGCTACCGCCGGAAGAAGCGCAGGCTTTTCTCGAGGATGCGGGGCTGAAAGAGCCGGCGCTCGACGCCTTCATCCATTCCGCCTACAAACTGCTGAGGCTGGTGACGTTCCTGACCGCCGGCGAGCCCGAGGTCCGTGCCTGGACCGTCCGCGAAGGGGTAAAGGCGCCGGAGGCCGCGGGTGTCATTCATTCGGACATCGAGCGGGGCTTCATCAAGGCCGAGATCGTCGCCTATGACGAGCTGGCGGCGGCCGGCTCCTATAACGCCGCCCGCGAGCGCGGCAAGGTCCGCCTCGAAGGCCGCGATTATGTGATCAAGGATGGGGACGTCTGCCTCTTCCGCTTCAACGTCTGACCGAGCCCGCCAAAAACACAACAAGGACCAGATGAGGAGGGGCATTGCAGCGGCGATGGCAGGACAGCTGCAGGATCTGGCCCTTGTTGGCTCGCGGCTTTGGGTACGCTATATCTTGTACCCGGGGCCGTTTGTACCACAGCCTGTTGGACGTGTCAAGCGCTTATCCACTCCCACGGTAAACTCCCCTCGCTAACGCGCTGATGGCACGCAAGAACAAACGCTCGCAGACACGCAAGCCCCAGCGGGGCCAGGCCGGCTCACCCCGCGCCGCGAGGCCCGCGGGACTTCCGCCGGCGCCTTCGTCGACCCCGGCTGGCGAGGCGGTGGCGCAGCCCTCGGCCCAGCCCTCGGGCGCATCGCTGGCATCTCCGCGCATGGTCCAGCGGCCGCCGCCACGCAACCGTGGCCGGCAGCAGGGCGGCCCGCTGCCCTCCGAGGACGCGACTATCCCGCTCGATCGTGTCCCCTACTTCCTCTCCGACGTGCGGCGGATTGCCATCACCGCGGCAGTCATGATCGTGCTGCTGATCGTGGGCTCGCTCGTTCTGCGCGGCATGCTCCAGGCGTAGCAAGCAAGAAACACCGCCGCGTAACCGTTCTGGCACAAGACGATCACAACCGCCAGGAGGTAATTCGTGTTCGATAAGAGATCCCCGCGTGAAGCCGCCCCGATTGTGGCGGAGACGGTGCTCAGCAACCAGATCAAGCTCGAAGGTCGGCTGCAATCGACCTCGAACATCAAGTTCGACGGCGAGATGCTCGGCGATCTGACGACCGAGGGTGATCTCTCGGTTGGACAAAACGGCCGCGTCAAAGGCAACGTCAGCGGCCGTAACGTCGTCGTGGGCGGCACCATCCACGGCAACGTCAGCACCAGCGGCCGCCTCGAGATCCTCGCCACCGGCAAGGTCTTTGGCGATATCGTGGTCGGCTCGCTGATCATCGACGAGGGCGGCATCCTCCGCGGCAAGAGCGCCGTGCACGGAGAGGAATCGAACGCGTCCGTCGTCTCGGTTGGCGTCCGTACCGAAGCCGCTGTCGCCGCCGCCTGATCATCGGGTTTTATCGCTCCTAAGGGCTCCCGTCTCCCGGGAGCCCTTTTGTTTTCGCCGATACTTAGCGGCACGGGTGCTGCTCACCAATCCGCTGCAGTTCATCGTCAATGCGCTGTACCTGGTGCCGGCGCTCCTGCTCGGCATCGTTGGCCATGAGCTGGCTCACGCCGCGGTGGCGGTGGGCCGTGGCGACCAGACGCCCCGGCTCGACGGCCGGCTCACGCTCAATCCGCGGCAGCATCTCGACCCATTCGGGACGCTGGCGGTTTTCTTCATCTACTTCGGCTGGGGCAAGCCCCTTCGGCTCAACCCCTACCGGATGCGGCGGCCGCTCGACCCGGCCCTGGTCTGGATCGCCGGCCCGATCGCCAGCTTCCTGATCGCCGCTGCCCTCGCCATTCCGCTGCGCTGGCTGCTGTCATCGACGGCGATCGGCTTCACATCGCCGATCGTCCAGCTGATTCTGGTGGCCTTTTACTTCAATGTGCTGCTGGCGGTGGTCAACATCGTCCCCATCCCTGGGCTGGACGGCTATCACCTGCTTGGGGTGCTCTTTCGCCGCCGCTTCAGCGAGCTGTTCTACCGGATCGACACCAACCGGCAGGTGATTCTGCTGGTCGCCATCGTGATCCTGATCTTCACCCCGGCGCTGCTCGGCACGACTGTCCTCGACTATGTCTACGCGCCCTTCGGGCAGCTGTTGCTCGGCAGCAACGTGAAGCCGGCGGGCTTCTGATGGACGCGCTTCGCGCCCTGCCCAGCGTCCATCAACTCCTCGAGGAGCCGGATGCCGCGACGCTGGCCAGGGCCCACGGCCGTCCGCTCGTCCGCTTCGCCATCCAGCAGGTGCTCGATGAGGAGCGGCAGGCCCAGGCGGTCGCCGATCCCGCAGCGCGTTGGGACAGGGTTGCCTCGCTGATCGAGAGCCTGCGTCGCCCCCGGCTGCGGCCGGTGATCAACGCCACGGGCGTCATTCTCCACACCAACCTCGGCCGCGCTCCGCTCGCCGCCTCGGCCAGCGCCGCGGCGGCGGCCGTCGGCGGCCGCTACTCGACGCTCGAATTCGATGCCGAGAGCGGTCGTCGTGGTCGCCGCCACCAGCTGGTCAGCGAATCGCTGCGTTATCTGACCGGCGCTGAAGCGGCCGCCGTTGTCAACAACTGCGCCGGGGCGGTGCTCCTGATGTTGATGGCACTGGCGAAGGGCAGGGAGGTGATCGTCGGGCGCGGCGAATTGGTCGAGATCGGCGGCGGGGTCCGCATGCCCGAGATCATGCGGCTGTCCGGGGCCAGGCTGGTCGAGGTCGGAACCACCAACCGCACCCGCCTCGAGGATTACGCCGCGGCCATTGGCGATCGGACCTCCGCCATCCTGAAGGTGCACGCGAGCAACTTCCAGCTGGTCGGCTTCACCGAGTCGGTCGAGCTCAAGCCGCTCGCCGAGCTTGCCCATGCGCGCGGCGTCCTCCTCCTGCATGACCTCGGGAGCGGGAGCCTGCTCGATGCGACCGCGGACGGCTTGCGCGCCGAGCCGCGCTTGCAGGACAGCCTTCGCGATGGGGCCGACCTGGTCGCGGCCAGCGGGGACAAGCTGCTCGGCGGCCCGCAGGCCGGGCTGCTGCTGGGACGCGCGCCAATCGTGGACCGGGTGATGAAGCATCCGCTGGCTCGCGCCTTGCGCGTCGACAAGCTGACCCTGGCGGCGCTCGCCGCCACGCTCGACCTCTACCTGACGCAGTCGACCGAGGCGCTGCCGGTCTGGCAGATGATCCGCGCCTCGCCAGACTCGATCGCCCGCCGCGCCGAGGCATGGAGAAGCCGCCTGGAAGAGCTCGGTATCGGAGCGGAGCTGGGGGCATCCTGGTCGGAGGTCGGAGGCGGGTCATTGCCAGGCGAGCGCCTCCCGACCACTGTGCTCGTCCTCACGGCCGCTCGAACCAGCGCTGCCGTGCTGCTCCGCCGCCTCCGCGAGCATGAGCCGCCCTTGATCGGGCGCATCGAAGACAATCGAGTTCTGCTCGACCCGAGGACCGTGCTGCCCGACGAAGACGACGTCCTGCTCGACGCGGTCGCCCAGGCGATGTCATGACGACTGCCGGCGCCTTCGTCGTCGGCACCGCCGGACACATCGATCACGGCAAGTCGAGCCTGGTCAAGGCCCTGACCAGCATCGACCCGGATCGCCTCGAGGAAGAGAAGCGTCGCGGCATGACCATCGATCTGGGTTTCGCCTATCTCGATCTGGCCAGCGGCCGGCGGGTGGCGATCGTCGACGTGCCCGGTCATCAGCGCTTCCTGAAGAACATGCTCGCCGGCGTGCACGGCATGGACGCCGTCCTCTTCGTGATCGCGGCCGACGAGGGTCCGATGCCGCAATCGCGAGAGCACCTCGCCATCGTGGACCTGCTCGGCATCGATCGTGGCGTGGTTGTCATCACCAAGACCGACCTGGTCGAGCCGGGCTGGCTCGAGATCGTTCGCGACGAGGTTTCGAGGCTGATGCGTGGGACCTCGCTTGCGAGGGCGCCGATCGTGGAGGTCTCGAGCACGCGCGGTGCCGGCCTGGATGCGCTGCGCGACGCGCTCGACGATGAGCTCGCCTCGACCAGTCCCCGTCCCGACCAGGGACGGCCGCGGCTGCCGGTCGACCGATCCTTCGCCATCGCGGGCTTTGGAACGGTGGTCACCGGGACGCTGGTCGGCGGCTCGCTGCAGGGCGGCATGGAGCTCGTCGTCTGGCCCGCCGGCAAGCGGGCCAGAATCCGCGGGCTGCAGCAGCACAACCGCGAGGTGGCGGTCGCCCTGCCCGGAACCCGGACCGCGGTCAATCTCAGCGGGATCGAGCATGCCGAGGTCCGGCGTGGCGACGTGCTCGCTCCAGCGCGGTCGCTCGTCACCAGCCGGCGGCTCGACGCGCGGCTCCGCGTGCTTCCCGAAGCGCGCACGCCGCTTCGTCATCGCCAGAGCCTCTTGCTCTATCACGGGACAGCGGAGTATCCGGTGGAGCTCAGCCTCCTCGAGGACGACGAGCTCCGTCCAGGCGAGGACGGCCTGGTCCAACTGTTCGCCGCCATGCCCGCCGTCGCGCGTGACGGCGATCGGTTCATCCTTCGCATTGCGTCTCCGGCGGAAACCGTCGCCGGCGGCGTCTTCCTCGATGTTGTCGCGCGCCGCCACCGGCGGCGTGACCGCGCGGTGCTCGAGAACCTGGCGGCACGAGAAGGTGCAGGGCTGCCGGCGACCGCGACCCTCGAGCTTTCCAAGCACCCCGGCGCACTGACGACCGCTGAGCTCGCCGCGCGGCTTGGGTTTGCGGCCGACCAGGTCGAGCCGATGCTGGCGGAGCAGGCGCAGCAGGGTGTGATCCATCGCGCCGGCCCAAGGTGGTTTTCTCAGTCGAGCTGGCGGGCAACCGTCGACCGCATCACCACCACCCTGGCGGCCTATCACCGAGCTCAGCCATTGCGGGCGGGAATGCCGCGCGAGGAACTCCGTAGTAAGTCGACGCTTTCTGCTGACGTGTTCTCTGGCGTGATCGGCGAGATGACACGCGAGGGCCTGCTGGTCGAGCGCGGTCAAGAGGTGGCCCTGCCGAGCCACCAGCCAGGGCTGACTCCCGATCAGGAGGAGGCTGCCGGAGCCTTCCTGGCGGAGCTCGAGGTGCAGCCCTTCAACCCACCACCGCTCGCCGATTTGATGCGACGCCATCAGCTCAACCCGCGGCTGCTCCAGTACCTGATCGCCCAGCGGCGTGTCGTCCGCCTCAACGACGACACCGTCTTTGCCCGCTCGGCCTACGACGACGCCGTGGCTCGCATTCGGACGCACCTGGCAGACCACCGGACACTCACGGTGGCGGCTGCCCGTGACGTGCTGGGATCATCCCGCCGGTACGTTCTTCCCTTACTGGAGTGGCTCGATTCCCAGAAGATCACGCGGCGGGTCGGAGATGACCGTATCCTGAGGGACTGATGCAGCGGGCCGTCACGGCGAGCCTCGCCTTAGCCATCGGCCTTACCGCCTGCGGCTCGCAGCCGGCGAGTGCCTCGACCCTCCTGAAGCAGTCGAGCCAGCGGATGCTCAACCTCAAAGGCTTCCACTTTCAAATGATGATCAGCGGCTTCACCAGCAGCAGCGTTCCGGTGCAGAACGCCACGGGTGATGCGCGACCGCCTGACCTGCAGGCCAACGTCAACCTCAAGGAGGGCGGCCTGCTGCTCGAGGTCCAGGTGGTGTTTGCCCAGGGCGGCGTCTATCTCAAGTCATTCACCGGCGGCTTCCAGCGACTGACCGACCAGGAGCTGGCCCAGTTCTTCGATGCCCGCACCCTTTTCGACCCGAACACGGGACTCTTTGCGGCGATGCGAGACACGACCGGACCATCGCGTGGACAGACGGAATCGGTCAGTGGACACGATACCTATCCGGTGGCTGGTGCCATTTCCGGCGATCGCGTGCATCAGCTCCTCGCCCCGATCCGCTCAGCGGGCAGCTATCACGTCACCTACTGGATCGAGCCGGACAACGCCGACCTCTGGCGTGCGCGCGTCTCCGGCGACCTGTTCGACGCCTCCAACCCCTCGACCGTCACCTTCGAGTTCTCCAACCATGATCACGCCGTTTCCATCACCCCGCCTCCGCTCGGTTAACCGGCCCGCGCTGCTCCTACTCACCAGCGCCGGCCTGTTTCTGGCCGCCCTCGACGCCTACGTGGTGGTCACCGTGCTGGTCAATGCCGCCGATCCTCGCGCCTCGATCCTGACCAGCCTCAACATCCCGGCCAATCACTTCGAGCGCGCCACGCCGATCATCACCGGCTTTTTGCTCGGCTATCTGGCGGCGATGCCGCTGGCCGGCAGCTTGAGCGATCGCTTTGGCCGGCTGCGGGTGTTCTGCCTCTGCCTCATGTTGTTTGCGGTCGGCTCCTTTTTGACGGCGACCGCCGGCAGCCTCGGGCAGGTGGTCACTGGCCGCGTGTTGCAGGGAGCCGGCGGCGGCGCGCTGGTTCCGGCTGTCCTGGCGCTGGCCGCCGACCTCTATCCGGCCGGCACTCGCAGTCCGGTGCTGGGCGCGGTCAGCGCGGTGCAAGAGGTCGGTAGCGTGCTTGGTCCCCTCTGGGGCGGTGTGATCGCCGGCTTCCTTGGTTGGACCTGGATCTTCTGGCTCAACATTCCGCTCGCCATGGTGATCGCCTGGGCGGTGTGGCCGCAGATCCATATCGGTGGAGAATCGCGCCGTCCCGCCAACCTCGACTGGCTCGGCGTCGGCCTGGCAACCGCCGGTCTGGCATTCCTCACGCTCGCCCTCGATGCCGGCAACCCCGAGCAGAGTCCAGTCGGCGAAGGCTTTCTCTGGCAATTTCCAGTCGCCATGATCTTCTTCGCGCTCTTTGTTTTTCATGAACGGCGCACCGCCCATCCGTTGATCAACGTCCGCCGCTTTTCTGACTCATCGTTCAGCGGCGCCGCGCTCACGAATGCGATCGCCGGGGCGGGCCTGATGGTGGCGCTGGTCTATATCCCGGTGCTGGCCAACGCCGTCTTCTCCATGAACTCGACCAACGCCGCGCTGCTGCTCGTTCGCCTGATGGTCGGCATCCCGATCGGCGCCTTACTCGGCGGCTGGCTGGCCCAGCGCTTTCGCAGTTATCGTGTCGTCGCCGCCCTGGGGCTCGTGCTCGCAGGCGCCGGCTTTTTCCTGCTCTCCGGCTGGAACGAGTCGTCGCTCGATCCGCGTCTGTTTGGGACCTCGGTCCGCGTGGCCGATGCCGAGCTGTTCCTGACCGGGCTGGGGCTCGGGATCGAGATCGCCCCGGTGAGTGCCGCCCTGCTCGATGCCGTCGGCGAGGCCGAGCGGGGCGCGGGTGCATCCTTTCTTATCGTGATGCGGTTGGTGGGCATGCTGGTCGGCTTCTCCCTGGTGGCCGGCTTCGGGCTGTGGGAGTTTCATCGGGCAACCGCGCATCTGCTGCCGCCGGTCGGCATCAACCCGACCGCCTTCGCGATCTACGCCCTCAAGGTCAAGCAGGCCATCTTCGACGAGTACCACCTCATCTTCCGCGCCACTGCCGTCGGTCTCGTGATTGGCGGCCTCGTCGCTGCAGGGACGCTGCGCCCGCTGCCGCGCCCGCGCTGGACCTGATGCCGGTCGTTGGCATCGATCTCGGCGGTACCCAGCTCCGGGTCGCCGTCGCCGATGACCGCGGCCGGCTGCGAACCGTGATTCGAGAGCCGACCGAGGCCCAGCGTGGGCGGCGCCATGTCATCGACCGCATCGTCGGCGCCGTCGAGCGTGCGCTCGCGCAGGACGGGATACCGGCCAGCCGCGTATCAGCACTCGGCATCGGCATGCCTGGCCCGGTTGACCCTGCCGCCGGCCTGGTCATCAGTCCCGCGAATCTTCCCGGCTTTCACAATGTGCCGCTCAACCGGATCCTCAGCCGCGAGACGAAAATTCGCAGCTTCCTGCACCACGACGCGCACCTCGCCGCCCTCGGCGAGCACCGGCGGGGCGCTGCTCGGGGGGCCAGCGAGCTCATCTATGTGACCGTCTCCACCGGCATCGGCGCCGGCCTGATCCTTCGCGGCGAGCTGTATGCGGGCGCCCGCGGCATGGCCGGCGAGGTCGGCCACATCGTCGTGCAGCCCGGCGGCCCTCGCTGCCGCTGTGGAAACTATGGATGCGTCGAAGCGATCGCGAGCGGCACCGGGATCGCTCAGGCCGCCGCCCGGCTCGGGCCGGAAAACCCCGACAGCCTGTTGCACAGCCTGGAGGCGCCGCGAGCCCGCGACGTGGTGCGGGCCGCGCGTCAAGGCGACGAACTCGCCCTCGGCATTCTCGACACTGCCGGCCGCTATTTAGGGATCGCGCTGGGCACCCTGGTCAACCTCTTCAACCCGCAGGTGATCGTGCTCGGCGGTAGCGTGCTGAAGTCAGGCGGACTGCTGACCCGGCCGATGCGTGCGGCGATGGTCGCGTCCTCCTGGGCTTCGACCCGAAGGGGCTTGCGCATCGTGCCGCCGGCGCTCGGTGATGATGTGGGCTTGATCGGGGCGGTCGAGTTCGCGCGGCTGCAGGCCAGGCGTTGAGCGCGATCAACCGCGGATGACCGCCGGAGATTCCCATCGCATCGACCCGCCGGCGCTCTCAGGCTGGGAGCGCCCCTTCGAGGCGGTGCGCGAAGAAGCGCGAGAGGCCGGTACCCGTGCCTTCGTTGTCGGCGGCTACGTCCGCGACCGCCTGCTCGGGAGCCGGCGCGCCCAGGGCATTCGCGAGGTCGACATCCTCGTCGAGGGATTAGGCGCCACCCAGCTGGCCGCCGCGGTCGGCCGTCGGCTCGGCGTTGCCAACCCGCCGGTGCTGTTCGAGCGATTTGGGACGGCCCACCTCGATCTCGATCCCGAGCACGCCCTCGAGTTTGTGTCCAGCCGCGCCGAGAGCTACGCGCGCAACAGCCGCAAACCGGAGGTACGCCCGGCGACCCTCGAGGAAGACGTCCAGCGCCGCGACTTCACGGTCAACACACTGCTGATGGATTGGGATGGCGCGGTGCTCGACCTGACCGGACGCGGCCTGCAGGATCTCGAGGCCCGCCGGATCACGACGCCGCTCGATCCGAAGGCAACCTTCGACGAAGACCCGCTGCGGATGCTGCGGGCGGTCCGCTTCGCGACCGTGCTCGGCTTCGCACTCGATCCCGCGGTCGAGGTCGCGATTCGCGTGCATGCCGCGCGCCTGCAGCCGCCGACCGTCTCGATGGAGCGGATCCGCGACGAATTCTCGAAGCTCTTACTTGCCGAACACGTGGAGGATGGCTTGCTCCTGCTCGATCGCGTCGGTCTCCTGGTGCGCATCGTGCCGCAGCTCGAGGCGGGCAAGGGGATGCAACAGGGCGGCTACCACAGTCACGACGTCTTCGGCCATTCGCTGCGGACCGCGGCCCTGACCCCCGCCGATCTCGTGACCCGGCTTGCGGGACTCTTGCACGACGTCGGCAAGCCGGCCTGCCACGAGCTCCGCAACGGCAAGCCCACCTTCATCGGCCACCAGGAGATCGGGGCCACCATGGCAGGCACGGCGCTGCAGCGACTCCGCTACTCAGGCGAGCTGATCGAGAACGTCACCAAGCTCATCCGTTTGCATATGCGGCCGATTCAATACGACCCGGCCGGCTGGGAGGACAAAGCGGTGCGCCGCCTGGTGCGCGACGCCGGTGACCAGCTCGACCGACAGCTGGCGCTCGCGCGTGCCGACATGCGCGCCAGCCATTATCCGGACGTCAAGAAAGTCGACGACCTCGAGGCGCGGATTCGCCGGCTCGACGCGCAGGCGATCGCGGCCATTCGCTCGCCGTTGACCGGCGATGAGCTGATGGCGCGCACCGGCCGGCCGGCGGGCCCCTGGATCAAGCGCGTCAAGGCGGCGCTCGAGGACGCGATCGTGGACGGCACGCTCACCGCCGACGCCGATGCGGCCTGGCAATATCTCGACCAGCACCCGGAGTTGTTCCAGGGTTAGTGGCGGCGCCGCTCGCGCTGCTGCTCTTCGCCGGGGGCACGGCGGCCAGCCTGGTGGCCAGCGAGTTCCTGGTGCGCGGCGTCAATCGCCTCGGCCGCGCGCTCGGCGTGGCGGCCGGGGTCATCGGGCTGCTCACCGCGCTCGGTGCCGACGGCCCGGAGATTTCGTCGGCGATCACGGCGCTGCTGTCGGGAGCCCGCGAGGTAGGGCTCGGCGTCATCTTGGGCTCGAATCTCTTCAACCTGGCGGCCTTGCTTGGGCTTAGCGCGTTGATCGCCGGCCGCATTCGTTTTCGGCCGGCGCTCCTCTGGGTCGATGGCGGAATCGCGCTCTTCGTGACGGCGGTGATCGGCTGCCTGTTTCTCCTCAGGCTCTCGCCGTGGATCGCGGTGATCGCGATCGGGGCAGCCTTCATGCCGTATGTCGTATGGCTGACTCGGCAGCCTGTCCGGGGCGATGATGTGCGTGCTCGAAGCGAAGATCCGCAGGCGCCGGCCTGGATCGTGATCCCGGCGGTCGCCGTGATCATCGGCGGCAGCTACGCCATGGTGCGCGGTGCCCTGGTCATTGGCGACCTCTGGAATATTCCACGGGCCGTGCTCGGCACCGTCGTCATCGCGGCGATCACCAGCCTGCCGAACGCGTATGCCGCCTCACGGCTCGCGCTGACGGGCAACGGCACCGCGGTCTTGAGCCTCGCCTTCAACAGCAATACGCTCAACCTGCTCGCCGGCGTGGCCCTTCCGGCACTCGTGCTCGGTGGGCTGCTGACGACCGCCGGCGCCGTCGCTGACCTTGCCTGGTTGCTCGCGCTCACGGTCCTGGCGATCGCGCTCGGCTGGTGGTTGGGTGGCCTCACCCGCTGGGCGGGTGGCGCCTTGATCGCCGGCTACCTCGCCTTCCTCGTGGTTGTCATCCGCTGATCGGTGGGACGGTTTTCCAGCGTCTTTCCACAGGCTAATTGGCGAATTGGTGGACAGGTCCGACAGACAGCTGTCATCCATGAAGGGCAGACTGAAGTCAAGTCATGGTTTCAGCT
>DAIPYJ010000029.1:0-33624 GCA_036782775.1 Candidatus Dormiibacterota bacterium | reverse complement strand
GCGCTCGGTGCAATCGTGGCGCTGCTGTGGCTCGCGCATCTGCTGGCGTTTACCGGCATGGTTCCGGCCCCTGCGATTGGTGCCGCCGGCGGAGTTCTCTTCCATCTCGGCCACATCGCGATGCCGGTGCTCATCATCTGGGTACTTCTTCAGCCGGCCGGCCCACTCTCAAACCCTCGAGGCGTGGTGACCAGCGTGGTCGCGTTTGCACTGGTCCTGGTGACCGCGCTCGTCGCGGTCAGTCTCGCGGTTCCCTCGATTCCGTTGTCGTTGACCCACCACTTCACCGTTGGAAACGCAGCCCTGCTTGGCGTCGAGGGTGTCGCCGTCGCGGTTGCGATCTTCTTGTTCGCCTCAGGCCGGCGCGGCGATTCCCGATTCGAAGCGGCTCTGACGGCGGCGCTCATCCTGCTGGCTTTCGAGGCGATCGTCCAACTTCTCTCGAAAGCGCCTTACGACGCAGCCTGGTACGCGGCCGCTGCCTTGCGAGTCGATCCGGCTTTACTGCTGATGGCCGGCCTGTTGAGCCTGTATGGCCCATCACTGCGAGCGCAGCGGCTTGCCGAAGGGCGTCACCGCATGTTGGAAGAGCTCGACGCCAACCTCCGGCTCTCCGTCGAGGTGTCGCCGGTCGCCGTCATGGCAACCGACGGGGCGGGCGTCGTCACCGCCTGGAACCCTCGCGCCGAGGCGATCTTTGGATGGTCGGCACCCGAGGCGATCGGCCAGCCGCTCTGGACGCTCATCGCACCGTCCGACTGGCAGAAGACCCTGCGACGACGCGTCCGCCGGCTGATTCGGGCCGGCTGGCATCACGCGCCCCAGGCGACCGAGTTGACCGGCCTTCACCGGGATGGGCGGGCTTTTCCAATCGAGCTCATCCTTGCCGCTCGTCAGGGACCGGGAGGCAATGCCGTGCTCGTGTGCCTGGCGCGCCAGCTGGACGTCCCAAACGGCGATGCCCTTCCAGCAGGCCTGCGCGTTGCAGTGACCGAGCCGCTCGTCACATCGCCAACCTGGGCGGAGGCCGCGCCGCGCGTGCTGCAAGGAATCTGCGAAGAGCTTGACTGGGAAGTTGGTGAGCTGTGGGCCGTCGATCGGGAAGCCGAGGTCCTTTACCTCGAGCACAGCTGGCATCAGTCCGCGTCCCAGCTCGAGCTGTTCGCTTCAAAACGGTCCGATCTAAAGATCTCGCGTGGGAAGGGCTTGATCGGCACGGTTTGGAAGACCGGCAATGCCTACTGGAGTTCGGATTTATCCAGAGACCGCCGGGTCATCGCCAGCGAGCTCATTGCCGGATCCCGATTGCACAGTGGGGGCGCCTTCGCGATCCGCAATCAGACCGGGACCATCGGGGTGCTTGCCCTTTTCACGCGTCGACGTGTGCGCCTCGATCGATTTCGCCTGCAGCGCCTCGACGAGCTGGCCCGCGATCTCGGTGGTTTGATCGAGCGCAAGCGATCCGAGGATGCCATGCGCGCCAGCGGCCAGCGGATTCGCGCCGTGCTCGACCATGTGGTCGATGGCTTGATCACATTCGACGAGAACGGCCGCATCGAGTCCTTCAACCCTTCGGCCCAGCAGCTGCTTGGCTACGAAGCCGACGAGATCATGGGTCAGGATTTGAAGCTGCTGATTGCGGAATCCCACCGGTCTGAATTTCTCGGCCAGCTCAAGGGCATCTTGCGACCGGGACGGCGGCCGGCCAGCTCGGCAGCCTACGAAACGCAAGGTCGGCGCAAAGACGGATCGACGTTCCCGCTGGAGTTCAGCATCAACCAGGTGCGGTTGGGCAACGGTCGGCTGTATCTCGGCCTGTTGCGCGATGTGACGGAGCGAAAGGCGCAGACCGAAGCCCTCGAGTATCGGGCGCTCCACGACAGTCTTACCAGTCTTCCAAATCGCACCTTCCTGGCCGACCGCCTGGAGCAAACGCTTCTCAGCGCTCAGCGGGAACGGCAGCCGCGGGCTTACCTGGTCCTGGATCTGAATGGATTCAAGCAAGTCAACGACTCGCTTGGTCATGACCAGGGCGATCGCGTGCTGCAGGAGCTTGCGCGTCGCTTGCGCCGAGTGCTGCGCAAGGCGGATACCGTCGCCCGGGTCGGCGGGGATGAATTTGCGATCTTGCCGGCCGGCGTGACCGATACCCCGCGGGCGATTCTGATCGCGGAGAAGGTTCTCGACGCGCTCGAGCCGCCCTTCCAACTCGGCGAGCACACCGTCGAGATTGGAAGCAGCATCGGGATCGCGGTTTACCCGGAACACGGGGAAGACGCGACGACGCTGACGCGAAATGCCGACATCGCGATGTACGTTGCCAAACGGGCTCGAACCGGCTACAGCGTTTATGCGCCGGACCAGGGGACCTACCCTCCGATGCGTCAGCCGCTGATCTCCACCCTTGGCGCCGCGATCGATCAGCTCGAACTCTTGCTCCATTACCAGCCGATCGTGGACGTGCGCACCGGTGTGCCGCAATCGGTCGAAGCGCTGGTGCGCTGGGGTCATCCGAAGCATGGCCTGCTGCTCCCGAATGATTTCGTCCCTGCAGCCGAGCAGACCGAACTCATCCATCCCCTGACCGCATGGGTGCTGAACGAAGCGATGAGGCAGGCACACGCCTGGCAGACGGCTGGCATCGATCTCGCCGTCGCGGTCAATCTCTCGGCCAGAAATCTCCTCGACCCGGACCTTGTGGAAACCGTCGGCACGCTGCTGCAGACGTGGTCCGTCTCGCCGGAGACCTTGATTCTCGAGATCACCGAACGGACGACGCTGGCGACGCAAGATTTCGAGGCGCTTCGGCAGCTCCACAGTCTCGGCGTCCGCCTGGCCATCGATGACTTCGGAACCGGTTACTCGTCACTGACCTATCTCAGGAACCTGCCGCTCTTTGAGGTGAAGATCGACCGTTCCTTCGTAACGGACATGGTCGGGAATCAAGACGATGCCAACATCGTTCGCTCGACGATCGACCTCGGCCACAGCATGGGCCTGCGGGTGGTGGCTGAGGGGGTTAGCGATGCCCCGACAGCGCAAGCATTGGTGCGTCTGAATTGCGACTACGTGCAGGGGTTCTTCGTTGCCCATCCAATGGCCGGTTCCGAAATCGCGACGTGGGTTCAAGGACTGGGAAGCAAGATCGAGCAGCGGCCGGGGGGGAAATGAAGCCCGATCATGGAGTCGGCCGTCGCGACGGGCAGAAGGCAAAGCGCATCGTCGTTGCAGACGATGACGCCGATGTTCGGCATATTCTTCGAAAGCTGCTGCAGCCGGACTACGACGTCGTCGTAGCCGAAGATGGCCTTGTCGCCTGGGACCTGGTGCGCTCCTTCAATCCGGACGTTCTGGTGACGGACATTCAAATGCCTCGACTGGATGGGTTGTCCCTCTGCCGAAAACTTCGCGAAAACGGGTTTCAACGTCTGCGAATCATCGTTTACAGTGGACGCCCTGTCAGTGTGCAGGAGTCGAGTGGCGCCGGCGCCGACGCGTTCGTGATGAAGTCTGAGCCCCTGTTCAGGCTCCGTTATCTCGTCGCGCGGTTTACCGGAGTTGGTGCTGCGCCAGCTCGATCACGACCCGGGCAGTAACCGAAAGTCCAAGGCATTTATCAGTAGCGGATTTCACGGGACCGCTGAGCTTCAGCGACGCCTGAGGGCGAGGAAGAAGGTCGCCACGCCAGCGCCAAACAGAGCCCACAGCAGATAGGAGGCGGCAGCAAGGCGCCACGATAATGCGGTCGTGACGCCGAGCACGATGAGGGCCAGACCGGCAGCCGCGATGCCCGATCCTGCCAGGGTGGCCGGTTTCCCGGTGATGTGCTGTGGGCCGTCGTCCGTGGTGCGGCTGATGTCCTGCCGAAGCAGACCATGCACCAGGCCGATGTAGAGAAGAACCAGTCCCAGTCCTATCGCCAGGACCCATCGCGCCCACATGTCAGGCATCTTCCCACCACCGAGGCCGCGGCAGCAGCCCGATCAGACCTGATGTGCAGACCGTCTACGCGGACCATCTCGTCGTGGCCGAAGCGGACGTTGACAGTCACTATGTCGCTTTCTACGCTCCATCCATGAAGACGCTGATTCGAAACGGCACGATCGTTACGGCAACGGAGTCGTACGCGGCCGACCTCCTCGTGCAGGACGAGCGGATTGCCCTCATCGGCAACGCCATCCCCGTTGACCCCGGCGCCGACCGGGTCATTGACGCCAGTGGCATGTACGTGATGCCCGGTGGGGTGGACGTACACACTCACCTCGACATGCCCTTCATGGGTACCAGCACATCGGATGACTTCGAGACCGGGACGATCGCGGCCGCCCATGGCGGAACGACGACCATCGTCGACTTCGCGATCCAGTACAAAGGGCAAGCCCTCAAGGAGGGGCTGGAGGCGTGGCTCAAGAAGGCCGAAAGTCGCGCCGTGGTGGACTACGCCTTCCATCTGATCTGTACCGACCTGCCGGACTCCGCCCTCAAGGAGATGGACGAGCTGGTCGATTCCGGAATCACGAGCTTCAAGCTCTTCATGGCCTACCCGGGCGCCTTCATGCTCGACGATGCCAGCATCTTTCGCGGATTGTTGAGAACAGCGGAGAACGGCGGACTCATCTGCATGCACGCCGAGAACGGCGGCGCGATCGACGTACTGGTGAAGCAGGCACTCGCGGCCGGGCATACGGCGCCCAAATACCACGGTCTAACGCGGCCCACGACGGCCGAGGGGGAGGCGACCGGCCGAGCGATCGCGCTGGCCGAGATGGCCAGGGCTCCGCTCTACATCGTTCATCTCAGCTGCGCTGATGCCCTGAACCAGGTGAAGCAGGCTCGTGACCGTGGCCTGCCCGTTTACGCCGAAACCTGCCCACAGTACCTGTTTCTTTCCCATCACAACCTCGAGGAGCCGGGCTTCGAAGGGGCGAAGTACGTCTGCAGCCCGCCCGTCCGTGAGGCCTGGAACCAGGAGGAGCTCTGGAAGGGCATCGCCGGCAACGACCTGCAGGTGGTCTCGACCGATCACGGCACCTTTACTTATAAGGAGCAGAAACAGGCCGGACGGAACGACTTCAGCAAGATTCCGAACGGCATGCCGGGTGTTGAGACGCGCTTGATGCTGCTTTACTCGGGTGGCGTCCGGCCGGGCAAGATCAGCATGAGCCGCTTCGTCGACGTCGTGGCCACGACGCCGGCCCGGATGTTCGGCCTATTCCCAAAGAAGGGCGCCATCGCCATTGGCAGCGATGCCGACCTCGTGATCTTCGACCCGAACGCGAAGGGGCGAATCTCTGTCTCGAATATGCACATGCGCGTCGACTACAACCCATACGAGGGGACCGAGATCACCGGTCTGCCTCGGGTGGTCCTCAGCCGCGGGACTGTCCTGGTCGAGGACGGGAGGTTCGTCGGACCCAAGGCGCACGGCCGCATGGTCAAGCGAGACCGGTTCAATCCTCAGCGGACTCCGACCCTGGAGCTGGCCGGCGTAGCCGGTTAAGCGATCGCGATCCCCACCGTCGACGCGGTATCGTCGACCGCGGCAAAGGTTCGCCGTCCGGCTGCGCCCGTTCTGCTGTGGAACGCCGGCCTGACCCTGCAGTGGTTCATGTTCGTCGTTTCCGGCTCCCTCAGCTTCATCGTGGTCGCCGCGTCGCTGCTGGCTCTTCACGGTCCGGCCCGGACTCGCTTCACGACCTCGGTCCTCGTGGTGCTGGCTCTTGTCACCCTCGCGCAGGTGTGCCTCGGCCATCGCCTTCCGCTGTTCGAAGGGCCCAGCACGCCGTACCTGGCCATGCTCGTGGTCCTGACTCAGACCACCGCGGCCCCTTCCGTCCTCCAGGGCCGTCTGCTCACCGCCCTTGTGATTGCGGGCCTGGTCATCGCCGGCGTTGCCTGGACCGCCGGGTGGTGGCTGGCTCGCCTGTTCACGCCCTACGTGGTCGGCAGTTTTCTGTTTCTCCTTGGGCTCACCCTGCTGTTGCGGCTCGCGCCGCAGGCGCTTGGCAATACAGCCACTCGCGCCTTTGTCCCGGCTGACCTGTATGCCCTTGCCGCCGTTCTGGTGGTAGCCATATCCATCCACCTGTTCGCCCCGGGACGGTTGCAGGCATTGGTTTTCCTCGCCTGTTATGCAGCGGGGCTGGCGGTCTATCTGCTGGCGGGCGGGGGAATCGTCCTGTCCGGCCCCTCATCACCGTTCGTCCTCCCAACCGCTGGCGCGCTTATGCCGCCCGATCCCGGCCTTACCCTTCTGGTGATCCTGACGATGGCCATTCCCCTGGTCAACGTCTACGCCAGCATCGAGGCGGTGGCGGCGGCGATGCCGCGCCCGCATCCGGTGAACTTACGCGCCTCCACCGCCCTCTACGGTCTGTCACAGGTGCTGGCCGGTTCGCTGGGCGCCATCGGCACGGTTCCCCGTTCCGAGTCGGCGGGCCTGGTTGCGGCAGGAGGAGGGTCGAACCGTGCACCGCTGATCACGGCGGCCATCCTGCTGGTGCTGGTTGCCATCTGCGCTCCCGCGGTCAGCGTCCTGGCCAGCTTTCCGGTCTCGGTCGCCACCGACGTGCTGGTGGTGGCGGTCGCCTTCGTCACCCTGATCGCAATCCGAACCTACCGACGGCTGGCCTGGTCCCGCCGCCGCCAGGTGCTCACGGCGCTGGCCGGCCTGTTGTGCCTGGCGGGGTCGACGCTGCTTCCCAACCTCGGCATTGTGGGCGTATTCCTGACCAATCCCATCCTGCCCGGCACCATCCTCGCCATCGCCATCGACCAGTTCGAGAGACGGGCTCCCCGCCGAGCGCGTTAGCGAGCGTAGAGGTTGCCGCGTACCGCCGCGAGGTAGATCAGCAGCGCGCCGATCGCCGCAAAAATCACGAGGAAGACCAGCCCGGACAGGGTCCAGTGAAACTCTTTGATATAGGTGCGGGTGGCAAATGCGCCAAATCCGCGGCTGTCCATCGCCACGGCGGTGTTCTCCGACTTGCGGATCCCGGTGAGGAGGAGAGGCAGCACGTATCGCTTCATGGACTCGATTCGCCCGTGCACCTGCTCGACGCCGCGAACTGACTGTGCCTCGCGGATGACGGCGGCTTCGTTCTCCAAGAGCGGCACGAAGCGGAGCGCGACGAATACGGCATAGGCGATTCGGTATGGAACCCGCAGGTAGATGACCGAGACGATCAGATCCCGTGGATCGGTGGTCCACACGAAGATCAGGGAGGCGAAGGCAATCAGCAGGATGCGCAGGCCGAACACCATGCCAAACTGGACACCGGCTGCGGTAATGGCCAGGGGACCGAGGTGGGCGAGCACGCCAGCGCCGC
Source organism: Candidatus Dormiibacterota bacterium (assembly GCA_036782775.1). GTDB lineage: Bacteria > Chloroflexota > Dormibacteria > CF-121 > CF-121 > CF-13. The sequence goes on along the minus strand of DAIPYJ010000029.1, from coordinate 26,296 downwards.
GGCTCCTGATGAGCATCTGGAAGAACCCCGCCGCCAGCGAAAGCGGGATGAAGTAGACGCCCATGCGCAGGACCATTCCAAGGGGAAGGCGACCGAGCACGAAGGTGACGAAGACCAGCATCGCCACCAGGATGCCGAGCATGAGCGGATCAGAAATGGTGAAACCGAGCACCCCGAGAAGGATGATCCACAGGAACTTGGTGAGCGCGTCCATCCGATGCATGATAGAAGCCGTCCGGTAATACTGCATCGTCATGCGCACGGCAGCTTCTCCTGTCTCATGACGTAATCCGCTCCGGTGTGCGAATCGCTGCCACGAAATCCTCCGGTTGCAGCAGCGTGCTGGGTACGGACAGGCCCCGCGCTCGCAGGCCGCGGCCGAGCTCAAAGAGCGGGGGATACTCCAGATTCGCTTCCCGCAATAGTTCCGGATTCATGAAGAGGGCGCTGGTGGCGCCGTCGAACGCCACCGTCCCCGCCTTCATCGCGATCGCCCGCTGCGCATAGCGCGCGACCAACTTCATGTCGTGCGTCACGAGAACAAGCGTGATCTTCCCGGCGCCCTCCACCGCCAGGGCCGCGAACAGTGATTCCATCATTCGGACGGTGTTTGACTTGTCCTGCCCATAGGTTGGCTCGTCCAGCACAAGAACTTCGGGACGAGCAATGATCATGGTGGCCACACTCAGCCGCCGCCGTTCGCCGCCACTCAGGGAAAACGGATGGCGGTCTTCCAGCCCGGTGAGATTGAAGAGCTCGAGTTCGCGATCGACGCGGCGATCGATTTCCTTTTCGTCGAGTCCCTGGAGTCGCAGGCTGAAGGCGACCTCATCCCGAACCGAGTCGCGCACGAACTGGTGCTCCGGATTCTGGAATACGAAGCCGATCCTCCGGGACAGGTCCCGGGTGCTGGTCTTCCGGGTGTCCTTTCCATCCACCTGCACCGTGCCCGTGGTGGGCTTGAGCAGGCCGACGAAATGCTTGCTGATGGTTGTTTTGCCCGAGCCGTTGGGGCCGACGATGGCGACCGTCTCACCCTGCCGGATGGTGAAGGAGACGTCACGAAGCGCGACCGTGCCGTCGTCGTACCGGAAGCCAACGTCCCTGGCCTGGATGATTGGCGGACCAGGTGCAGCCGGCGCAACCACGGTCTCGTGGTGATTGGGTTCGAAATCCAGAGTCGCATAGGCGTCCACCGCCTCGCTGACCGATAGCGGGACCATCGGACCGACGACGTGCTTCTTCCGCAGCCCGATCTCCACCTCGGAGACCTGCGGGATCCACACGCCCAGCTCGTTGACGAGGGTGTCGCCGTGCTTCTCCAGCACCTCCCGCGGCGGTCCATCGAAGGCCAACCGTCCAGAATCGAGGACGAGCAGCCGATCCGCGATGGCCGCCAGCTGGTCCACTTTGTTTTCGAAGATCAGGATCGTGTGATTCTGACGCAGCTGGCCGATCAGGTCGATGACCTCGCTGGTGCTGCGAGGGTCCAGGTTGGCGGTTGGCTCATCGAGGAACATGATTTCCGGACGCATCGCGAGGACGGAAGCGATCGCCACTTTCTGCTTCTGCCCGCCCGACAGCTCGAAGACAAACCGGTCCTGATAGCCATCGAGTCCAACGAACTGGAGGGCGTCGCGGACGCGGATTTCGACCTCGGCGGAGGGTACGCAGAGGTTCTCCGGCCCGAATGCCACCTCGTCCCGGACGTAGAGCATGCAGAGCTGGCTCTCGACGTCCTGGAAGTTGAGGCCCACCTTACTGCCGAGGACTGAGACCGGCCAATCCTTGACGCGGTGGCCGGCGACGATGAGCTCGCCTTCGGTCACCCCCTGGACATGCGGCACGATGCCGTTCAAGCAGAGGCCCAGCGTGCTCTTCCCCGAGCCGCTCCGGCCGAGCAGCAAGACAAATTCTCCCCGACGGATGTCCAGTGTCAGGTCGTTGAGCACCGGAGCCAGTTCCCGCCGATACCAGGCGGAAAAGTGCTCGATGCGAATGATCGGGTCCGATTCGTTGCTGCTGATCTGCTACCTCACTGCTGTGCCAATCGTTGCTGCGACGAACGCAGGACGCGGCGTCCCCGGACGCCGCGTCCTGTGCGAAGGGCGAATCGAGCTATGCCGCCTTCGGTTCGACCTGGCCGGCCCTGAATGCCTTCAGGACGCCGGCTCGGCGCAGGAAGGTTCCGATTGCGAATGCGATCAAGCCGCTCATGACGCCGTAGGTGAAGAACCCGACGACGGTACCGAGGATCAATTGGCCGGTACCGGCCTTGCCGAAACCGTAGATGTAGTACGTCCAGGCGTTCGAAAACACATTCGCGAGGGCGCCGCCGAGGAAGCAGGCGACCCAGTCGTAGCGTCTGTAACGGAAGATCGCGAAGGCTACCTCGGTTCCCAGGCCCTGGGTAAAGCCCCAGCCCAGTGTGATGGCACCGGCGGGATTTCCGGACAGCATCTGCACCAGCCCGTTGATCATCATGTTGATGAACGCCGCGCCGGGTTTGCGCACGATGTAGATGGCGAGCACCTGGCTGATGTCGAACACTCCCCAGAGGTTGGAGCCGATCGGTCCGAACGCCGCCTGAAAGGCCTGGTAAATCACCCCCATGGGTGAGTTGAGGATCCCGAACACCACGCCGATGACGGCGATCACGACGATGTCGACGGTCGTATAGCGGTATCGTCCCTTCTGAGTCGTCTGCGGCTCGCGGATCGCTACTTGACTCATGCGACTGTTTTCCTCCTTCTACTTGATGGTGGGCGTCACTTCGTTATTCCGGCGTACAGGTCCGGTCGTCGATCGCGGAAGAATCCCCAGGTGTTCCGAAGCTTCTCGATGGCTCCGGTGTCGATCTCGGCGTAGATGACCTCGTCCGTTTTGTCGCCGGCCTGGGAGATCGTTTGTCCTCGGTAATCGGCGAAGAAGCTACTTCCGTAGTACACCTGCTTCGGCGATCCCCCGACATCTTTGCCGACTCGATTGATGCCGCCGACGTAATAGATGTTGTCGATCGCGTGCGCCTTGAGCTCGATATCCCAGAGGTAGCGCGACATTCCCGAGGTCGCCGAGGGAACGAAGACGAGGTCGGCGCCACCCAGCGCCAGGAGCCGCGCGTGCTCCGGGAAATGCCGGTCGTAACAGATCATGACGCCGATCGTGATCCCGAAGGGCGTGGGGTACGTGGGGAAACCGGTGTTGCCGGGACGGAAATAATACTTCTCGCTCCCGACGAGATCCGGGGTGACAACCAGAGGGATCGAGCTCTTGCGCGTCCGGCCGAGCAGGTCGCCATTGGGGCCGAGAACGGCCGCCGTGTTGTAGAGCTCGCCCTTTACGACGCGCTCATAGATCGGGGCGACCAGGACAATGCGCTCGTCCTGGGCCAGCTTGGCCATCGCCTCCGTCGTCGGCCCAGGGATCGGTTCCGCTAGATCGTAGTATTTCGGGTTCTCCTCGTAGCAGAAGTAAGTGGTGTTGAACAGCTCCTGCAGGCAGACGACCTTGGCGCCGTTGGCGGCCGCCTGCTTGACGTATCGCGTCGCCTTCTGGATGTTCTTCTGCTTGTCCGCGTTGCCCTGGAACTGGATGAGAGCGGCTTTGACGAGGCCGCTTGCTTTCGCCGGTCCGTTCTGCCGGTTGCCGTTCTTTTGGGCCATAGTTCCTCCTGCCTGCTTGTTCATACGGCCGTCCAGCCGCCGTCGATGAAGATGACTTCGCCGTCGATATAGCTCGCCGCCGGCGAGGCGAGGAAGGCGACCACGTCCGCCACCTCGCGGGGCCGGCCAAACCGCTTCAGAAAGGTTTGGTTGCGCAGGTTTTGATACAGCTCGACATTCTTGGCCTCCGTCCGCAGTTCGACGTTCATCGGACTCTCGATCCACCCCGGGGCCACGGCATTGACGCGGATGTGCTTGGCGGCCCACTCCGCGGCCATGACCCTGGTAAGGGCGATCACGCCCGCTTTCGCTGCGCAGTAGGCGCCGATTCGGGGGAAGGCGACGGGGCCGGCGATCGAGGCGATGTTGACGACCGATCCGCCTCCGTTTCGCATCATCAAACGCGCCGCCTCACGGCTGCAGAGGAACACCCCTTTCAGGTTGACGTCGACGACGGTGTCCCACTCATCATCCGCAAGCTCGTCGAGTGCCTTGAAGTTCTGGCGCGACCCGGCATTGTTGACGAGGATGTCGACGCGACCGAACCGCTCCCAGATTCCTTCGAAGCCTGCTCGCACCGAGGCCGAGGACGAGACGTCGCAGACCACGACATGCGCCTCGTGTCCCGCTTCGCGGACCCCGGCCGCGGTCTTCTCGAGGTCGGGTTGCGTCCGTGCGAGGACCGCCACGTCTGCGCCGCTGTCGGCGAGGGCAATGGCGATGGCCTCACCGATGCCTCGGCTGGCACCGGTGACGGCTGCGACCTTCCCCTCCAATACGCCCACGCTCTTTACTCCCGATCCGCGATTTGGCCCGAGTGTAGCCACGGTTTGGGAGCGGGGCAACGGCCGAAACTCACAAAAAAGCTTGCAAGACGTTGACGTTTTGCACTCCTGCCGAAACGGTCAGGACAAGACGGCTACCAGGTGCGCCTGCAGCATCGCGAGAACCTTCCGCCGCGAACGAGCAGTTGATCGACTCAGTGTTGCCGTTTGGTACTAGACGGACGCGGCTCCCGAAGGCTGCGGATGGCAAGCGCCATTTCAAGCTGAAGCCACTGACTCGGATCGGAAAGCATCGTGCCGAGATAGCCTTTGGCGCGCTCGATCCGGTAGCGGACACTGTTGCGGTGGAGGTAAAGCCGGGAAGCGGTCCGCTCCAGGTTTCCTCCACATCGGAGGTAGGTTTTTACCGTCTCGACGAGGTTGAGGCCATGCTCTTTGTCAGCTTCTAACAGTTCGGACAGGCCAGGGACGATGGCGAACTCGACCTCAGGCTGCGAAGCGCCCAGCTGATCGAGGAGGTCGAAGGCTCGCATATCCGAGTATGAACGCGCTGTGCCATGCCCGTTGAGGCGTGACGAAAGTTCGGCGACCCGCGTTGCCTGACCCAGTTTGGAGGAAGCTTCGCAGAGCTTGTGGGCCTCGTCGCTGATCCCCACCGTCACGGCCAGGGACCCACGCCGAATGGCATCCTCGACCCCCTGCCGCAGGTGGGCGGCACCTCCGCCGACGAGCCGAAGGGGAACGAGCATGACAGTGGCGTTCTCGCAGTCGAGAAGGAAGGGCAGCATCCCCTGCTGGAGAAGTTGCCCGACGGCTTCGACCACGCTATCGCGCATTCCGCTACTCAGGGCTGAGCTCAATTCCTGGGGAGCGTGGATCGCAACCACGACATAGGGGTCACCGTCGCGCAGCCCGAGAAGATTCGCCCGGGCCCTCAGGTCGACCGTGTCGGTGGGCGGTGAGAGGAGCAACTGCCGCAGGAATTCAGTCCTGGTCGAGCGGGCCGCCTTCTGCCGCTCCCGCTGCACGGCAAGCTTGACGCTGATGAGGCCGGCGACGTGGCTGATGGTGAGCAGATCGAGCGGCGTAAAGTCACTGTCGGAAAGGACCACGATCTGCCCGACGACTTGTTCCCCGGCCGTGAGGGGCCGGATCAGAAGTCGCCGCCCTTCGACCACCATCGCCGGCGGGGAACTGGTGGGGTGATGACCGTTGGCGGGACGGCCGTGCAGGGTGGTTACGGCCCTGAACGCCGCGTCGGAAACGCCGGCGCTGCGCACCGAGGGCCCGACAGAGAAGGCCAGCACGATGTCCTTCCGCAGCGCGGAGGCGATGCTGTTGCAGAGCGTTTCCATCTGGACGCCAGATCCAACTGCCAGTGTCAACTCCGCCGCCGCCTGATCTGCCCGTTCGAGGATTTGGCGCGGGTTATAGAGGAGCTTGCTGATCAGCTGATGCGTCATGTCCTCGAATCGAATGCGGGAGGAGATCTTCACCAGGGGAAAGCCGCAACGGTTCGCGTCGGCGATGAGCTGGCGAGGAACGTCCTGCAGATACGCACCCACGGCGAGCACCATGCCCGAAACGCGTTTGTCCGCCAGCCTGGGGACCAGCCCATCGACCGTCCCTGGCCGAACGGAGAATTGGAAGCCGCTGGTCAGCACCAGGTCGCCCTGGCTGACCCAGGGGACGACATCGGGGATATCCAGGATATGCACCCAGCGCACCACGTTCTGCAGGCCCGTCTCGCCGGCGACGAGCGAGGCATGCTTCATGGCCGGCACAGTCAATGCATCGGCCACCGTGAAGCCCGTGTCCATGATCCCTTCCCTGGTTGATGACTTCGGGCCCCCCGGCGAGGCCACTATATAAAAAGGCCAGGAAAAGTCAAGGAATTTCGTCGGCTTGGCTATTGCCAGCGAGCAGCGGTGTTCATAGACTCGCCCCAGTCATCACGACAGGAGGGCCCAAGTGAAGACTGCAACAACTGCCGAGACGGTGGAACGCCGTTACCTGGAGATGACGCCGCGCTCTCGCGCCCTTTACGAGCGTGCCTGCGCGGTGATGCCGGGCGGCACGACCCGGACCACGGTCTATTTCCCGCCCCACCCTCTATATATCGAGCGGGGCGCCGGAGCCTACGTGTGGGACGTAGACGGAACGCGCCGTCTCGATTTCATCGGTAACTACTCGGCGCTGATTCTGGGGCATGCGCATCCCAAAATTACCGAGGCGATCCAGATCCAGCTGGAACGCGGGACGTCGGTCGCGGCCGCCAACCCGGTCGAGGTATTGCTCGCCGAGGAACTCTGCCGCCGAGTCCCCTCACTCCAGCAAGTGCGCTTTACCAACTCGGGGACAGAGGCGACGATGTTTGCCATGCGCCTGGCGCGGGCGTTCAGCGGCAAGCGGAAGATCGCGCGTTTCGAGGGCGGTTATCACGGCACGCACGACTACGCGGAGGTGTCAACCAAGCCCGACCTGACCAAGGCTGGCCCAGCAAGCGCGCCGGTGCCGGTGGCGGATTCGCTTGGGACGCCACCCATTGCCCTCGAGGACACCCTGATCCTTCCGTTCAACGACCTGGGCAGCGTGGAACAGTTGCTGACTCGTCGTCGAGACGAGGTCGCAGCGGTCATCATGGAGCCCGTCCTCGGGGCTGGGGGTGTCATTCCGGCAGAGCCGGAATTTCTCAAGGGCGTGCGGGCGCTGACCGACGAGCTCGGCATCCTGCTGATCTTCGATGAGGTGATCTCCCTGAGGATCGCCCCCGGCGGAGCGCAGGAATACTTCGGCGTCACCCCGGATCTGACCACGATGGCAAAGATCATCGGGGGAGGGCTTCCGGTTGGCGCCTTTGGTGGACGGGCGGACGTCATGGCCTTGCTCGACCCTCGCCGTCCGAACAGCATGCCCCAGGGTGGGACGTACAACGGTCACCCGCTTGGCATGGCGGCCGGGCTGGCGACGTTGACGGAGCTCACCCCTTCCGTGTATGCCGACCTGAACCGGAAGGGCGATTGGCTCCGCGACCAACTCCGGCAGCTGTTCGACAGGCACGACATCGCCGCCCAGGTCACCGGGATCGGCTCACTGTTCAACGTGCACTTCACCAGCGTCCCGGTCCGGGACCACCGGAGCATGCGCACGTCAAACCCATTGATTATGCAGGAGTTCTTCCTGGGCCTCATCAATCATGGCGTCCTACTGGCGCCACGCGCGATGGGCGCCATCTCGACGCCAATGACGGAGCATGATCTCCAGGAATTCGTACAGGCCGTTGATGACCTGGTGGCCGAGCAGGAGTTCCATTGGCGCGAGTTGGGCGGCTGACAGGAGGACATTGACCATGGAACGAATCGGACTGTGTTTTCTCGATCGGCCGGATTTGAGCGAACAGTTGCGATTGGCCCGCCTTGCCGACGAGAGCGGCTTCGAATCGGTGTGGGTCTGTGAAACCCGCCTGGCGCGAGACGCGATCTCGGTGCTGGGCGCCATGGCCGCGGTTACCAGGCGAATCAAGCTGGGTCCTGGTGTCGTAAATACGTGGACGCGAGGCCCTGCCCTGATGGCCCTGACCTTCGCGACGCTGGACGAACTGGCGCCCAACCGCATGCTCCTAGGGCTGGGCGCCTACTGGGACCCACTCGCCTGGAAGCAGGGAATCGAGCGCAGCCGACTGATCACCCAGATGCGTGAGTACGTGGACGTGGTGCGGCGGCTGCTGAACATGGAAGAGGTGACCCTGGAAGGGGAAGTCGTGCACGTCCGCGAGATTCGCTTGGACCTGGGTGACGGCGTTCCCAGGACACCCAAGCACGTCCCGATTTATATCGGGGCCACCGGCATGCAGATGCTCGAGTTGTCGGGGAAGGTCGCCGACGGCGTTCTCTTGAACGCCATGCTTTCGACCGACTACGTCCGGGCGTGCGTCGCACAGGTGGCAAAGGGGGCGGCGGCAGCCGGACGGAACTTGAGTGACATCGATCTCCCGCTGCTGGTTAGCTGCGCCATGGATGAAGACGGGGACAAGGCCCGTTACGCCGCACGCCGGCTGGCGACAATGTACGTCGGGCAGCAACCACATATCGCGAAGGCGAGCGGCATCGATGAAGACCTGGTCCATCGCGTCAACGAGACGATGGGAGGATGGCCTCCGCGTGAGGGCGGCGTCGAGGCGGCGATGAAGTTGATCGATGAGGATCTCGCGACGCGGCTCACTGCCTCTGGGACACCGGATGAATGCCGGGCGCGGCTTCGCGAATACGAGGCGGCCGGGTGTTCCTATCCGGTCATCCTGCCAGTGACGCACAACGTCGACGACATGATCGCTGCCTTCGCTCCGGAGCGCTCGCTAGCCGCCGTATAGACCCCACCACTGACCATTGATGCGCGAGGGTTCCGCTCAACCCAGTGCTTCAGCTTTCGCAGCCTCGAAGAGCTCGATGAGGTAGCCGTCCGGATCGTGGAAGTACACCGCCTTCGCGCCTCGGTTCGGTCCAGCGGTTATAAGTACCGGTCCGCTACCGCGATATCGGTAGCCTTGATCCGATAGCCGGCGATGCAGATCCTCGAGACCATCGACGTACAGGGAAAGGTGACCGGCCCCGGGATCGGTTGGTTCCGACCGCTTAGGACTTGAGTCCTCGCCGAGAAATTCCAACAGCTCGATGAAGGCTGAAGTCTGCCTCATCCGAAGGTAAACGATTCGTACCGACGACCGCGTGGCTACATCGAGCACGCGGTAGAGATAGCTTTCGTTCGCTATCCGATCGCTCGCGACTTCAAGACCGAGGCCATCACGATAGAAGCGCAGGGAGCGCTCCATGTCATCGACGGTAATGCCACCATGGAAGAGTCCGCTGATCACGTGTGTACGTGGATCACATGGCTCGGTATGAAGAGCACGAGTTGGGGTATTTGGGAGACGACAACGCAGGCGGCGAGCAGCGTCAGAATCGGCCGCCACGCAACCTTGATGAAGTCCCAAACGGTCACCTTGGCGATGCTTGCGGTAATGAACATCGTGATCCCAGCAGGCGGATGAGTGAGGCCGATAACCGTTGCGAGGATAAAGGTAACCCCGAAATGGACAGGATCAACACCAGCTCGGATTGCGATTGGCGCAAGGATGGGAGTCATCAGGACGATGATCGCCGTATCCTCCATGATCATCCCAAGTAACACGACGAAGAAAATGATTGCGAGAATCGTCAAGTGTGGCGAACCATGAAACACAGTGAAGAGGCTTCCAAATACCTGGTCGGCATGCTCCTCCGTCATGATCCAGCTGATTGCACTGGCGGCGGCAACGATGACCAGGACAATCCCGCTGGTTGTCGCCGACTCAACGAGCGCTCGGTAAATCGATCTCGGCGTCAGTGTTCGGTAGACAACCAGTCCAATGAACGCGGCGTATGCCACCGCGACGGCGGCTCCCTCGGTCGGTGTGTAGACACCAGTGAACATTCCCCCAAGAATGATCAAGGGCATGATTAGCGACAGGATCGCGTCGCGGCCTCCAGCGAGGATCTTTCGAATGCTCAGCGGCTGACGTGGCAACCGTTTGGCTTCCGGTGAAAGAAACAGGTTCACCATCAGGAACAGCGCCATGACCAAGCCCGGAACGATCCCGCCGAGCAGTAACTGACCCAGCGACGTCCCCGAAACGCTCGAGTAGATCACCATTGCGATACTTGGCGGCACGATCGGTCCGATCGTCGCCGCGCAGGCTGAGAGAGCAGCCGCGTGCGCTGCCCCGAATCCCGAGCGTTTCAGGACCGGAATCATCATCGAGCCGATTCCAGCGGCGTCGGCCGTCGCAGAACCCGTCATGCCCGCCATGATGACGTTCGCCACAACCACTGCGTGGCCCATGCCGCCGCGAATGAATCCGATGGCGGCGAGGGCGAAAGCCACCAGCCGAGCAGTCATGCCACTCTCATTCAGCAGGTTGCCGGCGAGCAAAAATAGTGGGACGGCTAGAAGTGGAAACGATTCCATTGGGAGTCCGATTACCTGCTGAGCAATGATCGTCGCCGGGATTCCTGGGCCGAGGAATAGGAAATAGACCGCGGCAGCCAGCAACATGGCCAGCGCGACGGGGACCTCGCCCATGATGAGCAAAACGAACAGAACGGAAAGGGGAATAAGCGGGCTAATCGACAACCCTCCTGGGTGGCGTCTGTGCGTACTCGTCTAAAGCGGCTTTCTCGCTGTCGCTCGTAACCTCGCGTCCCTTCAGGAGCAGAACTAGATTGCGCGTCAAGAACGCCATGATTGCCACGCCTCCGATGGGAAGCGCAGCGAACACCCAGCGCAATTGGATTCCTGTTGCGGGAGAGCTGGTCATTCCAGCGGGGCCGAACAACGGTTGCGAGACCCAGATTGTGATCGCCAGCGCCACGATGGCCAGGGCCGTGGTCAACACACGCACCCAGTGTCTAACCGCTTGCGGCAGGACGGTGGTGAAGACTTGGGTCACGATAAGCCGGTTTTTTGCGGCGCCGACCGCGGCTCCGACGAAGGTGAGCCAAACGAGAATGTACCGCGCAAGTTCCTCCGGCCACGGTAGGGAGATTTTGAAAACGTACCGTGCTAGGACCTCGATCAACAGGACCACCGCGCCAGCAGAGATCAAGCACGCCGCTATCGCTTCTAGGACTCTTTCAAAGACCTTCGTTGAGCGGTTCTCCCGGGAATGTAGATTCCCTCACTGAGCCGGAGTTCTAACTGCTCAAGTTTTCGACTGCCTGCAGGACCTGATTTTGCGTAGCGTCAGTAACGATTTCGGGATACACCTGACTCTTCGCGATAGCCCGGATCGGTGCGGTGTCAACCTTCGTGAAGGTGATCCCCTTGGCCTCGAGCTGCTGCTGCACCTGATCGTTCACCTGGTCGTATTTTTGAAGGTCCATTTTGAAGGCGTCAGACTCAGCCTGCTGCAGAACGTTCCTGACGTTTTGGGGCAGCCCGTCCCATCGCTGCTGATTAACAATGAGGCCAACCGTGGAAAGGCCATGGTGCGTCCTCGAGGCGTACTTGACCACCTCGTACTGTTTTGCGCTGTACATCGACTGCAAATCGGTCTCGGCTGCGTCTATGGTGTGCTGTTGTAGCGCGAGGTAGACCTGCGAGAATGGCATTGGCGTCGAGACGGCGCCAATGGCGGAGAAGAGCTTGACATAGGCTTTGACCTGGATCGTCCGGATCTTCAAGCCTTTGAAGTCGTCGATGCTGTGAAGGGGCCGATTGCCATATTCGTCACGCCAGCCGCCCATCCAGAGGCCGAGCAGGTGAAGGCTGGCGCCAGTCGCTGAATTCTTTACGAGTTGGCCAGGTTTGCCGGTCACTGCCTTGGCCCAGGTGGCCTCATCAGGAAAGAGAAAAGGCAAGTCGAAGACGGTGCCGGCCGTAACGGCGTTCTCGTACAAGCTGTCGAGACTCATGTCGAGGGTGCCGGTCTGTACCTCGGTAAGCGATTGCTCGTCATCCCCGAGCTGGGCGTTATGAAACACCTGCACCGTTACCTGGCCACCGGTTAGGTCGCTCACTCGCTTGGCAAAGTAGTCAAGGGCCTGACCTTCGTAGCTATCAGCAGTGATACCGTGGTTGATCCGAAGGCTAAGTTTGGGAAACGACGAGCTGGCAGGCCCTGAGGTCGATTGCGAGCCGCAGCCAGCCAAGCCGATGAGGGCAACGCCGGCCGCCACAAGGACAGATCGTTGGCCGATCAAGCGCTTAAACATCCTCCCTCGCCTCCTTGCATCAAAGCGCAGATGTCGATGCGGCTGAAAAAGGCTAAAACTGGTACCGTTTCCAGCCCGGCGGACCAGACCATAGCATTTCGCGAAGAGCGCGTCAACTACTCGGACCGAAAAATCGGCTGAGGCTTTAGACGCTTCGACGAATCAGCGCGATGAAGATCTTTCAAAATGGCGTGAGCCGCGTTGTGCCCTGGCGCGCCGCTGACCTCTCCACCAGGATGAGTTCCAGCTCCGCACATGTACAGCCCCGCGATAGGGGTACGGTAGCCGCCGCCTGGAAAGAGTCGGTCGCCGAGCAGCTGGCCGCTGGAGTGGTTGATGTGGTGATAATTGCCATCGGTGAGATTGAGGCGCCGCTCGAGATCCAATGGAGTGTGGAGGACCCAATCGCGGACTGAGTCGGGGTAGTTGGGAGCATATTCACCGAACAGCCCAATGAGCCGCTTGGCCTCGCTTTCACGCAAGGCTTCCCAGCTGGCGCCGGCCGGACGGACTGGCTCGTATCGAATCCACATCGACACGATGTGTTTTCCCTGGGGGGCTATTGAGTCGTCGTAGGTGGTCGGGATCTGGATGTTCATGATCGGCGCCGCTGCTACCCGTCCCGCCAAGGCGTCGTCGACCACGCGCCGGTAATAGTCGGTGGATGGACATATGTGGGTCATGACCAAATCTCGCGGGTTAAAGCCGGGTCCCAGGTGCCGACTGAAATCGGGGAGCTCATCAACCGCTGTATGCAGCTTCATCGTGCCGCAATCGGTATCCAGGCGTTCGATCCTCGAGCGCAGCGCGGGTGATGTGGCGCCTTGGTCAAGGAGATTCAGAAACGTGCGCTTTGGATCCGCATTAGACACGACCAGCCGTGACCGCACGACTTGGCCATCCGCCAGCAGGACGCCGGCGGCCCGGCCTTCATCCACGAGAATCGTCTTGACCTCTGTTCCTAGCCGAATGTTCGCGCCGGCGTCTCGAGCAGCTGCGGCGATGGCGGCAGTGAGTGCGCCCATCCCTCCGATGGCCAGGCCCTGATTCGCAGGATCCATCCAGTGCGGCGTGCGGGCGGTCGCATAACCCAACAACACATTCGGACCATCGAAGGTCTTAACGTCGAGCGTCTGCACGATCGATGCTTTGGAGGCGTCCGATTCGAAGCATTCGTCGAGGAGCTCGGTCATCGACCCATTGATCAGCCGATTCACGAAGTCCTCATCGGACGAGCCTTTCACCATCTGGACCAGCTGTGCGACGGTCGGGGGCTGATCATCCAGGAAGAAGCGGTGGACCAGCGCGGCTGCACGAGCCCAGAACTGGTTCCAAGCGTGGTACCCGATTCCATCCCTTTCGGCGAACTTTTCATATTCGCGCATGGTCCGTGCCTCGTCCTGCCATTGGCGAATGCTCCGACCGTCTGGCAATGGAAAAAAACGAAAGGGATCCAGAGGAAGGACCCTCAAGCCTCGACGATTCAGGTCAAGGTCAGCGACGACCTTCGGTTGAAGGATGTGAACTAAATAGGAACAGGTTGAGATATGGAAGCCGGGGAATAGCTCCTCGGTCGATGCCGCGCCTCCAACGACGTGGCGACGCTCCAATACCACAACGTCCATTCCCGCCAGGGCGAGGTAAGCGGCGGCGACAAGCCCATTGCTACCGCCGCCAACGATGACGACGTCGTGGACGGTCTGATTCATCGACCGCTAAATAACGGCGGCGAGGCTGGGCTTCAAGATCGGCAGGTTGCCGGGTCGACGCGACACCTGCATGAGCTGAATATTGACGCCGTTCGGATCTCGAAGATAGGCCGTACGCCCACCACGCGAAGGACCATAGGGAACGTCCGTAAGCTGGCCGGTCGCAGCGACACGCATTCTCGATAGCGTGTCCTCGGCGGACTCCACATACAGGGCGATGTGTATGGCGCCAAGGTCGGTAGCCTTCGCTGCCACGGAGGGCTGGTCGAAGCCTGAATACTTGATGAGTTCCAGCAGCGTGTTGGTTTGCGGGATCCTCAAAAAGCCAGCCTCGAGCTCCATCCCGACGGGACGGCCGAGCATGGCGGCGACGTAGTCGGCGTCCTTTCCGCGCCAGGCAGCTCGCTCAACCGGTTCTGTCTCGAACAGCCGGGAATAAAAGGCGAGCGATGCATCCAGATCGGCTACGACGATGCCAACATGGTCGATCCAGCAATCAGCGCCCTTCAGAACGGGAAGCTTTCCCGGACGTCGGTCGAGCTGCATGAACTGGATATTCACGTCGTCAGGGTCGGTCAGGTATGCGGTCTTCCCTCCCTTACACGGCCCGTAGGGGATGTCCGTCACCGCCCCCGTGGTTGGACGGCCAAGTCGAGCCAAGGCGCTTTCAGCGGAGTCAACGTAGAGACCCAGGTGCAGGGCGCCGATGTCAGTCGGAGCCGGCCGCAGGTGATTCTGCGAAAGTCCCGAGTAGTGAAGCAGTTCGACGTAGGAATTCATCTGCGGAAGCTTGACGAAGCTCGCATCAAGCTCCAGGCCTGCCGGCTGTCCGAGCATGGCAGCGACGTAGTCGGCGTCTCGGCCACGCCAGCGAGTGGTCTCGAGGATGGAAGTCCCAAAGAGATCGGTGTAGAAGCGGGACGCTTGGTCCAGGTCGCTTACGACAACGCCGATATGATCCAGCCAGTACATCGTTACTCGGCCGAGACCATTACCCGAGGCGCTGCTTCTGATTTATCGACACGATATCGAGCGATGAACGACGGGTCGAGCACCCATCCGAGCCCCGCATCAGACGGTAGGGGAAGGCAACCGTCTTCGAGTTTGGGACGGTTGGCCAGCATCTGCCACCAGATGGGGTCCCGGTCGGGCGAGAAACACTCGGAATACGTGCCATGCGGGATTGCGGCGAGAAGATGCGACGAAAGATGCGCCTCCTCGTGGTGGCCCATTTGCACGTCGAAAGTGGCAGCGAGCCCGGCGACCCGACGCCATTCGGTCGGACCGCCGCCCCAGGAGGCATCGAAGTTCGAGACATCGATGGCTGCCTCCGTGATGAGGTCTCGGACGCCAAGCCGTGAGATCTCACTCTGCCCGGCGGTCACCGGTATCCCAGTCGTCAACCGCACGTCGCGCATCCCCCGGCGATCGTTGTACCAGCGGCAGGGTTCTTCAAACCAGCGGAGGCCGACATCGGCGACCCGCCGACCAAACTCGATCGCCTGTGCCGTCGTGTATCCCTGATTGGCGTCGCACATCAAGACGAAATCGGGGCCCATCGCGTCACGCACCACGCGCAGGCGACGCTCGTCCTCAGCCGGCGTCATGCCGCCGACCTTGAACTTCATGCCCTTAAAACCCTGCTCACGAAAGAGGATGGCTTCCTGCTCGAGCTGCTCGTCGCTGTGTCCGTAATAGCCGCCGATGCCGATCGCGGGGATGCGATCGCGATAGCCGCCCCAGATTTTGAAGAGCGGCTGCCCGACCGCCTTGCCAAAGGCATCCCACAATGCCGTGTCGACACACGCGATGGCCTGCATGGCCAGCCGTCGATCCCGTAGTTGGTCGTAGGTGCATGGCAGCATCGCTTCCCAGGCCGACTCGATGCTCATCGCGTCTCGGCCGATCATCTTCGGCGTTAGCTCGTCACGAATGATGGCCACGATTTCCGCCTGCTCCTCGTCGGAGTCGGCGTTGTAGGCCTCGCCCACGATCCCATCACTGGTGAAAATGCGCGTGATGATGGTGCAGCGTGCCTGCATCTTGTAGTAGCTGCCGCGATAGACGCGCTTCAGCGGAACGCGAATAGGGACGAGCTCGATGGCTTCAATCCTGTTCATGCCACGACCCTCAGGAAACCGCCCTCCTTGCGATGGGACCGCGACTGGTACCGTTTCCAGTCAGCGACCGCAACACCTTAACACGTGATCGCAAACCCGTCAACGAAGAACTGACGAGTCGTCGGGAACAGGAATCGGCAAGCCGCCCGGTCTTCCGGTGATTTCCATCAGTTGCAGGTTGATCCCGTCAGGGTCTCTAAAGAGAACGGCCCGACCGCCACGACCCAGGTAAGGACCAAACTGAATCGTGCTCGGTTCGGCGAGCAGTCTTGCGCCCGCTTGCTCAATGCGCTTCGTGGCGGCCTCGATGTCATCGACATAGAAGCCGATATGCGTGCCGCTGGTCTGATAGTGCCGAACCTGGACGCCTTTGCCCTCTCTGATGCCGAAGAACTGGACCATCTCGAGGATCGCATTGCTGCCCGGGATTCGGAAAAACGCGGCCTCCATCGTCAGGCCCGGCTGGCCCATCATGTGGGCGACGTACTCCGCGTCTTTGCCTCGCCAGGACGCCCGGGCCACCGGCTCACTGTCGAAAAGGATCGAATAGAAACGTACCGACGCATCGAGGTCAGAGACGGTAATGCCGATGTGTTCGAGCAGCATGCTTCCCTCCTGGGTGACGGGCTGAACCTGTTTGGGCGTCAGCCTTTCTGTTCCAAACGCACCGTCTTCTTCCAGGGCCTGAATCGCGACTGAATCGAGGCCAAGTTCGGCGAGAATTGCCGCGCGGTCGGCGTCGTACGCCGGCGCGGCCTTGTACTGCGGATCGAAGTCAGAGAGTTTGAAGGGCGTACCGATGCTACGGACTGATGCGAGGGTAGAGTGCTCATAGGAGGCGAGCATCCCTCGCTCACGTAGCTCTGTGTCGTTCAGGGCCTCACTCATCGGACGAACCGGTGCGACCGGCACGCGACCCCCGAGGCGGCGCATCCACTCGCCAGTGGTTTGCTCACGAAACTTGTCGGCCAGCACAGACAGCAGGGCCCCCCGGTTCTTCAGTCGAGCTTCGAAGCTGGAAAATCGCGGATCCGCCGCGAGATTCCGGTCCAACACTGCGAAGAGGCCCGACACGAACTTGTCCTTGGCGCAAGCCACCGCGAGGTACCCATCGGCAGTCGCGAAGAACTGGAACGGCACGATGCTCGGATGAGCCGACATTGGCTGGCGCTGGCTCACGATGCCCGCGCTCAGAAACCAGGTGGCCGGGTAGGCGATCATCGCCAGCGCCGCGTCGTAGAGACTGGTATCAAGATCTCGACCGCGGCCGGTCCTTGCGGCATCGAAGATGCCGATCATGAGGGCGAGGGCCGCCATCAGGCCGGCTCCGTAATCGACCAATGAAAGCCCGCTCTTGGTTGGCGGTCCATCCGGGTCACCGGTCAGACTCGCCCAACCAGCTTCTGCTTGAATCAGTGCGTCGTAGCCGGGCCATGACGATCGCTCGCCGGTGCGGCCATACGCTGAGAGACTGACACACACGATCGCCGGGTTGATCCGGCCGAGGCGTTCATAGGTCAGTCCAAAGCTCGAGGGCAGGTCACCCCGCAGATTGGTAAATACTCCATGTGACCGGCTGACGAGATCATCAAAGATCTTTCGGCCGCTGCCGTTCTGGAGATCCAGGGCGATACTGCGCTTGCCTCGATTGAATCCCTCGAAGTAGAGGCTGTCCCGTCCCTGCTGTACCGGTGGGACGTATCGACCGACATCGCCCCCAGCAGCCGGATCCTCAATCTTGATGATCTCCGCCCCCATGTCGGCGAGGAAGAGGGTGCCGAAGGGACCAGCGCCAAATTGCTCGATCGCGAGAATACGCACTCCGTCGAGGGGCGCACCGCTACCCTTGCTCACGCTGGTTTTGCCGGGAACGGTTCCAGTTTCGTCTCGCCGTTTTACCATGCGAGGTCGTGGCTGTCAATCGATGGGCAATTCGACTCGGGTCAAGAATCGCGATATCATTTCGAGACAACTGAGGAGGGTGGCAGCCATCGCGAAGCCCAGGGTGGCATCGACCATCAACGGAGATGAGCCGGCGACGATTCGTGACGTGTCACGTATCGCCCGTGTATCCCTGTCCTCCGTCTCGCGCGTCCTGACAAATCATCCGGACGTCAGCCCGCGGATGCGGGAGCGTGTCTTGAAAGCCGTTTCCGGCCTTGGTTATGAACCGCACCTGATTGCCCAGAGCTTGCGCCGAGGGCGGACCAATACCCTCGGATTCCTCATCGGCGACATTGCCAATCCGGTCTTCGCGGATGTGATCCGCGGCGCTGAGGACTGTGCTCGCGAGCGGGGCTACGCCGTGATGCTGACGAACTCCGAAGGCGAGGCGCGCCTCGATGCCGAGTACCTGCGTCTCTTTCTGCGACGCAAGGTCGATGGCATCCTGCTGGTGACTTCCGAAACCGGCACTGCCGAGATCATCCAGTCGGCAAGCAACCCGGCCGTTCCCTACGTGATTCTGGATCGTGACGTGCCGAAGGGATCCGATGCTTCAGCGGTCTTTTGCGACCATGCGGTTGGGATGCAGGAAGCCACTGCTCACCTCCTGAGTCGGGGGCACCGGAACATTGCCCTGCTCTCGGGGCCACCCGCACTGCGGCCCGCTCGCGCCAGGGCGGAGGGATATCGGTCGGCGTTTCGAGCCGCCGGCCTGAAGGTGCCCGAGCAGTTGATCCGGACAGGCAACCTGGCACCGGACTTCGGCAAGCAAGAGGTCATGCGGCTTCTCGGTTCGGCTGACCCGCCATCGGCGATCATCGCCGGCGGTAACCGGTTGCTCGGCGGCGTGCTCGAGGCTGCACACCAGGCCGGCCGTGTCATCGGGCGCGACCTGGCGCTGGTCAGCTGCGACGACGTCGACCTGACGCGGCTCTATCGACCACCGATCAGCGTCGTGATCCGTGACATGTACGAGATGGGGAGACTTGCCGGCAATCTGCTTCTCGAGCGGATCAACGACTCTGACGCGCCGGCTCGAAACATCACGCTGCCCACCCATCTGGTGGTCCGCGGCTCTTCCGACTTCGCATGGGCGACCGCTCGACTGCGCTGAGCCAAATCAGGGTTGACAATGAGCGCGGACGGAAGCGAAGATGCGCAGGTGGCCGGAAACGTTTCCCGCACCCTGCCTGATCATGAGCAAGCGCTGCTGCATTGGTACGAGGAGATGCTGCGCATTCGCGTCTTCGAAGATAAGGTGCAGGAGCTCTTTCTTCGCAACCTGGTCCAGGGCACGACCCACCTCTGCCAGGGCCAGGAAGCGGTCTCGGTCGGGGTCGCCGCAGCGCTTCGTCCTGATGACTACGTGACGATGACGTACCGTGGCCACGGCCACGCACTCGCTCGCGGCATGGAGATGGACCGGATCTTCGCCGAGCTGATGGGTAAGCGGACGGGCGTCGCCCATGGCATGGGCGGCTCAATGCATCTGACCGACCCGGAGAAAGGGCTGATCGGCTGCTTCGCGATCGTGGGGGCCGGATTGCCGGTGGCGGTTGGAGCTGGGATGTCGGCGAAGCTGCGCGAAAGCGGCCAGGTGTGCGTGACCTTTTTCGGTGACGGCGCCACCAACATTGGGACCTTCCACGAGGCGCTCAACATGGCCAGCGTCTGGAAGGCGCCGGTGATCTTTGTGATCGAGAACAACCTCTATGGCGAGTACACGCCACTGCGAAAGACGACGCCTATCGACGACCTGGCCGATCGGGCCGCCCCGTTCCGGATGCCAGGCGTGGTGGTCGATGGCAACGATGTCGAGGCTGTGCATGAGGCGGCCGAGATAGCAGTTGAGCGCGCTCGGCGCGGCGACGGCCCGTCCCTTCTCGAGTGCAAGACCTACCGGCAGCGCGGCCACTCGAGAACGGATCCCGGCAAATATCGTCCCGATGAGGAAGTCAAGGCGTGGCTGGCCCGCGATCCACTCCGCATCACCGGCGACCGGCTGAAGACCGCTGGAATCCTGACCGAGGAGAGGGCGCAGCAGCTCCGCGAGGCATACGAGGCGGCCGTCGAGGCGGCCGTGGAGAAGGCGGATTCTGAGCCTTGGCCGACCATGGATGAGGCGAGGGCCTATGTCTACGCTGGCTGAAATCGCAACGACGAAGCCCGGGGTCCAGGAGCTGACCTATCGGGAAGCCATCCGACTGGCGATGCGGCATGAGATGGAGTCCGATCCAACGGTGCTGCTGTTGGGCGAGGACGTCGGTGATCCAGGCGGGCCATTCAAAACGGACGAGGGTCTGATCCAGGACTTTGGGCGAAAGCGGGTCATCGACACGCCCATCGCCGAAAACGGATTTCTCGGCGTCGGCATCGGCCTGGCGATCACCGGCTTCAGGCCGGTGATCGAGATCATGTTCGCCGACTTTCTGTTGACGGCGGCCGACGCGCTCGTTAACGAGGCCGCTAAATTCCGGTTCCTCGCCGGTGGCCGGTTTGAGGTTCCGCTGACGATCCGGGCGATCGGCGGCGCTACCGGCCGGTTTGGCGCTCAGCATTCTCAGACGACCGAATCCTGGTATATCGGCGTCCCCGGGCTGAAGGTCGTGGCGGCTTCGAATCCCGCCGACGCCTACGGACTGCTGCGAAGCGCCATTCGCGATCCCAATCCGGTGCTCTTCTACGAGCACAAGGGTCTCTACGTGCGCAAAGCCAGCGTAACCACCGGTGCAGAGGGGATGGTGTCACTCGGCAAGGCGCGCGTCGCCCGATCTGGCGCCGATGTCACGATCGTTGCCTCACTCCTGATGGTCGAGCGCGCATTGAAGGCCGCCGACGCCCTGGCAGCCGACGGCGTGGATGCGGAGGTCATCGATCTCCGTTCGCTGGCACCGCTCGACATGAACACGATTGCGGCCTCGGTTGGCCGGACCCGGCGGCTCGTGACAGTCGAGGAGCAGCATCGGCCGGGTGGTTGGGGAGGAGAGGTGATCAGCGGGCTGGTCGAGCGGGGCCAGGAGTTCGCGGTTCCACCGCGGCGGCTTACCCTGCCAGACGTCCCCATCCCCTACAGCCCGCCACTCGAAGATGCGGTGCTGCCAGGCGCCGACGCGATCGCTGACACGGTCCGCCAAATGCGAAAGGGCTAAAGCCAGATCACCGTCGTCGTGGGATGCCGATTTGCGGCAGCGTGAGGTGCTTGACTGCCCTGAAAACCCATGCTAAGGTGCAAACGCTGGAAACGGTACCAGTTTTGGGGAATGATTGGGCCGTTTCAGACTTGCCCTGCGCAGCTACTAGGAAGGAGGATGGCGTCACATGGCGTCTGACAGCACCGTAATCCGACCGCCCGTCGCCGAATCGATCGGTCGAGGCACCGGACTCTTCGTTCGGCAATCTTCTGGACTTGTTCGCGTCGGCTCGTTCCTCGATGTCCTGCTCTACAACGTCGGGACCTTCTCGCCGTTTCTCACCGTCGCGATCGGCGTCTTCTGGGTCGCGTCGGCGTGGCCGGGCGCCAACATCCCGCTGGCCCTCATCGGCGCGCTGATCCTCGGCCTCCCGGTGTGGACCACCTTTGCGTTGCTCTCTGCGGCGATGCCCCGCACGGCCGCGCAGTACGTGACGGTGAGCCGGATCCTGAATCCTGCCGTCGGGTTCATGGCGGACTTCGGCTTCACCATCAGTTCGATCATCTCGATCGGCCTGGGGGCCAGCTGGGTCGCGACGGTCGCGCTGGCGCCGATGCTCGTGAATGCCGGCATCCTGACCAACAACCAGGGCCTGCAGAACCTCGGCTCGGCGATCAATGGCCGGTGGGGCATTGTCATCATCGGCGCGATCAGCACGATCATCGTCGGGATCGTTCTGATCCTCGGCACCCGGCTTGCCTTCCGCGTCCTGCGCTGGGCCTATGTCGTGGGCTTCGTCGGCATGCTGCCCTTCCTCTGGGTCATGATCACGACGACCCACCAGCAGTTCGTCAGCCAGTTCAACGCCTTTGCGGGCGGAATGACGAAGTCCTCGAACGCGTATCAGGCGGTGATCGACAGCGCGACCAAGCAGGGCCTCACCTACCAGGGCAATGACGTCGGCCAGACGCTGCTGGCCATGGCCGTTCCCTTCGGGCTCTTCGCCTGGGCCTACTGGTCGAGCACGATCGCGGGCGAGATGCGTGGCGCGGGAAGCGCTCGCCGCCAGATCGGCACCATGGTCGGTGGTGGGGTCATCCTCGCCGTCTGGCTGCTGGCGCTGGTCCTGCTCTCCCTGAACCTCTTCGGCGTCCAGTTCCTCACGTCGGCCGTCTTCCTCAGCACCGCCGCGAACAATCCGCTCGCCGGCGTGACTCCCTACATCTACTTCTTCGCCGGCGTGCTGCAGCAGAACGTTGTGCTGCTGGTCCTGGTGGCGATCGGCCTCGTCGCCTGGCTGTACCCGAACCTGCTGACCAACTTCGGGCAGGCAACCCGCTCACTGTTCGCCTACTCACTGGACCGCGTCATGCCCAATCGGCTTGCGGATGTCAACGACCGGACGCACAGCCCGGTGGTCACCATCGGCATCTGCACCGTGCTGGGCATCAGCGGCGCGGTGTGGGTCGCGCTCTCGAGCAGCTTCCTCACGGTCGTCGCCTTCGTCCAGGAGATGGCGATGGCCCAGGTCTTCCTGATCGGCCTGACCGGCCTGCTATTCCCGTATCTGAAGCGAGACATCTTCACGCGATCACAGGCCGACATCCGCGTCGCCGGCATCCCGCTGGTGAGCATCGCGGGCGCCGGTTGCATGATCGCCTCCGCCTTCTACATCATCGACACCCTCTCGCACCCCAGCTTCTTCAGCCTCACCTACTGGTGGCAGGGCGCCCTCGGCACGCTGGTTCCGTGGGTGACGGCCCTCGTGATCTTCGGCGTCGCCACGGTGATCCGGCGTCGGGAAGGGTTCAAGCTCAGCGCGACGTATAACGCGATCCCGCCCGAATAAGCTAACCGCGCCGTGTTTTCCCGTAGGCCCCGGAACGAAGGAGCCGCTGAAAAGCGGCTCCTCATCATGGTCGCCTCCGACATCCACGGCTCCGACATGGTCTGGAAGAAATTCCTGAACGCCTCCAAGCAGTTCGATATCGACGTCCTGCTGATGAACGGCGATCTCGCCGGCAAGATCCTCGTACCCGCAGAACGGCGCCGATTGGGATGGACGGTGCACTTCGAAGGCCGTCCGCTCGAGTTGGAAACCGACATCGAGCTCAACGAGGTGTTCGCCAAGGCACGGCAAATGGGCCAGTACCCGTATCTGGCGGAGCATGGAGAAATCGAGCAGCTGCGTAACTCCCAGGAGTACCTGGAACGTGTTTTTCGAAAGGTGATTCGAAGCAGCGTCAGCCAGTGGATGGAAATCGCTTCGGCTCGTTTGGAAGGAACGAAGACCAGACTCTTTGTCATGCCCGGCAACGATGACCCGCCTGACGTTGCTGAGGTCTTGACCGAGTCAGGTATCGAGAACCCGGAAGGCAAGATCATCGAACTCGATTCGCAGCACCAGATGGTGGCGCTTGGCTATTCGAATATCACGCCCTGGAAGACGCCTCGCGAGCTCGAGGAACCCGATATTCGCCAGCGGCTCGACCACGACTTCGCCGGTGTCAAGGAACCAGCGCTAACGGTTGGCGCGATCCATTGCCCGCCGTTCGATTCCGGCCTTGACACGGCTCCGGCGCTCGACGAAAACTTCCGCGTGATTCACGACACCGGCCAGCCGCGCATGACGGCGGTTGGGAGCCCGGCGGTCCGCGAGGTGCTGGAGAAGTATCAGCCGCTGCTATCCCTGCACGGCCATATCCATGAGTCCGCCGGCACGCGGAAAATCGGGTCGACGCTGGCGATCAACCCGGGCAGCGAGTACGGCGACGGGACGCTGAAGGCGACGCTGGTCTCGATCAAAGGCGCGAAGGTGCTCGGGCACCAATTCATCAACGGATGATCAGCCCCCACCCTGACCCTCCCCCGGAAACGGGGGAGGGAAACGAGATCATTTTGGAGAACGGGCTGCTGCGTGTCGTTGTTCTGCCGGAGGTTGGCGGGATGATCCATCAATTCCTCCACAAGCCAAGCGGCCTCGACCTGCTCTACCACCATCCTCGGGTGTCGCCCCGACCCGCCTACTACCGGGCGCCGGTCGATGATTGGTGGGCGGGCGGCGTCATCGAGGGCTTGCCGACCTGTTTCGCCTGCACCGTCGACGAGCAATCGCTTCCGGATTTCGGCGAGATCTGGTCGGAGCCCTGGACCGTCCTGGACGCCTCGTGCTCGTCCGCGACATTGAGCTGCACCACGCGGATCTGGCCGCTGCGAATCACTCGCGAGATGGCCTTACCGGACGGCACCTCAAGCCTTCGCCTGCGGTACCACATCGAGAACCTCGGCCACTCCGCGACGCCGTTTCTATGGGGCGTCCATCCCACCATTCCGGTGGGACGCCGGTCATGGATTCAGGTGCCGGCGCCTGTCGAGGAACTCGCCATGGAGCAGGGCATTCCCGGGCCTGCACGTGAGAGTCCCTTCAGCCGCGGTCCGGTTCTGTTCAGCGACATCGCAACCCCAGGTCAGCGCTTCTCCTATCTCTCTGGACTTCCAAACGACGGCTGGTGCGCGGTGTGGGACGACGATGCGCCGGTTGGTTTCGGCATGAGCTTCAAGGCGAGCCAGTTCCCCGTCCTTGGGATGTGGCTGCTCAATGGCTGGCGAGGCCTGCGGGCGATCACGCTCGAGCCCTGGGTCGGCTGGCCCGGGTCGCTCGAGGAGGCGATCCGCCTGGGCCGTGCCCGGACAATTCAACGTGGGGCAACCTTCGAGGCTGAGCTCTCCATGATCGCGCTGGCGCCGGTCGGTGCGGTGCGTGGCTTCGACCAGAATGGCCAACCGCTTCGGTGACCCCCTGTCTCTCAGGCTGGGGCGTTGGGTTCTTCGGGCAGGACGTACCAGGGGACGCGCCGGCCGACGCTGGCTCGGGCCTTCCACTTGATCGTTTTCGGAGCGGACTCGAGCGCGGCGGTGAGGGCGGCGACCCGCTCGACGACCACTTTGCCGTCATCGGCCGACAGCGCCTGAGCGACAAAGTTATTCAGCCTCACCAGGTTGTCGACGATCGTGGTGTACCAACCCCAATCCTTTCGCGTGACATCGCGCAAGCGGTCGATGTCGATAACGTCGCCCGGCCCGTGACGAACCTCGTGCTCGTAGATGAGCGCGGAGCTGTCGATGAGGTCCTTCTCGGTCACCTGCACCACCTGCAGCTTGGTCAGCAGCAGGTCGCCAGGGGAAAGGGTTTGTGGGTGCGACGTGAGCGCGATGTCCTCGAGCTTGTGACACATCTCGAAGACGTCGACCAGCACGTCGAGATGCCGGTGGTTCTCGAGGTCGAAGAACTGCATCCGCCGGTCGCCGTGCAGGCTGTTGAAGGGCCGGTTCGCCTCGTACCCCAGTCCGAGGAGGACCTCGCGCAGCTTTCGCACCTCTTTGCCCGAGACCATAACGTCGATGTCGCCGTAAGTGCGGTTGAGTTGCGGAGGCAGCGAGTTGTGGAAATGCTTGGCGACAGCGACGCCGCCGAGCAGTCGCGTGGTGACCTTCGCCCCGCCGGCGGCGGCGAGGATTCGGTCGGCTTCGAGAACGACGTCACGCTCCAAGACCGCGCTTAGTATAGGGAGGCTTTTATGGCTAGAAACGTTCCCAGAAATGCCGTCGTCACGGGTGCCGGGAGCGGCATCGGCAGGGCGGTGGCGGAGCAGCTGGCGCAGGCCGGCAACCACGTGCTCGGGGTCGATGTCAACGATGCGGCGAAGGGCGAGCTCGAGAAACAAGGCGTCACGCTGCTCACCGCGAACGTGGCCACCGAGGTCGGTCGGGAGGCGATCGCCGCGGAAGCCGACAAGCTTGGACCGATTCATTACCTGGTCAACTGCGCCGGCGTGATCGAGGTCGAGCCGCCGCTGCATTTCACCGTCGAGGCGTTCCGCCGGGTGTTCTCGGTCAACGTGGAAGGCCTCTACTTCGTCTGCCAGACGATCGCACCCAGGATGGTTGACGGTGGCGCGATCGTGAACATCTCCTCGAGCAGTGCGAGGCTGGCGACAACCATCGAGGTGGCTCCCTACGCCGCGACCAAGGCGGCCGTCCTCTCACTGACGAGATCGCTGGCGTACACGCTGGCGCCGCGTCGGATTCGGGTCAACGCCATCCTTCCAGGCATCGTGGACACCCCGATGGAGCGCGGCATCTTGGAAAAGATCGCGCCCATGCGGGGGACGACGGCAAAGGCGCTGAGCGATGGCCG
>DAIPYJ010000028.1:4022-34554 GCA_036782775.1 Candidatus Dormiibacterota bacterium | reverse complement strand
GACCCGCCGTCCCGGCGCGATCTTCGGCTGATTCTTGCCGCCAGGCTGCTGCGCGGCGCCGCCTTCGGCATGTCCGCGGTGGCGATCGGTCTGCACCTCGAACGCCTTCATTTCTCCTCGCTCGCGATTGGCACCGTCATCACCGTTGCCGTTCTCAGTGCCGCGATCGCCGGGTTGGCGGCCGCCGCGCTTGCTGCGCGAGTCGGTCGTCGTACGACGCTCGCCATCGCCGGTGGGCTCATGGCCCTTTGCGGCGCCAACCTCGCAACCCAGTCGGAGCCCTGGCTCATCGTCATCGCCGTGCTGACCGGGATGCTCGGCACCGGAAACATCGACTTCGGCGCCTTCGCCTCGGTCGAGCAGGCCTCGCTGGCTGAGTCCGCTAAGCCGAGCCAGCGCAATCTCGGCTTCGCGCGCTACTCGCTCACCGGCGGTCTCGCTGCCGCGGCTGGCGCGGCGATCGCGACCACGGCGACCGACCTGCGCCATGGCCGCCTGCTGTTCGCCGGTTACGCGGGAATCGGACTGATCACCGCGGGATTGGCGCTGATGCTCTCCCGGCGTGCCGAGGGCGAGGTTCCGACCATGCCGTTGTCGAGGCACCAGATCAGGCGCCTGGCTCCCCTCTCGGGACTCTTTGCTGTCGACGCGATTGGAGGCGGCCTGGTTTCCAATGCCATCGTGGCCTACTGGCTGCACGTGCGGTTTGGGGCCACGACCGCGGTGCTGGGACCGGCATTCACCGTGATCGCGCTGCTCCAGTCGGCATCGCAGGAACTTTCCGGACGACTCGCCAATCGCATCGGGCTGGTCCGAACGATGGTCTTTACCCACGCGCCAAGCAATCTCTTGCTCGCGCTCGTGCCGCTCAGCCCCAGTCTGTCCTGGGCCATCGGCATCCTGTTCGCCCGTTACAGCCTGTCGCAGATGGACGTGCCGGCGCGGCAGGCCTACGTGGTGTCGATCGTGCCGCCGGGCGAGCGTGCTGGCGCGGTGGCGATCACAGGGCTGGTGCGCGGTGTCGGACAAGCCATCGGTCCGCTCGTCGCCGGCGCCGCGATTCAGGGAGCAGCGCTCGGCCTGCCCTTCTTCCTGGCGAGCGGTATAAAGCTCACCTACGATGCCAGCCTCTACGGGCTCTTCCGCAACCGTCATGCGGAACACGAGCGACATTTCCAGAAATGACGCGCGCAACGCGGGTCTTGCTCGCCTGCGCCATCGTTGGGCCGCTGCTCTTCATCGTGGTTTTCCTGATCGAAGGCGCGACCCGCCCTGGGTACAGCGCCTGGCGGAACTATGTCAGCGAGTTGGCATTGAGCGGCGAGGGTTGGCAGCAGATCGCCAACTTTCTCATCTGCGGCACTCTTTGTGTCGTTCTTGCCGTCGGCGTGCGGCGTGTCTGGCCGACGGGAAAAAGCTCAGTGGCCGGTCCGGTCTTGATGGGACTCTTTGGACTTGGCCTGGTGGTCGCCGGATTGTTCGTGACCGATCCGGCCAGGAACTATCCGCCGGGCGCTCCTATGACGGGGAGCCCCCAGACCTGGCATGGCATGATCCACGGGATCAATAGGCTGGTCGTCTTCGTGATCCTTCTTCCGGCCGCCTGTTTCGCCTTTGCCCGTCGTTTCGCGAGGGACCCGCGGAGCCGCGGATGGGCCACCTACAGCTGGATTGTCGGCGCCATCCTGCTACTCCTCTTCCCCATCGGAACCGCCAGCGGCGTGCTGGCCGAGCATGGCATCCTCGCCTCGCCGACCGGCCTGATTCAGCGGTTCGAAATCATCCTGGGCTGGACCTGGATCGCCGGGTCAGCTCTCCGCCTGATGCGCCGAGCTTAGTCCGCCAATCTTGCCGACTGCCCACATCGGGTCCCGGCGAATCATGCATCGGGTCCTGGGCGTAACCAGATTGGGCATTAATGAAGGTGAGATGAAAAGGATTCCAGCCAGCGGCAGCGCGGGACTTGCGGCGTCGGCACTCATCCAGGCGGCGCTCGGAATCGAATTCTTGCTTTCAGGGTTGAACAAATTCGCCGACCCGAATTTCATCGGCAACTTCAGCGCGTTTGTCAACGCCAGCCCAGGTACGAAGACCGGACTTCTGGCTCCGCTGATCCATACGATGATCCAGCCGAACATCCAGGTATTCGCTGAACTCACCCGCTACATCGAGCTCATCCTTGGCTTGGTGCTGTTGGTCGGCGCGATCGAAGTCGGGCGCAGGCGGCTGGGCGGCCGCATCGCGCAGCCGCATGCTTACGAGGCGATGGTTGCCCTGGTGGCCGCTTTCGCCGGTCTGGCAACGGCCGGGCTGTCGCTCAGCATCGCGCTGCTCATGGGCGAGCAGCTGCCAACGATCATGCCGGGCCGCGCGCTGACCACGGCGATCCCGGTGGAATTGCTGCTCATCCCGCTTGGCATCGCGGTCGCATGGATGGAACTCGGTAGGTTCCTCGTGTTGCGGAACGACGCGGCTGGGAGAGGCCGGCGCCAAGCCCGCCAGGCCTCCCAGCGCGTCGATGCGAAGGAGGAGGTCGCGACTCCAGTGCCTCTCCCCAGTCTCGCGGTTAGCGAGCACCCGCGTCAATAGGCTGACTTCGCGCAAACGTTCCCGCAAAGATTCGTCATCGTTGAGCCCGCTTGATGAGGTCCTCGAGCGGCATTGCGGCCAGCGATTCGAGTCGCAGGTCGGCTGCCGAGAGATCCATCGCGGCCGTCATCGCGTTGGGAACCGCAACGGTGAAAATGCCCGCCGCCTTTGCGGCCTTGATGCCGTTGCTCGAATCTTCCAACGCGATGGCACGACTCGCCGGGCTGGACAGCCGCTCGAGCGCCACCAGGTACAAGGCGGGATCAGGCTTGGTTCGTTCGACGTCTTCGCGGGAGACGATGGTCTCGAACCTGCCACCGACGCCGAAACGCTCGAGATGCTCATCGATCCATCGCCGGCTCGAGCTGGAGGCGATCGCCGTCCTCAGACCCAACCGTCGCGCGTCGACCAGGTATCGATCGATGCCGGGCAGCAGGCGTTGCGCCGCGGTCGCTTCGCGGTAGTAGAGACGCTCCAGCGCGTTGAATTCCTCGGCGTCGAGGGGTTCGCCGAGGCGGCGACCCAGGTCGAGGACGGGGTCGAAACTGCCGGACGCGGTTCCAATGATCGTGAGCCATTGTTCGCGTGGCAACTCGTGGCCATGCTCGCGATAGATGCGCTGCCAGACCTCGAAAATCGGGCCTTCGGTGTCGACGATCAGGCCGTCGAAGTCGAAGATCACGGCCTGAATCGGCCCCCCACCCTGACCCTCCCCCCGCGAGCGGGGGGAGGGAATCTCCCTCACAGGTTTTTCTGGAAGAACTCGAGGATGCGCCGCTCCATGTCGGCGCGATCCTTTTCCGAGCGCGGCATATGGCGTTCGTTCGGATAAATCAGGGTCTCGAACGGCTTCTCGGCGTCGATCAATGCCTGCATCACGCGGGCCGTGTGGCGAAAGTGGACGTTCTCGTCGATCATGCCGTGAATCAGTAGTAACTTGCCGGTCAGCCGGTCGACATGGGTCAGCGGCGAACTCTTTCGATAGCCATCCGGATTGCGCTGCGGCGTGCTCATGTACTTTTCGGTATAGGCCGTGTCATAGCCCTCCCAGAAGCTGACGGGTGCGCCCGCCACCCCGGCCTTGAAGACCTCGGGCGCCGTGAGCAGCGCGAGGAGCGTCATGTAGCCGCCGTAGCTCCAGCCATAGATGCCGACTCGCGTGCTGTCGACGAAACCAAGGGTGTCGAGCCAGCGGACGCCATCGACCTGGTCGCGGATCTCGATCTCGCCCATCTTCTCCGCGATCGGTGCCTCGAAGGCGAGCCCGCGTCGCGAGGAACCCCGATTGTCGACCTTGAGGACCACGAACCCGTGCTGCGCCAGGAGCTGCGCGCGCAGATCGACGGTCTCGAGCCAGCTGTTGACCACCATCTGGGCGTGGGGGCCGCCGTACACGGAAACGACCACCGGAAACCGAGCCCCCTCCCTACCCTCCCCCGCAAACGGGGGAGGGACGTTCGGGCGGTAGACGCAGGCGTGCAACTCGACGCCGTCGCGAGTACGAAAGCGATGGAACTCGGGTTGCACGAGGTCGAGATCCACGCTCGCCGGCGCATGGACCACGGCATCCTCTCGCCCGTTCAGCGATCGAACGCTGACGCTGGGCGGTTGGCGCTCGCTATCCCAGGCGTCGATGAAGCTCCGGAAGTCTGGAGCCACGACCGTACTGTGCACGCCGGCCTCCTTCGTCAGCCGCTCAACCGCCCCGCCCTCGAGAGACACGCGGAACAGGTGCCGTTCAAGTGGAGTCTCCTGCCAGCCGACAAAGTAGAGCTGGCGGCGCCGTTCATCGAGAGCCACGGTCGCCTCCGCCGGCCAATCGCCCCCCGTCAGCTGCCGGATCAGGCGGCCATCCGGCGCATATAGATATAGGTGTCGGAATCCTGTGCGCTCCGACGACCAGATGAATTCACCTGTCGACTCGAGGATGCGGAGGTCGTCATGCAGGTTGACCCAGGGCGTCTGCTGCTCGACCAGGATGCCGCGGCCGCCGCCGCTGGCGATGTCGTATGCCAGGATCTCGAGGTGGCGCCAATCCCTGGACAGCCACTGCACAAAAAGCCGGCCATCAGGATGCCAGTTGACGCGGGCGATGTAGCCTTCCTCGATTCCGAGATCCATGAAGGTCACGGCCCCAGTTCCCACCTTGACGACGCCCAGCCTGACGCTCGCGTTGGCCGCCCCGGCGAACGGGTAGCGGTGTTCCTCGATGTGCAGTTCTGGTTTTCCTTGATGGACGATCGGATAGATCGGGATGGGTAATTCGTCGAGGTGTTCATAGGCGACGAAGTCGCCGTTTGGCGAGGGCCAGTAGCCGCTCATGCGGTCAAGCTCTTCCTGGGCCACGAATTCCGCCAGGCCATTGGTCGTGCCGGGACGATGGCTCGTGAGGCGGCGCTCCTGCTCACCCTCGACCATCCACACGTCGCCGTCTCGAACGAAGAAAATCCGACGACCATCCGCGGTGATACTGGGATCGATGACCCCGCTTCCGGCAACCCGGCTCATGGTCCCGTCTGACCGGCGGAAGAGCTCGCCGCGCAGGGGCAGCAGCAGAACGTTGGCTTTCTCCGCCCAGAGATAGTCGGTGATGCCGTGCTCGCGAAGGCGTAGACGCTCTCGGCGCAGCGCCTCCTCGGCCGAGATGTTCTCGTCCGTCACCCCTTCGCCCGGTGGGCCGAGCCAGCGCTCGCGCCGACCAGTCGCGAGCTCCATTCGCCAAAGATCACGAAACAGGTCCCCACGCTCGCTGAAGAGATAAGTGACGAATTTCGCGTCGGGGGAATATCGAATCTTTCCTGGGACGACCGTTCCGGGGCGTGGGTATCGAGCGACCTGCTCGGGGGTGATGCGACTTCGCTCTGCGGTCGGCGTCTGCACTGGCAAGCCTAATTAGACCGGTTACACAGAAACCGCCGGCGCCGGCTGAAGGGTTTCGGGATGGCCCGTCGTGAGGCGCGCGTAGAGGCCGACCAGGTAGGCGCCAACGAAGCTCGCATATGGCAGGGTGAGCAGCACGCCGACGAGCAGGCCGAGCAGGCCGATCAAGCCGACGAAGGTCAGGACGATGACCAGCGCGCCGACGACGATGCTGAGGGCAACGTTGACGCGAATTCGCCGAATCACGCGGCCGCCATTCAGCGCTCCACGGATTCCGTGGTCGAGGTACTCGCTAAAGATTGCAGGTTCGAGCAGCAGAACAAGTAACGACCACATGCCGCCGATTGCAGCGACGATGCCTGCCAGCGACGTGAGCGCGGTGGGGATGACAAGGCCCGGTTGCTCGCGGAGCGCGCTGGTGAATCCCGCCGGAACCGAGAGGAATAAGGCAGGGATGATCCAAAGCGCGAGCACGACGTTGATCTTCAAGCCCTCTTTCAGTTTTGCCCAAGGCCGGTTCCAGCGCGGCAACTCGTGCGCTCCCGCGCGCCGCTCTCGGGCGAGCTCGATCAAGTAACCCGAGAGGATCAGGTAGGGAATGATCAGCCAGGCGAACAGCACGCAGGCCGCCGCCACCAGGAGCCGACGGAGCCAGGCGCGCGAACGCACCACGAAGGTGAGCGCTTCGCCCAGATCGAGCTCGGTGGGGTCGGCGGTGGCGGGCTGCCCTTCTGGAATCCCCTGCGTGATGAGCAGCGCGGCGATAACGGTGATCAACTTGTCCGGGAGGTCGACCGCCGCCTCGGCGAGGAAGGCGGCCGCCAGGCGCGGCATCCCGATGCCGGCCAGCGCCCCATAGACCGCATCGCCAAAGCCGACGCTCGTCTTGCCGTCGTTGACGAGGAAATTCAGCGGCGTCGACACCACGGCCGCGATCCCGACACAGAGCAGCCAGAGGGCGATCCACCCGTTCAGGCGCTTGTGCCAGTTGAGGAATCGGCTGAGCCCCGCAGCAAAACCGACCGCGAACGACACGATGCCATAGGGCGCCGCGACCGGGTCGATCGTGTTCGAACTGATCAGGTTGCTGACGAACCCGACGCAGCCGCCCACCCAGGGGCCGGCAACGATGCCCGCCAGGATGGTGCCGGTCGAATCGAGAAAAAGCGGTAGATGAAACGCGATCGCAATCGCGTGGCCGGTGAAGTTGAGTCCCAGGGCACCAAGGATGGTGACAAGCCCGACGGAATCGAGCCGCAGTCGCAGGGGCCCGGTCCAGCCCGCGGCGTAGAGGCTGGCCAGCGCGCGCCGCACCGGCTCGCGGGTCAACAAGATGACGACCACTGCCGCGAGTAGCAAGCCGGCCGTGATCAGCACCTGGTGCTCGGCTTCGTGGATGAGGGCAAGAATTGGCCGGCCAATAGCGGCGCCAAGGCCGACGAAGGCGGCGATATAAACCACGGTCGCCGGCAGGAGGCCTCCGAGATAGGTCAGGCGCGGCATGCCGCTCACGCCGGCCACCTGCGTCGTATGCACGCGCAGCCCTGGCAGCAAACGGGCCGTGAACACTGCCCGCCAGCCGCCACGCCGGAGGAGCTCGCGGGCTCGCTCGAGCGCGCCGCGGACATGCAGCGGGCCGGCCACCCGCATCAGCCGCTGCCACCCGAGCGCGGCAAAGATCTCGCGTCCCAGAAGACCGCCGACGACGATGGCGACCAGCAGCGCGCCGACCATGACTGCGGCATTGACCCGCCCGCCGGAAATCGCAATTCCACCGATGGCGAGCACGATGTCACCTGGGGCAAAAAAGAGCGGGACGCCCAGCTCTTCGATGAAGATCAGGCCGCAGATCACCGCGATCAGGCCCGGGCCCTGCAACTGCTGAACCCAGGCAATCGGGTTCATCGGCCTATTGTCTGGACTTTTTCTTCTTGGCGCTTTTCGGCGGCAGCTTGCGCGACCAGGTGAGCGCGACCATCACCCAGTCGCGGGTGGCGTCGATCTTCTTCTGCCAACCGGGCGCCAGCATGACGTAGCCGGTCATCGCCCGGCCGGGCATCGGTTCGAACGGCTTGCCGCCCTGCTTGCGGATCTTGGCATGATCGGCGTCCGAGACCCGCACGAAGATGTCGTCGCCGAAGAGCCCGCAGAACATGTTGCCGTTGACAAAACCCGAGACGTTGCCGAACATCGGCCGGCTCGTGACCGCCGGGTCCTTGGGGAGCAGTTGGGCGAACGCCGCTTTGGCCGGCTCGCTCGGCTTCGGCAGCGACATCGGGCTCATGGGAGCCATGTTACGCAGCCGTTTCCTATATGGACTTGATTTTTGGAGTGACTATATGTTTACTGTTACTAGATCCAATCCGGAGGTGGCCAACATGACGCTGAACGCCCGCAACCTCGACCTCGGCACCACCCAGCAGCCGCGAGCCGGTCGCTGGTGGGCGCTCGCTGCACTGGTCGCCAGCGGTCTCGTCATCGGCCTCGACTCGACGGTCCTGATCACGGCGCTGCCCACCCTCTCGTCGAAGCTCGGCGCCACGACCAGCGACCTGCAATGGATCGCCGCGGCCTACACCCTGGCGCTCGGCGGACTGCTCCTTCCCGGGGGCGTGCTCGGCGACCGATACGGCCGCAAGCGGCTACTGCTTGCCGGTCTGGTGATCTTCGGCCTGTCTTCGGTGGCCGCCAGCCAGGTGACGACGTCGGTGGCGCTGATTGCGATGCGCGCGCTGATGGGCGTCGGGGCGGCCCTGATCCTGCCGCTCTCGCTGTCCATCCTTCCCAGCCTCTTCTCGGAGCAAGAGCGGCCGAAGGCCGTGGCCGCGGCGGCCGCCGGTACATTCCTCGGCCTGCCGCTGGGCCCGCTGGTCGCCGGCTGGCTTCTCACGCACTACGCCTGGGGATCGGTCTTTCTCATCAACGCCCCGGTGGTGGCGCTGGCGATCGCCGGCGTCGCGCTGCTGGTGCCGGAGGAGCGCGATCCGAATCCGCGGGCGTTCGACTTCGTGGGCGGAGTCCTCGCGGTCGTCGGTGTCACCGCCCTGGTCTATGGGGTCATCGAGCAGCCGATCCATGGCTGGAGCGACGCCCGCGTCCTGGGCGGCATCATCGGCGGAGCGGTGGTCCTCGCCGTCTTCATCGCCTGGGATGTACGCCAGTCGTCGCCCTTCGTCGATCTGGGCAACTTCCGCAGCCGCGCTTTTACCTGGGCAACGATGGCGTTCGTGATGACCGGCTTTGCGCTCTTCGGCGTCATGTTCATCCTGACGCCGTACATCCAGATCGTGCTTGGTAATGATGCGCAGGCGACAGGAATCAAGTTGCTGCCCCTCATCTTCGGCGTCGTCCTTGGCGCCGCCGGCGGCAACCGGCTGGCGGCGCGCTTCAGCGCCCGCGTCGGTGTCACGGTCGGACTGCTAATTGCTGCCGCCGGACTGGTTATCTTTGCACAGGTAGGCGCCTCCAGCGGCTACGGGCTGGTCGCTGCCGCCCTGGCGGTGATTGGGATTGGGATCGGCGCCGGCCTGCCGACCAGCCTCGACATTCTGCTCGGTGTCCTGCCCCCCGGGCAGACTGGAGCCGGTACCGCCCTCACACGCGCGCTGCAACAGGTGGCCGCATCGTTCGGCGTCGCCGTCCTCGGCAGTATCTTGAATACCGCCTACCAGAATGCCCTGGCCCCACATCTCGCAGGACTGCCGACGCTGGTGCGCAGCGCGGCCGAAGGCAGCATCGCCGGCGGCGTTGCGGTCGCGGCCAAGCTGCCGCCGACCCTTGGGACGCCACTGGCGGCCGCAGCCAAGCAAGCCTACGTCCAGGGCATGACCGAGGTGATGATCATCAGCGCAGTCTTACTCCTGGTGACGGCGGTAACGATCGCCATCTTCCTGCCCACCCGAATCACCCCGATTGAGAGCAGCGAACGCTCCTGATGGGCTTACGCGAGCGAAAAAAGCAAAAGACGCGCGAGGCGATTCAACGCGCCGCCATGCGGCTTTTTGTGAAGCAGGGCTACGAGGAGACCACCGTCGAGGAGATTGCCGAGGTCGCGGAGATCTCGCCAAGTACCTTCTTCAACTACTTCCCGACCAAGGAGGACGTTGTCCTCTATGACATGTACGACCCAATCACGATCGAGATGATCCTCAAGCGGCCGAAGGACGAGCCGCTGAGCACCGTCGCGCGCCAGGTGCTGCAGGCGATGGCCGAGTTGTTCGAACGGGACAAGGACGTGATGCTCGAGCGCGCCAAGCTGATCATGGAAGTGCCGGAGCTCCGGGGTCGAATGTGGGACGAGGTCGAGCGGACGCAGGCCCTCTTTGCCCAAGTGCTTGCCGAACGGACGGGCCGCAGCCCCGATGATTTCGAGCTCAGGGTTACGACCCGGATCTTCGTCGCCGCGATGTACGAGGCCGCCATGGAGTGGATGCGTGGCAACGTCCGTGAGTCGCTTACCAGCCTGGCCAATCGAGCCCTGGACGTGATGGAACGCGGCGCATCGCTGAGCACTATGGCCAAGGCACCGGCTGCTCGGCGTCCTGGCCCGCGCCGTGCGAAGCCGCGAGCCGCGCGCCGCAGTGCCTGATCAGTCGGCGCGCTCTTGGCCTTCGTTTCGCAATGCAGGCGTCACGCTCAAGCCGACGAGGAGTCCTTCAGGCCCGAGTAATCGAGTGACTTCCTGGCCCCACGGCTCTTTCCTCGATTTGACCAGCAGCCTGTAACCTCGCTCTTCGAGCTCCCGCGTCGCCGCGGCGAGGTCATCGACGTCGAACTCGAGCCACCCCTGAGGCACCGGGACCTCGCTTGGCCAGTCCGGCGTTCCGAAGCATGACTCGGCTGCCTGCGAAAGGGGCCAGGCGGCGAACTCCTTGACGCCCTGGATTTTTCCGGTGTGCAGGTAACCGCCCTCGTCGACCAGGGGAAGCCCGAGCACGTCGCCGTAGAAGCGACGGGCCGCCGAGCCATCGACGGAGATTGGTCCAAAGCCGACGACGAATAAGACTTTCATTCAGCGATTGACCAAGCGTACGAAGTTGAAGTCATCGCGGAGAGGTGCAAAGTCAGGATCTTCAGCAGTGGCTGCCGGCGGATCCGCTCGTCTCGGAATCAATTCTTCCAGCAAGGTCAGGGCGTCATCGAGCTGGCTTGCGCGGGCCACATAGAAATTCCTAAAATCAGAAAGGAGTGAGTAGGTGAGCGGTTCGTTCTTCGCGAACGGGGCGCTCAACCATCCACCATCGTCACTGTTGGTTCTCGTGCTGGTGGTGGTTGTCTTCGTGGCTTTTCTAGTCAGGCTCATGCGGGGACGCTCCTAACCTCGCGATCGCGATGACCTGAACGCCGAATAGCCAAGCACGGCAGGGCGCGGGACAGGCACGAGCGAGCAGTTGGACGGTCCGCAAGCCGTATTGCCGAGGTCGCTGGTGAGATTGGTTGCCAGGTTATGCGGCGAGCCAAAGCCATAATGACGACCCGAGTGATCGTCGCCGGAAGCTTCACAGATTGAAGACCAGAGTCTCCTGCGTCGACCTGATGACAACCATGCGGACCGGCTCGCTCGGACTCACGTTTTCCTCGATATGCGGAACCTCAGGCGGCACCCAGATGAAGTCGCCTGGCGAGGCAACCTGCTCGACCTCGTATGCCTCGCCGGTTCGAAAACGCGCCTGCCCCGAGATGATGTAGATCGCGCTCTCACATTCACCGTGGTGATGCGGTGCCGACGCCAGGCCAGCCGGCAGTTCGACGTAGCCGACCCAAATGCGCTCGGCGCCGACGATTCCCTTCGAAATCGCGGCCTCGCGGACCATTGCGCCGCTTGCCATATCGGGCCGGCGGTCAGCGGCGTGGATGATCCTGAGCTCCATCGGCGATGGAACTCTACGCCTTCCCTATGCTGGGTCGACATCATGAG
Source organism: Candidatus Dormiibacterota bacterium (assembly GCA_036782775.1). GTDB lineage: Bacteria > Chloroflexota > Dormibacteria > CF-121 > CF-121 > CF-13. The sequence goes on along the minus strand of DAIPYJ010000028.1, from coordinate 23,168 downwards.
CCAGGCCCGCTCCGCCGCCCACCCTGACCCTTCCCCCGCAAGCGGGGGGAGGGAAAGTCCGCTCGATCAGCGGGTCACCCCGCTCGAGCTGTTCTTTGACCTCGTTTTCGTCTTCACCATCACGCAGCTGACCACGCTGCTGGCGCGGGAGCCCAGCTGGACCGGCGTGCTACAGGTAACGCTGCTCTTCGCCAACATCTGGTGGATGTACGGCGGCTACGCCTGGCTGACCAATGCCGTGCCGCCACGCGAACTCGGCGTGCGCCTGCTGCTGCTGGTCGGGATGGCCGGCTTCCTCATGGTGGCGATCGCGATTCCCACCGCGTTCAGCGGCGGTGGCGCCGCCTTTGGGATCGGTTATCTGGTGGTGACCGTGGTGCACACGGGCGTCTTCCTGCGCGTGTCGCAGCAGAGCGTGCTCAAGGCGATGCTGGGGCTCGGCCCCTTCAATGTCGTCACCGCGGTGCTCCTCCTGGTCGGTGGCATTTCGACTGGACCGGCCCGGACCGTCCTCTTCGCCGCCGGCTTCATCCTGCACTGGATCACGCCCTTCATCACCCGGACCGGCGCGTTCAGGATCCGGGCCGCCCACTTCGTCGAACGCCACGGCCTGATCCTCTTGATCGCGATCGGGGAGTCGGTGGTCGCGGTCGGCATCGGCCTAGGCACGATCGCGCTTCCGCCCGGTCGGATCCTGGCGGCGCTGCTCGGCCTTGCGCTGGCGGCAGCGTTCTGGTGGCTCTACTTCGGCGGCGAGGAGCCACGAGCCGAAGCCGCGCTCGAGGACGCCACCCCGGAGCGCAAGCCATGGGTCGCCCTGAACGCCTTTGGCTACAGCTTCATGCCAATCCTCGGCGGCATCGTTCTGGTTGCGGCCGGCATGAAGCTCGCGGTCGTCCACTACAACGAGACGTCGACCATTCCAACCGCCATCTTTCTGGCCGCCGGCACCAGCCTCTACATTGTCGGCCTCGTCATCTTTCGACGGTTCGTTCATAGCGGTCGCCTCGCGCTCCGCGCATTGATGGCGTTGCTCTGCCTGCCGACAGCATTCGTCGGCATTGAGCTCTCCCCCATTGCCCAGCTTGCCGTGCTGGTCCTCGTCCTCACCGGCGGAACCGTCGCCGACGCCGCGCTTGGCTGACCCGGTCCTCAGCCAGCGCACGCTGAATCGCACCTTGCTGGCGCGGCAGCACCTGATCGATCGCGTGCGCGCGCCGGCCCTTGCCGAGATCGAGCACCTGGTCGGGATGCAGGCCCAGGTTCCGAACGCGCCGTATGTCGGGCTCTGGTCTAGGCTCGAGAACTTCGAACCTGCTGAGCTCGCTCGGCTGGTCGAAGGCCGCCAGGCGGTTCGCCTCGGCATCATGCGCAACACGTTGCACCTGGTGAGCGCCCGGGACTGTCTGAGCTTGTGGCCGCTGTTCGCGCCGCTCCTGGCGCAGCGGCTGCGCGCCACCCACTTTGCCCGCGAACTGCCGGATGTCGACTTCGACGCGGTCGTGCGTGAAACGCGCCGCCTGTTGGAGCGGCAAGCTCGGACCTTCGCGCAGCTCGGCCTCGCCTTGAAGGAGAGATGGCCCAACTCGCCAGCCGAAGCGCTCGCCTATGTTGCCCGGCATCTCCTGCCGCTGGTCCAGGTTCCGCCACGCGGCGTATGGGGCAAGCGCGGACAAGCGACCTGGTCGACGGCGCAGCTCTGGCTCGGTCAGCCACTCGTGCGGACACCGTCAGTCGAGTCGGTGCTGCTGCGCTACCTCGCCGCCTTCGGTCCGGCGAGCGTCGCCGACATGGCCGCATGGTCGGGGCTGAGCGGTCTCCGAAAGGTGGTGGATCGCCTGCGACCGGACCTGCGATCGTTCCGAGACGAGAAGGGACGCGAACTGCTCGACATTCCGAACGGCGTGATCCAGGACCCGACGCGGCCGGTGCCGCCACGATTTCTACCCGAGTTCGACAATCTGTTGCTGAGCCACGACGACCGCACCCGCGTGATCGCCCCGCCGTATCGATACATGGTGGGAAACGGAACCTTTCTTCTCGATGGCCTGGTGGCCGGCATTTGGAACCCCCCTCCCCCTACCCCCTCCCCCTCGAGCGGGGGAGGGGGAATCACTGGCTTGACAATCACGTCGTTCCAGCCAATCACCGCGGCGCAGCGAAAGGGGCTGGCGGAAGAGGGCGAGCGATTGCTCAGCTTCCTCTCACCCTCATCCGACCACGGACGGATTGAGTTGGCGGTCGCGCCCGCGCGTAGCGCCTGGTCGCGACCGTCGACCACGGAGCAGTGAGAATGGATCGAACGGCCCGCGAGGGCACGCTTGCCTGGCCCGATGCCGTTGCCGGATTTCTCCTGGCCATAGCTGGAGGGCTCGCTTTTGTTTACGCCCTTCATGGCCGCTGGCTTACCAACATCGAAGTGGACTACGCGTACCACCTGTATCTGCTCGCGATCCCTTTGGCCTGGTTCTTTCTGCTGGGCCGCCGATTTCCAATCGGACCGTTCAAGCATCGGCAGTTGCGTCCCTGGTATGGCCTGTGGACGCTCGCGATCGTCGTCGGGCTGACTGCTGCCTTCGTCTCGGTTCCTGCGCACCTCCGACTTTCGCCCGCCCACACCATTGCCAAGCTTCTCTATCTCGCCCTTCTCGTCGGCACGGCAGAAGAGTTTCTTTTCCGCGGTTTGATTCAGACCGCGATCAACAACACCATGCGGCGCGGCATCCAGGTGAGGTCCTGGCGCGTGAACGAGGGGACGGCTATTGCAGCGCTTCTCTTCGGAGGCTTTCACTTCATCGATCTGCCCATTCAATCGCTTGGCGCAACCATCGAGCAGGTCGGCAGCGCTGTCGTCATCGGTTTCGTCATCGGGCTCGTGTACGACCGCACCAGGAATCTCATCGGCGCCTGCATCCTCCACAACCTGATCGACTTCATGGGTGCCGCTGCGCCGTTGCTTGCCTATGCGCTCGTACATGGGTTCGGGAGCTAGGCGGAGGCAGCCATCTGGATCGCAGGTTCGGCTATGCGCGCCCGGCGGCGTTCGCTGATGGCAAGCGCACTGACCGCGCCGACCAGCGAGAGCACGGCAATGACCACCAAGGCTGGCTTAAAGCCGCTGGTAAAGGTCCCCGGTGTTCCGATGTGGCCGTTGGCGGCGAAGACCGCCGCGGCGATCGCGATCGCGAACGCGCTCCCCAACCGCTGGAGCGTGCTGTTGACACCCGACGCCTTGCCCATGTCGCGCGGTGCGACCGCGCTCATGACGGCGGCCGGCACGATCGGGAGGGCCATCGAGATGCCGATGCCCGAGAGGATGAGCGGAAGCACGAACGGCGCATAGGCGGCGCCGGTCGCGGCGAGCAACGCGACCCACGCCAGGCCGATGGCCTGCACCATCATGCCGACGGCAATCAGGGTGCGACGGCCGATGCGCTCGGAGACCATTCCCGCGAGCGGCGCGATCACTACCGGGGTCGCGGTCCACGGCAGCAGCCGGAGTCCGGCCTGAAACGGCGAGTACCCCAAGCCGAACTGGAAGTACTGCGCGATCAAGAACGCAGACGCGAAGATCGAGCCCGCGATGAGGAACGCCGTGCCGTTGGCGGCGGAGAAGGTTCGGTCCTTGAAGAGATGCAGCGGCAGCATCGGATCGCGCGCCCCCCGCTCCCAGAGGAGGAAGCCGCCGACCAGGCCGGCGCCAGCGACGAGCGAACCGATCACCTGCGGGCTGCTCCACCCCACCTCACCGGAGCGGATCAAGCCCCATACCAGCGCAACGGCACCGGCCGAGACGAGCCCGGCCGCGGGCAAATCCAACCGCGTCGCAGGCCCGTGGCTTTCCACCAGCAAAAATCGTGAGAGCACGGTTGCGACCAGGCCGATCGGTACGTTGAGCCAGAAGATCCAGTGCCAATCGAGGCCCTGGGTCACGGCGCCACCGATCAGCGGCCCGCTGGCCACCGCGAGGCCGGCGATGCCACCCCAGATGCCGACAACCGTCCCGCGCCGCTGCGGCCCGAAGGCCGAGACGAGGATGGTAAGGCTGAGCGGCATGATGACGGCGGCCGCGAGGCCCTGGACGGAGCGTGCGACGATCAGCATCGCGGCGTTGGGCGCGAACGCGCACGCGGCCGACGCGGCGCTGAACAGTACCAGCCCGAGGACGAAGAGGCGGCGACGACCGAAACGGTCGCCGAGCGCGGCGGCGGTCGTGATTCCGGCCGCATAGGCGAGCGTAAAGGCGTTGATCGTCCATTCCAGGGTCGCGAGACTGGCTCCCAACTCACGGTGGATGGCCGGAAGCGCCGTCACGACCACGAGCGAGTCGAGTGCGACCATGAAGAAGGCGATGGCGGTCAGGACGAGGGTCCAGGCAGGTCGAGGGCGAGTCGGAGCGACTACAGTCACGGACATCGGCGATCCTCCCTTCAAGATCGAGTTGATGTGACTTGAAAATACTATAGTTGCGACTTTAGTAAGTCAAGTAGGTGCTACAATCTGGAATCATGGCTGTCGCACGCCGCGCCCGGCGCCGGAGCTACGACCAGTACTGCGCAGTCGCCCGCGGCCTCGACGTCATTGGCGAACGCTGGACCCTGTTGATCGTCCGAGACCTGCTGCTCGGCCCCAAGCGCTACAAGGATCTGCTCGAAGGCTTGCCCGGAATCGGGACTAACCTGCTCGCCGACCGGCTTCACGAGATGGAGCGGCTGCGACTGGTCGAGCGAACCGTGCTGCCCCCGCCTGCCGGGTCATCGGTGTACCAGTTGACGGAAGCCGGCCAGGGGCTCGAGCCGGCGCTGATGGCACTTGGGCGCTGGGGCGCCCGCTACCTGCCGGGCGGGCCCAAGAAGACCGACGTGCTTGTGCCGCGGGCGTATTTCGTGGCGATTCGCGCCGCGTTCAAGCCGGAGCTGGCCCAGGGCTTGCATGAGACCTATGAGTTCCGGATCGGCGAGCTCGGTGTCTTCGAGGTGCGGGTCGAGGATGGCAAGGCCGTGACCGCCGAACGGCAGGCCGCCAATCCGGATGCGGTCTTCAGCATGGATGTCGACGCCCTCAACAACCTTCTATTCCAGATCGTCTCGCCGGCCAAGGCCATCGCGAGCGGCCAGGTGACGGTCAAGGGTGATCCCGCCGCTCTTGAACGGTTTATCAAGATCTTCGGATTGCGCCCCCTCCCTACCGGACAACCAGCCCCTCTTCCCATCGCTCCCCCCACGAGTGGGGGGAGGGGGAACAAGAGAAAAGGTTAGCCGGGCGCGGTTGAGTTTCCGGCCCGCATCGGGCAGAATGCTGGCACGATGAACCTGATCGACCTCGGCATCGTTCTCGTTCTCGCCTTCGGGATCTTCATTGGCTGGCGCAACGGGCTGATCGGGCCTCTCCTGGCACAGGGCACCTTCTTGATCGGCTACTGGATTGTTTCGAGGAATCCCGGACTGGCAGCGCTGGTTCCGCCAAGCATCCCCCGCGCCTATGCCGTCCTCATTCTTCCCGCCGTGGTCGGCCTGGTCGTCGGCATTGTGGGCCGGACCGCCTTTCAGGCCGTCTTCCGCCTGCCCTTCACGCGGTCGGTCGACAAGCTGCTCGGCGCGGTCGCCAACGGCGCGCTCGCCTTTGTGATCCTCTACGTCGTCTTGCTCGGATTCGTCGGGGCAGGAACGGTTCTCGATCCGCTAGCGAGCGCGGCGGTGATTCGCGAGCCGCAAGTGGCGGCGATGCAGATGCTGCTGAAAAACAACCCGCAGGTAGCAACGCTGGTTCCCTCAGCCGAACTCGGACAGCTCTCGAACGTTGCCTCGGTCCGTGCGCTGCCCATCGATCAGCTCGGGCAATACGCCCAGGTCATCAACTACTACGAGCACACGCTGAGGCCGCAACTCACCACCAGCGCGCTGGCGCCCATCATTCTGCGGCTCGGCGCACGCTTGCCGATCATCGGCCGCCCGGCAACGATTCCCAAGGCCTAAAAGAAAAGGCCGGGCTTGCGCCCGGCCTTCGCCGCGAGCCTTGTGGACTGGCCTCGCCGAATTCGAAGGGCAGTCTAGGAAATCAAGGTTCGGAAAACAAGGGTCAAGAAGTTCATCGTTTCCGCTGGGTGAACCGAATCATGTTGCCGGACGGATCGCGAAAGGCGCAGTCGCGAACGCCGTAGGGCATGTCCATCGGCTCCTGCAGGACTTCGCCGCCGCCTTCGCGGATGTGCTCGAAGGTCGCATCGCAATCGTCGGTGGTGAAATTGACGCCACGCAGCAGGCCCTTGGCGAGCAGCTCCTTGGCGGCCTTGCGGTCTTCCGCCGGCGCGTTCGGGTCGGCGGCCGGCGGCTCCAGGACAATGCTGACGTCCGGCTGGGACCTGGGCCCGACCGCGGTCCAGCGCAGACCCTCGTATTTGACGTCGCTGCGCACTTCCAGCCCCAGCAGATCGCGATAGAAGGCGAGCGCCTCGTCGTGGTCGTGGACGGCGATGAAGCAGTTTTGAAGTTTCAGATCCATGCGATCACCTTAGGATGTCTGCCGCAGCGATGCTTCTTGATTTCTGATGGGTTTGGTCAGCACCATCGTCAGGCAGGGCGGAATGAATGCGGCCGCCGAGTGGCTGCGCGCGCGATAGACGCTGGGAGACTCGCCAACCAGTTCGGTGAATCGCGTGCTGAAGGAGCCGAGCGAGGTACAACCGACCGCAAAGCAGACATCGGTCACCGACATGTCCCCGCGCCGGAGCAGCGCCTTGGCGCGCTCGATTCGGCGGGTCATGAGATAGCTGTAGGGGCTCTCGCCGAAGGCGGCTTTGAAGCTGCGCGAGAAGTGTCCGGTCGACATCGCGGCCGAGCCCGCCAGCGCGGGAACGTCCAGCGGCTGGTCGAACTCGCGATCCATGCGGTCTTTCGCCTTGCGCAGACGGACGAGGTCGCGGAGGTCCATCGAATCGCCTTTATGGTACGAAGCCAGTCGGAATCCAATGCACATCGACGCTTTGAACTCGGGCAGTCTCTCAGCTGCCGCGTAGCGAAAGGCGGTTGCCGTCGGGATCCGTGAAATTGACGTAGCCTGCCCCGTTGGGATAGACGATGGGCTTCTTCTCGACGAATTCCACCCCGGCGCCCTTCAGATGCTCGAAGTCGCCCTGCAAATCCGTGGTGTCGATGATGCAGGTGCCCGGGATCGGGCCTGCCGTCGGATCGGCCTTGCCCGGCGTACCGGGCCAGAGCACGAGCTGCAACGGTTGGTCCTTGAGACCGACGGTCACGAACCGAACCCGACCAGCGGGGTTTTCCTCACGTTTCTCAAACCCAAGCGTGTTGATGTAAAAGTCGAGCGACTTTTCCTGGTCGCGGACGAACACGGTCACGTACGTCACTTGCTTGAGCATGCTTAGCCTCCATTGCCTTTGATGGTGGTTCCGGTTGGGGCCGTCATCGATTCCATGCGTCCACCTTAGGGACGATGGGGTGCAGTCGCTTCTCGATTTCTGATCGGTTTTATGAGCGCCGTGAGGGACGTGAGGGACAGCCGCGACGATTTCGAGTCAAGCCAGTTATGCCCCGGCGGCGAGCTTCCCCCCGTCGATCGCAAGCACCGCGCCGGTCACGAAGCTCGCTTGATCCGAAAGCAGCCAGGCGACGGCCGCGGCCACTTCCTCGGGCCGCCCCATCCGCCCCACAGGTATCCAGCCGGCAATCTGCTGCCGTTGGTTATCGGGCAGCTCTCTGAGGCGCTCGGTGTCGATCGTGCCAGGCGTAAGCGCGTTTACACGAATCCCTTGCTTGGCGTAATCGAGCGCGGCAACCTTGGTAAGGCCGATGATCGCGTGCTTCGATGCAACATAGCCGGCTAGCCTGGGAACGGCGCGGACTCCAGCGGTCGACGCCATGTTGACGATCGCTCCCCCGCCATTCGCGAGCATCGCGTTGATTTCGAACTTGAGGCAAAGGAACATCCCCAAGACGTTGATCGCGATCGACTCCTCGAACGCCTCGATCGAAAGCTCAGCAAGAGGTGTCGGCGGCGGCCCTCCGGCCGCGTTGTTAAAGGCTGCGTCGAGCCGGCCGTAGGTCTCTACCGTCTTCCCCACCAACGCCTCAACCGCCTTCGGATCGCTGATATCAGTGGGGATGGCCGTGGCCCTGCCACCTTCGCGCTCAATTTCCGCACGGACCGTTTGAATGGCCTGCTCGCTGCGGGCGGCAAGCGCAACGGCGGCACCTTGGCGCGCGAGAAGCTGCGCTGTTGCCTTTCCTATCCCTCGACTGGCCCCGGTGACAATGGTGACCTTTCCTTCCAAAGGCTTATCGCTTGGGGATGCGTTGGCCATGGCTTCTTCAAGATTAGTGACCAGCCCAGCAGTCCACCCAGGCTGAAGACGATTGCATTCAGATCGCCGTGAATCAGGGCCATCGTCTTGATGTCGAGGGCGGGAATCGGAAACACACGCGCCAGCGCGTAGTCGATGCCGAGCAACATCGGCGCGACGACGCCAGCCGCAGAAAGCCAGAGGAGCCAGCGGGCCGTGCGTGGTTCAACCCGTGGAGCGACCACGACGGCCATCAAACCGGCGATCGTCAAGACTCCGGTGCCGAGCAGAAGCGGACCGACCACCGTCAGGATGGCGGAACCAGTCGCAATCCCTCCTGCGGTGATTGGCACGCCAAGCACCACCAGGACGCCAGCTGCGGAAGCCAGATTGCCGAAGGCACGATGACCCCGGAGGACGAGCAACGTCAGCGCAGCCATGAGCGTCGCGGCGAACCCGGCGTAATGGAAGTGGACGCCGGTGAGCTCGATGATGTCGCTCGAGAAACCAAGCGGTCGCAGTCCCAAACGCGAGGCCACTAGCCAGGCCGCGCCGACGCTGAGATACGCCGAGGCGGCGGCCGGCACCAGGTGCCGGGGCGTGATCGACCGCGCTTCGATCGGATCGAGCAAGCCGGCCAGCGAGACAATCGCGCAGGTAATCAGCCAGCCGAGCGCGACGGCCCCTGCAACCCAACCGGCGCTGACAAGAAAGGCGATCACCGCTGTCAGCGCACCAAGTGGCTGGACCAGGCGCGCGAGGGCGAGAAGCTGCCGAGCGCGACGGCCGCTGGAAGGCATCAGTCGCAGGCCAAGCGGGACGACGACAACGGGCGCCAACAGCAGTAATAGGTCGATCAACGTCAACTTTCCAAGCAGCGCCGGAAACGTTGAGCTCACAATGCCCTCCGCAAGCGGACAATGCCGGAACGCGCAGCAGCTCCGACAACGACGCCATAGCCCAGTACGAGAAGCAATGCCGCAGCAAAAAAGGTCGGCGTTTCGAACGGCGTCTTCAGCGCGATTGTCCAGAAGAGGAGGTACATGACGAGCCCGGCGCACGCGACTTCGATTCCTACGGCAAACCGCGGTAAGCCCCCAAGCCTTGAGGAAGCGCCAAGCCGAATCCCGAGAGCCAGAGCCAGCAGGGTCGCAACGGGATCGCTAAACGTTAACTCGATCAGCGGATACCACACGATTCCGAAGACCAGGGCGGCGGCGCTGAGGACCCCGCCGAACGCCAGGGCCACGCCTCCGAGGATCGCGCTAGTTTTCGGCCGCGCCGGCCGCACGAGTGTCATACCGGCCCCCGTCCAAGGCGATAGTGACGCGTGATCTCGGAGGCATACCGGTGGCCCAGTTCTTGCTGGTGCGCGCGGACCCATTCGCTCAATCTGGATGGGCAGGACGATGGCTCGTCCGAAATCAGAAGCTCCGCCATCAAACCGGTCAGCTCGTTGCTGGTAAGCGTGATATCGCGCAGCACGACGCTCACGGCACGAGCGCCGGCCAATGCAAGGGGCGGTGGCATCCTGACCAACCGAGTTCGGCGGCCCATCGCGTCGCGCAGCAGGCGGACCAAGCCTTCGAACGTGAAGCGCTCGGGACCGGCGACATCGAGGATGACGTTGTCGGCGGCGGCGCCTGCTTCGACAATACGGTCGGCGTAATCCTCAACGAAAACGGGCTGCAGGCGGTACTGACCGTCGCCCGGGATGCCGAACACTGGCAGGTGGCGGAGGAACCAAGCGATGTTGTTGATCAGCACGTCGCCATGCCCGAAGAGCAGCGTCGGCCGGATGATCGCGTACGACAGTCCGGACTGTCGCACCGCCGTCTCCAGCTCAGCCTTTCCCCGGTAATAGGGCATATCCGACTTACCGGGGTTGGCGATGCTCACGTGCACGATTCGCCGGACCCTGGCTTCGACGGCGGCATCGATCAAGATGCGGGTGTTTTGGACCGCCTGCGCGAAGCTCGCGGCTCCATGGGTGGAGCGCACCCAATAGGTGTTGTAGAGCGTGTCCACGCCTCGCAATACCTCGACTAAACGATCGGGCCGCTCGAAATCGAGCGCACTCGTTTCGACATGGGCGTAGAGCGGGCTGCTGCGATCCGGATGGTTGGTCATGGTGCGCAGCTGCCGACCCCGTCGCAGCAACCTCGGCGCCACGAACCGGCCGGTGTAACTGAATGCGCCGGTGACGAGATCGAGGTCATTCATGCGGACTCTCCGACCCAGGTCGCCGATTGCACGATCGCGTCGGCCACCGGGGCCAGTCGCTTGCCGGTCTCGAAGAGGGCGTCAACCCGGGCCCGGTCGCCGGCCAGGTTGGTCAGGGTTTCGATGCCGAAATAGAAGGCGACGGCCGCGTACGCCAGGTCGTCGATCGACACCATGCGTTCGATCACGGTGCCGGTCAGCATCCGGCTCAGGACCTCGCGAGCGAATTCAATCCAGGGCGTCATCCGTCGAAGCACCTCGCGGCGAAGGGTTGGCGCCGAGGACGCCCCCGCGACCAATTCCTGGACCGCCGTGATGTGACCGGAGACGATGTCCTCACGGTAGAGCCGTGCCATCGCCTCGATCAGCTGGGCGATGCGCGTGGTCCCGGTCAATGCGCTGCGATATCGCTCGAGTCTCGCCTCGCTGGTCGTATCGAGCGCGGCCAGCAACAGCTGGTCCACGCTTCCGAAGTGGTAGAAGATCAGCGCCTGGTTGGCGCGCGCCTCGCGCGCGATCACCCGCGCGGTGGCGCCGGCAAAGCCCCGCTGGGTAAGGGTTTTCAAGGCTGCGCGGATGAGACGATCGCGGGTCCGCCGTGATGGAGCGGAGCCGGATTCTGTCTTGAGCGTCCGTTTTGAGCGCACGCTTAATTATGGCAGAGTCGAGCCTGGCTGCACGCTCGTTATGAAACTGTTACCGCGACGCCTGGGCGAGTTGCGCGTCCACCCAGCTTCGAAGCGCTGGCGCCGGCTGAGCACCGACGCTGCGCGCGATCTCTCGGCCACGGGCCAGCATCACAAGGGTGGGGATGCCGCGGATCCCAAAGCGCTGCGAGAGATTGGGCGCATCGTCCGTGTTGACTTTGACCAGCTTCAGCCGTCCGGCACGTTCGTTCGCAATCTGCTCGAGGGCCGGCGAGACCATCCGGCAGGGCCCGCACCATGGCGCCCAGAAATCGACCAGCACCGGCAGGCTGCCCTGTTCGGCGACCTGTGCGAAGTCGGCTTCACCGGCGTCGGCCAACCATGGCATCGCCGCCCCACAGTTGCCACAGTGCGGGACACCAGCGGACACCGCTGGGATCCGATTCGTCTTTCCGCAGTTGGGACAGCGGACCAGCGCGGGCCCGGCCATCCGTTAGCTCGTCAGCTCGACCGCCCGAAGCTGCTCAGCGGAGGTGGGGGCGACCAGCACGCCGGCGAGCCCGTCGTACGGCTCGAGCAGGCCCTTCCGCTCGCTCACCACGGTGACCTCAACGCCATGCAACCGAGCCATTTCGATCAGCTCATCCAGGAGGTTATCGGTCGCTTCCAGTGGATGGTTGTCAAACGGGCAGCTTCCCGTTTGCTGCGACAGGAAATGATGGGCATGGCACATAAATCCGGATGCAGCCAGGTCGTCGCGGACGAAGAGCTGGCGCACCAGGAAGAGATTGACCGCGTTGATCACCATCTGAAGCCCGATGGCAAGCCGCTCGTGCCCCCGGTAATAGCCAAGCTCGCTCACGCCCTGCTCCTCCTCGATGCCTCGCTGCCGTCGCAGGGTGTCTTCGATGGCGGCGCGGCGCTGATTCTGATCGGCATCCGGAGCGAGTTGCAGCCGGCCGATGAGGCGCTGATGAAGCGCTTTTGACAAATAATGTTCGAAAGCCTTGACCGTGTTTTCCTCGCCGATGAGGATCACCTGGTCGCAGCCATATTGACGGCACACCCTCTCGGCCAGCTCCGCCGAGGCCTTGAAGTGCCAGACGACATGCGTCTCCCGATGCCGTTCGGTCTTTCCTTCGCGGAAGGCCTCATGCGTCTCACGGGGCACGTCCTCCGCCGTCTGTTCCACCGCATGCTCGTAGCCGAGCTCGTAAATGGAGACGGCGGTAACGTCCCGGGCTACGCTGACGATCAGCACCCGATGCTGCTCATCGATCATCGCCTCGAGCGGCTCGAGGAAGGGATCGGCCTCGATCGTCAGATGGTCAGCCACGCGCACCGGTAAGGGCACAACCCGGTTGAGCTGCGCGCCGCTCTTGAGAATGACGAGAGCGCGCGCGCCTTGCGGTTCAAAGGCCTCGAGAAAGGCCTGGACCTCCGCGAGATCCTCCGGGACCCCGACACGCTGTGCGTGCGCCAGTCCGTCGAGATATCCCTTGCTCGCATCGAGCGCCTGATGACGCAAGCTGCTGAAGACGCTGAGAAATACCGGACGATCCGCACGCACGAGTCGCTCGGGTGTGAAGTTGAGGTAGAGCGTGATCACCGGACGTTCGTAACTCTGCGCGCCAATCCGCCGAAGGTCGTCGCGACTGATGAATGGACGTGTGGCGAATGCCTCGGCGAGGCCCCTGGCATCGGGCGTCTGCTCGGCGGCTCGCGCCATGGCGCTGGTCGTGCGGCTGCCGCGCACCCGCCGTTCGCGTTCTTCGAGTGATTCCCACACGGTTGACATGGCAACTCCTCAGCTTCGGTGACGACCTGCCTCGATCATAGGCGGGCTTCCAGTCAAGGCGCGGCTTGGATGGGCGCTCGAACACGCAGCGGCTCGCGCGAAAAGAATCTGAGGATTACCGCGGTCAGCAGCGCAACCGAGGCCGCCACGGCAAAGCCGGCGCGCACGCCGGCGGCGGAGGCGATCAGGCCGGCACCGAGCGGACCCAGCCCAAAGCCGATCGAAATCGCGCTCGAGCTGACGCCGAAGACCGTGGCCTGGATCATCACCGGAACCTCCAGCCCCACCATCGCGCCGAGCGCGGGAATCAAGGAACCGGCAACAAAGCTCGCAATCACGAAAGTTGCGATCAACAAGACCGCGGTGGTGGCGAGCGCGCTGCCGGCGAGCATGATGCCCATCAACGCCGCCGCAGCGGTGATGATGAGGCGATAGGAACTGCGCCGCAGCAAGCGCGAGTAGGTCGCTGCCGCGAGGGCCGTGGCGATGCCGCCCGCAGCAAATGCGATGCCGGTCAATCCCTGAGCTTGCTTGGCCGGCATCAGTTCGAGGAGCCGCAAGGCGACGAGCTGCTGCGCTGCGGCATAGCTGGTCTGCTGGAGCGCCTGCGCCACCATCAGCACGGCGAGCGCCTGCAGGGTACCAGGCCGGGACGCGCGCAGCACCTGCATCACCGGTAGCGAGCTTGCTCGAGTGATGCGCCGCGGACTCTCTTTGACCACCAACAACACCGGGACGGTCGCCAACAGGAGCAGGACGCCGCCGCCGAGAAAGATGGCTCGCAGACCGATCAAGTTCGCGGCAAGTCCGCCCGCCGCCGGACCAACGGCACTCCCAAGCGAGATCGCGGAGTTCAGGATTCCGAGTCCCCAGGCCAGATCGCCGATCGGCGTCTCGGTTGCAACCAGCGCGGTCGCTGCCGCGACGGTGCCGGAACTGGCGCCCTGAATGCCACGAAGCGCTGTGAGCTGAAGCGCGGACTGCGCCAGCCCCATCAAGCCGACCGAGAGGCCGCCGCCGATCATGGCTCGCACCAGCATGGGCTTGCGGCCATAGCGGTCGGCCAGCCGGCCCCAGATGGGACTGGTCAACGCGAGCGCGAATCCGGTGGCGCCCGCGGAAATGCCGGACCAGAAGGCAAGCTCGGGTCCGTTCGGGATGCCCAGTTCGCGATGGAGGAACAGCGGCAAGAACGGAAACGCAAAGGAGAAGCCGAGGATGGCGGTAAGTTCGGCGATCCAGAGCGCGGCGAGATTTCTCCGCCAGTCGATGGGCACGTCCACCGGCAGCCGGTCAGGAACCGGCTGAAGCACCGGCGGGTCGCCGCTCATCAGCTAAGGATGACAGCGATCCATATCGAGGACTTGACCTCGATCCCACCCTGTGCCAGTGTGTGCCCAGGCAGGCAGACATCCCAGGGAGGAAGGGGCGTGAGTCGACCGCTGGTCAACGCCTGGGTTTCGCTCATCGTCTTCACGGCGCTTGCGATCGCCGCCGTGTTGCTGGCGAGCGCGGTCATCGACGGCCTGGCCTCGGGTTCACCCTCGGTCACCATCTCGATCGCGAGCCCGTCACCAAGCTAGCTCGAGCAACTCGCGGATCTCCCGAGCACCGGCCGGTTTCGGATTGGCGCGCACGGTCGCATTCGCAGCGGCATCTACGGCGACGACGTCCAAGAGCTCCGGGCGCATTCCGGTTTCTGATAACCGTCGTGGAATCGGCAGCGACTCGAGCAGCGCCGCAACGAAGCGGGCCCCGGCTTCCGCATCCTTGATTCGGGAACCGGCATCCATCGCGTCCGCGATCTCGCCCATCGCCTCGGGCACGGCGTCCGCGTTATAGCGCATGACGTGCGAGAGCATGATGCCGTTGAGCACGCCGTGGGCGATGCCGGTTCGGCCACCGAGCACGTGGCAGAGGCCGTGATGCAAGCCCATGGTGGCGTTCGCGATGCTGGTGGCGCCAAGCTGGGCACCGCGTAACAACTCTTCGCGCGCTTCCAGATCGTGGCCATTGGCAACGGTGACCGGTAAGGCGCGGACGATGTGCCGAATTCCCTCGAGCGCTACCGGCGGAACGGACGGATCGACGTCCCGCGCGTAGACAGCTTCCACGCAGTGTGCGAGCGCATTCATCGCGGTCGCAGCGGTAACGTCGGCCGGCAAGTCGAGGAAGAGATCCGGATCGTAGATGGCGACTTTGGGAAGCGCCGATGGATCGCGGCGGACATGCTTGACGCCCTTATCCGGATCGCGGACTCCGTACACCGACGTCATCTCCGAACCGGCATAGGTCGTGGGGATGGCAATCAAACCCCCCTCCCTACCCTCCCCCCTCCCCCTGCCCCCTCCCCCGTAAACGGGGGCGGGGGAAATTACAACGTTCTTCCCAAGGCCGATGGCGCTGCCGCCACCGAGCGCGATCACGACGTCGGGCCGATGCTCGGCAGCCAGCCGGGTGGCGGCGGCAACCGTTTCAGCCGGCACGTGCGGACGGACGCGGTCGAACTCGCCGACGAGCCGCGGACCGAGGCTTTTTCGGATCCTTCCAGCCGCCTCGGATGCCTCCAGGCTGGGTGTGCATATTAGAAGGATGCGATCGCCGAGCTTTTCGGCTTCCGCACCTACCTGAGCGATCGCCCCGCGCCCAAACAGGACGCGGGGTGACTCCATGGTCCGAGCCTTACTGGGCGAGCGGCCGGCCCTCCATGACTTCCAGGGGATCGGCTTCGATCTCGAGCAGCTCGCCGTCCGGCCCCTTGAAGTACAGCGAGTTGTCGACCCGGTCGGGGCCGAAGTACTCGATGCCGCGCTTGTCGAGTTCGCCGCGGATGCGCTCGAACTCGTCGCGGGGAACTGAGATCGAGACGTGATGCATCCCGCCGATTGCCTCGCGCGTTGGCGGCATCGGGTCCTCGGGAAAATCGAAGAAGGCGAGTAAGTTGCCGTGGCCCAGATCGTGGAAGAAGTGGGTCGAGCTCTTGAGGTCGCGATTCTCGAACAGTTCGACAAGCGGGAAGCCGAGCACATTTTGGTAGAAGTCGATCGTCCGGTCGATGTCGGAACAGATCAAGGCCAGGTGGTGGAGGCCTCGAGCGCTGGTCGCCGGCCGTTTCGATTTCGGCTTGAGATATTTGGTCTTCAGCGCCTCGCGTTTCGCCTGGTAGTCGACTTGAACGGTTGCCATCGCTCCTCCTAGCCTCGGCTAAATCTTGAAGAACAGCCGCCGAATCTTATAGGCGAGTTGACGGTCGCCGATGACCGCGCCGCCAGGAAACCGCTGGTACGCCGTGAGCACCCAGTCATTGGCGTCGAAGTTGAAGACGACAGGAAGGTCAGCCATGCTGCCTTCCTCATAGCTCAGCTTTCCGTCTTTGAGCATGAGCTTCCAGCTTCCTCCGGCATCGCCGCTGATGCGAACTCCCCAGGTCGCATCGAAGCCTTTGGCCGCCTGTTCGTCGACGGTCACCTGTAAAACGATGAACATGTAGGGGATCAGGGTGTTAGCGGCATCCTCGCTCAACGGCTTCAACTCGCCGAGCCCGGCCCGCATGTCCCAGGTGTGGACGGAGTAGTCGATCAGCTGGAAGGCGGGATAGATCATGGTCGGCAGCGGGCCCATGTAGACGTGCGGAATCATCTCGGTGGTGTATTCGTCGGGTGACAGAGCGTCGAAGATCTTGAAGAGCTTGTCCGAGGACTGCTTGAGGCGCGCGATCGTCTGTGTGCGGCCCAACTCGCGAAAGCGCTTGGCGCCGGTGTCGAGCAACTTGGCCATTCCGGGCAGCCCGAGTGGTTCCGGGAATGCCTCCTTATTTCTGGCGAGGGCGAAGCGCTCGAGATAGCCCTCGGTCACGTCGAGCAGGTGGCCAACGACATCTCGGACTTCCCACTCAGTGCACGCGGTCTGCGTCTTCCAACTTTCATCGTCGGTCCGATCGATGACGTCGTAGAAGTCCTCGCGTTCTTTTCGCACCACATGAAGAAGGTGGTCCTTCCCCTCGGCGGCAAAGGTGTTGATGCGCGCGGGCCGAACGGCAACGCTCATGCCACTTCCTCCTCTGATCGTCCTTCTACGGAACTTCCCTAGGATGCGCCCCGACCTGGGAAATTTCAAGCCCGATCGGGATTCGTGGGAGGCCAGAAAGACAAACCGAAGGTTTCACTTTTGCACCGAGGACTTCCATCAGATTTTGCAAGTCTTGACAAGGGTCTTCCGGCAGGTCACCATGCAATAGAGATCGATTGCGGGCGAACGCGAGCCCGCCGAATGGAGCGAGAGGCCCGTTTAGGAGGGAACCGTACGAGGCGGGATCCAATCGGCTGCGAACAGACAGGCATGCGTTCCTTCGAACGGCTTCCAGGTTTCCGCGGGCCTCCGACGCCTGCGATTCCATAACGGTCGCCGGAAACAAAGGGGTTTACTTGACCTGCAAACTCGGGTTCGAAAGCGCCCGAAGGGAGAGGTGAGTGAAACCAGCACGGATTCTGAGCGTCCTTACCGTCGCCGGCTTGGCGGCGGCGGTTACCACATCCGGCATCTCTGCCGGAGCTGCGAACCCGCAGTACCACAGCGCCACCTGGAAGGGTTGCGCGAGCAGCATCCAGTTATGTACCGAGGTCGACGATCCCCTTTCGGCTTTTGGCCACTATGTCGGGCACGACGAGCCGTCCGTTCTCTTCTACTCGAACGAGCCTGGGTCAGGCAACCACATGACCTACAACGTGACGCTGCCGACGGAGCCCTCGGGTGCCTTCGACAACACGAAGGGCTATAGCCTCGAGACATCGCCGGCGTTGTGGTTCGGCATGGCGATGTGTGACACCCAGTCGTATCCAGAGCAAAGCCAGCAGTGCACTCCGGACACTGACAGCAATATCGTTGTCCCTGGCACAACCAAGAGCGCGCCCGGCGTGGCGTTCATGGAGCTGCAGTTCTATCCGCCTGGATTCGCGTCGCAGTTTGCCGCCTTCAGTTGCCACTCGACCGATTGGTGCGCCGCGATGACCATCGACAGCCTCTCGGAGGACCCGTTCAATGGCTTGCTGCTCAATCAAAGCTGCATCAATCAAATTGGGGGCAACCCCGAATACGTCAACTTCGCCTACCTGACGAAGTCGGGCAAGCCGATCGGGCCGCCCAACCCACTGCAGTTCCAGTTCATCGGTTCCGGTGATCCGCGGAGCAGCAGCGACACCTTCTTCATGAAGCAGGGCGACAAGCTCACGGTCAACCTGCACGACAGCGCGAACGGCCTGGTCGCAACCGTGACCGACCACACGCAAGGCACGGTGGGTTCGATGACCGCGAGCGCCGCGAACCACTTCGGCCAGATCAAGTTCCAGCCGTCTGGCCACTCCTGCCAGGAGATCGATTACACGTTCCATCCGATGTTCTCGACGTCCAGCCCTCTGACCCGAGTTCTCTGGGCTGCGCACACTTACAACATTGCGATGGACGCGGAGACCGGGCACTTCGACTTCTGCTCGAGCATCGACGCCAACACGGCCAGCTGCAACGGTATTGAAGGGATTCCGGGAGAAACGGAACCTGCTGAGGGGCTAAGCAGCAACAGCGACGATTTCGGCTGCTTCTCTGACACGCAGAACCTCAATCCCGCATACTTCCCACCGCCCGGCCAATCTACCGGCTATTGCCTGATCGCCAACGATCCGGGCTTTGACGGGACGACTGACCACGAAGCCTACTGGCCGAACAGCCTTACGCCGGGCACGCAGAGGGAAACGCCGTTCCTCTTCACCAGCCCCCTGACGGGCAACAACGACTCCGAGGCCTATCCATCGACGGCTTTGGAGACCGACTTGCCACGGATCGAGGCTGCCGACCTGGGAGGGGCTTGCAATCGGACGACTGGCGTCGGCTGCGTCAACCCGCCGGTTACCGACGATGGCCAGCCGGCCCCCTTCTACACCTATTTCTCGTTTCTCAAGTCGGGGAACCGCTGCATGTGGGCCGCCGGCGACCTGGGGCAGGCGCCTGCAGGCCACGCCAGTAGCTCACAGCAGTTTGGGCCCGAGCTGTTCTCGCCCTACTGGAAATTCGGCGGACACGGCGCGACGGTAACGCGCACGAACAACTTCAACAGCGGTCCGTTCAACACCCCTAGTAGCTGCTAGCGACCGACCCGTTCACCCTACCCTCCCCCCGCAAGCGGGGGG
>DAIPYJ010000028.1:0-4012 GCA_036782775.1 Candidatus Dormiibacterota bacterium | reverse complement strand
CCCCCCAAGTAGCCCCCACCCCCCGCCCCCCCCCCCCCCCCCCCCCCCCGAAGGGGGGGGGAGGGAACCAGGGGGCGTAGCTCAGGATCGGAACGTCGTCTGGCCGACCTCGATCAGGTGGCCGTCGGGATCGCGGATGTAGCAGCGGATCTCGAAGCCGTGGTCCTTGGGCTCGGTCAGGAACCTGGCGCCTTTCGCGGCCCAGTCTTTGTAGGTCTTCTGGATGTCGGCAACTCGAATATTGATGAACGCGCTCGTCTGATTTGGATCCTGAGGCGTCGTGAGGGTGACGGTCGGCTTGTCATCCGTGGGACCGCCGCCATCGTTGAGGATGAGCCAGGTGTTGGCGACTTTCATGATCACCGGATCGCGGTCGCGGACCACCTTGCCGTTGAGGATTCGCTGGTAGAAGTCGCGGGACCGATCCTGGTCGGAGACGACCAGGAAGTTGGTCAGGACGAAGCCTTCGCGGGGTGCCGGGAAATCGCTGGAGTCCATCTTCCTCCTCCTTCTGGTGCAGGCAGCAGAACGCTTCCATTGTGTTCGCTTGCCTCCGGCCGCCCACTGCCGCAATTCCAATCGCCACGCCGGCGACCGGCCTCGGTACAATCTGGGATGTTGCTAACTATATGCCGAATAGTTTGAGACATGAAATGTCACAAATAAGCCAGGCTGAGCTCGTCGAGCTGCTTCCGCTGCTTTCCGCTTTGAGCAAGGCGATGTCCCGCCGTTCGCACGACGTCCCCGACGCGATCAAGAGCGAGTGGCACCGCTTCGGACTCGCCCCCCGCCACCTGAACGTGATGATCCTGCTGGCGCTGGCCGGGCCGCTGAGCGTAAGTCAGCTCAGCTCGCGACTGGAGGTCGGCCTCCCTTCTGCCAGCTTGCTCGTCGGCGAACTCGGGCGGGTGGGTGTCGTCGTCCGGCAGGAGGACGAGCGGGATCGACGGCGGACGATCGTCGACCTCGCCCCGGCGCATCGGGAGGCGGTGATGGGCTTCGTGTCGCGCCGCGCCGGCATCATCGAGTCCGCGCTCGAGAGCCTCGAGCCAACGGAGCGGGCGGCGTTGATCAAGGGCTTACGCGCGCTCGTCACCGCACTGGAAGCCGCCGCCACCGAGGAACCGCAGCTCGTGCGGCAGCGCGGGTAGATTTGGCCGGTATACGAGCCTCCCTTCCCGAGCTCCCACCACGTCCGCGCCAGGAGCACGCCACCCTCAGCCACCAGATCCCGGACAACCGGCGCTACTGGGTGCTGGCCACGGTGTTGCTGGTGCAATTCACCTCCATCCTCACCAGCACGATCGTCTCCACCGCCGCGCCGACCATCGTCGATGAACTGCACGGACTCAACCTCTATGCCTGGCTGTTCTCGTCTTACTTGCTCGCCTCCTCAGTTACGGTTCCGGTCGTCGGCAAGCTGTCAGACCTCTTCGGACGCCGGCCCTTCTACATCAGCGGGCTCATCCTTTTCCTGATCGGCTCCGCAGCCGCCGGTTTCTCGCAAAACATGGGCGAGCTGATCGCCGCCCGCACCGTCAGCGGCATCGGCGGGGGCGCGATGATGGCCTTGAGCGTCACCACCGTAGGTGACATTTTCAGCCCGCGCGAGCGTGCCCGCTGGATGGGCTTATTCATGGGAGTCTTCGGGCTGGGCAGCATTCTCGGTCCGCTGGTCGGTGGCCTGATCACGGATCATTGGGGCTGGCGCTGGGTCTTCTACGTCAACATCATTCCCGGCCTGATTGCCCTCGTCCTGCTCACCTTCCTGCTGCCTCGCATCGCCGGTCGCGGCCGGGTCCGGATTGACTGGCTGGGCATCGCGTTGCTCATCGCCGGCGTCGTTCCGATCCTGATCGGGCTGACCTGGGCTGGGATTACCTATCCCTGGGGATCGGTGCAGGTCGTCGGCACGCTGGTCGGTGGTGGCATCATCCTGGCGATCTTTGCCCTCTGGGAGAACCATGCCGAGGAACCGGTGCTCAGCCTGCACCTGTTCGAAAGCCGGGCCTTTACCGTCGCGGTCTGCCTCAGTTTCTTGATGGGCGTCGCGCTCTTCGGCACGCTGACCTTCTTACCGCTCTATGCGCAGGGCGTCCTCGGCTACAGCGCGCAAGACGCCGGACTTGTCTTGTCACCCCTGATGCTCGGCTTTGTCCTCAGCAGCCTCATCGGTGGCCAGCTCACGACCCGTACCGGCCGCTACAAGATCCAGACGATCGTCGGGATGGCGATCGGCACCGTCGGCATCTTCCTGCTGGCGCGCCTGCAAGCGACCAGCGATTTAACCCCGGCCATCATCGCGATGGTCGTCACCGGGCTCGGCGTTGGGGCCGTCTTCCCCACCCTCTCGGTGGTCGTGCAGAGCGCCTTCCCCTATCGCCTACTTGGCACAGCGAATTCGGCTCGCCAGTTCTTCAACAACCTGGGGGCGGTGGTCGGAGTGCCGATCATGGCGACGATCGTGATCGAGACGCTGAAGAATGACCTGCCCACACACCTGTCTGGGCCCGGTAGCTCGAAGCTTGCCGGGGCGGCGACCTCGGGCGCCCAGGGATTGATCGCGGGGCAGAGTCAGGGATTGACCCAGACCTTCGGCTCGCTGCCCGCAGCGCTGGTGCAGCAGGTGGTCAATGCAGTTCGGCTGAGCCTCGCGACCGGTGTCGATCGAGCCTTCCTGCTGGGCGCGGCGCTCGCCGTCGTCGGCTTCGGGATCAGCTTCTTCCTGCCCGAGATTCCGCTGCGCGGCACCATCCAGGATCATCCAACCGGATGAAGGCTTCGCCAAACGCCCCGACCCCAGCCCTCCCCCCGAGGAGGAGGGAGTTAGATGCGCCGACATTCCAGGATGTGCTGGCCGCACGCGACCGGATACGTCCCTACCTCAAGCCAACCGCCCTTCACCGCTACCCCGCCCTCGACGAGCTCACAGGAACAGCAACCTGGGTCAAGCACGAAAATCATCAGCCGATCTGCGCCTTCAAGATCCGCGGCGGCGTCAATCTCATGGCCCAACTCAGCGAGCAGGAGCGCGCCAGCGGCGTCATCACCGCGTCGACGGGTAATCACGGACAATCGATCGCCTATGCGGCGCGGCTCTTCGGCGTGCGCGCGATCGTTTGCGTCCCCGAGGCCGCCAACCCGGTCAAGGTCAAATCGATCCGAGGGCTGGGCGCCGAGATCGTGCCGCACGGCAAGGACTTCGACGAGGCGCGCGAGCTTTGCGAACGGCTCGCCGCCGAGCACGGCTACCGATATATCCACTCAGGCAACGAGCCGCAGCTGATCGCGGGGGTGGCGACCCAGGCGCTCGAGATCCTCGAGGCCCAGCCCGACATCGAGGTGATCATCGTGCCCATTGGCGGGGGCAGCGGCGCCTCCGGCATGTGCATCGTGGCCGAGGCGATGAACCCATCGATCCGGGTCATCGGAGTGCAATCGGCCGAGGCGCCGACCGCCTACCGATCATGGAAGGAGCGCGCGCTGGTAACCGACCGGATGGCCACCATCGCCGAAGGTCTCGCGACCCGTACGGCGTTCGAGCTGCCGCAGCAAATTCTCTGGGAAAAGCTCGACGACTTCATGCTGGTATCGGACGACGAGATTCGCACCGCGGTCAGGCTGGTGATCGAAACCACGCGCAACCTCGTCGAACCGGCGGGCGCGGCTTCCCTGGCCGGAGCGCTCCGGATGAAAGACTCCCTGCGCGGCAAGCACGTGGCCCTCATCCTCAGCGGCTCGAACATCACACCCGCCCAGCTGCGCGAGCTGCTCTAGCCCGTTCCCACGGCCTGACGCGTCAGCGCAGGTTGTGCCCCACGAAGTCGACCAGGATTCCGGTCGCGTCAAGGTCACGCGGAACCCGCCCGATGAGCAGCGCAGGCAGATACTGCGGGCCGCCCGGCCATCCATGCCCGCCGCCTTCGATGCGATAGAGGACAACCGGAAACGACTCCCTCTGCCGCCAGGTAATGCGCTCGACACGAACCCCGTGCGAGATCTCACCGAGGGC
>DAIPYJ010000027.1:0-34633 GCA_036782775.1 Candidatus Dormiibacterota bacterium | reverse complement strand
TGATCGACGGCTTCCACCACGATGCCCACCCGATGGGTGTCCTGATCGGCGTCGTTGGCGCGCTGTCGACCTTCTATCCGGACGCCAAGGAGATCGGCAAAGCGGAAAGCCGGCGGCTGCAGATCCTACGGCTGATCGCCAAGATGCCGACGATCGCCGCGTTTGCCTATCGCCACGCGATCGGCATGCCCTACGCCTATCCGGACAACGACTTGTCATACGCCGGCAACTTCCTGAACATGATGTGGAAGGCGACCGAGCTGAAGTACGAGCCGAATCCCGTTCTCGAGCACGCGCTCGACGTACTGCTGATCCTGCATGCGGACCATGAGCAGAATTGCTCGACCAATGTGATGCGGTCGGTCGGCAGCTCCCACTCGGATCCGTTCAGTGCCACCGCCGCCGCGGCCGCCGCGCTCTACGGTCCGCTGCACGGCGGCGCGAACGAGCAGGTGCTGCGGATGCTGCGCGAGATCGGATCGGTCGACCGGATTCCCGAGTACATCAAGCGCGTGCGCGCCGGCGAAATGCGCCTGATGGGTTTCGGCCACCGTGTCTACAAGAACTTCGATCCCCGGGCGACCATCATCAAGAAGGTTGCAGACGACGTCCTCGAGGTCACCGGCAAAAGTCCCTTGCTCGATATCGCGACCGAGCTCGAACGGATCGCGCTGCAGGACGAGTATTTCGTCAAGCACCGGCTCTACCCCAACGTCGACTTTTACTCGGGGATCATCTACCTGGCGATGGGCTTTCCGGTCGAGATGTTCACTGTGCTCTTCGCGATCGGCCGGACACCGGGCTGGCTCGCCCAGTGGCAGGAAGGCTTGCTCGACCCGGTGCAGAAGATCGCGCGCCCGCGCCAGATCTACACTGGGCCCGCCGAACGCCACCTTCCCGGCGTCCGCAAGGAAGCCGCCGTCCGCTAGTCGATCGACTCGGACTCGATTAGGCGGCTGCCGCGCTGGCCCAGGCGAACCATTGCCGAATCAGCCCGCGCAATCCATCGCCGTCCGAGGCGACGGCGCTATCGACGTTCGGGAGCCGGTAGGAAAGGCGCAGCTGGGAAGGGTCATCCCCAACGGCGATGAAGACCGTGTCACCCGTGCGGGCGAGGGCGTCAAGGAGACGCGCCTCGGCCACGCCAATCTCGGCAAGGTCCCTGACACGCTTGAGATAGAGATAGCGTCCGTTCACCTGCAGCATGGCCGCATCGGTCAGGGCGAAATCCTCGGCACTTTGGGGAACGACCGAGGCGTCCTGGCTGAGCCAGCCGGTCCAGGCGCTGGAGTTGATCATGACGATTCGTATAACGACGAAGGCCGTGCCGCTCCTTCGATCCGTAATGTTGCGAGCGTCAGGGAAGCAGCCGGAACCAGCGAAGGCTGAAGAGCCCGCCGATCACGAGGATCAAGGTCCCCAGCGCGAGTACCGGGATAGTGAGATCGACCTTGCTCGTCACCCAGCCGATGTGTGAGCCGAGATCGCTGTAGATCTTGTTGAGCTGGCCTTCATCCGCCGCGAAGTAATATTTGCCGCCAGTCGCCGAGGAGATCTGTTGGAGCGCCTGCTCGTCGACGCCGTCGACCGCAATCCCTTGCACCATCACCGTCTGATTACGCGAGCCAATGCCGATGGTGTCGACCGGAATGTGGGAACGCGAGGCCTGGGCCGCGGCGGTCATGTTGTCGATGCCGGTATTCGACGATCCGTCCGTGAGCAGAATGACGCGGGCGTAGTTCTGCGACTTGGGTCCGTTGGGATCGACGATCGACGCGAGCTGCGAGACGGAGGCCTGGATCGCCTCGCCAATCGCGGTGCCGCCTCCGGGCGACAGGGTCCCGAGCGCGTCTTTTACCGAGCCTTTGTCCGAGGTCAGCGGCGCGATCACCTGCGCCTGGGCGTTGAAAATCACGAGCCCGACCTGCGCGTTTCCCGGCAGCTTGTCGATCAAGGAGCGTCCAGCGGCGATCGCCGCGTCGATGCGGGTGGGCTGCACGTCGGTGGCCGCCATCGATCCGGAAACGTCAACCGCCAGCATCACGCTGGTCTGGCCCTTGGGGATGCGGATGGTCGCTTGCGGTCGGGCCATCGAAAGCAAGAGCCCCGCGAGCCCGGCGATGAAAAGGAGGGCTGGAAGATGACGGCGGAGTCCCGGGCCCTTCCCCACCACCTGGTTGAGCAGCGCGAGGTTGGTGAAGCGCACCGTGTATGCCTGGCGGCGCCTCTGGCTGGCGAGATAGAGGCCGATCAGCAGCGGAACGGCCAGCAAGCCGAGCAGCAGCAGCGGCGACTGAAAGCTCATCGCGCGGCCGCCATGGTCGGATAGCGGCGCAGGGTCTCGCGCTCCTTCATGAAGCGGACGAGCTGGGGCACGAGCTCGAACTCGGTGCTCACCTCGGCGACCGCGACGCGGCAGCGGCGCAGCTCGCTGCGTAGGCTCTGGCCCTGCTGCTCGGCCGCAGCTTGAAAGCGAGCGCGCAGGCGGGCGTCGGCCGTATCGACGAGCAGCTGCTTCCCGGTTTCCGGGTCTTCGAAGGTGACGACCCCGATATCCGGGATCTCGCGTTCACGCGGGTCGACGATCCAGATGGCCACCGTTTCATGCCGCAGCGCCAGCGTGCGCATCGGCTGCTGCCAGCCTTCCGGTGTCATGAAATCGCTGAGCACGAACAGCAGCGACGCCCGACGCATCAGATGCCCCGCCTCGCGCAAGACCTGGGCGAGATTGGTCTGGCGCTCGCCACCTGTCTGGCTGCACCGCTCGACGCGGGCGATCAGTTGCAGCAACGCGTTGCGTCCGGAAGCCGGTGGAATGATGGCGCGAACCTTGTCGTCGAAGAGCAAGGCGCCGACGCGGTTGCCGCGCGCCACCAGGAGCTGACCGACGATGGATAGAAACTCGATGCCGAGATCGCGCTTCAAACAGCGCGCCGTGCCCCAATCGAGCGAGCGGGTCACATCGACCAGCAACCAGGCGTCGAGCCCTCGGTCCGGCAACGACTCGCGGACGTAAGGCCGGTCGGAGCGCGCCGTGATGTTCCACTCGATCGAGCGGGGATCGTCGCCCGCCTGGTATTCGCGGACGTCGCTGTACTCGATGCCGGCGCCGCGCAGGCTGGAGCGCTCGTCGCCGCCGGGATGGAAGCCGAGCCGGCGCAGCACCGGCCAGCGGCCGCGCCGCATGAGCTCATCGACCCTAACTTCCTTCTTTCCCTCTCCCGACGCAGTGGGGGGAGGGTTAGGGAGGGGGGTTTTAGGAGGCAACCCGATCTCCGAGGTCAATGCGCGGCGGCGGGAAGCGGTCGAGCACCCGCTTGACAACGGTTTCGGCCGTGACGCCGGCCGCGATCCCTTCGTAGGTCAGCACCAGCCGGTGGCGCAAGACTTCCGGCGCGACCTCGCTGACGTCGTGCGGCAAGACGTAGGTGCGCCCGCGCATGAAGGCGAGTGCCCGAGCGGCGGCCACCATGTTGATCGAGGCGCGCGGGCTCGCCCCATAGGCGATTGATGGACCGAGATCCTCGAGCCCCTTGACCTTGTTCGGCCGGGTGCCGTAGGAGAGGGTGGCGGCGTAGGTTCGGACGGCGGGATCGACGTAGACCTCTTTCACCGACGCCTGCATCTCGCGCATCTGCTCGAGCGTCACCACCTGGCGCAGATCGATCGCCGGCCCGGTGATGCGCTCGACGACGACGACCTCCTCCTGAAACGACGGATAGTCGACGAGCACCTTGAGCATGAAGCGGTCGAGCTGGGCCTCGGGCAGCGGATAGGTGCCGTCGGTCTCGATCGGGTTTTCGGTCGCAAGCACGACGAAGGGATCAGGAAGCTGATGCGTCTCCTTGCCGATCGTGACCTGGCGCTCTTGCATCGCCTCGAGCAGCGCCGACTGCACCTTGGCGGGCGCCCGGTTGATCTCGTCGGCGAGGAGCAGGTTGCAGAATACGGGGCCGAGCTCGGTGGTGAACTCGCTGCGGCCGGGGTTGTAGATGCGGGTGCCGATCAGATCGGCCGGCACCAGATCAGGCGTGAACTGGACGCGGCCGGCCGCGCCGCCGATCACCTGGGCAAAGGCCTTGACCGTGACCGTTTTCGCCAGGCCAGGAACGCCTTCGAGCAGGACGTGGCCACCGGAGAGCAAGGCGATCAGCAGCCGCTCGAGCAGCCGATCCTGGCCGACGATCAGGCGCTTGACTTCGAACAGCATCTGCTCGATCGGCGCGGGCACCTTGGCGGCGAGCTCGCGGGCGGTCGGGGTTGGCGCGGCAGGGTCCGGCCGCGACGCCGATGGGCGATTGATCATCCGGGCCTCCAATCAGACTACGCGGAAGATGAACAGCGGTGTATCGATTGAAACCAGCGCAGATGAATCGTGATTGAGCGATTCTTAAGGCTGATCTAAGAAAGCACACACTCTATCCTTTATTGGCGTGAAGAGGCTGAATCCGGACACGCTGTTGAAACCGCAGGCGTACACCCAGGTTGTCGAGGCCGCCGGGCGACGGACGATCTTCGTCTCAGGCCAGATTTCGCAGGACGCGCAGGGCACGGTCGTGGCGCCCGGCGATTTTCCGGGCCAGGCGCGCCAGGTCTTCGCGAATCTCCGGGCCGCTCTGCAGGCGGCCGGCGCGTCGCCGGCGGACATCACCAAGATGACGACCTTCATCGTCGATTACACACCGGAGCTGCGCGCAGTCATCGCCGAGGCCCGCTCGGAGTTCCTCTCCGGCGCCCCGCCGCCGGCCTCGACCCTGATTGGAATCAGCGCGCTCGCCGACCCGGCCTACTTGCTGGAGATCGAAGCAATCGCGGTAATCGACTAAGCAGTACCGTACGAGGAATGATGGGCCACAATAGCGGCCCCATGTTCTGGATGTGGGGACGCCGATTCATGCGACCCGATACCGGCACGCCCAACAGCGGCCTGACCGGCGACCCGCCGATCGAGGAGCCGCCAGATCAGCAGGGACCTCGCGACCTGCGCAGCCGCTGGCGCAACCTCAAGCAATCGATCAGCGGGACGACCGCGGCACTGCCGCGCGTCCTCGAGTTGGTGTGGCAAGCCAGCCCGGCTGTCACGACCGGCCTCTTCATCGCCACCGTCATCGCCGGTTTCGTGCCGGCGGCGTCCGCCTACACCTCCAAGCTTTTGATCAACGCCGTCGTCCAGGGCATCTTCATCCATAAAACCGGCGCTCGCGACAGCGTCACGATCGGCCTGCCCTTCTGGCATCCGACCTTCTCCATCTTCAACGCGATCCTTTTCCTGGCCATCCTTCAGCTCGCGATCTTCGCCCTGATCGCCTTCCTGAGCACGATTCGCAACATCACGCAGCAGCTGCTGCAGAACTCGGTGTCGATGCGGATCCAGCTGATGGTGATGGAGAAGGCCGCCTCGCTCGACCTTGCGTTCTACGAGGATCCGGCGAGCTACGACCTCTTGCGCCGCGCCCAGACGGACTCGATCAACCGGCCGGTGATGATGATCTCGTCCGCCTTCGGCCTGGTCCAGACGGCTTTGACCTTCATCAGCATGATCGCGCTGCTGGTTGTGGTCAGCCCGCTGCTGGCCGCGATCGCCCTCATCTCCCCCATCCCGGCGTTCGTCGCAGACACGCGATATGGCTGGCGCGGGTACAACATCGCCCGCTGGGGCTCACGGCTGCTGCGCCGCATGACCTACCTGGTCACGCTGCTGACGACAGACACCTACGCCAAAGAGGTCAAGCTCTTCGGGCTCGGTCGTTACTTCATCGAGCGCTACCGCCTGATCGGCGATGCCTACTACGGCAGCCAGCGCCGGCAGGTCTCGCGCCGCTATTTGATCGGCTTCCTCTGGGGCAACCTCAGCACGATCGCGACCTCGGTCACCTATTTATATGTCGCGCTGCAGGCCATCGCGGGCCGGCTGACGCTGGGGGATCTGACGCTGTACACGACCGCGGCCCAGTCGGTACAGAACTCGATCCAGGGAATCTTGAGCGGTTTTTCCAACATGTACGAGCACAATCTCTACCTCAGCAACCTGTTCGAGTTAATGGCGACCGAAACCAAGCTGCCCGCGCCTGCCAATCCGGTGCCGGTTCCGGTGCCGCTCCGCGGCGAGATCACGTTCGACCATGTTAGCTTCGCCTATCCGGACGCCAAAGAGAACGCGCTCACCGATTTGAGCTTCACCGTGGCACCCGGCGAGACGGTTGCGATCGTGGGCCGCAATGGGGCCGGAAAGACGACCCTCTTCAAACTGATCTGCCGCCTCTACGATCCCGCCGACGGTCGGATCCTGGTCGACGGTATCGATATCCGCGACTTGAAACCGGAGGACCTCCGGGCGCAGATCGGCGGCATGTTCCAGGACTATGTCACCTACCAGGCGACCGCCGCCGAGAACATCGGCCTCGGCAACCTGCCGCAGGTGACCAACCGCGAGGCCGTGCTGCGCGCCGGCCAGCAAGCGGGCGCCGATTCGTTGATAGCGAGCCTTCCCGCCGGCTATGACACGGCACTCGGCAAGTGGTTCGACGCTGGCGTCAACCTGTCGGGCGGTGAGTGGCAAAAGGTCGCACTCGCGCGCGCCTTCATGCGCGATGCGCGCATCTTGCTGCTCGATGAACCGACCTCGGCGCTCGACGCCCAGGCCGAGTATGACCTCTTCGAGCGACTCCGAACGCTCACCCGAGGCAAGACGGCCGTCTACATCTCGCACCGATTCTCCACCGTGCGCCGAGCGGATCGCATCCTGTTCCTCGAGCATGGGCGGCTGGTCGAGCAAGGGACGCACGAGCAGCTGATGCGCCTCAACGGCCGCTATGCCCGGCTGTTCCGCCTTCAGGCGTCGGCGTACACGGGCGAGGAGATCGTCCCGGAAGCGGACGCCGGTTAACACCGGTTTTTCCCTCCCCCCACTTGGGGGGGGGGGGGGAGGTTGGGGGAGGGGGGCCCTGTGAGCAGGCGCGGCTGGGCGCTGTTCGCCGCCATGGCGATCATCTGGGGAATTCCCTATCTCTTGATCAAGATCGCGGTCGGTGAGCTGTCGCCAGTCACGCTGGTGATGTTTCGCACGCTGCTCGGGTCGATCCTGCTCCTGCCGTTGGTCATCCGCCGGGGCGCCTTTCGTCCCCTGCTGCCCTACTGGCCGTGGGTGCTCGCCTACACCATAGCCGAGATCGGATTGCCATGGTTCCTCCTGTCCGACGCCGAACGCCGGCTGTCCAGCTCGCTGACCGGCCTGATGATCGCGGCCGTGCCGCTGATCGGCGCCATCATCGTCTGGCTGACGCGGGGCGACGATCGCTTCGACCTGCGGCGGATCGCCGGCCTGGTCATCGGTTTTGTGGGAGTCGGGACGCTGGTCGGGTTGAATGTCTCGTATCGCGACCTGGGTGCGGTTGGGGAGGTCGCGCTCGTCGCTATCGGTTATGCCGCCGGCCCGATCATTGTTTCCCGGCGGCTTCCGTCGCTGCCCGCCATCGGTGTGGTGACGGCATCGCTGGTCCTTACCGCGATCGTCTATGTGCCACTCGGGTTAACCCATCTACCGGCCCGGTTGCCATCGATTCAGGTCGTGCTCGCGGTCGCCATGCTGGGCGTCGTCTGCACCGCCCTCGCCTTCCTGATCTTCTTCGCGCTGATCGCCGAAGTGGGGCCGGTCCGCGCGACCGTCATCACCTACTTCAACCCCGCGGTGGCCTTAGCGCTGGGCGTCGTGCTACTGCGCGAGCCCTTCACCATCGGCGCCGTCATCGGCTTCGGTCTGATCCTCGCCGGATCGGTGGTGGCGACCCGGCGGCCTAGCTCGCGCGCCGCTGACCGCGTGGCAGTTGCATGACGGGAGCCTTGCCGATCTGCAGGACCTGGTAGATCCGGGCAGCGGCCCCGATCCCCAGGATCAAGAAGATCGCCGCCATCACGAACAACGCCACGAACGCCAGCCGATTGGCCTCGTAGACCGTCAGGTAGAGCACCGCCGCGACTGCCCAGAAGGCCGCCACCGCAGCCGCCAGGCGCGCCCACACCGGGACGTTGCCTTGTCCACTCGGCGCATTACCGAGGCCCAGTGGAAGCTTCGCCGCCCACGCTGGCTTGACCGCCCATGACCAGGCCAGCACGGCCCAGAAGACGACGTTGACGATCGAGAAGACGCTGAAGAGAATGCGCAAAAAAGTCATGCTGAGGGAACGCGAAGCCGCGGTTGAATCCTGCGGTTAGTACTTCGAGAAGAAGTCGACCACGCGGTTCTCGTCTACCGGTACGTCGATTTCAGTGCGCTCTGGACGGTGCGTGACCTTTCCGCTCAGCGTGTCGGCGTCGACATCGAGCCATGCGGGGACCGTGAAGCCGAGCGCGATCGCATCGTGCACGAGCGGAGCGATCGAGCCTTCAGTCTCGAGCGCGACGGTGTCAGCAGGCTTGACCTGATAGGAGGGCCGATTGACGCGGACGCCGTTGACCCGTACGTGGCCATGGGTCACGAACTGGCGAGCCTGCGCCCGCGTGCCGGCAAAACCCGAGCGATAGACGGTGTTATCGAGCCGCTCCTCGAGTTGACGAAGGAGTTCCTCGCCAGTCGCCTCCGGACGCCGGGTGCTCGCGGCGAAGTAGCGACGGAGCTGACCGGCCGGCACACCGTAGAACCACTGCAGCTTCTGCTTTTCCCTGAGCTGCTGCAGGTAATCGGATTCGCGCCGCACCCGACGACGGCCGTGCTGACCGGGCGGCGCCGGCCGACGCCGCAAGCCGCTTTTACCGGCAGCCTGGCGTGCGCCCTTGAGGCCGAGTTCGACTCCGGCCCGGCGCGAGAGCTTTTCCTGTGATCGACGAATAGCCATGGCTTAGCTATACCGCCATCGGCCCGCGTGCCAAACGTCGAACTAGGCGACGTCGATGCTGATGGCGATCCTGGTCGCGACCGCGACCGCTTTATAGAGCGGTCAATGCCCCTGGTAATGCTCGACGAGCGCCTTCGCTTCGAGCTCCGTCGGCCCGGAGAACCGAAAGCGCATGTCGATTCGTTGAAAGACCGACGTGTCAGTTCGCTGGCGAACCGCTTCGAGATCGACCTCCAGCCGCTCGAGTCCGATGCTGGTGTCGCGAGCGCGCCCCTGGACCATGAGAACGCCGCAAGCGGCCACGCCGGAAAGAAAGGCATCGGCCGGCGTGATCTCCTCACCCGGCCCGCCCAGGTGGGTCGGCTCATCGATAACGAAGTGATGCCCTCGAACCTCGTTGCTCGCCCGTCCAGGCGTCGCGGTCGTGGAAGAGTGAACCCGATTGATGACGAGATCATCAGCGGTCATGGCCGGTGCCTTCATCGTATCGTCAGGATGCGATGCCGGCGGACGAGTTCGACGCCTCCTACCTGGGAACGCCACCCTGGGATATCGGCCGGCCGCAGCCCCAGTTCGTGCAACTCAACGAGGCAGGCAAGATTACCGGCCGTGTGCTCGACCTCGGCTGCGGCACTGGCGAGAACGCCCTCTATCTCGCCGAATCCGGGCTCGAGGTTGTCGGCATCGACGGCGCGCCGCGCGCGATCCGGAAGGCGAAGTCGAAAGCGCAGGCCCGCGGCCTCAACGTCGAGTTCGAAGTCGCAGACGCCCTTGCGCTGCCAAGCCCGCCGTCACCCTTCGACACCGTCATCGACTCCGGCCTTTTTCACGTCTTTGCTGACGAGGAGCGGCCGCGATTGCGCGATAGCCTGGCGCGCGTCATCCGGCCTAACGGCACCTATCTGATGATGTGCTTCAGCGAACGCGAGCCCGGCGATTGGGGCCCGCGGCGCGTGACGCAGGCGGAGATCCGGTCGACGTTCAGCGATGGGTGGGCTGTCGAGTCGATCGAGCCGTCCCAATTTGCGGTGAACGGCGGGACAACCGAGGCTTGGCTCGCGACCATCCGGCGACGAGAGCAGGCATGGGAAGCAGCCTCAGCCGGGTAGAACCGCAATCACAGCCCGGAGGATGCGGCACGGCGGATCGGCGCGAAGGTCTTGATCGGTTCTTTAGTGAGGAAGTCCGCAATGATCAGGTTGCATAGGTCTGGCTTCTCCACGAGCAGACCGTGCGAGGTGCCGGGGACGACCGCCAGCTGTGCATTGGGCAGACTGCGATACATCTCCACGGCGTGTTCAAAGCGCACCTGGTCATCGTCGGCGACCATGATCAACGTCGGACAGGTGATCCTGCCAAGCTCCTGAGGCGTGACCGCCGGCTCGCGCGTATGCATGGAGGCGAGCTTGGCCACGATCGTGTCGTAGTGTGCGGCCCCGTCAGGAGACAGTTCGGCATAGCTTTCCCGGAGAAACTCGGGCGGCTCTCCCTCGAGGACGCCGGCCTCCCAGCCGTCGTGGTGGAAAACGCCGGCGATAAACACCAATTTCCGCAGCAGGTCGGGGCGCTCCAGCGCGACCGTCAGCGCAAGGGTGGCGCCGTCGCTGCAACCCAGCAGATAAATCGGGCGCCCAATGACCTTATCAATGAAGTTAATCGTGTCCTCGGCCATCAGCGAGAAGCTGATGGGCCCCTCGACATCAGGCGTGCGTCCGTGTCCGCGCTGCTCGGGGGTGTAGACATGAAAGACCTCGGAGAGCCCGGCCAGATTGGGGTTCAGCGCACGAGAATCGACACCCGCGCCGCCCGGATGGAGGAAGACAAGCGGATCACCGTGCCCATACTCGGCGTACCAGATTGAAACGGTCCCTAGCTCGGCAACGGGCATCCGTTCGTCACCACCCTCGTGATCGATGCGTTAGCGCCTGGCCCACATTGATACGACTTTGGGTGGCGTCGAAAATCATCGGGTCAAGCTGGCGCCGATGACTACAGAACGGTTACGTCGACGCTCGCATTCGAAATCGATAGACCGATCGGGGGGATGAACTGCCAGCGAAGGGCGTACTTACCGGGAGCCGTGCCGGCGGCCACCTGAATTTCCATGGCGAAGCGCACCGATTGAGCCGGCGCGATCAAGGCAACCGGCGTGCAGTTGAGAACGTGTACCTCCTTGCCGAAGGCGGCAGTGCTGTCCGCGCCCCATTCGATGTAGCTGGGGCACTCGCTGGGGAATTGAAAGGTCTGTGATGAGCTGTTCGAGAGCGTCACCGTGTAATAGAGGATGGATCCGGCTGCCACCGACGAGGGCGCATCGAGCCCAACGGTGAGATAAGAGAGAGGATTCGGGCTCGGGCTCGCTTCGGGGACGTCGAAGCTTTGGAAGGCGCTCACCGAGAGCCGGCTATAGCAAGGCGCGACGCTGGACCAGCGGCTCATGGAATCGGAGACCGCAACTCGGGGCGTGGCATCGCCTGCCGGTAGCACCACGGCAACCGCCGTCGCCCGAGGCGGGGTGGGAATGCAGGCGTTGCCAGCGCCATCGTGCGTCGCCCAATCCATTTCGACGTAGCCGACGCCTGCGCGAGCGACATGAGCTTGCACATCTGCTGTTCCCGGTAGGACCAGAACGGGATTGGACGGCATACCCTCAGCCGGGCTGTTGCTGATCTGCAAACGACGTCCGCTGCCATCGAACAGCTGGACTGCCGGCACGCCCTCGAGCACACAGGCTCGTGCACTCCGATTGCCGAAGAGCACGGTTGCCGCGAGTTGGCCACCGGTCAAGGCGCCGATCCCGCCGAACACAACGGCGAGGTCTATCCCTCGGCAGGCCGCCGTGCCGGCTGGCACTGGCGTCGGTGTCGGCGTGGGGAGCAGCAGGCTGGCCGGCGTCGCCCTTATCCAGGGGACCGGCGTTGCGACCGAAGCCGCTGTGGGAGATGAGCGCGCGGCTTGCCTGGGCAGGGCTCCGCACCCGGATGCAACCAAAACGGCCAGAAACAACCCAGCAGCGCGTCGGCGCATGTTGCCTGTATAACGGCGCTGCTTCGGCGAGGTTTCTCTCTAGGTGAAGACTGTGGGGCCACTGCCCTCTGTATCACCAGTACAACCGCCAACCAAATATTTTGTGCGCTAGCCCCGTGGTCGTGATGACGGAGGAGGGCTATCGTACGGCCCAGTTTTGCGACCTGCGGGCCTCTATGACCCCCGATTCGAGCACGATGCGTGCGGAATCGGCTTCGTCGCCGACGCCGGAGGGAGAGCCAGCCGGGAGATCGTCGACGCAGCCCTTTCCGCGCTGAATCGCGTTCGCCACCGGGGGGCGGTCGCGGCCGACCACCGCTCCGGCGATGGCGCCGGGCTCCTGCTGCCGATTCCCCAGGCGTTTTTTACGGCGCAGCTCGGGCGACTTGGAGTACGGTCAGCTCGCAGTCCGATCGGTGTCGCAACGATCTTCGTCGCCGCCCACTCTCCAGAGCTCGCAAGGACGATAGTCGAGGAAGGGTGTGCCGCTGAGCGACTCGAGGTCGTCGGCTGGCGACCGGTCCCAACCGATTGCGATGCCCTGGGGGAGGCCGCGCGTCAAACTGCTCCGCGGATCGAGCAGGCGCTTCTCCTAGCGCGGGAGGGCGAGGATGCCGATGATCTCGAAGCCCGTTGCTTTCGTGCGCGCAAGCGGGCCGAAGCGGCGATCAGGGGAGCAGACGTTCCAGCCTACGTCGTCTCGATGTCATTTCGAACGCTCACCTACAAGGCGATGTGCGCCGCCGATCAACTCGCCGCGTTTTACCCCGATTTACGAGAACCGGAATTTACGGCGCATTTCGCGATCTTCCACCAGCGCTATAGCACGAACACGGCGCCCTCATGGGAGCGAGCGCAGCCATTCCGGCTGCTGTGCCACAACGGCGAAATCAACACCATCCAGGGAAACGTCAACCGCATGCGGGCACGCGAAGGGCAGCTTGGCTGGAAGGGACCGGCTTCAGAATCGCTGCTGACACCGCTGATCGATGAGAACGGATCCGATTCAGCGATGCTGGACAACGCGCTGGAGCTGCTGGTGCGCGGCGGACGAGATATCCGCCACGGCGTAGCCATGCTGGTACCGGAAGCGTGGGAAGGCTTCGATGTTGACCCCGCGACCCGTGATTTCTATCGATACCACGCCGGCCTGATGGAGCCATGGGACGGTCCAGCGGCTTTGATTTTCAGCGACGGCGAGCGCGTCGCGGCCGCCCTCGACCGCAACGGACTGCGGCCGCTGCGCTATGCGGTCTGCGAGGACGGGTTCATTGCCTGCGCCTCGGAGGCGGGCGCGGTCGATGTCCGCGGACATGGCCGGGTGCGTCGAGGCAAGCTCGGCCCGGGACAGATGCTGTCGGTCGATTTCAACGGCAGCGGCTTCGAGGCGGATACCGTGATCAAGGCTCGCCTCGCCGCCCGGCGACCGTATGGCCGCTGGCTGGAGGAAAACCTTCAGGTCTTCACCATCGGCGAGCCGACCGCCGAGCCGAGGGCGGACCTTGTGCAACGCCAGGTTGCATTCGGTTACACCAAGGAAGAGTTCACCTTCGTCCTGCGACCGATGGCGACCCAGGCTAAAGAACCAGTCTTCTCGATGGGAGATGACACGGCTCCCTCCGTGATGGCGCGGCACCCGCGGCTGCTTTACGGCTATTTCAAGCAGCGCTTCGCTCAGGTCACGAATCCGCCGATCGACCACGTCCGCGAGCGGCTTGTCATGTCGTTGCGCACCTTGCTTGGACCGCCTGCGCCGCTTCTCACCGAGCTGCCCGAAGCGGCGCGACTGATCGAGTTGGATTCCTTTGTTCTTTATCCCTCGCGCCTGGCGGCTCTGCGCCTACTCCCCGACCCATTCAAAACCGTCGATCTGGATGCCACCTTCGCCGTCGTCGATGGCAAACATGGGCTGCAGCGCGCATGCCGCCAGCTCGCCCGCGCGGCTCAAGATGCGATCACCTCAGGGGCGTCGATCCTGATCATTTCTGATGCCGCGGTCGGTCCAACCCGGGCGCCGGTGCCCGCGTTGCTTGCCGTCGGAATCGTGCATCAGCACTTGATGCGCTGCGGCCTTCGCCGCCAGGCGAGCCTGGTGGTGCAGACCGACGAGGCCCGGGAAGTGCATCACATCGCGATGCTGCTGAGCAATGGCGCCAGGGCCGTCTGCCCGAGGCTGGCGCTCGAGTCGATCGCCGCGATCGCGTCGGCCGGCCTCTTGAAAGGCGATGCCACCGACCCGCTCGCTGCGCAGCAGCGCTTCGTTCATGCCCTTGAAGACGGGGTGCTGAAGATTCTCGCGAAGATGGGGATCTCGACCGTCGCCGGGTATCGCGCCGCTCAGATCTTCGAAACGATCGGCCTCGACGCCGCTCTTGTGGCCGAGTGCTTCGGCGAGGTCGGTGCTCCCATCGGCGGAGCCACCTATGCCGACCTCGGCGCGGAGGTGCTGGAGCGTCACCGGGCGGCCTTCGGCGGCGCGCAGCCAGCCCTCAGCGGTCCGGGCTTCTTCAAGCATCACAAGCAGGGTGCGGAGTATCACGCCACCAACCCCGAGGTGGTTGACGCGCTGCACGACACCGTCTCAACCAAGGAGCTGGCCGCGGCCCACGCGCTCCAGCGCGCTGTCGTCAGCGGTCCCGGCGAAAGCCGCCAGGCCTCGTATCAGCGTTTTTCCGCGCTGATCAACGATCGACCGCCCACCTATCCGCGCGATCTCCTCGCGATCGAGGCAGCGGGCCCGCCAGTCCCGCTGCAGATGGTTGAACCGGCGAGGACGATCGTCAGGCGCTTTTCGAGCGGCGCGATGTCGCATGGATCGATCGCGGCCGAAGCGCACGAGACGATTGCGATCGCGATGAACCGCCTCGGTGCGAAGAGCAACACCGGCGAGGGTGGCGAGGACCCGGCCCGATTTCGCACCCGCGGCCAGGAGATCGACCGAAACTCTCGCATCAAACAGGTCGCGTCTGGCCGGTTCGGGGTGACGCCGGAATACTGCGTCTACGCCGACGAGCTGCAGATCAAGATGGCGCAGGGATCCAAGCCCGGTGAGGGCGGCCAGCTGCCCGGTCACAAGGTC
The DNA here is from genome assembly GCA_036782775.1 of Candidatus Dormiibacterota bacterium. GTDB lineage: Bacteria > Chloroflexota > Dormibacteria > CF-121 > CF-121 > CF-13. The sequence continues at coordinate 19,696 of DAIPYJ010000027.1, read as the reverse complement.
ACCGACGAAATCGCGAGGCTGCGCCACACCCAGCCGGGCATCGCGCTGATCTCCCCGCCGCCGCATCATGACATCTACTCGATCGAAGACCTGGCACAGTTGATCTTCGACCTCAAGCAGGTCAACCCGCTGGCCGCCGTGTCCGTCAAGCTGGTCGCCGAGGCGGGCATCGGCACGATCGCCGCCGGCGTCGTCAAGGGCCTCGCCGACGTCGTGCATATCGCAGGGGCCGACGGCGGGACCGGCGCCAGTCCGCTGTCATCGATCAAGAACGCCGGCATGCCCTGGGAAATCGGCCTCTCAGAGACGCAGCAGACGCTGTGCCGCAACGGACTTCGAGGTCGCGTTCGCTTGCGCGTCGACGGCGGAATCAAGTCGGGTCGCGACGTCGTGATCGCGGCGCTGCTGGGTGCGGACGAGTTCAGCTTCGGAACCGCGGCCCTGCTGGCCGAGGGTTGCATCATGGTGCGGACCTGCCATCTCGACACCTGTCCCGTGGGGATCGCGACCCAGCGACCCGAGCTGCGGGCCAAGTTTGCCGGGACGCCGGAGATGCTGGAGGCGTATCTGCTTCACGTCGCCGAGGAGGTTCGGCATCTGCTCGCTGCTCTTGGACTGCGGAGCATGGAGGACGCGGTGGGACGGGTCGATCTGCTGCGTCAGCGTTCGACCGGGGACGATCGGGCCGACCGGGTCGACCTTTCGTCATTGCTCCTCGACTCAGCAGCCGAGCCACGGCGGTTTGTTCGAACGCTGCCCATTCAGCGGCCATCCTCCCCTCTGGGCGATCGCCTCTGCTTTGATGCGGCTGGATCGATCCTGAGCGGTGAGGCGATCGAGCTCAGTTATCCGATCGAGAACGTGGACCGCGCGGTTGGCGCTCGCCTGGGTGGCCTGCTCGCCATGGAGCTCGGAGAGGCCGTGCCACCGGGTCGGGCTGAGGTCAGGTTTTCCGGCGCCGCTGGGCAGAGCTTTGGCGCATTTCTTATAGACGGCGTGCTGTTCGAGCTGCTCGGCGAGGCCAATGACTACGCGGGTAAAGGCATGGCCGGTGGGCGGATCGTCATCCGTCCGCCCGATGACGACGCGGGCGACCCTCACCTGCTGGGGAACACCGTTCTCTATGGCGCCACTGGCGGCGAGCTGTTCTGTGCCGGCCGCGCGGGCGAGCGATTCGCCGTTCGCAACAGTGGCGCCGTCGCTGTGGTCGAGGGCGTTGGCGAGCACGCCGCCGAATACATGACGGGCGGCACGCTGGTGATCCTGGGCCCCGTTGGGCACAACCTCGGTGCCGGCATGACGGGCGGCGAGGTCTTTGTCTACGAAACGGGAATCCGGTTACCCGGCATGGTCAACGGCGAGCTGGTCGAGGCACATCGCCTGGGCGGTGACCACGAAGTGCTGGCCGATTCTGTCCTTCGGCTTCGCTCGTTGATCGAGCGGCATGCTGCCTTGACGCGGTCCCCACTCGCACAGGCGATCCTCGACGACTGGCGTACAGAGCTCCATCATTTCTGGCGCATCGCACCGAAAGCCGACGTCGCCCGTATCGAAAGCCAGCACGAGGGAACCGCGGCCGCGCGCGCGTAGCTCGGCCTTATTGCAGCGGCGAGATCAGGGACCTGCGCCCGCCAGGTCATTGCCTTGGATCGATCACGACAGCGCCTGCCGCTTTTCCGGCAACGGCCATTTGGAGTGCCGCTCCGGCTTCCGAAAGCGTGCGGACGGCAGCAATTGGTAGGGTCAGGTGCCTATCTACGAAGTCGACGGCAAGCCGCTCAAGCGCTTGGCCATCCGCGCTTACGTAGAAGTTCACGACGGCGACACCGCGCTCCGTTGCCGGGCCATCGCTCGTGATGGTCGTGAGTTTTCCTCCATTTGCCACCAACGCCATCAGGGTCGGGGCAGCTCCACCCACGGCGTTGACCGCTACCCGAACACCATCCTCACCGGCGATCCGGCGGACGTCCTGCTGCCAATTGTGCGCATGGTAGTCGAGCACTACCGCTGCCCCGTAGGATTTGACTCGCCCTGCATTATCCGGGCTGGCGGTCGCGATCACCCGTGCCCCGAGCCCTGAGGCAACAGCTACGAGCATTCCGCCCGTGATGCCACCGGCTCCATGGATCAGGATCCATTCACCCGGACGCACGTCGACCGTCGTTGTCAGGACCTGGCTCGCGGTCAGTGCTGGCACGGAAAACACACCGGCCTCCTGCCATGACATGAGCGTCGGTTTCCGGGCGACGGTATTTTCTGCGGCGACAAGCTGTTGCGCCCAGGCTCCTTGATGTCTCAAGGGCACAGGGTGGGTCAGAACATCGTCGCCCACATGGAAGCGACGGACCCCTTCACCGATGGCGCGGACCACACCACTGGCCGACACGCCCAGCGCCATAGGCGGCTTGATCCCAACATCCCAACCTCCGGTGCGAACGATTTCATCCCAGTTGGCCGCACTTGCGGCTCGGACTTCAATGACAAGCTCATCGGGCTTGAGGTTTGGCGGGTCAGCCAACTCAAGCGCTTGGACTTGACCCCCAATCTCACGGATTCCAGCTGCCTTCATGCCCTTATCGTCGTCGGGCCCACCATTATCGGCAAGGATGAAAGCGGTCATCTGCACTGCCTACGGGCCGCCCGAGGTGCTTTGGTTGAAAGATGTCGAGGAACCGCGTCTTCCGCAAGTACGGCGTATGTATCCGCATGGTGGCGACTGCCGTAACGGCCAGCGATTGCCTCGTGAGGGGCCTGAGGTTTGGTGGTTGGCGACGGCTGCTTGTCCGCGCCGCGCTCGGGATGCGTGCCCCAAGGTCCATTCTCGGCATCATCGCCTGCGGCGAGGTCAGTCGGTCGGCCGGAACGTAACGGCGTTCACGCCGGGTGACCACGTATTCGGAATGAGCGGTTTCCACGGTGGCGCCTACGCGAAGAAGGTTGCTGGCCGGCACACGTCCTCGTCGGGAAGCCCGCCAACCTCACGTTTGAGGAGGCTGCGGCGATCCCCTACGGCGGGATGATTGCGTCCGACTTCATGCGCCGGCTCAACGTGCGGCAGGGTCAACGTGTCGTTATCTATGGCGCATCCGGCGCGATTGGCACCGCGACGGTACAGCCGGCCAGACATCGTGGGGCGACGGTCACCGGGGCCTGCAGTACGACAAATCTAGAACTGGTCCGCTCGCTGGGTGCCGCGTCGGTGATCGACCACACAAAGGACGACTTCACCAGGTCAGGCCCATTCGACGTCACTTTCGATGCGGTCGGCAGGCGGAAAAGCGCACAGGCGATGGCCAACGCCGCCAAGGCGCTCGCCGCAGGCGGAATGAAGATGTCGGTTGACGACGAGTTTCCACGGTCGCGCGTTTCTGACCTGGTTACCCTCAAGCAGCATGCCGAATCCGGTGAGCTTCACCCGGTCATCGACCGCACCTGCCTGCTGGAGGTTGACCAGGGTCACAAGAAAGGCAATGTCATCGTCCGAATCGCCACGCTAAAGACTCCGAATTAGCTGATGGCGGAGCGGGCGAGATTCGAACTCGCGAACCGAACTACCCCTGTTACGAGACATTTCCAGTACTGACCCCCGAAATGCCTATCTCAGGGCTCTTACCCGCCTCAACCTCAATTCGTCTTGAACTTCAATCTCACTCACCTTCAACTGTTGCTTACCGCAACCATTGTTTTGGAAATGCCGTAGCCACTTGCCAGGAACTGTCGCGAGCCGTTGTCGGCAAAAAGGCTTTTCGAACCTTCCTCCCCCCATTGCGTCCGGGCGGGGCAGAAAACTGCCCGAAAGAGCACGACAGTTGGGTGGAAAAGCCCAAGCTCATCCGTTCGCGCGTCATGAAATCCAAATTTTCCATTGACTCTGCGACCAGCTTCGCCTAGCGTGAAGTCGCTCGGCAACAGAACCGAGTCTCGGGCAGGGTCGATGGTTCTCCAAAGGAGGGAGCGGAGCCATGAACGACCGGCACATCACGCGGCGACAGATCCTGAAAGGCGCTGCGGCAGCGGGAGTCGTGGGGGCATTGGGCGCGGCCGCGCCAGCCTTCGCCGAGGGTGAAGACGAAGGTCGACGGGTGCGGTGGGACCTCATCAACGTCGCTACCGGTTGCGTTTCGCCCGGCGGCCAGGCTTCGGCCCGCTCAAACGATGGTTCGAAGATCACCGTGTCCGGCACGGGAACGTTTCCATTCGTCCGGAACAAATGCCGCAAGGATGTCACTGGTGGCGGGACGTGGATGGTTACCGCCAGCGACCCTCGCTGTTTCCCCGGGTCAGGGACGTTCAAGGTCACCGAGCTTCTCAGCTGGACGACGGCCGGCGGAACTCCGCCGCTGCCCTGCGACAATATCGGGCCTCACTCGTCCTCCGGCCTCGCGACACTTCGCGTCGCCTATTCGAACGGAAATAGTGGCACGCTAACGATCAGCTGCCATTTCGTCGGGTCCCCAAACTGCGTGTTCGAAGGGATTACCGCGACGATGGACTACGAAGACTTCTGGAACCGGGAGGCTCCGGTGGGGATGCCCGGGATGCCAGGCTTCCTCGAGGGAAACCGAACCACCTTCCACATCCTGGAGCACGGGGAAGACTAGCGGAGCGTCAATCCAGCCAAGGTGAGGAGATGCTGCTTAGGCGTCTCCTCATTGCATTGAACGACAGCCACATCGCAAAGGAGGTTCGTGATGCCGGTAAACGTTCATCTGCACGACCCGATAAGGCAACGTGTGCGCAAGCTCGTTCTCTTGTCCGGCGCATTCCTGCTGGCACTCGCCGTCATCGGCTCGGCGGCGGCGCCGATTGCCGCTGGTGCCGCGCGCGAAGGCGATCAGCAGGTTGCCGGAGCCGGCAAGACGATCATCGAGGGTGGGACAGGCGCCCCCGCGTACATACCGGTGACGACGGTGCTGGCCTTCCATGCGAGAGGACAGCGAGGCAATTTCGAATGCTTGGCGCTGGCGCCGACCAGCGGGTCAGGCGCGCCAGAAAGCGGGCAATTCGAAGTGAATGCCATGTATGTGACCGGGAGCATTACTTCGGTAACGGTCATGGGTGGCACAGCCGTTCTGCGTGGAACAGCGGTCGTAACTGGGCTCGGCGCCGGCCCATCACAGTCGTTCACTTTCACAGTGAACGCTGGTGGCCCCGGCACAACAGCTACATTGGAGGTCTCGGGGCTAACCTTCCATGAGATCCTGCTCGAGGGGCAGGTAATGATCCACTGATGTTCGTCGGCGCTTGCGGTGTGAGTGCTGAAATCGATTCAGGTTGAAGACGACAATGAGCGACGGCGAGACCTTGCGCGTTAGTCGCCGAACCGTACTCAAGTGGAGCGCGATGGCCGCAGCCACCCCGCTCTTGATCCATTTCCCGATCGATGTCATTGCAGACGACCGCGAAAGTGTTGTCGTCGCGTGGAACAAGGCAGCGTTGCAGGGAGTTCGCGACGCGAAGTTGGGCCCACCGATGGTTGCCCGTGCGCTCGCGATTGTCCATACATGCATGTTCGATGCCTGGGCGGCCTATGACCATCGCGCTGTCGGGACTCGGCTGGGAGGCGCGCTACGCCGGCCAGCCCGAGAGCGCACGCTGACAAACCAGAAGCTGGCGATCAGTTTTGCTGCGTACCGCGCAACGGTCGATTTATTTCCGGGCAGCCGGGCGACCGTTTTCGACCCATTGATGAGCAGCCTTGGCTACGACAAAAACGACACGACCACCGATACCACGACCGCCAGCGGGGTCGGCAACGTGGCGGCCCAGGCGGTTCTCGACTTCCGCCACCGAGACGGGGCGAACCAGCTCGGCGATGAACCCGGTGGCAAGCCTGGAGTTCCGTACTCCGATTACACCGGGTATACATCCCGAAATGATCCGATGGACCTTCGCAGCTACCCGACCTGCATGCCGCCGGACTCCGCACGAGACCCCTTCGTTCGAGCGGCTGTTCATGACCCTAATCGCTGGCAGCCGCTGCGCTACATCGACAAGACGGGAAAGGATTTTACCCAGCCATTCGTCGGCGCCCAGTGGTCAGCTCCCAACGGCCACCACGTGGCGCCGTTCGCGCTGACGTCGCCCGCACAGCTAAGGTCACCAACTGGTCCGGCGCAGTTTGGCAGCGACGAGTATCTGTCTCAGGCGCAGGCATTGCTCGATCTAAGCGCCGGGCTCACCGACGACCACAAGATGATCGCCGAATACTGGGCCGATGGACCGAACTCCGAGCTCCCGCCGGGGCACTGGAACCTGTTCGCACAATTCATTGCTCACCGAGATCACCATGGAGCGGGCAAAGCCGGCGTCGAGTCTGATGTCAAGCTCTTCTTCGCGCTGACGAACGCAATCTTCGATGCCGGCATCTGCTGCTGGGATAACAAGCGAGCCTTTGACGCCGTTCGGCCCATCACGGCGATTCGATATCTGTTGAACGGACAGCGCGTTCGTGCTTGGGGTGGCCCGTGCGAAGGAACGCGGACGATTGCGGGCGAGGAATGGCTCCCATATCAGCCGTCGTACTTCCCCACACCCCCATTTCCGGGTTACAGCTCCGGCCACAGCACCTTCAGCGCAGCGGCCGCCGAGATCCTTCGCCTGTTTACTCAAAGCGATCGGTTCGGTGACTCGGTCACCTTTCTCCCAGGAAGTTCCAGAACGGAGCCAGGAGCCGCTCCATCGAACACGGTCACGCTGCACTGGGCCACCTTCAGCGCCGCTGCGGCTCAGGCCGGTATCTCACGCCGGCACGGTGGGATCCACTTCGAACAGGACGACCTCGACGGCCGAGCTGCCGGACGACAGGTAGCCCGGCAGGCATGGAAAAACGCACAAACTTTTTTCAACGGGCCGCAGGGTGACTACCAAGTCGAGGTGGCGGAGCGGGCGAGATTCGAACTCGCGAACCGAGTTACCCCGGTTACGGCATTTCCAGTGCCGCGCCCTCGACCGGACTAGGCGACCGCTCCGCAGCGGTGTCGATTCTATCGGCTGTTCTTGCCGCCGTTCTTGCCGCTGTTCTTGTGCTTGCGGCCCGATCGCCGTCCCTTTCCTGACGGCCGATTTTCCAGGTTGAACACCGCATTAATGACGCCGAGATGAGTCAACGCCTGGGGGAAGTTTCCGAGCATCTCGCCAGTCCGCGGGTTGTATTCCTCGGCGAACAGCCCGAGATCGTTCGCCGTCTCTGTCACCTTGCTGAAGAGCGCTTCCGCTTCATCGAGACGGTCCATCTGCGCCAGGACATTAACCATCCAGAGCGTGCAGATGATGAACACCCCTTCGGGCTGGTGGAACTCGGACTCCTGCGGGACATAGCGAAAGAGAAAGCCATTGCTGGTCAGCTTCTCCTGCAGCACCTTGACGGTCGAAACGACGCGCGGGTCCGTCGCCGGCAGCATTTCGTACATCGGTACCGCGAGCGCGGTTGCGTCGAGGTCCTTGTAGCCGAGCGCCTGGGTGAAGGCACCAACCTCCGCGTCGTATCCCGTCTCGAGCACCTGCCGCTTGATCAGATCGCGCGTTCGGCGCGCCGCCGCCTTCCGCTTGGCGCCCATGCGCAGCACGCCGTCCATCTTCAGCGCGCGGTCGAGCCCCACCCACATCATGACGCGCGAGTAGAGATACTTGCGCGGCCGACGGCGCGCCTCCCAGATCCCGGAATCGACCTCGTCCCACTGCGCAAGGATGCGGTCGACAATCTCGAGCATGATGCGCCGGCGAGGCGCGGGAAAGAAACGGCTCATCTGCCAGGCGGTGTAGGCGGTCTGCATGATCTCGCCGTACATGTCGAGCTGCACCTGTTCGGCGGCGGCGTTCCCAATCCGTACCGGCCGTGACTCGCGATAGCCGTCCAGCTCATCAAGGACGTACTCGGGAAGCTGGGTGTCGCCGTCGATCCGGTACATGATCTGGAACTTGTGGTCGTGGTGTTCATGGGCGAAGCGGGCCCAACGAAGGAAGCGATTCGCCTCGTCCTTGAAGCCGAGCTGGCCCAGCGCATTGACCAGGTCGGCCGTATCGCGAATCCAGGTGTAGCGATAGTCCCAGTTCAGCGAGCCGCCCGGGCTCTCCGGCAGCGATGTCGTCGGTGCCGCGACGAATGACCCGGCCGGCAGGTACTGCATCAGTTTCAACGCCAGCGCCGAGCGATGGAGCGGCTCATCGAAGCGCCCATGGTATTTGCAGGCCCGAAGCCAGCTGACCCAGAAGTCATCGGTCTGATGGAGCAAGGTGTGGATGGCTTCGATCGGGATGGTCGCCGGGGGGCCACCTTTCTCCTGGTAATGCAAGAGCAGGACACCGCGGTGGCCCGGCATCGCCGTTCCTGACAAGGTTGCGATCCCATTCTCGAGCTGGATGTCCGCAGTGTCGGGGTATTGCAGGTATGCCGTCCCGCCCGCGCCGGCGATACGAAGCATCCCCTTGCGGAGCACCTTGAGCTCCGGCTCCTGCCGGCTGTAATCGAAGCGGGCCTTGACCGTCGCCCGCCATTCCGTCGTTCCCGCGATCGGCTGCAGCATGCGGATCAGGCGCAGACTGGGCGGCGGTTTCGGCGATCGCTTCTCCAGCGCGATCGGCATCCAATCGACGACCCGAAGGCGCGTGTGCTCGCTGCTCCACACCGTCTCCATCACGTTCGAATCGGAGCGATAGCGGCGAAAGGCCAGCGACTCTCCCGCGGGACAGATCTGGAAGAACCCCCCGCGGTCCCAATCGAGCAAGCGTCCGAAGAGCCAGGAGCTGTCGAAGCGCGGCAGGCAAAGCCAGTCGATCGAGCCCTGCCGGCTGACCAGGGCCGCCGAGCGCAGGTCGCCGATCACGCCATAGTGGCTGATCGGCGGATAACGACCGTCCTGCTCGCTCAATCTGCGCTAGGAGCGAGGCGGCGGGCGGAAGACAGCCCGGCCAATGCCGAAGCCGATCAGGCCGAGCACCCCGACGACTACGAGCGGCACGCCGATATGAATACCAATCAGCGTCACGCTGATCAGGATGCCGAGCAGCGTTACGCAACCGCTGCAGCCCAAGCCGAGATCCATCAGGCTGCGCATGGAAGACTCCTTAGGGCCGGCGGCCGCCGGGCCCGGCGAACGGTCGAGCGATTACGGCGGTCGTGCTCACACGGCCTCGCGGTCTAGCACGCCGGCCCCGTGGTAGCGGTGGTAGAGAACCAGCGCGATCGTCATCCCGAGGATCAGGCCCAGCAAGACCGTCATCTCGATTCCCTGGTGAGTCCAGCTGAATTGCGTGCCTGAGGAACTCTGCCCTGGCCCCTGCTGGTTTTGCGCGGCGATCTGCGCCGTCAGCACCAGCAGCCGCCGCACACCGGCGATCAGGCCAACGATGAGAAACGGCTCGACAACCAGGGTCCGTTCCTGGATGGTGGCGCGAACCGTGTGGAGCAGCTCGGCGACGATGAAGAGCAGCAGTCCGTTGTCGAGGATGTTGATGACGAGATTCGTCAAATCCGATTTGCCGATGTCTGATACCAGCTGCGCGATCGCGTTGCCCAGCACGAAGAGCCCGGCCACAAACAGCAAGACCGCGACGACGATATAGATTCCGTCTTCGACGTAATCGAAGACGCGGGCCGCCAAATCGTGAGGACGGCCGCGGGGCGTCTTCAGGGGATAGCCGGAATCCTTCCTGGCCATGGCTGGGTGCGGTTAATCGTAGGGTAGTGCCCGCACTTCCTTCAGCTAAGGCGCCGCTGCAGCAGCGCGCGCTCCGCCGGGTTCGTCGTCAGGGCGAGGGCGCGGCGAACCGCCTGATCTGCTTCCTGTCGCCGTCCCAGGTCTCGAAGAAGTTCACCGCGCGTCGCGTGAAACAGGTAATAGTTGTCGAGCTCCGGTTCGAGCGCATCGACCTCGAGCAGCGCCGGCCGCGACCCCTTCAGGTAGCGCAGCGAGATCGCGCGGTTGAGGCGAACGACCGGCGACGGCTGATGACGGAGCAGGGCGTCGTAGAGCGCGACGATCTGCTGCCAATCGGTTGCTTCCCAGGAGTCAGCCTCCGCATGGCAGGCCGCGATCGCCGCCTGCAGCTGGTAGGGCCCGGGCCGGCGCAGCTCGCCGGCTCGCCGCAGCAGGGCCAGGCCCGAGTCGATCCGCTCGCGATCCCAGCGGCCCCGCTCCTGATCCTGGAGCAGAACCAGGTTTCCCGCCGTGTCGAAGCGTGCGTCGGCGCGCGCCAGGTGCAGGCGCATCAGCGCCAGCAAACCGATCGCCTCCGCCTCATCCGGCATCAAGCGCACCAGCAACCCGGCGAGCCAGGCGGCATCTTCCGCCAGGTCGCGACGCGCCGGCCGGCCGCCGCTGGTCGCGAGATAACCCTCGTTGAACATCAGATAGAGCACGGCCAGCACCTCCCCAAGACGCTCCTCCATTTCTCCGCGCGGGGGCACCCGGTAGGGAATCCTGGCGTCGACGATCTTGCGCTTGGCTCGGACGATCCGCTGGGCGATGGTGGCCTCACTGGTGATGAAGGCCCGGGCAATCTCCGTCGTGGTCAGACCGGCAAGGGCGCGCAGGGTCAGCGCCACCTGTGCCTCGCGCGCCAGCGCGGGGTGGCAGCAGGTAAAAATCAGGCGCAGGCGCTCGTCCCCTTCCGCGGTGTCGGCATTCATTCGATCTTCCCCAAGCCTTGCCAGCTTTTCCCGGTAGCGCTGCTCGCGGCGGAGCCGATCAACTCCCTTCCGCCGTGCGGTCGTCAGCAACCACGCCCCCGGCCGCTGCGGGATGCCTTCGCTCGGCCAGTGCTCGAGCGCTTCGAGCAGCGCTTCCTGGACGAGCTCTTCGGCCAGGTCGAAGTCGCCGAGGCTGCGGACCAGTGCCGCGGTCAGCCGGCCCGCCTCCTCCCGAAAGACCGAGGTCAGCGCAGCGTCGGTGGCGGAAAGGCGCCGGTCTATCCCATCCCTTCGCGGTCGAACACCGGCCGCACCTCGACCGGCCCCGCCGGCCATTCCTTGGCCATCGCGATCGCCTCGTCGAGGTCGGTGACCTCGATCTCCGCATAGCCCCCGATCGCTTCCTTGCCCTCGATGAACGGCCCGTCGGTGACGACCGGCTTGCCATTGTTGACGCGCACGGTGGTCGCGGTCCGCTCGGGCTGCAGCTGATAACCGCCGCGGATCTTGTCCGAGTGCTTGCCGAACCACGCCATCACGTTGCCCATCGAGCGGTTGCGCTGGTCTTCCGTCATCGCCTCGAACTGCCGCTCGTCGTCCTTGGTTCCCATGAAGAGCATCACGTACTTCATCCGGTTGCTGTCCTCCCTACGGATGGTGGCGGCATTGCCGCTTCACACACTACGACGATTGGCAAAGCCGGGAATCGACAGCCCCTTTACTTGTCCTGCCAACTGTTCTACCGTCGTCTGCAGCATTAACGGGTCATAAGGAGGAGGGAATGGCAACGCAAGAGCGGGCGGTGGAAACGGCGGCGAGCCCGGAGGCGGTCTGGAAGGTCTGGTCCGACACGGCGACCTGGCAGGAATGGAATCCCGACGTCCAGTCGATGACCCTCAACGGACCATTTGCCTCGGGCACGACCGGCGTCATGAAAACCAAGCAGGGCACGCGCCAGATGGTGCTCAGCCAGGTGGCGCCCGGCCGCTCCTTCCGGCTGGAGACGACGGTGATCCCCCTGACGCGGTTCTTCTTTGACTGCCAGGTCGCGTCGGGCAGCACCGGGCGCACGCGAATCAGCCAGGCGATCACCGTGGGGGGGCCGCTGGGCGGCGTGGTAGGCGGAATGATGAGCAAGCAGATCGCCGACACCTTCCCCGCCCTCTTGCAAGGCCTGGCGAAAAAGGCCGAGGCGACCGAAGGCCGCTGAGGATCAGACGACGCTGGTTTCCGTCGGCCTGGGTGGCGGGCGGAAAAAAATCCTGACCGAGTCGGGAAACCGCTCGAGGATGTCGTCCGGAACTTCGATGCTGATCTCGCTCGAAAGCTGGGGCTCGATGAAGCGGTCGAGTGCCAGCAGGATCAGCTTTCGCACCGCGTCGATTGGGAGCTCGATTTCGGCCAGGGTGTCCGAACGATCGGCCAGAAAGGCGTCCAGCGCAGCGGTGGCCTGGGCCGCCACTTCGCGCAACTGCTCCGTGATCGGCGAGGCGTCGCGACTGTCGCGAACGGCGCGCAGCTGCTGGCCTTTTAGAGTCCAGAGCCGCGGGGTATAGGGCGACATCACTTCGGCCATGTTTCGCTGTAGGGCACGGATTCGCTCGAGCCGCATCACGCCAAGCTCGCGGACCCAGCGGCGGCGCCCCTCCGCGTCGCCCAGGGCGCAGGCCGCGTACCAGCGATACCGCTGTGGCAACGCGCGGGTCTGAAGGTGCCGGCACGTGAGCACCGGCTCGAGCGGTTGATAGAGCGTGTCCAGCGGGATGAATTGACGCGACTGAAACGCCGGACAATCTCGGAATTCCGGCGGGAACGGTTTGGGATACGGACACTGATCGTTGGGTCGATCCACCTGCGACCAGTCTAAGGCCGTTTCGCCGGTCGTCCATGATATGGACAGATGGTGACGCGGCTCTATCTCGAGCATCTCACCGACGGCGACCTCAGCCTGATGGCGGACTATGGTGGAGGCTCCGACGTTCGGGGCGACTCCGAGGCGCTGCTACGCGCGCTCGACAATCCGGCGCTCTTTCGCGCCGTCTTCGACCAGCCTGACCGCGACCCACTCTTCCAGGCATCGCCCTTCCTCCTGTTCAGCCTGCTGATTCACCGCGCCGCGCGCGACCTCAAGCAGGCGTCGTTCATCGAGGAATGGGTCGGGCCCCGTCAACGGGTTCCCGTCTTCGACGTCGCCGGCCTGCGCGACTTCGGCAGCGATCCCATCAGGCGCTTCTTTCTGGCAGAGCTGCTCGCCTCCTACACCAACGTGGCCAGCGGCAGCGTGCTCATCCAGACGCGGCGAGGCTGGCGGCGGCGCCGCTTCAGCGAGCTCGACCCGCTGCGCCTCATCGAGCTGGCCGATCTGCTCCCCGACGCCGAGCGTCCGTCCGTCTACCGGCGCCTCGGCGACCTGTCGCTCTTTTTGACCGGGATCTTTCCCGACTACGCCGCGGAGCGCATGGTGCTCGGGCGCGAGCGTCGCCAGCTGGAACGGGCGCTCGAATCGGTCGATCGCGAAGACGAAGCGCGGCACGATGGCGTCTGGCTGCTGGAGCGCGTCGGCCGGCGCGCCTACCGCATCGCCCACCGCTCGGCCGATCAGCGGGCGCTGATGACGCAGGTGCTGGGCGCGGTCAGCGAGAACTTCGCGACCGCCCGCCGCATGCTGAATTTCCTGACCGATCGCTATCTCTTTCCGCAGCGGCAGCGCTGGTTCGGCATCGGCTGATGGCCTCCTGGGCGGAATTCGCCGCCGCCGAGCCGGCGCTGGCGGCGCGTGTCGAGGACCGTTTCGGAATCCGCAAGCACAAGACGATGGCGACCGTTCGCAAGGACGGCTCGCCTCGCATCAGCGGCATCGAGATCCAGTTCGACGATGGGCAAGTCGTCCTCGGCATGATGCCCGACTCGCGCAAGCTCGCCGATCTGCGGCGGGATCCGCGGCTCGCGATTCACAGTCCCACCGATGACCCGCCCGCCGAGCGACCTTCCGCATGGAAGGGCGAGGCGAAGATCAGCGGCCGCGCAACCTTCGTGGATTCCCCCTCCCCCTCTGGGGGAGGGTCAGGGAGGTCGTCTTCACCCACCTCAACGACCAGGGTGATCGACTCGTGATCGAGAGCTGGCACCCGGGCGGCGGGAAGGGACGGATCGAGCGGACATGACCGCACCCGCGCGTCGGGCAACCGTGCTCAAGGAATCGAGACGCGAGGACCTGGTACAGGCAGCCTTCCAGCAGATCGCGGAACGCGGCTTCGAGGGGCTGCGGACCCGGGAGGTGGCCGCCGCAGCCGGCGTCAACATCGCGACGTTGCATTACTACTTTCCGACAAAGGAGGCGCTGATCCGGGGCGTGATCGGGCACGCGATGGGACGCTTCCGGTCGACGCTCACGCCTCACAGCAGCCCCCATGACCAGCTCGCCCGCCATCTGCGTGCGGTCCGCACGCTGATGCGGAGTCAGCCGGAAATCGGAGCCGTCATGGGCGAGCTCGCGCTGCGCTCGGCTCGCGACCCGGCCCTGGGGCGGATCATGCGCGAAACCCACGACGGCTGGCACCGCACCCTGCGCGGCTTGTTGCGGCGGGCCGTGCGCGATGGATCGTTGGCGCCCGAGCTCGACAGCGATGACGCCGCCGCGCTGATCATCACCACGCTGATGAGCATGGCGCTTCCCAGCATCTCGCCCACGCGCAGCGATCAGGCCCAGCGCGAGCTCGACCGCTGGCTACGACGGCGGAATGTTTCAAGCAAATGATTGATTGAATTGGTAGACTGGAATCAATCATTTGATTGACATGCCCCACGGAGGTACGCCATGACATCACCCGAATCCCTTTCCCAGCAGACGCCGGCGGCCAAGCCCCTGCGCGTCCCCGGCTTCGTCCACGCCTTCAATGGAATCGGCCGGCGCCTGGTCAGCGCGGGCTTGCTCGGTCCCAACGTGCTGCTGACAGTGGCGGGCCGCAAGAGCGGGCTGCCGCGCTCGACACCGGTCGCGCTGGTCGAGGCTGGCGGCCGGCGATGGATCATCGGCACCTTCGGTGAGGTCGATTGGGTTCGCAACCTTCGGGCCGCGCGCCAGGCGACCATCACGCGAAAGCGCCGCGAAGAACCAGTGCAGGCGACGGAGCTCTCCCCCACCGAGGGCGCCGCATTCTTTCGCGATGTCGTCACACCGTTCGCGACGCGCCTGCCGATTGGGCGCCCGCTGCTACGCTTCCTCGGCGCCGGCGACATTCTGACGGACCCGGATGGCGCGGCGCGGCAGCGCCCGGTGTTCGAGTTACGCGCCGTTAGTGCCGCCGGTCAGGCCAGAGAGGCGGAGCCGGCGTCGCGCTGACGACCGTCACGTAGCCCGGCCGGCCGGCTTCGTAGCGCCAGATCCGGGCGGAGATCTGGGCGATCGTGTTCCAGCCGGCGCCTTCGTCGATGCCATCGACCGCCACCGAGAGCACGTAGGTAATGGCGCCGTTGCTGACGTAGGCCGAGTCGTTCTCGGAGCCGTTGTAGGTTCCGACCTTGTGCGCGACGGTGACCCCGCCCGGGACGCCCGCGGGGATGCCCTGCTCGCTGATGGTGTGCGTCAGCATCGGCGTCAGCCACTGCAAGGCAGCCGTGCCGCCAAGCCGGCCGAGCGCCTCGTTGGTCCAGGCCGCGGCCAGGTCGTCGGGCGTCGTGGTGTTGGGGATCCAGAAAGCCGAACCAGTCATGCCGAAGGACCGGGCGTAGGCGTTCAGCGCGTCCGGCCCGCCCAGATAGCGCACCAGGATGTGCGCCGCCGTGTTGTCCGAGTCGAGACCGACGCGCTGCGCGAGCTCCTGCCGGCTGAAACACGAGCCCGGGTTGTAGTCGGTGAACCAGCCGTCCTCCTGGTCGCTCGGGTCGTAGCAAAGCGTGTCCGCAGCGCCGGCCTGGCCCGTCACGATCAGCTGGGCCTCCGCCATCAAGAGCGGCAGCTTGTAGGCGCTGGCGGCGTAAAAGACCTGGTTACCGCCGATCGACAGGCTGGTGCGGCGCGGGCCGCTCAGCTCCTGCAGGGAGATCCCGACCGTACCGCCGCTGGCAGCGGCCAGGCTCGAGAGGTCCGCTCGAAGCTGGTCGAGACCGCTGGGGGCCAGCGCGGTCGTGATCGGAGGCAGCGGCAACCGCGGCGCGACGATGCTGGCAGCCTCTGGCGCCGGCAGGGGTCGCGAAGCCTGCCGGTGGGTTGCGCTGATGCCGGCCGAAGCCAGGCCGACGCCCGGATAGGCGGCGCTCGAAATCACGACGAGCACCGTGAGCAGCAGCGGATAGACCGCCAGCCTCATGACCAATGAACCCCGATCCCTGATCACGGTTGAGTCTGAGCTTAGAGCGAATTCGCGCTGCTGTCATTGGATGTCGATGAGAAGTCATCGCGACTCTGCGACGTCGTCGGAACGCCCCGTTGACAGCGGCCGCGCCGGTGCCGCACCCGGCACCTCGACCACCACCCGGACGCCGAACGGCGAGCGGTTGTAGGACGCCGCAACCAGGCCGCCGATCAGGCCGCCGATCAGGGCCGCGAAAAGCCCCATGACCAGGCCCACGAACGGCACCACGATGAACCAGCCGTCCTGAAGCCGCTCGAGCAGTGGTGCCTGGGTGCCCAGCGGCAGGAGCTGCTCGGTCACGCCCAGCGTCAGGCTGAGGTCTCGCTGCCAGTTGAGGATCGCGCCGGCGAACCAGACCAGGAAGGCGCCGAGCACACAGCCGGCGACCAGGCCAAGCGCAAACCCGATCCAGGCGCCCGCAATCATCGCGGCGCGCACCGAGACGGCCAGGATCCGGCCGGTCACCGGGTGCATCACGTCAGCGGCACCCGGCGGCGGCGCGCGCCGATCAGGAGAAGAAGGAGGATCGCCGCAGGCAGCGCCAGCGAAAGCGTCAGCGCATAAAGAAGGTAGCCGGCCAGCCGGCTCCCCTGGAACGCCGGTGGGATGGCGGCGCCGGTTGCCTTCGAGACGATCCGCTGGTTGGCGCCCTGCCCCGCCCCGCCGCTGAACAGCTGGGCCGCCTGCACTCCTGCCGGACGCGGGTCGCCATTGGGCGTGAAGAGCCCGAAGTGCTCGATCTTCACTCCCGGCCGCTGGGTCCAGTAGTCGTCCAGCGTCCACCAGATCGCGCCGGCAACATAGCCCGAGGGGTTGACCGCCAGCTCGGGCGCGATCGCGTCGTAGGTCGCGGTCAGGATTCGCTGCTGCTCAGCTTGCTGGCCGGTCGTGTCGGCCCAGCGGCCGTATTCGAGCACCATGATCGGCTTCCGCGGAAAGGTCTTGTGGGCGACGGCGAGCGCTCGCGCGGTGCCGTCGAGCGCGTCTGGCTGATAGAAGACGCCGTAATACATCGTGTAACCGGCGAGATCGAGCGGCCCGCTGGTCGTGTCGTCCGGTTGGTTGCCATAGGCGGCCTGGCCGGTGAGCCGTGTGCCGTCCATCGACCGGTCGAGATTGTGCAAGGTGGCGAGCGCATGCTCGCGCTCAGGGCCGCCGGTGGATTCGTTGGCAAGGCCGTGAAAGAGCACCGCCGGATGGTTCATGTCGCGCAGGTCCATCTCGGCCAGCATCTGCTGCGGAATGCCACGATCCATGGCGATGCCAAAGGTATCGGGCGTGTAGTGATAGAGCGGGATCTCTTCCCAGATCGCGTACCCGAGGCGGTCGGCGAGCATCAGCAGCAGCGGATTGGCGGGGTGGTGGTCGGCGCGAATCAGCTGGATGTTGGTGGCGTTGGCCTTTTCCAACAGGATGAGGATGTCGTCCGGGGTGGTCACCGGACCTCCGCGCGGCTGCCCATTGACGCCCGGGTAGACCCGCTCGTCGTGCAGCGCGACACCGGCGTAGGCGATGGCGGTACCGTTGAGCAGCACGCGGGGCGAGCGCGCATCGACGGCAACGCGGCGAAGTCCGAAGCTCTCGTAGATGGTGTCGACCGGCCGCTCCTCCCAGAACACCTGGACCTTGAGGACGTAGAGGGCCGGCGACTCGGGCGACCAGAGGTCGGCCTTGGCGAGCGAGAAACTGATTCGCACCTGGCTCGTCCCATCCCGGCCCAGCTGCCCGGCATCGACGCGTTGCGAGGCGATCGGCAGGGCGCCGGCCGGGATCAGGCTGCGCGCATCCGGGTTGGTCAGGTTGCTCGGATCGACCGTCGCCGGCATGATGTCGAGGCCGACCTGCACCGCCGCCGGAGCGCCCAGCCGTTGATGGAGCGTGACGGTGACGTCGGCGCCGTCGAGATGGGGCACGACATCGGCGCGCGCGGCGTAAATCGATGCGCTCGCCTCGAGCCACACCGGCTGCGTCAGCCCGCCGTAGTTCCACCAGTCGGTCAAGCCCCAGGGCACGATGTCCTGGCGGGTTCCCCACGGCGGATTGTCGACGCGGACCGCGATGGTGTTGACGTCGCCGGCAATGACGGCGTCGGTGGCGTCGAAGGCGAAGGGCGTCGAGCCGCCCTCGTGGTAGCCGAGGTAGTGGCCGTTGAGCCAGACGTCGGCCAGGTAATTGACGGCGCCGAACTTCAGGGTTAGCGTCTGGTTCTGCCAATCCGGTGGGACGTCGAAGTCCTTGCGATACCAGGCACCACCGGTGGCGGTCGAGGGCGGCGGATTGTAGGACCCGGGGACGTCGACGGTCGGCCATCGGGTGTCGTCGTACAGCGGGAGCTGGCGACCCTCCGCGTCGCCGACGATCTGCCTCAAGACGTCGGCTCGAGGGCTGAGCGAGAGATCGTCATCCATCGGCATCACCTGGACGCGCCACTTGCCGCCGAGATCGAGACGGCGGCGCGGCTGAAAGGAAAAGGTCGGCACCGGAATGCCGTCCTGGAAGGCGATCCGGCTGCCCGCGATGGTTTTGTAGGTCAGGGTTGGCGGAAGGTCGGCGGCGGCGGCCGGACCGGTGCACGCGGAGAGGACCGGCCCCAGGAAGATGCTGAGCAGGACGCAGCCGGCGAACCGGCGGGCAGGGCGCAATGGCCGCATTATCCCGCGATCTCGAAATTTCGGTGGTCGGCATCATCGTGAGCGGTACGCTGGCGGCTGTGCCAGCCTACGTAGCGGCGGTCGACCAGGGAACGACCGGGACACGCTTCATGGTCTTCAACCGCGAAGGCAAGCTCGTCGCCTCGGCGTATCGCGAGCACACGCAGCACTACCCGAAACCCGGATGGGTCGAGCACGACCCGATGGAGATCTGGGAGAACACCAGAGCGGTGATCGGCGCCACGATGCAGACGCATGGCATCGCCGCCGGCGACCTGCGCGGGATCGGCGTCACCAACCAGCGCGAGACGGCGGTCGTTTGGCAGAAGGCGACGGGCAAGCCTGTCTACAACGCGGTCGTCTGGCAGGACACCCGGACACAGCAGGTCTGCCAGCGCCTGATCGACGATGGCAGCGAAGCGGTGATCCGGTCGAAGACTGGCCTGGTGGTGGCAACCTATTTCTCGGGGCCAAAAATTCGCTGGATCCTGGACAACGTCAGCGGCGCTCGCGCCGCGGCCGAGCGCGGTGAGCTCCTCTTCGGCACGATCGACAGCTGGCTGATCTGGTGGCTCACCGGCGGACCGGATGGCGGCGCCCATGTCACCGATTACAGCAACGCCTCGCGGACGATGCTGATGGATTTGCGCGCGCTCGATTGGGACGATGAATTGCTGCGCGCGCTTCACGTGCCCCGGGCGATGTTGCCCGCCATCCGGCCATCGAGCGATCGCCGGTTCTACGGTCAGACCAGGTCCGACGGTGCGGTCGGCGGCGCGGTGCCCGTGTGCGCCGATCTGGGCGACCAGCAGGCCGCGCTCTTCGGGCAGACCTGCTACGACCCCGGCGAGGCGAAGAACACCTATGGCACCGGCAACTTCATGCTGCTCAACACCGGGACGACGCCGGTCAGGTCGAGGCACGGCCTGCTGACGACGGCAGGGTACGGGCTCGAGGCCGGCAAGTGCGTCTACGCGCTGGAGGGGTCGATCGCGATCACGGGCGCGGCGATCCAGTGGCTGCGCGACAACCTGGGCATCATCAAGGACGCGGCCGAGACC
>DAIPYJ010000026.1:29793-35154 GCA_036782775.1 Candidatus Dormiibacterota bacterium | reverse complement strand
AATTCAGACCTCCAGTCAGGCTCAAGAAGATTTCTTCGAGGTTGTGCTGGCGGGGTGCGACGCTATCTGGCCAATGACCCGCCTGGACGAGAAAACGCACCAGGTCGCGGCCCTGTCCAGTCGGTGATGCGGTGATCAGCTCGTCGCGATCGAGCCTGGCGGTCTTCCCCCACGGCTGCTGCTGGAGGAGCGCCAGGACGGTCTCCGGGTGGTCGATCCGAACCGCAAAGTCCTTCGCCCCGCCGAGCAGCTCGGCGACAGGCGCGAGCCGGACCAGCTCGCCCTTATTGATGATCGCGACGCGATCGCAGATCTGCTGGACCTCGCCCAGAACGTGGCTGGAAATGAAGACAGTCTTGCCCTGGCCGGCCAGCCGCCGCAGCAGGTCACGCATCTCGACGATGCCGGCGGGGTCGAGGCCGTTAGCGGGCTCATCGAGGATCAGGAGGTCGGGATCGTGGAGCAAGGCAGTGGCGACGCCGAGCCGCTGCTTCAGCCCCATCGAGTAGGAGCCGACGCGATCGCGCTGGCGGCCGGTCAGATCGACGAGCTCGAGGACCTCATCGAGGCGCGACTTCGGCACGCCACCGAGCACGGAGGCAAATGCGCGCAGGTTCTCGCGACCTGACATATAGAGGTAAAGAGCGGGGGATTCGACCAGGGCGCCGACGCGCGGGAGCACCCTCGCGCCGTGATGCGCAACATCCTCGCCCAGGATGTGGACGCGACCGGAGGTCGGGCGGATCAGCCCGAGGGCCATCCGGATGGTGGTCGTCTTGCCGGCGCCGTTGGGACCGAGGAAGCCGAGGATCTCACCGGGTTCGATCTCGATGGTCAGGTCCTTCACCGCCGGTCGATCGCCGTAGTTCTTCGAGAGGGCATGAGTCGACAGAGTGGGCGTAGTCATCGTTGGTTAAGCACCTCCGGCACTCCAAATGTGACCGATCTCAGCTGGTGGCCGGACGGGGGAGGACGCCGAGCAGCTCAAAGCCGTAATCGAGCACTGCCGGCATCTGGGCGTAGGCGGTCCCATTCGGGGCGCCGAGCATCACCGCCAGGATGCGGTGGCCGCCGCGGCTGGAGGTCGTGATCAGGCAGCCGAGGGCGGCGTCGGTCCAGCCCGTCTTCAGGCCGTAGGTGCCCGGATACGTCCAGAGCAGCTTGTTGAGGTTTGTGAGCACGAAGGTCTTGTGCGTCGCCGTTGCCGGAAACGTTATGGAAGGCGTCGAGGCTATCGAAATCAGCGATCCATAGTGGTATTCGAGGTAGGTGGCGGCGACCGCCAGGTCATAAGCCGACGAGTAGTGGCCGGCGGCATCGAGCCCGGTCGGATTCTGGAAATGCGTCGTATGCAGGCCGAGGCGAGCCGCCTTCGCATTCATGTCGGCGATGAAGGTTGCTCTCGAGGTGACCGCTGACGCCAGCGTCTCTGCGGCGTCGTTGCCGGAGTTAAGGAAGACGCCGTACATCAACTGACGGACTGTCACCTGTTCGCCTGGCGTCAGTCCCATGACCGTTGAATCCGGAGGAAGCTGACTGACAGACGCGGGAACGGTGACGACGGTGTCGAGACGCATCAGATCGAGCGCAACCATGGCGGTGAAGATCTTGGTCAGGCTTGCGGGGGCCCAGGCTGAGCGGCTATTCGATTGCCAGAGGAAGCGTCCGGTATCGAGATTGACGAGGGCGAGTTCTTGGGCCGTGACGTCCGGGGGCGGGATAGGACGGGGCGTTGCAACTGGAAGGCGGACGGCAGTCTGAGAACGGGCCGGTGCAACTGACGGCGCCGGCGCTGGTGAGGGAGACGGGCTGGGGGTCGGGGCGATCGACGGATGAACCCGTGGGAGCGGCGTATCGATGACGTCCGTGGCGCTGGCGAGCGCGACCACCGTCTGGACCGCATGGGCTCGAATCACCTGGAGGCCGCCCGAGGAGGCGAGGGCGCCGCACACTCCCCCAGCCACCAGCAAGAGGGCCACCATCCGTCCAATTAGCCGGACCATCGCGGACGCGCAGCCTACTGCATGTCGCGCCGGATTACAAGGGAAGCAGACCTACAATGTTGCTCGCGCCGGGATGACGGAATCGGTAGACGTTGGCGACTTAAAATCGCCTGCCCGAAAGGGCGTCGGGGTTCGAGTCCCCGTCCCGGCATAGCGCTCCAGCCAGATGAAGCATTCGCGGGGTGACTCCCCAGTTTTAGGCTGGGCACGGGAAGGATTGAATTATCCCGTCGCCGTCGGGTGTCGGCTAAACGGCCTTCTCCGAGACGAGCTCGCAAATCGCTTTAGCTGAGTTACCCTGCCTAGGACTCGATCGGTTCGCTCCCAGACGAATCCGCCGTCTCAGATCGAATCGGATGAGGAGCCCTCGCTGCCAGGCTTAATGATGGCTCTGGGCTTTGCAGATGTACCGTCACCTGGCCTTCAACCGTATGTCCGCCGGCCATCGACACGGCATACCGCATAGCGATTGGCTTTCCCAAATGGCGGGGAACCCGAACAATACAAATTGTGTGAAAGTGGTCTCCCGCGTTAATGTGACTGATCTCGAACACCCAGTGTGGGCGACCATCCGAGCCCACTCGAAGCTCTTCAGTCGGGACTCCGGTCACGTGGGACTGCCCAATAGGCTTTGGCCATGTGATCGTGGTGTTGACAAGAAGATCACGAGCCGTTTCACTGCCCAAGTTGAAGACACACAGGTCTATTTGTAGCGGGTCGCTAACAGTCGGATCGGATGTGTACGCAGCGGGCAGTGTGACCGTAGCTGCCGGTAGGCGTCGTCGAAGAAAACGAGTTCGTGTTAGTGGCTCGAAGCCTACGCGAATGCGAGCACGTTTTCGAAGCTGCAGCAGTCCCGCGATTGCTGCAGGGATACCGATGATCCCAGCAACCACGGCAAGGCGCTCTGCCCAGACCCAACCATTCTGTTCGAGCCATTGAGATAGCTGACTCATCGGACGCCGGCACCTTTGTTCTGTGGCGCCTTTATACGCTGCCGAGCACCTGGGAACTGTGACCTGGCCTGACCTCGGGCATCGGAGTGCCTATGTCGAGTAACGACACATGGTCGCGGTGGCAAAGAGATACCGGCGACCCTTGGCTGTGGACAACGCCGGAACTCAGCTGCAAGCATGTCGTGGCTCACCGACATAGTAGTGTCTCGAACTAAGGCCTTAGACGCGGAGAGACGCGTTCCATATTCCGCAGCATGGCTAATGCCGTTGGCCACTGCTGGTGTGGCCACATCTCACTTCGTTCTTGACACGGTTAGTTTGTACCCAGAGAATTGCCAAGCGAAGGGAGGCCCAGCATGCAAGCAGACTCGAGGTGGAGAACTACGACCACCATTCAGGGCGTTGGCGACCTTTTCTGGGTTACCGGGTTGGCTCATGCTTGACGCGCTGAGCGTCATCGTCGGCGTGGCGGTTGTGACGTACGTCGTCAACGATGTCTTCCAGGGCGTCGTCGTACCACGGGCCACCCCGGCCAAGTGGCGGCTGAGCCGGTGGATCGTGCGCCCTGGCTGGATCCTCTGCCGCTGGTGGGGCCTGCGGCTGGAGTCGACAGGCAAAAGGGAGCGGCTCTTCGGAACGTTTGCGCCAATGGCGGTCGTGGCGCTGCTCGTGCTCTGGATCTTTGGGCTGATCGTCGGGTTCGCATTTATCTTCCTGGGGCTTCGCTCCGAGCTGGCTCCGGCGATCCATGACTTCCCAACCGCGTTCTACTTCGCGGGGACCTCGGTCCTGACCATCGGCTTTGGCGACATCGTCGCCAGGTCGGGGCCGGCGCGCATCCTTGCACTCCTTGCCGGAGGCTTTGGTCTGGGCACGATCGCCTTATCCATCAGCTTTCTGTTCTCGTTGTATGCCTCGTTTCAGCGGCGGGAGATCCAGATCGTGACGCTCGATGCGCGCGCAGGAGCGCCACCCTCCGGTGTCACGCTTCTCGAGACGACGGCGAAATACGGGTTGCGCGACGACTTGCCGAGGCTGTTGGGCGAATGGGAGAAGTGGGCGGCCGAAGTTCTCGATAGCCACCTGGCCTTCCCGATCCTGACTTATTTCCGCTCCTCGCACGACAACGAATCGTGGGTGAGCGCCCTTGGGGCGGTGCTCGACGCGTCGACGCTGCTGCTGACGACCGTCGAGGATGGCGCCCGGGGTCCGGCCAAAATGATGTTCTCGATGGGCCTCCACCTGGTCGAAGACCTCAGCCGCTATTACCACGTCACCGGCGACGGCGATGGTGGGGTCGAACGGTATGAGTTTGATGACGCTCGGACCCGCCTATCGGCCGCCGGCTGGAAGTTGCTGGGCGCGGAAGAGTCGTGGCTGGCGTTCTCGCGCCTGCGGTCGCAATATGCCGTGCAGCTGAACAACATGGCGAAGTGGTGGGCGACCCCACCGACGCAGTGGATTGGGGACCGGTCGTACGTCCGCTTCTCCCTACACCGGCACGACGACGTGCCACCGGTCCGGGTCGTTTCCTAGCGCGTCAGGCGGCCATTGCCGGCGGAGTGCCGCGCAGCCGCAGGTAGAACGCCGTGCTGAACGCGTAGGGGATCAGGAGCCGGACTTCGAAATCGGGCGGCCGTCGGGAGATGCCGGCAAAGAGATCCGGGAGCAGCCGCCGCTCCATCGCCTCCGTGATGCGCTGAATGGCGAAAGCATCAGAGGCGCGAACCCGGGCGGCCGGCCCATCCCACACGGTGGGGCCGTCGTCCAGCTGCCGCCACTCCGCCAGGAGGACACCCTGCGCCGCGCTGAGAGCGAGAGCTTGCTGCAGGCGGACCAACCCCTCGGCTAAAAACTCGATGCCGCGCTGGCGTGCGACCGTGAGCGTCTGCTGCACAGCGAGCTCAACCACAGGCCAGGATTCCGGATCAGCCGCGGCGTGGGGAAGAAGATCGGGCGCTTCCATGATCCGCTTGGCGCGACCGAGTGCGAAACCATCGAGCTGGGTGCGCAACGCGCCATCGAGATTGAGCTGGGCCAGCGGCGGCATGCGGCTCGCGAACTGCTCGACGGTTGGCTCGGGGTAGCCAACGGCGGGATCCTCTGAGGGCGCCGGCAGTTCCGCATGCTGCACCGCCGGCTGCCAATCCGGGCCGGTACGGCGAACGCGCTTACGGCCGAATCGCCCCGCCCGACGGCGGCCGGCGAGGACCGACGCTGTGACGCCGACCATCATGACGATGACCCAGACGAGCACGCCGAAGCGGATTAAGGCGATCGCGGACAGCACGATCGTGACCGCGAGGAG
Organism: Candidatus Dormiibacterota bacterium; assembly: GCA_036782775.1. GTDB lineage: Bacteria > Chloroflexota > Dormibacteria > CF-121 > CF-121 > CF-13. Next base: position 29,887 of record DAIPYJ010000026.1, on the reverse strand, counting down.
AATTGGCCGGATGGGCAGGCCTGACACTGCTGGTACAACGCAAAACGCCCCCCACCCTGCCCCCCCCGTAAACGGGGGAGGGAATAGTCAGCAC
>DAIPYJ010000026.1:0-29759 GCA_036782775.1 Candidatus Dormiibacterota bacterium | reverse complement strand
AGCGGGGGGAGGGGATTGAGGGAGGGGTTAGTTGAGGTTGCGGAAGAGGGTGGCGATCCCCTGGCCGCCGCCGATGCACATGGTGACGATTCCCCACTCGGCCTGGCGCCGCTTGAGCTCGTAGGCGAGCTTGACCGTGAGGATGGCGCCGGTGGCGCCGACTGGGTGCCCGAGGGCGATGGCCCCGCCGTTCGGATTGACCTTGTCCGGGTCGATCTCGAGCTCCCGGATAACCGCGACCGCCTGGGCAGCGAACGCCTCGTTCAACTCCATCAGGTCGATGTCGTTGACGGTCATGCCGACTTTGCGCAGCAGGTTCTGCACCGCGAAGATCGGCGCCACGCCCATGATCTCGGGCGTGATGCCGGCCACCGCATCGGCGACCCATTCGAGCTGCGGCGTGACACCGAGCTCATCGGCCTTACGTTTGGTCATCAGCACGACCGCCGCGCCGGCGTCGTTGATGCCGGATGAATTGCCGGCGGTCACTGTGCCACCGTCGCGAAAAGCGGGCCTCAACCGGCCGAGCGATTCGACGGTGGTGCCCGGCCGAGGATGCTCGTCGCTGTCGGCTATCACCGGCTCGCCTTTTCTTTGTGGCACGGCGACCGGAACGATCTGGTCCTTGAAGCGTCCTTCCGCGATCGCCGCGACGGCGCGGCGCTGGCTCTCCGCCGCGAACTTATCCTGCGATTCGCGAGAGACGCCGTAGCGATCGGCGACCTTTTCCGCGGTGCAGCCCATCTGGTACCGGCCGAATGGATCGGTCACCAGCGAGAGTGTGCCGTCGATCAGCTCGGCCTCGCCGAGCCTCCAGCCAACCTGCGAACGGGGCAGCAGGTAGGGCTGGATCGACATGTTTTCGTTGCCGCCGGCGACGACGACCTCGGCTTCACCGGTGCGCAATTCCTGCACGGCGCTGTTGATCGCCTGCAGGCCCGATCCGCAGAGGCGGTTGACATTGAAGGCGGTCGTCTTCTCGGGAAGGCCGGCTTTCAGCGTCGCCAGCCGTGCGTTGAACGCGTCCTCGCCAACCTGCCCGACACAACCGAGAATGACTTCGTCGACCTGGTCCGCGGCGATCCCGGCCCGGTCGACGGCAGCCTTGATGGCCGCGGCGCCCAGATCAGAGGTCGGCAGGTCCTTGAAGGCGCCCGCGAACTTGCCGATCGCCGTACGGACACCGCCCGCGACGACGATCCCCTCTCCGTTGTCCGACACGACCTAGATTTTAGGCGCGCTTATCAGACGCCGGGACTTGGGGCGCTGCCGGTGCCAACGCCGGTCGAACCGCCGTAGGCGCTCGATGAGCTGCTGTCGGTGCGACGCGTCATCTTCTGCGCCTGTTGCTGCGCCTTGGAAATCCCGCGCTCGACCTGCGGCCGTGCGGCATCAACCACGCCTTGCGCCTGGTCGATGACCGGCTGCATCTGTCCGCGAACCTGGTCGAGGCGATCCGACAATTCGACGCGCATCTCCCGGCCCGGCTTGGGCGCGTAGAGCAGTGCGACTACGCCGCCGATGATTGCGCCGTGCAGGACGCCCTTCAGATATCCCATGCGTGTCCTCCCTTGGTGGGCCGCTGAGCCCGAACCTCTACCGGGACGCTATCTTACCATTCCCGCCGGATATCGTGATAGCGCCGGTATCACGATATGCCGAGGCACGGCATGGTGCGCGGCGAAGACGAGCGAGCGGGCACCGAGATCGAGCGCGGCGCGCACCAGCACGGCCGCGACGCAGCAAAAGCTGTAAAGGAACGTCTCGGCGATTCGGCTGCGGAGGAATGGGACGCCGACGGCCAGGCCACCCATGAGCACCGAGGCGGTGCACAGCGCGGCGGCGAGTTCGACCAGGCGAGCCTTGAGCCACGTTCCAGCGGTCATTCCAGAAATAGTTATAGCGCAAATGTCACCACATTGCAATGCTGGCAAGCGCCGAATTTCTTCATCATCTAAGGGATGGCCCTGATCTCGACGCCCGTGCGTCGGTTGGTGGCGGGTGCCCGCGTCGGACATCTGGCGACCGCGGGTCACGATCAACTCGGCCTGGTTCCCGTGTGCTTCGTGCTGGTTGGCGACACGATCTATCACGCGATCGACGCCAAGCCGAAGCGCGATCCGCGAACGCTGGCGCGGCTGATGAACATCCGCACGAATCCGACTGCGGCCTTTCTCGTCGATCACTACGAGGAGGATTGGCGACGGCTCTGGTACGTGTTGGTTCGCGGCAGGGCGAGAATGCTTGAGGCGCCGGATCCGGAGCATCGCCGCGCCATCATGGCGTTGCGACGCAAGTATCGTCAGTATCGAAGCGAGCTACCGCTGGACGCCGACGCGATCGTTATTGCGATAGATGCAACGACGCTGAGGGATTGGCAAGCCAGCTCAGCCGGCCGCCGCCGCTCGAGCCGGCGGGGTTCGCCGGGATGAAGGTGCGGATCGAGACCACCCCAGTCGCCGGATCGCCGTAGCGGTCGCTGAAGTTGACGCTGTCGGCGAACCAGGGATCGTTGATCTGGAAGCCGCCGTCACCGGTGTAGCCGGTGATCAGGACGAAGTGCTGGTTGCCGTTCAGCTGGACTTCGGCGACGACCGGTCTGCCGGCGTCGAGCTCGCTCTGGATGAGGCCCAGGTCCGCGCCAGTCCACTGTAAGAATGCGACGCGGCCGCCGGTGTAGCTCGTGATCGAAGCCCAGACCAGGGAATCATCGAACGCATAGCCGCCGTTCGCCGTCAGCCAGGCATTGAGCGCGCCCGGATCCGTATGCATGCCGTAATAGCGGAGCAGCATCGTGACCGACGTGATGGCGCAGCCGGAGGAGGCAACCGTGTCGGTTGTCGAGGTGCCGAGCGGTGCGCCGCCCCAGGCGGGGTCCTGCTGGCCCATGACCGGAACGGTCATGGTGCTGTCGGCGGACACCGGTAGTTGGGTCGAGAGCGCCGCCACGGTCACAAGCGCGGCAGCCAGGGCGACGGAGCGGGCGAGGCGCTGGAGATGGTGCAAGATCACGCTGAGACCAATTCGTGTGGGCGGACGGAGAAGCGGTGCTCATCTTGGCCCAGGTTCGTGACGCAGACAAACGAAGTCGGTGACCCAAGGTGGTCGACCGTTCGAGGCGGATGTTGGTCAGGTGCCCATGTCGCCTATGCGCGGCTCGACTGGGCTGGTGTTCGTCTGCCGTGTAACGACTTTTGGACCCTGCGTCCGATGCCAATAGGCGGCGCTGTAAAAGAGCGGCCAAGAGCGGAGCGCGAACCGGCCAGCGAGACTGGCGGCTTTTCCTGCGCGACGAGGCGTCAGGCGGCTTGCTTCTTGGGGGCGGCTTGGCGAGCGCGAGCGCGCTCGATGCGCTTTTCCTTCGCGACCCGGCCACGCCGAACGTGCGGCTTCATCGCTCGATACAACTGCGACGGGCGCTGCCGCTTGCAGCGACAAGCGGCGGTGGATCAACTCGCCGCCCGATTGTCATCGCCCCGTATCTCGAGTCCAATTCAAATTAGTGGTTGTTAAGATGGCTGCGAATGAGTGACCCGCGCCCGATCGGCGTGTTCGACTCGGGCGTCGGGGGCCTGACCGTGCTGCGCGAGCTGCAGCAGCAGCTGCCGCACGAGTCGACCATCTATTTCGCCGACCTCGGGCACTTTCCCTACGGGCCCCGCTACCAGGCGCAGGTGCGGCACTTCGCCCTCAACATCATCCGGTTCCTGGAGCAGCTCGACGTCAAGCTGGTCGTGATCGCCTGCAACACGGCGACGGCGGCGGCCTTGAATACCGCCCGGGAGGTCTTCGACATCCCGATCGTTGGCGTCATCACGCCCGGGGCCGAGGCCGCGGTGTCGGCGACCAAGAACCGGCGGGTGGGTGTCATCTCCACCGAAGGCACTCTGCAGAGCGGCGAGTACCGCCACGCCATCCTGGAGGCGAACCCGACGATCGGGGTGCTGGCGAAGGCCGCCCCCAAGCTGGTCGACCTGGTGGAGGCCGGCCAGGCCGAGTCGCCGGAGACCGAGGCGGTGCTTCGAGCCGACCTGGACGACATCCGCAGGTTTGAAGCCGACACGCTGATCCTCGGCTGCACCCACTACCCGCTGCTGAGGCCGTTGATCGTGAAGATCCTCGGCGAGGCGGTGACGGTCGTCGATTCGGCGGAAACGACCGCCGCCCGGGTGAAACGAGTGCTGGCGAAGAACGGTCTGGAGTCGTCGGCCGATGAGCCGGCGCGCCACCAGATCTTCGTCACCGGCTCGCCCGGTCGGTTCACCAAAACCGCCCGCATCCTCTTCGGCCAGGACCTGCCGCCGATCAAGAGTGTCCCGCTCGAGCTTGTCGATGGGCCAAGCGGTGGCGAGGGCGCCGCGTGAGCGCGACCATGACCGGGACCGACTTCGTCGTCCCTATCCGGACCGAGCTTGAGGACTTCGAGCGCCGGCTGCACGCCACGGTTCGGGCCGACCTTGGCCCGGTGGCCGACGCCATGGAACAGATCCTCGAGGCCGGCGGCAAGCGATTGCGACCGGCGCTGGTTTTTCTTGCTGCCGGGCTCGGATCGCCAGGCCGGCGGGAGCATGTGCAATCCGCCGCGATGGCGATCGAATTCATCCACAACGCCACACTGATCCACGACGACCTGATCGACGGGGCGCCGACCCGGCGCGGATTACGGACGATTCACGAACGGCTGGGGCCGAATCCCGCGATCATCATCGGCGACTACTACTTCGCCAAGGGCGCCAACCTGATGTCGGAGATCGGCAATCCGGCGATCGACGCGCTCCTCTCCCAGACGGTGATGACGATCTGCTTCGGCGAGATGCTGCAGCTGACCAGCCAGCGGCGTTATGACCAGGCACTGGACGAGTACTACGCGAAGATCGAGCGCAAGACGGCGGCCCTGCTGGCGGCGTCGACCTATTGCGGCGCGGTGCTCGGCGGTCTCTCGGAGAGCGACGTGGAGCGGATGCGCCGCTTCGGCCGCTACCTCGGCATGAGCTTTCAGATCGCCGACGACGTGCTCGACTACCTCGCGACCGAGGAAGAAGTCGGGAAGCCGGTGGGCAACGACCTGAAGCAGGGGACCGTCACGCTGCCACTGATGCTGGCGCGCAGTGACCCAGGCGTGAACGGCGACCTCGAGGCGATTCTGCGCAAGTCGGTGCTGACCGACGGCGATTATGCCGACGTCGTCCGCATCGTGCGCGGATCGAAAGCCGTCGAGGAGTCGTACGAGTACGCGCGCGAATTCGGAGAGAAAGCGCGAGCCGAGCTGGCCGCGTTTGCCACGTCGGCGCACCGTGACGCCCTCGAAGCGCTTACCTACTACGTGGTCCGCCGCCGGAACTAAACCACGCGGGCATGAGGGTCCGGCTCGCCACCAGGGGGAGCACGCTGGCGCTGATCCAGGCGCAGTTGGTTGCCGATGCCCTCAGGCGGGCACATCCCGACCATGACTTCGTTCTCGAGCCGTTGACCACGCACGGCGACCGGCACCCGACGTTGAAATTGACCGAGTCGCCTCGCGAAGGCGTTTTCGTCAAAGAGCTGGAACGCGCGCTGCTCGATGGGCGGGCGGAGCTCGCCGTCCATTCGGCCAAGGACCTGCCAACGGTCGAGACTCCCGGGCTCACGATCGCCGGCTATCTGCCGCGCGCCGATGCCCGCGACGTCCTGATCTGCCGGGAACGGGCCACCCTGGCGACGCTTCCACGGGGCGCGAAGGTCGGCACGGGAAGCCCGCGCCGCATGGCTCAGCTCGCTGTAGCGCGTCCGGACCTGGTTTCCCTCGAGATCCGGGGCAACGTCGACACCAGGCTGCGGCGGCTAAAGGAAGGGGACGTGGATGCGTTGGTGCTGGCGGCCGCCGGACTGGAACGGCTCGGCCGCATCGGCGAGGCGCACGAACGGCTTTCCCTCGACGCGATGCTGCCCGCTCCCGGCCAGGGCGCGCTGGCGGTGCAGGCTGTGGAAGGAAGCGAGGCGGCTGCGCTGGTCACGGCGATCGACGACGCGGACACGCATCGCGCCGTCGCCGCGGAGCGGGCCCTACTGCGCCGCCTCGGGGGCGGATGTCTGTCGGCGCTCGGCGCCTATGCCACTGTCGTGGCCGGGCAGCTGCAGCTGCGCGCGGTCGTCCTCGACGCCGACGGTCGGCGGGTCCTGCGAGCGTCGGCTCGAGGAACGGAGGACGCCAGGGTCGTCGATACCGTCGCGGAGGACCTGAAAGCGCAGGGCGCGACCAGGCTGCTGACGCCGCAGCAAGGCTCACTTGCGGGTCTTCGAATCCTAGTCACCCGAGCTGAGCGCCAGGCTGAGGGGCTGGCCGGGATGCTTCGCGCCGAGGGTGCCGAGGTTGCGGTATGTCCTGTCATCGAGATCGAACCGATGGCCGTTGAGCCCGCTCGGCTTGCGGCGATCACTGGCGCCGACTGGCTGGTGCTGACCAGCAGCAACGGCGTCGATCGCTGGTTCGAACTGGCGGAGGCGGCGAAGCTGCGGATTCCCGCACATATAAAGGTTGCGGCGATCGGCTCGGAGACGGCCGCCCGGCTGCGCCAGCATGGCGTGGATGCCGCCCTGGTTCCCGATTCGTTCGTCGCCGAGGAGCTGGCCGAGCGCCTGGTGGTGGCGATGCCAAACGGCGGCCGGGTCTTGTTGGCTCGAGCGGCCGGCTCGCGTGAGGTTCTTCCGGAGGTCTTGCAAGCGCGCGGGATCCAGGTCGACGTTGTCGAAACTTATCGCGCCGTTGCGCCCGACGGCCTGGCGGCGCGGCTGGCCCGCGCGCTGGAAAGCGTCGACCTCGTCACCTTGACCAGCTCTTCGACGGTGCGCAATTTCGTCGACGCGGCGGGCCCCGATTTGGCTGGACGCTCGCCGGTCGCGTGCATCGGTCCCATTACCGCGGCGACGGCGAAGGCGCACGGATTGCGGGTTGCTATCATCGCTGCGGAGTTCACGACGCGCGGGCTGGTCGAGGCGATCGTCCGCAGCCGCGCTCCGGTTTCAGCATGAGTTTTCCCTCGCAGCGTCCCCGTCGCCTCCGTGCCAAGCCGGCGCTGCGGCGGCTGGCGCGGGAAACCCAGCTCGGCCCACAGGACCTGGTCTACCCGCTGTTCCTGCGCGAAGACGTCGATGAGCCCGTCGCCCTGGAGGCGATGCCGGGCCATCGTCAGCACACGCTCGACTCGCTGACGCGCGAGGTGGAGTCGACACTCGAGCTCGGCGTCCAGAGCGTGATCCTGTTCGGGATCCCCGCGTCCAAGGACGCCCAGGGCTCGGGCGCCTGGGCCGAAGAGGGCATCGTGCAGCAAGGCTTCCGCCGGCTGCGCGAGGCGTTCGGGAACGACCTGGTGTTGATGGCCGACCTCTGCCTCTGCGAGTACACCGACCACGGCCATTGCGGCGTGCTGGAGGGCCAGACGGTGGCGAACGATGCGACCCTCGAGATCTACCAGCGGATCGCCGTCTCGCAGGCAGCCGCCGGCGCCGACGTGATCGCGCCCTCGGGAATGATGGACGGACAGGTCGGCGCGATTCGCGGCGCACTCGATCAGGCTGGGTTCGCCGATCGGGCCATCCTCGCCTATGCCGCGAAATACGCCTCCGCGTTCTACGGGCCATTCCGCGAGGCCGCCGGCTCGGCGCCGCAGTTTGGAGACCGGCGTGCCTACCAGATGGATGCGGGCAACGTGCGCGAGGCGGTTCTCGAGGCCCGGCTCGATATCGACGAAGGCGCGGACATCGTGATGGTCAAGCCGGCGCTCGCCTACCTCGACGTCATTCGCGGCGTCGCCGAGGCGACCGAGGTGCCGGTCGCGGCCTACAACGTCAGCGGCGAGTACGCCATGCTCAAGGCGGCTGCAGCCAACGGCTGGATCGATGAGCGGCGCGCGCTGCGCGAGGTCCTGCTCGGGATCCGCCGCGCCGGCGCGCAGGTCATCCTCACCTATCACGCGAAAGAAGCGGCGCGCGAGATCCCCTGCTGGGAGGAGCTCGGCTGAGCTCGCGTCCGGGCGCGAGCGGCGGGTCGCCTTCGAGCGGGCGGCCGGTCTGGCAGTTGCTGGCCACCCTCGGCATCCTCGCCGCCGCTATACTCGCCTTCGCGGTTTATCTTGGAAGGACACTTGGCCCCGTTGCCGCTCCCGTTGCTGTCGCCACGCCGACGCCCACGCCGGTGACAACGGTGTCGGACTGCTCGTCGCTGCACTTCGGCTCGCCGCTGGCGCCAACCGACGACAACGCCGGTAAGCGGAGCTTCAGCGCGCCGCCGGCGATGGCGATCAACACCAGCCTCCAGTACCTCGTGACGATCGTCACCAACAAGGGGACGATGACCCTCTGCCTTCAGCCGGCGCTGGCGCCGAACACGGTCAACAACTTCGTCTTCCTGGCGCGCAACAAGTTTTACGACGGGTTGAAGTGGCACCGGGTGGTCGCCGACTTCGTCATCCAGGGCGGCGACCCCAAGGGGGATGGCACGGGCGGCCCGGGCTACAAGTTCAACGACGAGCCGGTCAAGGGGCAATACACGGCGGGCGCCGTCGCGATGGCGAATTCGGGGCCCAACACGAACGGGAGCCAGTTCTTCATCTGCACCGTCGATGACACCTCGAAGCTGCAAAAGCTGTACAACCTGTTCGGCTACGTCAACAGCGGCATGGACGTCGTGCTCAAGATCGCCCAGGGCGACACCATGACCTCGGTAACGGTTCAGGAACAGGTCCCCTAGCTCTCAGCCCGATCTCACGAGCCGCCGGAAACCCGGGCGTATAATGGCGGCGCAAAGGAGTATCAGATGCCATTTATCGGCGATCGTCCCTGGGCGCTGTTGCTCGTTCTGGCGATCATTCTGATCATCTGGGGGCCGGGGAAGCTGCCGGAAGTCGGGGCCGCGATTGGTCGCGCGATGCGCGAGTTTCGGCGCTCGTCCTCCGAGCTGGGCGATGAGATTCGCCGCGGCGCCGACCAGCATCCAGCGCCGACGGTCTCGTCGGCCAGTGAAACCACGAGCACGCCTGACAGCAAGCCCGCTCCCGACGTTAAGGCGCCAAGCGACACCAAAGCCTGAGCAGGGGGCCGCGGCGGTAAATGGCTAAGCCGCGCCTGGTCTCTGCCGACGAGGAGCGGCGGATGACCGTGATCGAGCACCTCGAGGAGCTTCGACGCGTGCTGATCATCTCCTTCATCGCGCTCGCCGTCGGCGCCGTGATCGGGTTTCTTCTCTCGGGCTACGTCCTGGAGTTGATCCTTCATCCGATACGGGCGGTGATTGGCAACGAGAAGCTGTACGTCACCGCCCCCGTCGACAAGTTCTTGCTCTATTTCAAGATCGGCTTCTTCACGGGGTTCATCCTGGCGAGCCCGGTCATCCTCTGGCAGGTGTGGACTTTTGTCGCGCCCGGCCTTCACCGCAACGAGCGCCGATTCGCGGTTGGGTTCGTGGCGTCCGCCGTCCTGTTGTTTCTGATGGGCATGGGTTTCGCCTACTTCGCGATGCCCATCGCGTTGCGCTTCCTGATCGGCTTTGGGACGAACGAGATTCAGTACCTCGCCCTGGTCAACAGCTACCTCAACTTCGTGATGCTGCTGATCATCATCTTCGGCATCACCTTCGAGCTGCCGCTGGCGATGACCATGCTCGGCCTTGCCGGCATCGTGTCGCGTCAGTTCTTGACGCGCAACCGATTCAAATTCTGGCTGGGCATCTTTGCCGGGTCCAACATCGTGACGCCGGGCGCGGACCCGGTGACGCCGATGTTGCTCTGCATCCCCTTGATCATCCTCTTCGAGATCGGCATCCTGGTGATCGGCGCTCTGCGAAGATAAGCGGCAGATTGGCTCAGACCCGACCCGACGGCCGCAAACCGGACCAGCTGCGGCCGGTGAGGATCCAGACCGGCGTCAATCTCTATGCCGAGGGCTCGGCCATCATCGAAATGGGCGACACGCGGGTGCTCTGCACGGCAAGCTGGGATGACAAGCCGCCGCCGCACAAGAAGGGGACCGGGGAAGGCTGGGTCACGGCCGAGTACTCGATGCTGCCTCGCGCGACCCAAACCCGGACCGCCCGTGAGTCGCGCACCGGGCGCGTGGACGGGCGCACCCAGGAGATCCAGCGCCTGATCGGGCGGGCGCTGCGCGCCGCGGTCAACATGCCGCTGATGGGCGAGCGGACCGTCATGGTCGACTGCGACGTGCTGCAGGCCGACGGCGGAACGCGGACGGCCTCGATCACCGGCGGCTTCGTCGCGCTGCACCTCGCGCTGCAGAAGGCGATGGAGCGCAACACCCTGCGCGTGTTGCCGATCAAGCACTTCGTGTCCGCAGTGAGCGTCGGCATCGTCCAGGGACAGCCGCGCCTGGACCTCAATTACCTCGAGGACTTCGCGGCCCAGACGGACATGAATTGCGTGCTCGCCGATGACGGCCGGTTCATCGAAATCCAGGGAACGGCGGAGCAGGAGCCGTTTGCGCCCGAGGAGATGCAGCAGCTGCTGCAGCTCGCCGTCAAGGGCTCTGCCGAGCTGGTCGAGGCGCAACGCAAAGCGCTCAAGCTGCGCTGAATCGCCTGCTGCTCGCCACCAACAACCGGGGCAAACTCGAAGAAATCCGGGCGCTGCTGGCCGAGGTTGCCGTCGAGCTGGTGAGTCCCAGCGAGCTCGGCATTCGGTTCGAGGTCGAGGAGGACGGGAGTACCTACCTGGAGAACGCCCGCAAGAAGGCGCGCGCGGCCGTCGATGCGGCCGGCCTGCCAGCGCTTGCCGACGACTCCGGACTCGAAGTGGTGGCGCTCGGCGGGAAGCCTGGCGTGCAGTCCGCCTATTTCGCCGGTCGCGAACACTACGGCGATAGCATCGCGCTCTGCGAGGCGTTGCTCCGGGCTCTGGGGGAGCATATCCGCGAAGCGCCGGCGGCGAGCTTTCGCTGCACGGCCGTCTTGTTGCTCCCGGATGGCCGCGAGTTCGTGGGGGAGGGTGTCGTGGCCGGCAGCATTGCGGCGCCGCCGCGAGGTGAGCATGGATTTGGCTTCGATCCGGTCTTTCGCCTTCCGGATGGTCGCCACCTCGCCGAGCTCAGCCTGGAGGAGAAGAACCTGCTCAGCCACCGGGCACGGGCGTTGAATGCACTCGAGGTTCATGGCGCCTTCGACGCGGTGATGTCGGCGGGCGCCGGCGCCTGATGCTGCGCGCATCGTTTCTCTACCTCTCCCATCGCCGCAGCCTGCAACGGTTCGCGACGCGGCAGCGCTTCACCGCCGCGCTGGCCTACCGCTTCGTCGCCGGCGACCGGCTCGAGGATGCGGTGCGTGTCATGCGCGAGCTGAACGCGCGCGGCTGGTCGGGAAGCCTCGATCACCTGGGAGAGAACGTGCGCGAAGAGCGGACCGCGCGCGCCGCCACCGAGGATTACCTCGCGGCCTTCGAACGGATCGCGGGCGACGGCCTGAACGCCAACGTGTCGGTCAAGCTCACCCAGCTGGGCCTCGATATCTCGGCGGATCTCTGCCGCGAGCTGCTGACCCGCATCCTTCAGCGAGCTCAGCAGTTGAACACCTTCCTGCGAGTCGATATGGAAGGCTCGGCCTATACCCAGCGGACGATCGAGCTGGTGCTCGAGTTTCACCAGCGTTTTCCCAACGTCGGCACCGTGCTGCAGAGCTATCTCTACCGGACATTGGACGACGTGCGACGGTTGAACGAGGCCGGCATTCGGGTGCGCCTGGTCAAGGGCGCCTACGACGAGCCGGCCACGGTCGCCTATCCCAAGAAAGCTGACGTCGACCGGCAGTTCGAGGCCGAGATGCGCGAGCTGTTGGAGCATGGCACCTATCCGGCGATCGCGACCCACGACGACCGGTTGATCGAGGCGACCCGCGCCTTCGCGCGCGAGCGGTCGATTGCCACCGATCGGTTCGAGTTCCAGATGCTGTATGGCATCCGGCGCGATTTGCAGGAGCGGCTGCTCCGCGAGGGCTATCGCGTCCGGATTTACGTGCCCTACGGCACGGAGTGGTATCCGTACCTGATGCGCCGGCTCGCCGAGCGTCCGGCGAACTTACTGTTCTTCGTGCGGAGCATCATCCGGGAGCGACGAGCCGCCTGAATCGCGGCCCCCACCCCGACCCTCCCCCGTAGACGGGGCAGGGAGGTTGTCGGCTTTGTCTTTGCTCGCAAACTCGACCTTCGCCTGCGGCGGTGGCGGAAGGCGATGGCCGAAGAGCCCACCGAACCACATCAGGAAACCGAAAGACCACCCTCGTAACTCGCTGTGCCGCCAGGCATCGGTGTATCGATAGCGCTCGAACCAGCGGTAGGCGAGCACGGCTGCGATCGTGATGACGGCGATGGCGATGAGGACCGGGATCATTGGTACGTCCTGGAGGTGATGGTCGGGGCGGCGAGATTCGAACTCGCGACTTCCTGCTCCCAAAGCAGGCGCGCTAACCAGGCTGCGCTACGCCCCGCGTGCCCGATTGTACGGTGCCTCTGATTCGACGTCATCCGCCGGCGTGCAATCGAGGACGCAAACGCACAGACGCTCCGCTCGAGGTTGCTGTTTTCAAACGTGCTGTGTTAGAAACACTGTTACCTAAAGGGGAAGTTTCACCGTAATTTTTCGCACCTAAACTTATGGCAGAACAGGGGAAGGCATCCCGAGTTCTCGGGATCAACGCAATATTTCACGACCCTTCGGCCGCGCTGGTTGCCGGCGGCCGGATCGTCGCTGCCGCCGAAGAAGAGCGCTTCACGCGGCGCAAACACGGCAAGCTCGCGGTGCCATTTTCGGCCTGGGAGCTGCCGGAAAAATCCGCGGCCTGGTGCCTGCGCGACGCCGGCATTCGTGCGGATGAACTCGACGCCGTCGCCTATTCCTACGAGCCGAACCTCGTGCCGCCCGATGGCGATGACATCACCGCGCACGAGTGGGAAGGCCTGCGCACGCTCTACGCGCGGGAAGCGCCCTCCTTTTTGAAGACCGCCCTCCCGGGGCTGGATCCGGCGCGCGTCCGTTTCGTGCCGCATCACGTTGCCCATGCGGCCTCGGCGTACCTGGCGGCGCCCATGGAGACCTCGAGCGTGCTCGTCTTCGACGGTCGGGGTGAGCATGCGTCGCACCTCGCCGGCCACTGGGATGGGCGCAGGCTCGAGGTGCTTTCTGTCCAGCGCCTGCCCGATTCGCTCGGCCTCATGTACGAGGAAGTCACCGAGCATCTCGGCTTCATGCGCTCGTCGGACGAGTACAAGGTGATGGCGCTGGCGAGCTACGGCACGCCGGCCTACCTGGACGACTTCCGGCGAGCGGTGCAGGTGCGGGACGATGGCGGATTTCGCGTCGCGCGCATCGATTGGGACCGCTACGCGCCACGGGTTGGCAAAGCCGAGCAGTGGGATGCCGAACATGCAAACCTAGCTGCCTCGGTGCAGCGCCGGCTCGAAGAGGTCCTCCTCGACCTTGCCCGCTGGCTCCATGCGAAAACCGGCGACCGCAACCTGACCATGGCCGGCGGCGTCGCCCTCAACTGCGTCGCGAACTCGAGGCTGGCCGCCGAAGGTCCGTTCGAGCGCATCTGGGTTCAGCCCGCGGCCGGCGATGCGGGCACCTCGCTCGGCGCCGCGCTGTACCTCGCGCATGAACTCGGGGCGCGCGCGGAACCGATGACGACGGCAGCGCTTGGCCGCGAATGGTCCGAGCGCGAGCTCCGCCGCTGGCTCGACACCGCCAACGTCGCCTACGAGGAACCAACCGACATCGCCGAAACCGTCGGGCAGGTGCTCGCCGATGACGGCGTGGTTGCCTGGTTCCAGGGTCGCAGCGAATATGGACCACGGGCGCTCGGCCATCGGAGCCTGCTTGCCAATCCGTCGCGCGCCGCAAACCTGAACCGCCTCAACGACATCAAGGGCCGGGAGCAGTTCCGTCCGGTTGCGCCGATGGTCCTGCTCGATCGCGCCCGCGAGATTTTCGATGGTCCGATCCCCAGCCCATACATGCTCTTCGTCCACCAGGTTCGCGACGCATGGCGCGACCGGATCCCGGCGGTGATTCACGTCGATGGCACGGCGCGCGCGCAGACGGTCGACCCGGCGGAGGAACCGCTGGTGGCCCGCATGCTGCGCGCCTTCGAGCGCCGGACCGGCCTTCCGGTCGTGGTCAACACCAGCCTCAACACCGCGGGCCGGCCGATGGTCGACGATCCGCGCGACGCGCTCGAATGCTTTGGCTCGGCGCCGGTCGACGCGCTGGCAATTGGGCCCTTTCTCGTGCGGCGCTCGGCGATGACCATGAGGGCCGCGGCGTGACCGTTGACCTCGTGATTCCGACGCTCGGCCGGCGCTCGCTGGTCGATCTGCTGTGCGCGCTCTGCGATCAGCCGGGGCCGCTGCCGGACAACATCTATCTGGTCGATGACCGCCGGCGCCCAGCGGCGCCATTGATCGAGCGCGGCCTCGACCTCGGCCGGCTCGCAGGCCGCATCCACGTGCTGCGGAGCGGCGGCCGGGGTCCGGCGGCCGCACGCAACCTCGGCTGGCGTGCCTCGACGGCGGACTGGATTGCGTTCCTCGATGACGACGTGATCCCAGACGAAGCCTGGTTGGCGCAGCTCCGGCTCGACCTCGAGCTACCCGAAGGCGTCGCCGCCAGCCAGGGACGGCTGCGCGTACCGATGCCGATTGGGCGCCGTCCTACCGATTGGGAACGAAACGTCGCCGGCCTGCAGGGCGCGCGCTGGATCACGGCCGACATGGCGATGCGGCGCGCGGTCCTGGCGCAGATCGGCGGCTTCGACGAGCGGTTTCGCCGCGCCTTCCGCGAAGACGCCGACCTCGCATTGAGAATCATCGACGCGGGATACCGCATCATCGACGGCCGGCGTCAGGTCACACATCCGATTCGACCGGCCGGTCGATGGGTCAGCGTCCACGCCCAGGCCGGCAATGGCGACGACGCCCTGATGCGACGCCTTCACGGACCAGGGTGGCATCATCGTGCAGCCGCACCGATCGGTCGCCGCCCGATGCACGCCGCCATCACGGTCGCGCTGGTGCTTGCCGGGGTTGCCACGATTGCGCGGCGGCCTCGCCTGGCTGCCCTCGGATTGGCCGCGTGGACCGCCGGCACGGCGGAATTCGCCTCGAGACGGATCGCCGCCGGACCCCGCAGCCGGCGGGAAATCGTGACCATCCTCGGCAGCAGCATCGTGATTCCGCCGCTCGCGGTCGCGCACTGGTTACGTGCTTGGTGGCGCTGGCGCGGCGCTCGTCCGCTGTCCACCGCGCTGCCGCGTGCCGTGCTCTTCGATCGCGACGGCACGCTGGTCGAGGACTTCCCTTACAACGGCGACCCCGGGCGCGTTGTCGCGATGCCCGGTGCCCGCATCGCGCTCGATCGGTTGCGCGAGCGCGGCGTCCTGATCGGCGTCGTCTCGAACCAGAGTGGCGTTGCCCGCGGGACGCTCACGCTCGACCAGGTGGATGCCGTCAACCGCCGGCTGGAAGCGATGCTCGGCCCGATCCATGCCTGGGCGATTTGCCCGCATGGACCTGCGGATCGCTGCGACTGCCGCAAGCCGGCTCCCGGCCTGGTGTTCCGCGCTGCGGCTGAGCTCGGTGTCCGGCCGGAACAGTGCGTCGTGATCGGCGACATTGGCAGCGACGTCGAAGCCGCGCTCGCGGCCGGTGCGCGCGCCATCCTGGTGCCTACCGATCGGACCCGGAGCGAAGAGATCCACTCCGCTCCGGAAGTGGCGTCCGATCTGCTCGACGCGGTGACGCGCGCGATCAACTCCCCCTCCCCGAGCCTCCCCCGCAAGCGGGGGAGGACAGGGTGGTCGGCTGGAGAAGCCGCATGAGACCCCATGTCCTGGTTGCCCGCCTCGACAACAACGGCGATCTCCTGCTCGCCGGACCGGCGATCCGCGCCGTCGCGTCCGGCGCCCGCACGGTGACGCTGCTCTGCGGACCGCGGGGTGTCGATGCCGCCCGGTTGCTGCCGGGGCTCGACCACCTGATCGTGTTCCGCGCGCCCTGGATCGACGCCGAGCCACCACCCGTGGATCCGGTCGCGATCGCGACCCTGGTCGATGACCTTCGTCAACGCCGCATCGACGAAGCGATCCTCTTGACGTCGTATCACCAGAGTGCGCTGCCGCTGGCGCTCTTGCTACGGACCGCCGGCGTGCCGGTGATCGCCGCCATCAGCGAGGACTATCCCGGATCGCTGCTCGACATCAGGCATCGCGTGCCCGATGACATCCACGAGGTCGAGCGCAACCTATCCCTGGTCGCGACGCTCGGCTACCGCCTGCCGGCCGATGATGATGGCCGGCTTCGAATCAAGCGGCCGTCACCGCCGACCGCTGACGTGCCCTACGTCGTGGTGCATCCCGGGGCGACGGCGCCGGCGCGCACCTGGCCGGTTGCCCATCATGCTGCGTTGGTTCGCACGCTCAGCCAATCCGGCCACAAGGTCGTCGTGACCGGCGGCGCCTCGGAAACTGCATTGACGGCCACCGTGGCGGGCGGTGATCCGCGGGTCACGGATCTGGGCGGACGGATCGACTTCGCGCAGCTCGCCGATGTGATCGCCGCCGCCGAGGTCCTCGTCGCCGGCAACACCGGGCCGGCGCACCTGGCGGCGGCAGTCGGCACGCCGATCGTCTCCCTCTTTGCACCCGTCGTCCCGGCGGTTCGCTGGCAGCCGTGGCGGGTGCCGCAGGTGCTGCTTGGCGATCAGCACGCGGCCTGCGCCGGCTCACGCGCGCGCGCCTGTCCAATCCCGGGCCATCCGTGTCTCAGCAAGGTCACCGTCGATGCGGTGATGACGGCGATCCATGAGCTGGCGGCCAACCGCATGGTGATGGCGTCGTGAAGATCTTTCTCTGGCACGTGCACGGCTCATGGACGACCGCGTTCGTCCAGGGCTCGCACGAGTACCTCGTTCCCGTGCTTCCTGACCGGAGTCCCGACGGCCTCGGCCGGGCGCGAACCTGGGACTGGCCGTCGTCCGTCCGCGAGCTGACGCCCGAGCAAGCGGCGGCTGAAGATGTCGACGTCGTCATCATGCAGCGGCCGCGCGAGCTGGATGGGCTCGCTGAGCAATGGCTGCGCCGTCGGCCCGGTCGCGACCTGCGCGCCATCTATCTCGAGCACAACGCGCCGGAAGGTGCCATCAGCGAGATGCGCCATCCCGCCGCCGACCGTCCCGATCTGACGCTGGTCCACGTCACGCATTTCAACGACCTCTTCTGGGACGCCGGTGGCACGCCCACGCGCGTCATCGAACACGGGGTGGTCGACCCCGGCTACCGCTACACCGGCCGGCTCCCGCGCGCCGTCGCCGTGATCAACGAGGCGCCCCGCCGTGGCCGCATCACCGGGACCGATCTCCTGCCCGAGCTTGGTCGCGAGGTGCCGATCGACCTCTTCGGCATGGACGCCGCTCGCCTTGGCGGTTACGAGGACCTGCCGCAATCGCGACTGCACGACGAGATTCCACAGCGGCGCGTCTACCTGCATCCGGTGCGCTGGACCTCGCTCGGACTTTCCCTCATCGAGGCGATGCAGCTCGGCATGCCGGTGGTGGCGCTGGCGACCACCGAAGTCAACGAGGCCGTTCCTGCTGAGGCCGGTGTGGTCTCCAATCGGCTGCCGGTGCTGAAAAGTGCGCTGCGGCGGCTGGCCAACGATCGCGACGAGGCGAAAGCGATGGGGGAAGCCGGCCGTGACGCCGCTGTGCGACGCTATGGGCTCGACCGGTTCCTGAAGGACTGGGATGTGTTGTTCTCGGAGGTGGCCGCGTGAGAGTCGCGATGGTCTCCGAGCACGCCAGTCCGCTGGCGACCATGGGTGGCGTCGATGCCGGCGGACAGAACGTGCACGTCGCCGCCCTCGCCATGGCGATGGCGAAGCGCGGGGTCGATGTCACCGTGTACACGCGCCGCGACAACCCCAGCCTGCCGCTTCGCGTCTCGATGGCGCCGCGGCTGGTCGTGGAGCACGTCGATGCCGGTCCACCGAAACCAATCCTCAAGGACGACATCTATCCCCACGTCGGCGCTTTTGGACGCCTGCTTCGCGATGCCTGGCTGGCGCGGCGGCCCGACGTCGTCCATGCGCATTTCTGGATGTCGGGGCTGGCCGCGCTTGCCTCGGCGCAGGCGATAGGAATCCCGGTCGTGCAGACCTTCCATGCGCTTGGCATTGTCAAGCGTCGCTACCAGGGCGGTAAGGACACGAGCCCACCCGGCCGCATCGATCACGAACGGTGGATCGCGCGCCGGGCGAACGAGGTGATTGCGACCTGCAGTGACGAGGTCTTCGAGCTGGTCCGCCTGGGCGCGGACCGCCGCCGGATCACCGTCGTGCCATGCGGGGTCGACCTCGGAATCTTCCGGCCCGATGGACCGGCGGAGTCGAGGCGTCCGGGGCTCGGTCGACTGGTCGTCGTCAGCCGGCTGGTCGAACGCAAGGGCATCGAGGATGTGATCCTGGCGCTGCGCCGGCTGCCGGACACCGAGCTCATCATTGCCGGGGGGCCGGCGCGTGATGCGCTGGCGCGCGACCCTGAAGCAGCGCGGCTGATGCGGGTCGCCCGCGACGCCGGCGTGCAGGAGCGCGTCGATTTCCGTGGCGGGCTGGGGCGTGCCGACGTCCCGCCCTTGATGCGGTCCGCCGACGCCGTTGTCAGCGTTCCGTGGTACGAGCCCTTCGGCATCGTCCCGGTCGAGGCGATGGCCTGCGGCGTGCCGGTGGTCGGCGCCGCAGTCGGCGGCTTGATCGACACCATCCTCGACGGCGAGACCGGCTTCCATGTCCCGCCCCGCGATCCCGAGCAATTGGCGTCGACGCTCCACCGGGTCCTTGCTGATGAGACCCTCCGGCGGCGGATGGGCCGCGCCGGAGCGAAGCGCGCGGCCGAGCGCTACGGTCACGACCAGGTCGCGGCGGCGACGCTCGGCCGCTACCGCCGCGTGATGCCACAACTCCGCCAACGTGCCTTATGGGTCTCGCCATGATCGTCCCACGGCCTTCCCCGAAAGTCGTCACGCCGCGGCCCTTACGTAGCGGGCGGAGCCATCTGGCGGCGCTGGTTGACGCGTTGCCCGCCGTGGAGCAGCACGTGCAGCACATCGAGATCTGGGGGCGCCACCTTGCCAGCGTGCTCAGCCGTGGCGGCCGGCTGCTGGCTGCGGGCAACGGCGGCAGCGCCGCCGAAGCCCAGCACCTGACGAGCGAGCTCGTTGGCCGCTATCGCGACGAACGGCAGCCGTTCAGCGCGCTTGCGCTGCATGCGGAATCGTCGAGCCTGACGGCCATCGGCAACGACTATGGCGCCGACGAAGCCTTCGCGCGCCAGGTCCGGGCGCACGGACGGAGCGGCGACGTCCTGGTCGTGCTCAGTACGTCGGGCCGCAGTCGAAACCTGATCGCCGCTGTCGATGCGGCGCGCCAATCCAGCGTCACGGCCTGGGCGCTCACCGGTCCGGCGCCCAATCCACTCGCGGACCTGAGCTTCGACGCGATCGCTGTCGATGCTCCAAGCACGGCGACCGTCCAGGAGATCCACCTGGTCATCGTCCATATGCTCTGCGCGGCGGTGGAGATCGAGGTCGGCGCATCGCTTCCCTTCACGGAAACACAGCACACGCTGGGCGACGCCGTGGCGGAGGTGCATTGATGCTTGCCGTCGTCGGCGATGTCTTGCTCGACCGCGACCTCGAAGGTCGCGCCGACCGGCTCTCTCCTGAGGCGCCGGTCCCTGTCCTGGAAGACCTGCATCAACGCTCCCGTCCGGGAGGTGCCGGCCTCGCCGCGGCGCTGGCTGCCGCGGACGGCCGGGACGTGGTATTGATCACGGCGCTTGCCGATGACGAGCCGGGACGGGAGCTGGCTCGCCTGCTCGATCAGGCCGGTGTCGAAGTCGTCGATCTCGGCCTCGAGGGTGCGACTCCCGAAAAAGTGCGGGTGCGCAGCGACGGCCGAACCTTGCTGCGTCTCGATCGCGGCGGCACCGGCACCAGGGTTCGCTCGGCGAACGGCCGGGCGGCCCGTGTGCTGGGCTCCGCCAGCGGGGTGCTGGTCGCGGACTACGGCCGCAGCATCGCCGCCGATGCGCGGCTTCGGCACGCGCTCACCGCGCTCGCCCCGCGGCTGCCGATCGTGTGGGATCCGCATCCGCGCGGCAGCGAGCCAACGCCGGCCGTTCGGTTGGCGACCCCGAACGCCGCTGAGGCCGCGCAATATGCGGCCCATATCGACGGCGACAGCGTTGATGCGCTCGCGAGGCGGGGGCGTCACCTCGTCCGGAAATGGATGGCCGGCGCAGTGGCGATCACCCTGGGGAAGCGCGGTGCCCTGCTCGTTGGTGGCGACGGCCCGCCAATGGCGATCCCTTCACCGGCGGCGCATGCCACCGATCCTTGCGGAGCCGGCGATCGCTTCGCGTCGACCGCAGCCGGCATGCTCGCCGATGGGGCGCTTCCCGCTGAGGCCGTCAGCGGCGCCGTGGTGGCGGCCTCGTCGTTCGTCGCCGCCGGCGGCGCGGCAGCCGTCAGCCTGGGACGGCGATCGGCGGCGCTGCCATCGAGCGACAACCAGACGGCGCGCGCGCAGGCCATCATCGCGCAGACCCGGGCGCGCGGTGGGACCGTGGTGGCGACCGGCGGATGCTTCGATCTGGTCCACGCCGGCCACGTGCGGCTGCTGAAACAGGCTCGCGCGCTGGGTGACTGCCTGATCGTCTGCCTCAACGATGACGCGTCCGTTCGCCGGCTCAAGGGCCCGGGCCGGCCGCTGATCCGCGAAGAGGATCGTGCCGCGGTTCTCGCCGCGCTCGAATGCGTCGACGCGGTCGTCGTCTTCGACGAGGACACGCCGGAGGCGATCCTGTCGCGCTTGCAGCCCGACATCTTCGCCAAGGGTGGCGACTACGCGGTCGCGGATCTTCCCGAGGCCGAGCTGGTCAGGCGCTGGGGCGGGCAGACGGTCCTCTTGCCGTACCTGGAAGGTCGATCGACGAGCCTGCTGGTGAGCGAGGCCGCACGCCGCTTCGCGCGATGACTCGGCCGCGACTCCTGATGCTCCGTCCGCTCGGCCTCGGTGACTTGCTCACCGCGGTTCCCGCGATGCGAGCCGCGGCTCGTGCCTTTCCTGAGCATGAGCATCTGCTCGCGGGGCCCGCCGTTCTCGCGCCCCTCGCGCTGATGTCGGGCGCGATCGACCATGTGATCGACGTGCGACCGCTCGAGCCTCTTCCGGGAGCGTGTCACAACGCCGCCGTGGCGATCGACCTGCACGGGCGGGGACCCGCGAGTCAGCGCATCTTGCTGGCCGCCCATCCATCCCGACTGATCGCCTTTGCCAATTCTGATGTCCCGCAGACGGCTGGCTTTCCACGATGGCGCGAGGGCGAGCACGAGGTCGCCCGCTGGTGCCGGCTGCTTTCCGAAAATGGAATTCCGACCGCCTCCGGTGACCTCGACTTGCCGGTTCCAATGATCGACCCTCCGGCGATCGCGAGCGGTGCCGCGATCGTGCATCCGGGCGCGGCCTATCCGGCGCGGCGCTGGCCGGCCGAGCGATGGGCGGAGGTCGCAGCGGCCTTGGCTCCGAACGTCGTCATCACCGGCGGTGCTTCGGAAGCCGCGCTGGCGATGCGGGTCGCCTCACGCGCGGGAATCCCCGCGGAACGCGTGCTCGCGGGCAAGACTGACCTTGCGCAGTTGGCCGCCGTCGTCGCGTCGGCTCGTGTCGTGATCAGCGGCGACACCGGAATCGCGCATCTCGCGACCGCCATGCGGACGCCGTCGGTCGTGCTGTTCGGCCCGACCTCGCCCGCGCGCTGGGGTCCGCCACCCGACCGCCCCTGGCATCGCGTCATCTGGAAGGGCCGGGAGGGAAACCCGAACGCGATGCAACCAGACGCGGGATTGCTTGCGATCACGGTCGAGGAAGTCCTCGACGCCGTTGCGCCCTACCGCGAGGCAGGCCATGCCGTACGAGCCTGAGAAGAGCGACCGGTTTACGGTCGGGCTCTGGTGTACCGCCTACGGCGGCCGCGAGGTCTTCGGTCGGGAGGTACGGCCGCCGCTCGACCCGATGACCAACATTCGCGGCCTTGCCCGGTGTGGCTGTTACGGCTTCAACTTCCACGACGACGACCTGGTGCCTTTCGGATCATCGGTCGCGGAGACCGATCGCATCCTCAACGAGGCGCAGTCCGTGATGCGGGATGCCGGCATCGTTAATGCCATGGTGACCTGCAACATGTTCGAGCACCCGGTTTTCAAGGACGGCGCCCTGACCTCGAACGACGGCCGCGTCCGCGCCTACGCCCGGCAGAAGGCGATGCGCGCCATCGACATGGGAGCGCAGCTCGGCGCCTCGGTCTATGTCATGTGGGGCGGGCGCGAGGGGCTCGAGGTCGAGGCGTCGAAAAATCCCATTGAGGCGATCAAGCGCTATCGCGACGGCGTCGAGTTCCTCGCGCACTACATCAAGGACAACGGCTATCGGATGGTGGTCGCGATCGAGCCCAAGCCGAACGAGCCGCGGGGTGACATCTTCCTGCCGACGGCGGGCCACGTCCTGGGGTTCATCGCGACGCTCGACCCAGCGATCCGCGACATCGTCGGCGTCAATCCCGAGATCCAGCATTCGCGCATGTCGGGGATCAACACCGTCCATGACCTGGCCCAGTGCCTCGAAGCCGGCAAGCTGTTCCATGCCGACCTCGGCGCCCAGAAGCCGACGAGATACGACCAGGACCTGCGTTTCGGCGCGGAAGACCTCAAGGAGACGTTCTTCATCGTCAAGCTGCTCGAGGACAACAAGTGGCCCGGCACTCGGGCCTTCGATGTCAAGCCCTATCGGCAGGACCAAGCCGACGAGGTTTGGGACCTGGTCCGTGGCTGTATCCGCTGCTATCTCATCCTGCGCGAGAAGGTGGCGGCATTCAACGCCGACCGTGAAATCCAGCAACTGCTGGACTCGCTTCGGGTTGACGGGCTAGACGCCGCGACCGCCGACCAGCTGAAACGCGAGCGGTTCGATCCCGATGCTCTCGCCAATCGCGCGCTCGGCTACCAGCGGCTCGACCAGCTGACCTTCGAGCTCCTCGCCGGAGTCCGTTAGCGGAATCAAATCTCTAAATGAGCGGGGATGTGGGCGGCAAGCGACTCGACCAGTTAGTTGAAGTCCTATTCGACAAGACGGCTCGTCTCGATGAACGCGACGATGCGGCCGTTCACCTTGGAAGGGTGGACGACCCACGAGCACTCCAAGCCCTCGTTGACAGGGCGTCAGATCCTAGGGAGGATGACGCCGTGGTTGGCTCAGCAGGTGAGTCGATCGCCGCAATCTGGCTTAGGCGGGGTAACTACGATCCGAGAATTCTGGAAGGGCTACGGAGGGAGCCTCGCGCGGAGATTGAAGCGCTGATCTCGCAACAGCGGCCGGAATGGCTCGCTGGCCGCGACTCGACCGCATAGCGGTTGAGCCTGCGCCGTCCTGGTAAGACGGCGGACGATGCCCAGAGCCTGCTTTCTCGGCAACTCAACGCGGTCGCTGGTAAGGCGTATCAGCTTGACCTTGCTGAATGCAAGGCGGGATAGAGCTGGCGAAACGTGGTGTAGATCGAGTCGTAGCGGCGGACGTTTTCGGGAATCGGCTCGATAACCTCGGTCGCGAGCCCGACGACAGAAGCGGCAGCGCCGACATCGGGATAGACACCGGCGCCAACACCGGCGAGTAAGGCGGCACCATAGGCGGGGCCCTCCTCGGCGACCGTGCGCTGGATCGGGAGGTTGAAGATGTCGGCCTGCAGCTGCCGCCAGAAGGAGCTGCGGGCGCCGCCGCCGGTGGCACGGGCAAGACGAATCTCGAGGCCCAGGCCCCGCATGATGTCGAGCCCATCGCGGAGGCTGAAGACGACGCCTTCCATCACCGCCCGAGTCAGGTCGGCTCTGCTGTGATGCGCGCGTAAACCGACGAACGCGCCACGAGCATTCGGATCGAGATGCGGCGTGCGCTCGCCGCTGAGGTAAGGGAGGAAGAACAAACCGCCCGCGCGTGGCGGCGACCCGGCTGCTAGCGCGCCGAGTTCGTCGTAGGAGATGGAACCGCCGAGGATGTCACGCCACCAACGAAGCGAAGCGCCGGCCGCCAGCGTGACCGCCATCAGGTGATACCGCTGCGGCACCGCATGGCAGAACGCGTGGAGCCGGCCTGACGGATCGATCGCCAGCTGTTCGGCGTAGGCAAACAAAACCCCGCTGCTTCCGATCGACGAACTGATGAGCCCGCTTTCGACGATCCCCGTGCCGATCGCCGCCGCCGCGTTGTCGCCAGCCCCGGCTGCCACCGGCGTGCCCGCCGGCAGTCCCAGCTCGGCGGCAATCGCGGGCATCAGCTGCCCCGTCACCTCGGGGCTCTCGTAGACGCGGGGAAGCCATTCCGCCGGAATCTCGAGCGCGGCCAGGATCTGCCGCGACCATTCGCGACGCCGCACGTCGAGGAATAGGGTTCCGGATGCATCCGAGACATCGGTGGCAAGCTCGCCCGTCAGCATCAGGCGGACATAGTCCTTGGGGAGGAGGATGTGCCGAAGGTGGCGGTACTGCACCGGCTCGACATCCCGAAGCCACAACACCTTCGGCGCCTGGAAGCCGGTCAGCGCCGGATTCCCCGTGATCTGGATCAAGCGTTCGCGGCCGATGCGCTCCTCGATCAGGTCGCACTGTCCGGCCGTCCGCTGATCGTTCCAGAGCAGTGCCGGCCGGATTACCTGTCGCCCGTCGTCGAGGAACACGGAGCCGTGCATCTGACCGGTCAACCCGATCGCGGCGACGTCTGCGCTGACCTCGGCCGCGACCCGCCCCAGAACATCGCGGCTGGCGTTCCACCAGTCGAGCGGATCTTGCTCCGTCCAGCCCGGTCTCGGCATGATCAGCGGGTACTCGGTCGACGCGGTAGCCATGACCTCGCCTGCGTCGTCGATGGCAACGGCGCGGGCGCCCGATGTCCCCACGTCGAGGCCAATCAGAACCGGCATGGTGTCGGGTGCAGCTTACGCGGCCGGCGTCAGAAAACTGCTAGCCGGCCGAGCTCGGCGTCACGGCCAGCTGCTGGGACCAGTGATAGCCGCCGTCGCCGGTGGCGTCGATCACGTAGTCACCGGCCGCGTTGCGGGTCAGCACCCATCCCGAGGTGATGCTGAGGAACGCGGCGCCAAACGTCTCCGAGGAGTCGGCGATGCTGCCCGTGCGGCGAAGCGACGCGCCACCGCTGCTGGCGATCACACACTGGGCCACGTTGGTCGCCGGACCGTCGCCGATGAAGACGGCGTCCATCGCGTCCACGACGCTGAAGCTGCCGGGGTGGCTATCCGGGCCAGCTGGGACGCCGGGCAACAGGGTGCTCATGGTTTGCGGCTCGGTCATGATGCGTTGCCAGCTCTGACCATCCTGGGTCACGGCCACGACATAGGGCAAATGGCCGCCGGCACCGTTGCCGATCGTCGTATACGCCCAGAGCGCCGAAGGCGCGGCGCATTCGATCACCGTTGGGCCGGTGTTCGGCTGTTCACCGGAGAACACATCGCCGGCTTTGGTCCATGTGAGGCCGCCATCGCCGCTCGCATAGATCGTCCCCCGCGGCGTCGACAGCCAGCCGTGAGCGACGTCACTGAAGCACACCATCGCGGTGTCGGCGGGCGCGCCGAGGGCCGTCCAACTGCGACCGCCGTCAGCCGTCGTCACCAGCCGTCCGCCTGAAGCCGGCAGCAGCCATCCGTGCTGCATCTGCGGATCGGCTCCGCCGGCCACCGCCCAGCCGCGCGAGGCGCTGATGAAATGCACGGAACGGATTGGCACCGATGGTTCACCGAGCGGGAGCCAGGTCCGCCCGCCGTCTGTCGTTCCGAGCAGGCTGCGGACTCCGACCACCCAGCCAATCGAGACGCTGATGAAGTCGACGCCGACGAACTGCTCGGTCGATGCGTACTGCTTGATCCAGTGGCTGCCATCCGAGGTGGCATAGATTGCGTAGCCGCCCGCCGCCCAGCCGGTGTGTGCATTCACCATCTGGATCGCGCCGAGCGCGGGGATGAATTGGGGGTCCGCAATCGGACCGGGATTCGATGTCGCAGTGGGCGTGGTCGACAGGCTCGCCGTGGGAGACGGGCTGGAGGAATCAGTCGCACCCGCGGAGGCAGCTGGCGATCCGGACGGTGACGCTAAGGGATTGGCGAGACCCGCGTTATCGCAGCCGGCGACCGCGATCGCGCCGATCGTGAGCGCGAGGAAGCAAGCTAGGCGTCCAACGACAGGCCGGCCTGGCATGCATATAAGACGAGCCCCGCGCTCCAGGCATGCGAGACCGGAAGCAGCGCGCCCTTCGGCCCGAAGCAGCGCGAATTGTAGAAACGTTCGGTGACCATGCCCCTGCGCGCGTTGAAATCCCCGTCCTCACGCGCGATGAACTGCAGCGACGCCGAGAGGTTGTCGATGGCGCGCTCGAGATAGTAGCGGTCACCGCTGTGCTCACTGAGGCGCATGAGCTCGGGGAGGCAGATCAGCCCGTAGCTGTGCAGGTGCTGGTTGCGTGGTGAGGCAAGATCGGCGCCGCGACTGCGGTAGTCATAGCTCTCGAGCAGGGTGTGCTCGGGGAATGTGAGATTGTACGACCAGCGAAACGAGAGCATCCACTCGGCCGCTCGGCGAGCGGTGTCGAGCCAGCGCGCATCGCGGGTCGCCTGGAAGAGCGCGACATAGGCGATCACCGCGTTGTAGCCGTCTTCCGAGGAGGGCGCGCGATCGATGTCCTCCGGCGCGCCGAAGATGAACTCGTCCTCGACGAACCGCGCGTAATAGCGGCCAGCGAGCTCAGCAGGGCGTTGGTCGGAGGCGCCCTCGAGCAGGGCTGGAATCCACAGCAGCCCGGCCGCCCCATCCCAGGAAACCGGCGCGCCGCTGCGACCGTTCACCAGCGCCGGGAAGGCTCCGTCATCGCGTTGCCCGCGCACGGCGAACTCGAGATTCGATTGGATCGCCGTCTGCCAGTTCGGGTGCTCGATGCCGACCGACTGCTCTGCCCGGGCGGCCCGAATCATGAACAGCGTCGCTTCGCCGATCGTCCTGGCATGAATCCAGTCGCGGTTGCCGTTCCAGCCTCCGTCCCACCCGGCACGGGTCCACTGTCCCCAGAAGCATCCCGCCGGGGCGACGCCACTCGCGATGGTGTCGAGGATCGAGACGGCCGCGTCGCAGTACTCGGGATGGTCTTGAGCACGGCCGTACTGCAGCAGCGCGTGGGCGGCCGGCGCGCCGCTCAGCCAGCCGACGTGCATCGCTTCACGGTCGCCTGTCACCGGGGCCCCCTCGTCGGCGTCGCGGTGAAACGCGGTGGTCTCGACGAGGACGCCGGGCTCGGGCCGGTAATGCCAGCGGTGTAAGCCGTGGGCGACCAGCGCCGAGGCATCCTCGACCGGCATCCATGGATTGAGGGCATGGCGCTGGCGGTCGCGCCGGTAGAGGCAGCGCAGCACCGCGTCATACGCATGAGACTCTCCGGGAAGCACGAACACGAGGAACCGGAGGACCGCAATCTCGTCCGCCTGCCAGTCGTGGGTTTGGACTTCCGGTGCGGCCGGGGCATCCTGCCCGACGTAGGTCACCGGTTCTTCACGCGCCGGGAAATTGAGCAGCACGCAACTCGACGCTCCACCACAAAAGCCGAGCCCGCTCAGTCCCAGCGCCGACCACTCATCCGTCGCCAGCGCCAGGCACGCGTCGTCGGTCCAGCCAAGGACCGCCCCGTGCGAGCTCCGGTCGGCGCGAAAACCCCAGCGGTGCGAGCTCAGGGAATCGGTCGCGAGTCCATCCTCGGCCACCACGCGGGGATAGCGAAGGCGGCAGTCGTTGCTGCGGTTCTCACCGTAAATCAGCCCGGGCACCATAAATCGGACGGCCGGCGCGTCGAGCGAGAGGACCACCTGCAGGCCGAGGCCGTTCTGCGCTTCATGACTGACGACCGTCACTTCGACCTCGTGCGCCGCCAGGATTCCGGCGCTGGGGAGCAGCGGCCGCCAGGCCATCGTGGCATGGAATCCATGACTCCGTCCGCCGTCGATGCTCAGCGCTCGCGTCCGTCCGTCGGGATCGATGAGGCGAAGCTCGAGCTGCCGCTCGAGGTCGGATGCCGTCGGCGGATGGCGCGGCTCCGCTAGCTCGAGCACTCGAGCAGGTCCACCTCCCGGACCTCCTTGCCGATGCGAAAGGTCTTGATCTCATGCGGCTTGAACGGCGCCTCGATCATGCGGTTGAGGAACCGCACCTCGATGCGGCCGTCAACGGGCACGCCGTGCGTCTCGAACGCGCGCAAGATGACGTCGCCCGAGCCGTCCTCGGCGAGCTTCATCGCGGTCACCGCGATCGCGGCCGGGCAGGCCTCGAGAAACGACGAAGACGCGGGCAAGGGACCGTCATGAAAGGTATCGAGCATGGCGAGCGCCGGCTGGTTCAACTCGACCGCGCGCCGCGTCGTCTCCCCTGCGCGCCAATCACCGGCGTGCGGCAGCAGCGCGTACTGAAAACGTTGAACGCCCTGATCGATGAAGGCGATGCCATCCCATGAGACCGGTTTGTAGGGGTCGTGATGGGCAAAGGCCGGACTGCGGAGCGCCGTGAGGCTCATCTCGGCGCCGCGAACATCGAAGCTCGACTTCCCGTCGTTGAGAATGCTCAAGCCATACGCTTCACCGGTGCGCTCGTGAATGCCGGTGACGTCGAACCAGCGTTGGCCCGGCTCCTCGTCGCCCGACGGCGCGCGTTCGATGGTGCCATAGGGGATTTCGTAGGTCGCCTTCGGCATCCGGACCCTGACCGGCCAGCGCAGCTTCAACACCTGATGCCGTTCGTGCCAGTCGACGCGAACTGCAACCGGGATGACGTCGAGGCCGTTGATCAGGGTGTAATCCTGGACGAGCGTCGAATCGCGATAGCGACTCTCGACGCGAAGCACCGATTTGACCGGGCCGTTCTCGACTCGCTCGACGCGGACCGGCGCAAAGGTCGCGACCTCGTGTTGAAACCGCAGCACCTCGTGGCCCCAGGTATCGCTCGAATCCGCCATGACCACCGCACGCCCTCCCGGCCCAGCCAGCACCTCACAGTTGTTGCGCCGGTCGATCAGGCTGCTGACGTGGCCGGTCTTCGGGTCAACCGTCAATGACCACCGGTCGCTCTCGACGGCAGAGCCCCCACCCTGCCCTCCCCCAGAGGGGGAGGGTTGAGGCCGGGCCTGGCCTCCCCCGGAGGGGGAGGGGATATTGGGGCGAAGGACGCGATAGCCAAGCGCGGGGATATCGGCGGTAAAGGTCACGCGGCGTCGCCAGTCCCCGACCGCAGCGGCCGAGCGAACGGTTTGCAGCGGCAGTCGAGCGCCCGTGTCGTCGACCAGACTCTCGGCGCCGCCCAGACCGTCGGTTTCGAGCTCGAGGTTGGCCCGGCTCGGCCAGGCGTGCGGATTGAAGACGACGATCGGCGTGCTGCCGTCGGCATAGGGAATGGCGACCTTCCAGGCGATCGCCTGCAGCGCCTGATGCGTCGCGCGTGTCGCAATGCCGTTGGCTTCGCCGTAGGCGTCGCGCGCATCCTCGTACGCGCTCTCGAGGCTGGTGCCGGCCAGAATGTCGTGAAACTGGTTGAGCAGGACCTGCTTCCACGCTTGCGGCATGGACGCCGGATAGCGGAGCCCGCTGAGCCG
>DAIPYJ010000025.1:0-35884 GCA_036782775.1 Candidatus Dormiibacterota bacterium | reverse complement strand
CCGTCGCACGGTCAGGTGCTCGCTCAGGCGGCGGCCGCGGCCAGGTCGTGCGGCGCATGGACGGCCAGCTCGCGACGCACGGCGAGCCAAAGACTGGCCACGATGATCACCGTGCCGACGAAGTACGTCTGCGCAAACAGCCAGGTCAGCGCCAGCGGGACCATGCCGGCGATCCCCGGCCAGTGGGCGAGGGGATGGACGATGAGCAGGTAGTGAATCGCCGGGCCGACGGAAAAGCATAGCCACGCGACGATCAACATCCGGGTCGCGGCCCGGGAGCTCCGGCCCAAAAAGACCCCACGGAGTAACAGCACGATCGGCAGGATCAGGATGACCAGGTGAAAGCTCCAGGTGACGGTGCTGATCAGCGGGAGCGCCGCGATGGCCAGGGCGAACTCCAGTCCCGATCGAGTCGCACGATTCACGACGGTCAGGACGGCAGCGAGCAACGCGAGGACGAGTGGCCAATCGAGCAGCCGCCCACACCAGCCGGCGTCGCCGCCGTTCTGCGCCGTTGAGGGAGCGCAAAGCCGGGCCGTCACCCCGGCGATCGACTGGTTCTCGCGAAAGCCCGTGCCGGCGGAGATATGGGGCAGGATTTCCCGGTAGTAATAGAGGTTGTGATCGAACCCGGTCGCCAGCAGGCCGGCCACGATCCCCGCGATGCCCGTCAGCATCATGGCGGCGAGCAGCTTCCAATGACGCCGCCACGCGAGATAGGGGAGGAGGGCAAGCGGGAAGAGTTTGAAGACGGCGGCCACCGCGATCGTCACGCCCGACGCACGATCGCGGCGCGAGCGCCAGGCAGCCCAGGCGCCAGTCAGCAGCAGCAGGATGAGCGCATTCATGGTGCCCGTCATGGCGCTGTTGATCAGTGGAAAGAAGGTCACCAGCACGGCGACCAGGGCCAGCAGCTCGGTTCGAGATGGCAGTCCGATCGACCGGTACATGATCAACAGGCTGACGACCACCGCGACCTCGATCAGGAGCAGCCAGATGCGGACCGCCAGGTCGTTCGAGATCCAGGTCAGGGGGACCAGGGTGGCGGCGAACGCCGGTGGATAGATGTAGCCGCTGTTCAGCGACCAATCCCAGGGCACGCGGGTCCGGATGAAATTGGCATAGGGGTCGCCAGCGGTGGCGATCTGCTGGGCGGCGAACTTGTAGTCCTGGAAGTCATCGGCTCGGGGCGTGCCGGGTAAGAAAATCGGAAGCAGCGCGATCCAGGCGTAGCCGGCCAGGAGCAGCGCGATGGCGGCGCTGATCGCGACGTTGCTGCGATCCGGCCAGCCGATGAGTCGCCGCACGGCCGTATAACCGATCGAACGCCGCGCCCACGTTCGCTGTTACCCGGCCGTTACAGCGCATGGCCGCGAACCGACCCTCGTTATGGCTGGCGATGGCTGGCGCCCCCGCCCGCCGCTACCTCCCGTCGGCCCTGGCGGGCGCGTTGCTCGCCCTGGCTGGCTTCACCGTCGCCTACTGGATCGGCGCGGTTCGGGCTGCGCCGCTGGCGCAGGACAGCACCGTCTACTATGTCGCGGCCAAGATCGGGCTGGATCATGGTTGGGACCGGATCTATGACCTGGCGCTGCAGGCCCAAACGCTCGCCGGGCTCCATCCAGGCATTGCCGATCCCAGCTTCTTTCTCTTTGCCAATCCGCCGCCGCTTGCCTGGCTGTTCACGCCGCTGACGCTGGTCCCGCCCCTCGCCGCCTACCTGGTGGTCGCCGCGCTTTCCCTGGCAGCCCTGATGGGGGCCGCCGCCCTGACCGTCAGTTCTGGCGGCTGGAGAATCCGAATCGTGTTTGTGCTCGGCGCTCTCGCCTGGTACCCGGTGGTCTACAGCTTGCGCCTGGGCCAGGTCACGCTGATCGTCGCTGCGCTGGTGGTCTGGAGCTGGTGGCTCGACCGGCGGGGATGGCCCGAAGCCGCCGGTGCCATCCTCGCCCTGGCGGTGATCAAACCGCAACTGGTCCTGCTGGTTGCCCCCTGCTTGCTGATCGCCGGCCGATATCGGCTGGTCCTGAGCTGGTTGATCGTCACTCTCATCCTCGGCGTGGGCTCGCTGCTTTCGTTAGGCGCTTCGGGAGTTCAGCAGTACCTGCACCTGCTCAGCATCGTTCGTGCGGCCACCTACAATCACCAGTTCACGCTCGCCGCGATCGGGGTGGGCAGCTGGTTGACGGTGGTCCTGCAGGGGTTGGCGGCGGCGCTGACGCTGATGATCGCCCACCGCATCCGCGGCCAGAGCACGGCAGCGGTGGTGGCGGTTGCGTTGTTCGGTGGCATGCTGGCGGCGCCCTACCTCCATGTCGATGATTTCGCCGTGCTCGCGGCGGCCGCCTGGCTGCTCCTCAGCGAGGCGAGTCCGCTTGCCACCCGACTGTGGCTGCTGCCGACGGCGGTGACGATAGAGCTGGCCTGGGTGCTCGGGCCGCTGCCGATCCTGGCGAGTCTGACGATCAGCCTGCTGCTGTTTTGGTTCCCGCGGCCCCGGTCACGCTCGGTCGCGCTGGCAGCGTAAAGACCGGTCGCACCGAGCCGACCACCAGGCGGCGATGGTTGCGCAGGTTCGGCCCCGCGAAGGATGTGAGAGCCTCGCGCTCTCGCTCTTCCAACCAGCCGAGCTGGTCGAGGGCGGCCATGACGGCGACCGACGTCCAGTTCCCGTCGCCGCTGTCGAGCTTGATGGCGAGCCCCAGGCCGGAGCGGCGGTCTGCCGTACAGTGGGCGCCCGCCGCCCCTCCCTTGGCCAGCAGGCGTCCACCAGTGACTTCCATCAGGCGCGTGTCGAAGCGCTCGGTCCCTCCAACCAGGAACGGGTGCGCCGTCATCGCCTCGACGATCTGGCGAGCAGTCTCGTCGCTCGAGGCGGCGAAGGCGGCGAAGCTGCGTGCCATCGCGGCGAGGGGGACGGCGGCGTTGGGCGCGCTGCAGCCATCGATCCCATAGCGGATTTCGGAATCGCGGCAGGCGGTGAACCAGCCGATCGCCGTGCGGATCCGCTGTTGCACCGGATGGTCGGGATCGAGATAGTCATCGAGGGACGCTCCAAGCAGGCGCGCGGCGGCCAGCATTCCGGAATGTTTGCCCGAGCAGTTGTTGAACACAGCGATCGGGCCGGGCAACTCCCGCCGCGCGGCCTCGGCCGCTGGTTCGTAATAGGGCCAGTGCGCGCCGCATTGGAGTGCCGCTTCGGGCACCTCGGTGCGTCGCAGCAGGTCGCGGACCGCCTCCACGTGACGCGGCTCACCGTTATGCGAGGCGGCCATGATGGCGATGTGCTGTGGCTCGAGGTGGAAGCGATCGACGAGGCCGGTCTGAAGCGCCGCGTACGCCTGCAACGGCTTGGCGCAGGATCGGAAGTAGGTCAGGCGAGCCGCATTGCCGAGCCCGCTGTGGAGGGCCCCGCTTGCGTCGACAACGGCCAGATGGCCAAGATGGATCGCCTCTT
Source organism: Candidatus Dormiibacterota bacterium (assembly GCA_036782775.1). GTDB lineage: Bacteria > Chloroflexota > Dormibacteria > CF-121 > CF-121 > CF-13. The sequence continues at coordinate 32,427 of DAIPYJ010000025.1, read as the reverse complement.
CAACGCCGCCACGCTCCACACGAATGAGCGGCACGGCGACGTTCGGCATCCTGATTGAGTATAAGGAGGGGCGTGGGCTACCTTTTCACTCTCCGTGGCTTGAGGCAGCAATCCGCCACACGATGCCGTATACTGCGCCAGTCATTCGGCCCGTGAGGGCCGTCACCGTCACGGCTCCGTCTTTCGGAATGGACTTGTTCTCGTGCCAGCAACCATTACCTTCCCGCCAGCCCGGACGAGGTCAGCGCAACAGCTCCGTATGGCCGCCCTGACGTCCGACGCGCCGCAGATCAGCTTGCAGCGCGTCAACAAGACCTACCCGAACGGCACCATCGCCTTACGTGAGGTCACACTCGAGATCCCCCGGCAGGACTTCGTCTTCCTGGTCGGGCCCAGTGGCGCCGGCAAGTCAACGCTGGTGCGGCTGCTGATCCGTGAGGAGAAGGTGACCTCCGGCCGGATCCGGGTCGAGGGACAGGACCTGAGCCGGCTGAAGCGACGGCATCTGCCCTACCTGCGGCGCAAGATCGGGATGGTCTTTCAGGATTTCAAGCTGCTGCCCAACCTGAACGTGTTTGAGAACGTCGCCTTCGCCCTGCGCGTGACCGAGGGCGCGCTGCGCCATCTCAAGCCCAAGGTGGAAGAGGTGCTCAGCATCGTCGGCCTGGAAGGCAAAGAGAATAAATATCCCGATGAGCTCTCCGGCGGCGAGCAACAGCGGGTCGCGATCGCGCGCGCGCTCGTCCACGACCCGCGCATCTTCCTCGCCGACGAGCCGACCGGCAACCTCGACGCGGCGACCTCGTGGGAAATCATCCAGCTGCTGCTGCAGATCAACGCCCGTGGAACGACGGTGCTGATGGCGACCCACAACCGCGAAATCGTCGACGTGATGCGGCGTCGTGTCGTCGCCATCGAGGGCGGACAGATTGTCAGAGACGAAGATGCAGGAGGGTACCATGCACCGGCTCTGGAATCGCGTTGATTTCGCCTTCGGTTCTGCCTGGCAGAACTTCTGGCGCAACGCTGCCGTCAGCATCGCCAGCGTCCTGATCGTCTGGGTCGTCCTCCTCGCACTGGGCAGCCTCCTGCTCGTCCTGCATTCACTCGATCAGATCGTGGCTCTGGAGAAGACCAAGGCGAGCGCCATCTCGGTTTATCTGGCCGACACCACGCCGCTCAGCAGTGCGATGGATCTGAAGCTGCAGCTCGAAGCCGACCCGCGGGTGAGCAACGTGACCTACGTCTCGAAGGACCAGGCGATGGCAAGATTTCGCGAGCTTCCGGCGTTGGACCCGAGCGTGATCGACACGCTGGGCACCAACCCGCTGCCCGCCAGCCTGGACGTGACGGTCAAGGACATCCGTGACCTGGGCGCGATCGACCAGGAGGTGCGCAACTCGCCGCTGGTGGACAAGTCACCGGCGACCAACTACGAGCCCAATGTGATCGACAAGATCATCCTGCTGGCGCGAGTCGCCGGCATCGCCGGGCTGGCGCTGATCGTGGGGCTGACCGGGCTTTCGGTCTTCATCATCATGCTGACCATCCGCACCGCCATCTATCTGCGCCGCAAGGAGATCGAGGTCATGAAACTGGTCGGCGCTACCGACTGGTTCGTGCGGTGGCCTTTTATCGTCGAGGGCTTGATCGTGGGCGTGCTGGGCGCCGTCGTCGCGGTGTTGATCGTCGGCTTCGGTTACCGCCCGGCGGTGATCAACCTGCAGAGCGTGTTGATCTTCGTGCCGCTCGCCTTCGATCCGTATTTCCTGCGCATCGTGCTCGCCGCCATGCTCGTCTTCGGATTGTTGTTAGGAAGCGTTGGGAGCTATCTGGGTGTAAGGCGGTTCCTCAAGCAGTGAGGTCGTCGCGGCTTCACCTGGCAGTGGTCATTGCCCTGCTGATCGCCTCACTGCTGAGCTCGGTGGCCGATACGGTGGGCCAAAAGCAGCAACAGCTGCAGGGGCTGAACGGCCAAATCGTCTCGACCAAGTCGCAGATCGGCCAGCTGCTGGCGCAAGAACGAGCCCTGAAAGCGCAGGTCGCCGCCCTCGATGCCCAGCTGCAGGCGGTGCAGGCGCAGATCGACGCCGAAACGGCGAAGCTCGTCGAACTGGGCCAGGAAGTCGCCGCCGCCAAGCAACAGCTGGCGGAGAAGGAGGCGGAGCTCGCGAAGCATATCGCGGACTTTGGGAACCGGATGCGGATTATGTACAAGAGCGGCCAGGTGAGCGGCCTGGAGCTGGTGTTCTCCGCCGTCAACTTCACCGACCTGCTGAATCGCGCCTTCTTCTTCAACGACATCGTCCAGGAAGACCGCCGCCAGCTTGCTGAGCTGCAGAAGGAACGCGCCGCCATCGAGGCGATGAAGGCCGACCTCGAAGCCAAGCAGGCGCAGCAGGCGCAGGTGGTCAAACAGATCCAGGACCAGAAAGCGCAGTTGCAGGCGAACCGCGACCAGCGGGCGGCGCGTGAGGCGCAGATCGCCGCCATCGAGGCCCAATTCCAGCAACAGCTGCAGCAGATGGAGGCCCAACGTGCCGCGCTGCAGGCGCAGATTGCCGCGCTGGTCGCCGAGAGCTTCCGTGCCCGTTCCTCCGGTCGCTGGAAGTGGCCCATGGACGGGGTCATCACCCAGGGCTTCGGCTGCACCAGTTACCCGTTCGAGATCTACGATCCGAGCTGCCCCGAGAAGCACTTCCACACCGGCATTGACATCGCCACCGACTACGGCACGCCGGTGCACGCGGCCGATGGCGGCATCGTGCACAACTACTCGATGGGCTGCACCTACGGCGGTGGCCTCTGCGGTTATGGTCTCTACGTCGTCATCGTCCATGCCGGTGGGTTCATCTCCCTCTACGGCCACCTTTCGGGCTATGCCGTCGCCGACGGCACGCAGATCAACCAGGACACGGTGATCGGCTATGAGGGCTCGACCGGCAATTCGACCGGTCCCCACCTGCACTTCGAGATCGACCTTGCCGGCACGCCGGTCGACCCGCTCGCCTACCTGCCCGCTTCGTGAGCACGACCCCTCTCCCTGGGGCTTCCCCCGCGAGCGAGGGGAGGGAAGAGTTCACGGTTCTCTCAGACGTCGGTCGCCATAATTCACTGGTGACACGGGTCAAGAGTGTGGCGATCCTCGTCGTGGTCGCCATCGCCGCCTTTTATCTCGGCGCGCTGGCCCAGTTTCAGTGGGGCGCGTTCGCCCCGGATTGGACCAGGACGCTCCTGCTGTACACACCGCCGAAATCGGGCGTCGATTGGTCCACCCTGAACGACGTCTTCACCACGATCGCCCAGCACTACGTTAGAGCCAACCCCGATGGGGCGAAGCTGACCCAGGGCGCGGCCTCCGGAATGGTGAATGGGCTCGGCGACCAGTTCTCGCGCTACATGACGAGGGCCGAGTTCGACGCCAACCAGAGCTTCCTCAACGGTCAGTTCGCGGGGATCGGCGCCACCGTCGACCAGAATGGCGACCAGATCGTGATCACCGGCCTCCTCCCGGACACGCCGGCGCAGAAGGCCGGCATAAAGGCCGGCGACGTGATCGTCGGGGTGGACGGCCAGAGCACCAAGGGCTGGACCGCGAACGACGCCGTTAATCACATCCGCGGCCAGGCAGGCACCCAGGTGCGGGTGGACGTCAGCCGGGGTGGCCAGACCCTCAACTTCACGATGACCCGTGAGGAGATCAACGTGCCGAGCGTCGCATCGCATGTCTTCGACCAACGGGTGCTCTACGTCCGAATCTTCAACTTCGGCAGCCGGACCGCGACCGAGTTCGACCAGGCGTTGAAGAACGGCCTCACCGGGTCGGTCAACCTGGTCCTGCTCGACCTGCGGGACAACCCGGGTGGCTTCGTGGACGCCGCCAACTCCGTCATCAGCGAGTTCGTCAACAGCGGGACCTCCACCATCCTGGTGCGGCGCGGCGGCGCGGAAGACGTGCGTCGGGTCACCGGTGACGGCCGCGCCTTCAACAACAAACTGGTCGTGCTGGTCAACGAAAACTCAGCCAGCGCCTCGGAGATCACCGCGGGCGCGATCAAGGACCATACGCGTGGCGAGCTGGTCGGCGTCAAGACCTTCGGCAAGGGATCGGTGCAGGAGGATTTCAGGCTTCGTGACGGCAGCAACCTCCACTTGACGATCGCGGAATGGCTGACCCCGAACCGGCATTCGATCGAGAAGAGCGGTATCACGCCGGACGAGACGGTGACCTTGGCGAATGCCCAGGACCAGTACGCCGTCGATCAGTCGCCCAACGCCGACTTCTCGAAAGACACGCAGCTGGTGGCAGCGCTCAAGCTCCTCGAGAGTTAGCTCGCTAGAATCGATTCATGCCCGATGAGGCCTTTGACGTAGCCGTCATCGGTGGCGGCTCCGCCGGCTATGTCGGCGCCATCAGGGGAGCCCAGCTGGGCCTCCGGGTTGCAGTCATCGAGAAGGAAAAGCTCGGCGGCACTTGCCTGCATCGCGGCTGCATCCCGACCAAGTCGTTTCTTCACTCGTCCGAGCTCGCGCATCAGCTGCACTCCGCCGGCGTCCTTGGCCTGAAAACCGATGGCCTTCAGATCGACTGGCCGGCCGTGCTCAAGCGCAAGGAAGCGGTGGTCAATCAACTCTGGCGCGGCGTCGAGTTCTTGATGAAGAAGAACAAGATCACCGTCTTCAAGGGGGAGGCGGAGATCGAGTCCGAGCATCGGGTGACGGTGAAGGGCAGTGGCGAGGTGGTCAACACCAAGAACCTGCTGGTGGCCACGGGCTCCCGACCCAAGTCGCTGCCCGGCCTCAACATGGACGGCAATCGAGTGATCAACAGCGACCACGCGGTGAATCTCGACCAGATGCCCAAGTCGATCGTGATCGTGGGCGCCGGGGCGGTCGGCACGGAATTTGCCTGCGTCTACAACGGCTACGGCGCCGAGGTCACGCTGATCGAATTCATGCCGACGCTGCTGCCGCTGGAGGATCCCGAGGTGGGCCAGCAGCTGGCGAAGGTGCTGGCAAAGCGTGGCATCAAGGTCCTGACCGGGGCGCAGGTCCAGCCCGACACGATGAAGTCGGCTGACGGGAAGATGACGGTTTCGGTCAAGAACGGCGAGAAGACCGAGAGTGTCGACGGCGAGCGCCTGCTCGTGGCGGTCGGCCGCGAGGGGATCACCGACGGCTTTGGACTCGAGAAGCTCGATATCCAGGTGGAGAAGGGATACGTCAAAACCGACGAGCATTACCGCACCGGCCATCCGAATGTCTTCGCGGCCGGAGACGTGATCGGCAACTTCCTGCTGGCGCATGTCGCCTACTACGAGGGCGAGCACGTCATGGAGGTCATCGCCGGTAAGAATCCGAAGCCGCTGGACTACAACCGGGTGCCGCGCGCAACCTACAGCTATCCGCAGGTCGCCAGCCTCGGTCTTTCCGAGAAGCAGGCGCGCGACCAGGGCATCAAGGTGAAGGTGGGCAAGTTCCCGCTCGCCGGGAACGCGAAGTCGGTGATCCTCGGCGAGACCGAGGGCTTCGTCAAGATCATCAGCGACGAAGAGTCGGGCGACCTGCTCGGCGTCTTCATTCTCGGGCCGAACGCCACCGAGCTGATCTCGGAAACCGCGCTGGCCAAGCTGCTGGAGTCCACGCCGTGGGAGATCGGGGCCAGCATCCATCCCCATCCGACGGTTTCCGAATCGGTCAAGGAAGCGGCGCTCGCGGTCGACGGCGTCGCCATCCACATCTAGAGGCGCCGGTGGCGTCGGTCAAACTGCCGCAGCTGGGCGAGTCGATCACGGAAGGCACGATTGCCAAATGGCTGAAGCAGCCCGGAGAGCCCGTCAAGAAGTACGAGGCGCTGGTCGAGGTCATCACCGACAAAGTCAACGCCGAGGTGCCGGCGCCCACGAGCGGCGTGCTGCGCGAGATCAAGGTCAAGGAAGGAACCACCGTCAGTGTCGGCACCGAGATCGCGGTGATCGAAGAGTCGACCGCCGCAACCGCAACGCCGAAGGCGGTGGGAAGCGATGATGGACAGCCGGTGGCTGCGCCGGCGGCGGCCGAAGCGCCAGGGGCCGGGAAAGGCGGCCAGGCGCCTACACCGGAGATGCCAGGGGAGTCCGAGGGGCGAACTCGGCTGTCTCCCGCGGTGCGGGCCATGATCGAGGAGCACCACGTCAGCGAGCGTGAGCTTGCCAGCATCCAGGGCTCCGGGATCGGCGGCCGCATCAGTAAGAAGGATGTCGACGAGTTCATCGCCCGCCGTGGTCAGCCGGTGGCCGCCAATGGTGAACCGGCTGCTCCCCAGCCGCCGGCTGGATCGACCGTCCCGCTCAGCCCAATGCGGCGCGCAATCGCCGCCAACATGCTGAAGAGCAAGCAGACGATCCCTCATGCCTGGACGGTGACTGAGGTCGATATGAGCAACGTCGTCCGCTTCCGGCAACAGGTCAAAGACCGGTTCCGGCAGCGCGAGGGGGTCGACCTCACCTTCGTGCCGATCATGGTGAAGGCGGTCGTCGAAGGCCTCAAGGCCGTTCCCGTGCTGAACGCGAGTTGGAGCGATAACGGCGTCGTCCAACACAAAGACATCAACATCGGCATTGCCGTCTCTGTCGATGAGGGCCTGATCGTGCCGGTCGTTCATCAGGCGGATCGCCTGTCGATTGCCGGTATCGCACGGGCAATCGACGATCTGGCTCGGCGCGCAAGGGCGGGCAAGCTGACGATTCCGGACGTCCAGGGCGCGACGTTTACCGTCAACAACCCCGGCACCTTCGGGACGATCCTCTCGTACTCGATCATCGCTCCGCCGCAAGCCGGCATCCTCGCGATGGACGCGATCGTCAAACGGCCGGTCGTAACCGACGGCGACGCGATCGCGATCCGGTCGATGATGAACCTGTGCCTGAGCTTCGACCATCGGGTCTTGGACGGCGTATCGGCGGCACGCTTCCTGCAGGGCGTGCGCCGCTGGCTCGAGGGATTTTCCGAGCAGGTCTCCTTGTACTGAAAGGCCCCTCTCCCTGGCCCTTCCCCCGTAGGGGGGACGGAGATGTCCAGAAGGCATGGGATACTGAGAGCAGTGGCTGACGTCGCTCCCATCAAGTTCTACGGCCGTTCGAAGCGCAACGCGGTGGTGCCGATCGACACCCACCGTCCTGACTGGCTCCGAGTGCGCCTGCCCGGAGGTGAGAACTACTCCGAGCTCAAAACCATCATGCGAGGGCTCGAGCTCCACACCGTGTGCGAAGAAGCGCGCTGCCCGAACATCGGCGAGTGCTGGAACGCCCGCACGGCCACCTTCATGATCCTGGGCGACACCTGCACCCGTGCCTGCGGCTTCTGCGCCGTCAAAACCGGGCCGCCCGGGGTCCTCGACCTGGGCGAGCCGATCCGAGTTGCCGAGGCAGTGGAGAAGATGGGCCTAAAGCATGCCGTCATCACCTCGGTCAACCGCGACGAGCTGGAGGACGGTGGCGCCTCGATCTTCGCTGGCACGATCCGTCAGATCCGCAAGCGCATCCCCGAGTGTGGGATCGAGGTGTTGATCCCCGACTTCGAGGGAAACGAGGAGGCATTGACGGCGGTGATGCGGGCGCGACCCGACATCCTCAACCACAACGTCGAAACGGTGCCGCGACTCTATCCGCAGGTCCGGCCCAAGGGTCGCTATCCGCGCTCGCTCGAAGTATTGCAGCGAGCCAAGCGAATCGACGCCACCGTCTTTACCAAGTCCGGGCTGATGCTCGGCCTCGGCGAGGAAATGGACGAGGTGCTGCAGGTGTTCCGCGACTTGCGCACGCACGATGTCGAGATCCTGACCGTCGGCCAGTATCTGCGGCCAACCGCGAATCACCTGCCGATTGCGCGCTATGTCACGCCGGATGAGTTCGCCTGGCTCAAGGTCGAGGCGCTCAAGCTCGGCTTCCGCCACGTCGAGTCGGGTCCGCTGGTTCGAAGCTCCTATCACGCGGCGAGCCAGGTCCCGGCCCGCGCGGCCGCCAGCTGACGATGGAAGTCCGCCGCCTTGGCCTTGTGCCGTATGGCGAAGCCTGGGCAATGCAACAACGGCTTGCCGACGCGCGGCGCGCCGCCATCATTCCCGATACGCTGCTGCTGCTCGAGCATCCGCATACCTACACGATTGGCAGGTCCGGGACGCGCGACCACGTCTTTCTGTCGGAAGCACAGCTCGCGGAGCGGGGGATCACGTGCCTGGAGGTCGATCGCGGTGGCGATGTCACCTACCATGGCCCGGGCCAGCTGGTCGGCTACCCCATCTTCGACCTCGGCACCGCCCCGGATGTGGGCGGGTACGTGCGCCGCCTCGAGGCCTGCCTGATCGAGGCGCTGGCCGATTTCGGCATCCCGGCCGGCCGGCTTTCCGGTTATACCGGCGTCTGGATCGGCGAGGAGAAGATCGCGGCGATCGGGGTCAAGATCTCGCGGGGCGTGACGACGCACGGCTTCGCCCTGAACGTCTCGACCGACCTCGGCCTTTTCCGGCACATCCTTCCCTGTGGCATTCCCGACAAAGGCGTCACGTCGATGGCCGCGAAACTCGGGCGCGCGCCGACGATGTCGCAGGTCGAAGATGCCGTGGCGGCCCACTTTGAGAATCGATTTGCCCTGCCAGTCGAGCCCGCTTCGCACGTTGCATAATTAGTCCCCGCTCGGGCGGTTAGCTCAGTGGTAGAGCGTCTGCCTTACACGCAGAATGTCGGGAGTTCGACCCTCTCACCGCCCACTTTTTTACTTCTCTGGTCTTGACAGATCCGGCCAAGCCGGTCATTGTCGAAGGACATAGGCGGGCGGCCTCGCGGGGCTCGTGAGAGGGAATCGTCCGGACCGGCCTGATAGGGAAGGAGGGAGAGGCAGCCGGGGCCGACCGCCGCCCTTTACTTCCCCTTTTCTTGACAGTCCCGCTGCGATACGATGAATTCGGACGGAATCGCGGCTGGGAGGTGGAGCCGACGGTGTATCCCTCGCGCCTCGCCCGGCTTGGGCACGGACCTCATGGCCCCTGAATCGGGGAGTCGTCGGAATTCCCTTCGTCGTATGCATTCATTTCAGGAGGAATGAACACAGATGGCAATTGACGACACCCAACGGGTGATGGCGACGTCCGCAACGGTGCCCGTCGTCGCTGATCCGGCACCGCTCGGACTCGCGGCGTTTGCGCTTACCACCTTTGTGCTCAGCGCGCACAATGCGGCGGCCTTTGGTTTCGGTGCCCCCAAATATGGAAACGCGGTCGTGATTGGCCTGGCGCTGTTCTACGGCGGGTTGGCCCAGTTCATGGCCGGCATGTGGTCGTTCCGCAATCGCAACACCTTTACCGCGACGGCATTTTCGACCTACGGCGGGTTCTGGCTCGCGCTCGGCACCTATCTCGCGCTCATCACTTTCGGCAAGGTACCGGGCGCCGATGTGTTGCCCTCGCTCGGCTGGTTCATCTTCGGGTTCCTGATCTTCAACACCTACATGATGTTCTGGGCGCTTCGGATCAACATCGCCGTCTTCCTGGTCTTCCTCACGCTGGGCATCACGGAGCTCGTGCTCGCCCTCGGCTTTTGGAACGCGAACACGACCTTGATCCATTGGGGCGGATGGATCGGAATCGTGACCGCGATCGTCGCCTGGTATACCTCGGCGGCGGACGTGATCACCTCGATGCGCGGCGGCCGGGCCTACCTGCCGGTGGGCAGCCCGCTCTGGGCCGAATCGGCAGCCGTCACGCCGACTCGCCCCACCACAACCACCACGGTTCGGCGATAAAGACGCTCAAGCGTAGACAAGGAGGCTGTATGACCCGATGAGCATTCAGACGAGCTCGCACGCCATAGAAACCATGCAGCTCGAGGAGCGGCGGTATCCGCCGCCCCCCGAGTTCGCGAAGCAGGCCAACGCCAAGGCCGAGATCTACGACAAGTCCCTGGAAGAGTTCTGGAAGGAGGAGGCCAACAAGCGCGTCACCTGGTTCAAGCCGTTTGACAAGGTGTTGGAGTGGAAGCGGCCGTACGCCGAGTGGTTCGTCGGCGGCAAGCTGAACGTCTGCTACAACTGCGTCGACCGGCACGTTGAAGCCGGCCGGGGCAGCAAAGTCGCCTTCTACTGGGAAGGCGAGCCGATCGACCAGAAGCGCACCATCACCTTCGCCGACCTGCAGCGCGACGTCGTCCAGTTCGCCAACGCGCTAAAGAAAATCGGCGTCAAGAAGGGAACGCCGGTCGGCATCTACATGGGCATGGTGCCGGAGCTGCCGGTCGCCATGCTGGCCTGCACTCGATTGGGTGCGCCCCATACGGTCGTGTTCGGCGGCTTTTCCGCCGAGTCGCTGTCGGGGCGTCTCAACGACATGGAGTGCGAGGTCTTGATCACCCAGAACGAGGGCCTGCGCAACGGGAATGCCGTCCCGCTGAAGAAGAATGCCGATGCCGCGCTCGACCAATCGCCAAAGGTCAAAAAGAGCGTCGTCCTACGAAGGACCCCGACCGACACACCGATGAAGGACGGGCGCGACGTCTGGTGGCAGGACCTGATCAAGGACGCGAGCTCCGATCCGAAGTCTTGTCCCTGCGAGGAGATGGAAGCGGAGGACCTGCTCTACCTGCTTTACACGAGCGGCACCACCGCCAAGCCCAAGGGCATCGTCCACACGACCGGCGGCTATCTGGTGGGCACTTCGACGACCCACTTCTACATCTTCGACATCAAGCCGGACTCGGTCTACTGGTGCGCCGCGGACATCGGCTGGGTCACCGGGCACAGCTATATCGTCTATGGCCCGTTGTGCAACGGCACCACCGGCGTGATTTACGAAGGCGTGCCCAACTATCCCGACAAGGATCGATGGTGGGACATCATCGAGCGTTACAAGGTCGATGTCCTCTACACCGCGCCCACCGCCATCCGGACGCACATGAAGTGGGGTCCGGAATTCGCCAAGAAGCATGACCTCAGCTCGCTGCGCTTGCTGGGCACTGTGGGCGAGCCGATCAACCCGGAGGCGTGGGTGTGGTATCGCGACAACATTGGCGGCGGGAAGACGCCGGTCGTCGACACCTGGTGGCAGACGGAGACGGGGATGATCCTGATCACGCCGCTACCGGGATTGACGACGCTGAAACCCGGCTCGGCAACCAAGCCGTTCCCGACCGTACAGCCCGCCGTCTTCAACGATCAGGGCCAGGAGGTCGGACCGGGCGGCGGCGGCTACCTAGTGCTCAAGCAGCCATGGCCGGCGATGCTCCGCGGGGTCTTCAAGGATCACGAGCGCTATGTCCAGACCTACTGGAGCAAATTCAAAGACGTCTATTTCGCCGGCGACGGCGCTCGCATCGACGAGGACGCCGATTACTGGCTCCTCGGCCGCGTCGACGACGTCATGAACGTAAGCGCCCACCGGATCTCGACGATCGAGGTCGAGAGCGCGCTGGTGGCGCATCCGAAAGTCGCCGAGGCAGCCGTCTGCGGCCGGAGCGACAAGCAAACCGGGCAAGCGATCGTGGCCTTCGTGACCCTCAAGGGCGGCGCCGACGGCTCACCCGAGATGTTGAAGGAGCTGCGCGCCTTTGTGGGCGAGAAGATCGGCAAGATCGCGGCCCCCGCCAACATCGTTTTCACGCCGGAGCTGCCCAAGACCCGATCGGGCAAGATCATGCGCCGGTTGCTGCGCGACGTTGCCGAGAACCGGCCGCTCGGCGACACGACCACACTGGCCGATCCCACCGTCGTCGAAGAAATCGGCAAGCGGGCCAAGACCGAAGCCGCGAAGGAAGAAGTCTCGGCCTAACACGCCGGATCCCTCAACTCCTCAACCCCCTCCCCTCCAAGGGGAGGGGCCCAGGGGAGAGGGAACGTCAGGCTTTTGCTTGCTGAAGGATGCGGTAGAGCGCGCTGAAGTCGAGGTGCGAGTCGCGCAGCTGGTCGAGGCGGTCGCGCAGGATGTAGACCTCTGACTGCAGGCGGTTGATCTCTTCCTCGTGATCTTCGTTGGATTCTTGCTGTCGTGCGATCAGCTCTCGGCGGCGACGCGTCTTCTCGGTGATCGTCCGCTCGACGTCTTCCCATTGGCGGGATAGGTCGCGAAGCTGGCGGTCGAGCGCCGCGAGCTCGCTGGTCAGCTCCTGATGGGACGCGCCGTCGCTGGTGGTCGCCATCATTTCGCCCGTCCCTTGCGTTTGTCGCTCTTGTTCTGCACGTCGGTATAGCCTTCCCCCTTGACCGCGTCGATCACGTCCGGCTTCTCCAGGACGATGCGCGAGCTCTGGTCGGAATCCGCCACCTCGACCTTGATCGTATGTGCCGTGCGCGGGCGCTGGCGCGGAATCACGATCCGGACGATGCCGTTGTCGAACGAGGCTTTCGCCTGGTTGACGTCGCACTCGCTGGGAAGGGCCAGCGTGCGGGAAAAGGCGCCGCGAGGGATCTCCTGCACGGCGAAATCGCGGTCGGCCGGCGCGATGGTCCCCCGCACCGTCAGGAGACCCTCCTCGCAGCTCAACTCCAGATCCTCGAGACGAGCGCCGGGAAGTGCGCCTTCGATCACGATATCGTTGCCGTTTCGGTAAACGTCGACGGGAATCGGCTGGTCGCGCTCAGCGGCCGGCTGGCCGGCCTGGTTGGCGAGCTGCTCGACCGCGATTCGAAGCGCATAGGGGTCGTTATAGAGAAACCGCATGCCGCTTTCGCCTTCTCCGGGCGATTGTAACGCCGGTCGGACCGGTTGGCCTAGCTGCTGAGCGTTTTGCGGAAGAAGGTCAGGGCGAAGATGGCGACGATGCCGAATACGGCCGCCAGCATGAAGAGGCCCATGACGATGGTGTTATCCGAGCGCTGGCCTGCGAGCCGGATGGAGAGGTAACCGGCGACGCCTGCCAGGATGAGAGCCAGGGCGACGGCGACAAGGATTGGCACGAACAAAGGATGCCAAAACGGCACGTCCGTCTGCCACCGGCCCCTCTGAAGGAGCGCCAGTACAATACGCACTCGTGCCGAGGTAGCTCAGTCGGTAGAGCACATGACTGAAAATCATGGTGTCGCCAGTTCGATTCTGGCCCTCGGCACTCTCCCCGGGAACCAGCACCAGCCCGTTAGGGCGATGTCTCGCCTGATCGTGTGAGCGCAGCCAATTCACAGGTCTGCCTGCTCCTGATGCGGGTCAGAATCTGGAGGGAGTGGTCAATTGCTTGCTGGGTTTCCAGCGCGATGCGTTCAACGCGCTCGACGTTTCGACCATTGCGAATCGCGCGGGCCTCATCGCAGGCTTCCGTGATGACCAGGTTCAATCGGTCGATGGCTTCCCGGCAGGCGGCCATGCCGCTCAGCCATTCGGGAGTACCGGGTGAGACGTCACCGGCGTCGATCAGCGAGTACCAGCCGGCCAGGACGGCCAGTGGCGTGCGCAGTTCGTGCGCCAGGACGTGCGGCTCCCGAAGTAGCCGACGAGGCATGTATCTCCCTCTCTCTAGAGCTACTGTACGCCGCAGCGGCGAGCCGTCAAGTCGGTGACTCAGCCCGCTACGGCGAGCTCCGAGGTGCAAAAGGCACAGCGCCGGGCGCCGAGCGGAACCTCGCTCAGACACTGCGGGCACTTCTGGGTTGTCGGGTCCGGTGGCGGCTCACGGCGGGACCGTGCAACGAGTCGGTTGACCGGCACCACCACGAAGTAGAAGACAGCGGCGGCGACCAGGATGAAGCTGATCACGGCGTTGAAGAAGTCGCCGTAGCGGAAGACGCTGTGGTTGATTGTGAAGGTCAGCGCGGAGAAATCCGGCTTGCCGATGATCGCCGCGATCAGCGGCGTCAGCAGATCTTTGACGAGCGCCGCGATGACCGCGCCGAACGCCGCGCCGATGACGACGGCCACCGCAAGGTCGAGCATGTTGCCACGCAGCAGGAAAGCCTTGAAGTCCTTGCCCATTGTTCCCTCCTCGAAAATCGATCCGGTCTCGTAGAGTTTAGGCCCGAAAATGCAGACGAGTCGTCACCGCTACAACGAGCTGGCTGGGCGCAGTATCGGTCGGCTGGCGGGGATCTCCGATGGAATCTTCGCCGTCGGCATGACTCTGTTGGTGCTCGGGTTGGTCGTTCCGGCAGCGGGCGCCATTCACAGCGAAGCTGAGCTGTGGGACAAGCTCCGCGGCTATGGCCCCAACATCCTCGTCTACACCATGAGCTTCATGACGCTGGGGATCTTCTGGGTGGGGCAGGGAACCCAGCTGGGACAGCTAGCGAGAAGCAATCGCAACTATGCCTGGATTCAGCTGGCGTTTCTCTTCGGCGTGACACTCATTCCGTTTTCCACGGGACTGCTGGCCAACTTTCCGACCTTCCGAGTGGCGCTTGTCGAGTACTGGCTCAACATCGTCCTGCTCGGGCTGGTCCTGCTCGCCGGCCTCGAGTACGGACTGCGGGCGGGCCTTTTCGAGGACGAAGTCCGGCGCGAAGGGGCGCGGCTGCTCCGCGGCCGGATCCTCATCGCCCAGCTCCTTTATGCCGTCGCGACGGCGCTCAGCCTCTTCTTACCAACTCTGGTGAGCATCATCCTCATCGTGCTGGTCCAGCTCAATTACGTGCTGGCTCCGCGCATCCCGATCCTGCATCGCTTCTAGATCAGCCCTGTTGATCAGGGCGGAGACGAACCGGCGGGACGTAGTCTCCAACCAGCTGGCGCATCCACCATTGCTTCGTCGCCCGGCGCTCGGCCGGCGTGCTGAAGCGATAACGATAGAGGCGGGCTCGAACGTAGCTCGGGCTTTTACCCGCAAACGGATTTCGCTTTAAAAGCTTGAGTGTCGGCCGGTCGTTTTCGAGCAGCTTGATCAAGAAGGGGATAAACCAGGTGTGCTCGCGGGGCGAGGACATGGCTGCGAACCACATCAGCCAATCGAGCCGCAGATGGTAGGGCGCGATCTGCGGTGGTAGCCGTCGGAGATTCGTCGGCTTGCCCTTGAATTCGTACTCCACCCACTCGGTGGCCGGCCCGAGGACGGAGGCCATGGTGGCTTCAACCGTGACCTCGTAGCGCACCCGTGTGATCGACCCGAAGGCGCCATACGCATTGACAAGGTGAAGCGGGTTGAAACTGAAGTTCATGAGCTGGCGCCTCGAAAGCAGGTTTCGCGCCGGCGCGTAACTCAAAATGAGGATCACGATCAAGAGCACGATCAGCACCGCCTGAAACCAGAACGGCTCGGCGAACGTCGCCGGCACATGCACCGGCAGGATAAGAGAAAGCGCCCTGTCATCAAACGCCGAGACGGCGCAGAAGATGGTGATCCAGTTGAGCCACGAGAAGTTGCCGCTGACGATCAGGTAAAGCTGCGTCAGGACGATCACCAGGCCTGCCACGTCGGAGATCGGTTGCGGGAATGCCAGGCCGATGGGGGCGGCCAGCTGGGCGAAATGGTTGCCGGCGACTTCGACCTTGTGCAGCGGCCTCGGCAGGTGATGAAAGAACCAGCTCAGGGGATTGGGCATCGGCTGCGTCTCGTGGTGGTAGTAGAGGCAGGTGAGGTCGCGCCAGCAGGGGTCGCCCCGCAGCTTGATCAGTCCGGCGCCGAACTCCACGCGAAAGAGCAGCCAGCGAAACATCCAGATCACGACGATGGGCGGCGCGACGCTCGCGGGCCCGAGAAAGATGGCGAAGAATCCCGCTTCACAGAGCAGCGATTCCCAGCCGAAGCCGTAGAAGATCTGGCCGATGTTCATGATCGACAGGTAGAGCACCCAGAGGACTAGCCAGACCATCATCCAGATGATCAGGGGAGAGCCGTCGACGAGCCCGACGACGATCGCGAATGAAAGCAGCATCCCGATGCCGGCGGCGGCGCGCAGCAACAGGTCGGAATAGCCAAGGTGGAAGAGGCTCGGAATCCGACGGAATGGAATCTGGCGGATGAACTCCGGCGCGGGCAAGAGCCCTCGCTCACCGAGCAAGGCCGGGAACTGGTTGAACGCGACCAGGAACGCAAGCAGGTAGATGGCGCCGACGCCGCGCGAAATGATGAGGCGGCTGAGCCAATAGTCGGGCGCTTGCAGCCAGTTGAAGACGGCGAGTGACGGCGTCATGCCATTCGCGTTCCCCAGGCGAACGATTTCAATATAGGGCGACGGCGCCAATCGACGGAAAGTACACTGAGGCCAATGAGCACCGAGATTTCGAAGACCGACGCCGAATGGCGGCAAGAGCTGACGCCGGAGGCCTATCACGTCCTGCGCGAGAAAGGCACCGAGCCCCCCTTCGTCGGCAAGTACGTTCACACCAAGAAGGACGGGACCTATTGCTGCGCCGCTTGCGGTGCCGAACTCTTCAACTCGAAGACGAAATTCGAGTCAGGCAGCGGCTGGCCCAGCTTCTACGAGCCCGCAAACCGCGAGGCGGTCGAGCTACGCCCGGACAACAGCCTCTTCATGCGGCGGACGGAGGTCGTCTGCAAGCGCTGTGGATCGCATCTCGGCCATGTCTTCGACGACGGGCCGGATCCAACCGGCCAGCGCTTTTGCATCAACTCGCTGTCGCTTGATTTGAAAACAGAGTAAGCCCCCGCCCTGCCCTCCCCGCAAGCGGGGGAGGAAACTGCTAGACCTCGCGGCGCATTTCGATCAGGCGGTGGACAGCGGACGCGGCGTCCGGCCCGCACCGTCGAACCTCGACATTTACCAGTTGGATTCTCGGTCGATCAGGCCCCGCCCGCGGGCCGAGCGGTCGGCCCAGCCGAAAACCAGGAAAGCGACAAGAACCGTCGCGATGGTGGTGGCCAGCAGCCGGAGCACGATCTCACCGTCGGACACGGTGGGGAACATACGGATGGCATGGGTGCCGAGCAGGCTGCGCCGAACGATCTCCATCCAGTAGGCGAGTGGAATCAGACTCGCGATCGTCGCCAGCAGCGTGGGTAACACGGTGATGGGAAAGATCGCGCCCGAGATCATATAGAGGAACGCCGCGCCCAACTCGCCGTAGCCGTGGGCATCGACCATCCGCAGCAAGAACAGCCCGAAGGCCATGGCCATGGCGACGACTGCCACCAGCGCAATCGCAGATCCCACGATGAGCAGCGGATAGTTCACGGCAAAGAGGTCAATCGGCAGGCGCAGCGCGATGGTTGCCACGATCAGGACAACCAGGGTCGAGGCGACCGCACTGCCCAGCTGGGCGAGCGCGCGACCGAACAGGTAGATGTAGAAACTCAGCGAGCTGATGTAGACGTACTTGAGCATCCGGTAATCACCGCGGTCTTCCGTAATGCCGTTGCTCAGCCCGGCGAAGCCATATTGCACGAACGACCAGAAGGCGGCGCCGGTGACGAGGAAGGCGAGGTAGGCGGCGGTTCCCGAGGCGTTGCCGCTGATTACGCGATACATGACGACCAGGATGAAGGCCGCAGACAGCGGACGCAGGACGGAGTAGATGGCGAAGATCACCGGATTGACCCAGTTGCTGTTGATCAGAAAGCCGAGCCAGGTCGCCGCTCGGAATCCACGCCACTGCTGGCGCGCGATCGCAATCATGTCGAGCGAAGCACCAGGCGCGCCTCCCGCCGGGCGCGATGCTCGAGGTATCGGAGCGCCAACTGGGAAACAACCGCGTAGAACGGAATCTGCACGGCCACACTGAGTACCTCGAGGGGCAGCGGGATCAGCGCAGGCGTGCCCGGCAACAGCAGCTGACGAATCGCATCGAGACCCAATGTCATCGGGATCAGGGAACCGATGCCGGCGACCGCCGCCCCGAGGCTGCGCACTGGAAAGTAGAAACCACTCAGGAAATAGACCGGCTCCTGCATCGCATCGGCCAGGTGCCAGACCTCGCGCTGATAGAAGAGGAAGAGGCTCGCGAGCAGCATTCCGAGGCAATAAAGGGCGGCGATGGTCATGAGGAAAACTCCGAAGGCTGGAAGGGCTCCGCCGGTGGAATAGGTCACGCCGAAAAAGAGCGACGCCACGATCAGCACGGTCGCGGCGCGCGACAGGGTCATGAAGATGGCGCCGAAGGCCATCCCGAGCAGGATCGCCGCCAGGCTGGTGGGTGCGATGATGAACAGCTCCAGGTTTCCCTGCGCCCGATCCCAGAAGAATTGCGTCCCCATCGTCCAAAGGACGTTCTGCCAGAAGGCGAGCAGGACGCCGCCGAGCACGACGAATCCGAGGTACCTGGTCGGTGCGTGCAGCGCGCGGTAGACGTAGACCATCGCGATGGTGCCAATCAACGGCAGCAGGGTCTCCGTGACGAGCCAGGCCGGGTTTCGGTAGATGCCGACCAGGCGAGGGAGGGCTCGCGCCGGGATCGTCTTGAAAAAGATTCGCCAGGGTGAGACCGCGCTCATTCGCCTTCCTCCTCGGTCATGCTCCGACCGACCAGCCGGACAAAGGCATCCTCGAGGGTCGCCTCCCGTTTCTGCACGCCACGGACATGGCGCCCGGATCCTTCGGCCACCCGCATCACACCGCCGAGTGCGGCATCGTTGGCGAGCAGCAAGCTGAACCGGTCGACACCGTCCTGTTCGACGACGCTGGCAGCGACAACGCCGTCGATCGCTCGCAAGGAATCGAGCAGGCGATTGCCTGGAGAGAGCTGAAGATCGACGATCGCCTCCTGCTGCACCCGCTGCTTCAGCTCGGTCGGTGTTCCCTGAGCGATCACCTTGCCACGGTTGATGATGGCGATTCGGTCGCACAGCTCGTCGGCCTCCAGCATGTAATGCGTGGTCAGGATCACGGTCCGATTCCGATCCTCTTCCATCCAGCGGCGGACCTGGTTGCGGACGTCGCGAGCCGCGCCGACATCGAGCGCGACGGTCGGCTCGTCGAGGAACAGGATTTTTGGATTGGTGATCAGGCCGCGGATCAGGTTCATCTTTTGGCGCATCCCGCTCGACAACTCGCGGACGAACCGGTTACCTGCCTCAGCGAGATTGAGCTGCTCGAGGAGTTCGTCGATGCGGCGGCGAACGGGGCCGCTGGGCAGGCCATAGAACTGCGAGAACATCCAGAGCTGCTCGCGCACCTTGAGCATGCCGAAGCCGACGTTCTCGCCTCCCGAGACCATGGCGATCCGCGGCCGCAGCTCGCGAACCTGCCGGACCACATCGAGCCCGTCACCGTAGGCCTCGCCGGAGGAGGGAAGGAGCAGTGTGACCAGGATCTTGATCAAGGTCGTCTTCCCCGCGCCATTGGGACCAAGCACGCCGAAGCATTCGCCTCGCCGGACCGCCAGGTCGATGCCGTCAAGGGCAACCAGCTCGCGATTGCGACTCGCGTAGACGCGCCGAAGCGAACGTGTTTCTACCGCAATATCCACGGGCTGGAGGATTCTAGCGCTGCTAGGCGGCTTTGACCGCGCCCACGAGCTTGGTCAGCGAATCCTTGGCATCGCCGAACAGCATGATCGTCTTCGGGTCGTACAGCAGCTCGTTGTCGATCCCCGCGAATCCGGGCCGCATGCTGCGCTTCATGAAGACGATGTTCTTCGACTGGTCGACGTTGAGGATGGGCATGCCGTAGATCGGGCTACCCGGCGTGTTCTTCGCCGCCGGATTGACGACGTCGTTCGCCCCAACCACCAGCGCGACGTCGGTTGAGGGGAACTCGCCGTTGATCTCGTCCATCTCCTTGAGCTGGTCGTAAGGGACGTTCGCCTCCGCCAGCAGCACGTTCATGTGCCCCGGCATGCGGCCGGCCACCGGATGAATCGCGTACTCGACTTCGACGCCGCGGCTCTCGAGCTGGTCGGCGAGCTCTTTGAGCGCGTGCTGTCCCTGAGCGACGGCCAAGCCGTAGCCGGGGACGACAATCACCTTGCGCGCATAGGCCAGCATCGTTCCGATGTCATCTGCAGTTCCGGCGCGCACGCTCTTGCCCTCGGCCGTGGCAGCCGCTCCGGCGGGCCCGGCCTGGACCTGCCCGAAGGCGCCGAAGAGCACATTGGCCAGCGAGCGGCCCATGGCGTTGCTCATCATGATCGTGAGGAGCGTGCCCGAGGCGCCGACCAGAGTGCCGGCGACGATCAACGCAAAATTATTGAGCACAAAACCACCCGCTGCCACCGACAAGCCCGTGAATGCGTTCAACAGCGAGATGACGACCGGCATGTCGGCGCCGCCGATCGGCATCACAAAGGCGACGCCAAGCACCAGCGCGAGCAGGAGGAGTGGAACGAAATAGATGGCTTCCGAGCCGAAGGCCAGGACTCGGATGGCGAGGACGACGATCGCCGCCGCCAGGATGGCATTGACGATCTGCTGACCTTTGTATGTGATCGGCGTCCCGGTCATCAACCCCTGCAACTTGGCGAAGGCAACCGCACTGCCGGCGAACGAGACGCCGCCGACAACCATGGCGAAGACGCTCGGGAAGGTGACCTGGAGGCCAGGATGCAGTCCTTTATGCAGGAGTTCCGAGATCGATACCAGCGCGGCGGCGCCGCCGCCGACACCGTTGAAGGCGGCAACCATCTGCGGCATGGCCGTCATGCGGACCTGCCGGGCGGAGATCGCACCGACCGGGGCGCCGATCAGGATGCCGACCACGATGATGATCACGCCCGCCGTCGTGAAGTGCAGGAGCGGTAGGGTCGCGACGAGCGCGATCAGCATGCCGACCGCCGCCGTCTGGTTGCCACGCACCGCCGTCTTTGGTCCGCTCAATTGCCGCAATCCCAGGATGAAGAGGACGGCGGCCAGCAGGTAGGCGAGCTCGATCCAGATTGTCATTTCGGCGGCGCCTGCTGACCGGATCGTGTCGGCGGCTGCCGGCCTTTGAACATCTCGAGCATCCGATCGGTGACCACGAAACCACCGACGACATTGAGGGTGGCGAGAACGATGGCGACGAACCCAAGGATGATTTCGAGGGGGCTCTGCGCGTTGGAGGCGATCACGATCGCGCCCACGAGGATGATCCCGTGGATGGCATTGGTGCCGGACATCAGCGGAGTGTGGAGCAGGGTCGGCACTTTCGAGATGACCTCGATGCCGACGAAGACCGCGAGCACGAAGTAGGTGAACTCGGTCAGCAGCTCGTTGCTCACGCCTTGGATGCCTCGAGCAGGGCTTTGGCCTGCGGATGGACGAGCTCCCCGTTGGTAGTGAGGCAGCAGCCCTTGACGATCTCGTCGCTGAAGTCGATGTTCGGTTGGCCGTCCTTGACCAGGCTCAGCAGAAGCGTGCTCACGTTACGGCTGAAGAGCTGGCTGGCATGGACGGGCATGGTGGACGGGAGGTTCTTGGTCCCGTCGAGGATCACGCCGTTGAGGGTGATCACCTCCCCTGCTTTGGTCGCGTCGACGTTGCCGCCAGTCTCTGCGGCGAGATCGACGATCACTGAGCCCGGCCGCATGCGCTCGACCATGTCCCTGGTCACCAGGATGGGCGCCCGACGCCCCGGCACGGCCGCCGTGGTGATGACGACATCGGATGATGCCACATGGTCGCCGATCAACTCGCGCTGGCGGCGCAGGAACTCTTCGGACTGCTGCGCGGCATAGCCGCCCTGGCCTTCCTGGGCCTGCAGCGGAAGCTCGACAAAGGTTGCCCCCAGACTCTTGACCTCGTCCTTGACGGCAGGGCGCACGTCGTACGCCTCGACCACGGCGCCCAGGCGTCGTGCGGTCGCAATCGCCTGCAGGCCGGCGACCCCCGCACCCAGGACGAGAACACGGGCCGGCGTCACCGTGCCGGCCGCGGTGATCAGGAGGGGAAAGAATTTGCCGAGCCGGTTTGCCGCGATCACCACAGCCTTGTAGCCCGAAACGCCCGCCTGCGACGAGAGCGCATCCATGCTCTGCGCGCGGCTGATTCGGGGCACGAGCTCGAGGCTGAAGGCGGTCACCTTACGTTTGGCGAGCGCTTTCACGGTGTCGGGATTGGCGGACGGTTGCAAAAAGCTGATCAGGATGGCGCCAGGCTTGAGCGCAGCCACCTCATCGGCAGACGGCGGCTGAACCTTGAGGACGGCGTCGGCATCGAGCACGCGACGGGCATCGGGGACGATGGTTGCGCCGGCTTTCTGGTAGGCCTCGTCCTGGTAGAACGCCTCGTTACCGGCCCCAGCCTGGATCGAAACATCGATCTTTGCCGCGGCGAGCTTGCCCACGGTGTCGGGCACCAGCGCGACGCGCCGCTCTCCGGGGGCGGTCTCCTTGACGACTCCGGCTCTCATTCCAGCAATGATCGGGCGGCCGGCACTTGCCGGGCGAAGTCGGCGACATCGAAGTAGACACGCTCGCCGGTGAAGAGGCCATCTCGCACCGGGAAGAAGATGACGACGCGATAGCGCAGGTCACGACCGCTGGGTTCGACGCCGAACAGCGGCCCTTCCATCTTGCCGTAGACCTCGGATTCCTCGACGATGCAGTCATCGGCATCAACCCGGTGCAGCAGGTCGAGCTTGACGTTCGGGATACCGCGCCATAAGCCGCGGTAGAACTCGCGAACTTCGTCCTTGCCACGCCAGCGCTGGCCAAGGGGAACGACCTGGTACTCGCAATCCTCGTGCAACGTTGCGATCAGGCGCTCCAGCTCGCGTCGGTTTTCCGCGCGCGCGTGCTCGATCCAGAGCTTGTAATTGGCCTGAGCGAGCGGACTCTGCGCCCGGGTTTCAAAGGGGCTGGTATGCAGCTCCGCCTGCGCCACATCAAGAAGGATACGAAAGCGACCGCTGTTACCATTGAATGCGAGTTGGCCGCGCATCGTGTGACCTTGATTCCCGGCGACGGCGTCGGGCCTGAGGTCAGTGAAGCCACCCGCCGGGTTCTGGAAGCCACCGGAGTCGAGTTCGAGTGGGACGTTCAGCAGGCGGGGCTGAACGTGATGGAAAAGTTCGGGACGCCGATGCCCGACCACGTCCTCGAGTCCATCCGGCGAAACAAGGTGGCGATCAAGGGTCCACTGACGACGCCGATCGGCAAGGGCATCCGCTCGGTCAACGTCGCGTTGCGCAAGGAGCTCGACCTCTATGCGCTCGTCCGTCCCTGCAAGAGCTATCCCGGCGTCCGCTCGCGCTACGACAACATCGACCTGATCATCGTTCGCGAGAACACCGAGGATATCTATGCCGGCATCGAGTTCCAGGAGGGAAAGCCCGAAACCGAGGAGATGATCGGCAAGATCAGCGCCGCGACCGGCAAGTCGATCCGCCCCGATTCAGGACTGAGCATCAAACCGATCTCGGTCACGGCGAGCGCGCGCATCGTCAACTTTGCCTTCAACTACGCCAGGACGCACGGGCGCCGCAAGGTGACGGCGGTGCACAAAGCCAACATCATGAAGTTCACCGATGGCCTCTTCCTCCGGGTCGCTGAGGAGATCGCCAAAGAGCATCCCGACATCGAGTTCAACGACCGGATCGTGGACAACATGTCAATGCAGCTGGTGCAGAATCCGCGCGAGTACGACGTGATCGTCATGCCAAACCTCTATGGCGACATCCTCTCCGACCTCTGCGCTGGTCTCGTCGGTGGTCTCGGCCTGGCGCCTGGCGCGAACCTGGGTGACGAGATCGCCCTCTTCGAAGCAACGCATGGCAGCGCGCCAAAATACACCGGCCTCAACAAGATCAACCCGATGGCGATGATGCTCTCCGGCGTGATGATGCTCCGCCATCTGGAGGAGAACTACGCGGCCAACATGCTGGAGGGCGCGATCGCCGAAACGATCCGCGAAGGGAGAGCCGTGACCTATGACATGAAGGCGGATCGAAACGATCCAACGTCCGTCGGCACCAGCGACGTCGCCGACGCCATCGTCGCCCGCCTCGAGCGGGCGGCGACGCCCACGACGATCTAGCCTTTAACCGCCTTGATCAAGCGCGTCACGCGCTCGAACTCGTCTGGCGTGCGCAGCGTCGGGTTGCCGAAGGTGAAGCCCTCGATACCCGCCTCGATGTAGTCCTGCAGGATCTCGGCGGCCTGCTCGGGCGTCGCGGCTTTGAACATCAGGCGCCGCTCGGGCGGCATCCGTTCCATGACGCTCTTGACCTGGCCCTCGTTCTCGACCAGCACCACCGGTGAGCCCATGGTGCGGGTGATGCTCGCAGGGTCGCGGCCCTCCTCCTCGCAATAACGATCGAGGATCTGGCGCTTGCGGCGGATGTCCTCCAGACCGCCGAACCAGTGCGACATATCGGCGTAGCGCGCGACCAGGCGCAGCGTCCGCTTCTCGCCGCCGCCGCCAACCAGAATTTGCGGCCCGCCCGGCTGAATCGGCCGCGGCACGTTGAGGGCGCGGTCGATCCGGTAGTGCGTTCCGGCAAACGATGGGCGCTCCTCGGTAAACATCAGCTTGATGATCTGGAGCGCCTCCTCAAGCCGGTCCATGCGCTCGCGGATGGGCGGAAAGTCGAAGCCGTAGCCGACGTGCTCGGATTCGTTCCAGGCAGCGCCCATGCCGCAGACGGCCCGTCCCTTGGAAAGGATGTCGATCGTTGTCACCATCTTCGCGACCAGGGCCGGATTGCGATAGGTGACGCCCGTCACCAGCGTCGCCAGCCGGACCGTGCTCGTCTCTCGGGCGAGCGCGCCGAGCGTGGTGTAGGCCTCGAGCATCGGCTCCTCTTCCTTGCCAACGCCGGTGATCTGATAGAAGTGGTCCATCACGGTCAGGAGCTCGA
This sequence comes from Candidatus Dormiibacterota bacterium, assembly GCA_036782775.1. Taxonomy (GTDB): domain Bacteria; phylum Chloroflexota; class Dormibacteria; order CF-121; family CF-121; genus CF-13. The sequence continues at coordinate 7,815 of DAIPYJ010000025.1, read as the reverse complement.
AGCCGGCGGCCTCCGCCGACCGCGCCAACCTCACGACCTGATCGAACAGATCCTCGCGCGCTGAGCCCGCAAACGTGAAGCTCGGCATGTGATAGCCAAAGAACGGCATGCCGCTCATCATGCCAGCCGTTGGGACGCGCATGCGGGAATGAATTCGATCGTGCGTGGGTAGACTTATCTAGGCAATGGCGAGTTATCGCGACCTGCTCAAGGCGGTCAAATCCCGCATTCGGGAAGTCGACGTCCGGCAGCTCGACGCCGCGCGAAAGAACGGCGAAAAGCCTGTCCTGGTCGACGTCCGCGAGCAAGATGAAATCGAACAGGGGATTATTCCGGGCGCGATTCACATCCCACGCGGCTACCTGGAGTCGCGTGTCGAACAGTACGTCGGTGACCCGAAGACGCCGATCGTGGCCTATTGCGCGGCCGGCAACCGCTCGGCATTCGCTGCGGAAACGCTCCAACAGATGGGCTTCCAGAATGTCGCCTCGCTCAAGGGCGGCTTTGGCGCCTGGAAAGACGCCGGTTTCGAGTTCGTCGTGCCACGCGAGCTCACTCCCGACCAGATGAAGCGCTACAGCCGCCATGTCCTGATCCCGGAGGTGGGGAAGGAGGGCCAGCTGAAGCTGCTCGACTCAAAGGTGCTGATCATCGGGGCCGGCGGGCTCGGGTCGCCCTCCGGGTACTACCTCGCCGCTGCGGGCGTCGGCACCATCGGCATGGTCGACTCCGACGTCGTCGATGAGAGCAACCTGCAGCGACAGATCCTGCACAACAGCAAGCGGATCGGAGTGCCCAAGGTGGAATCAGCGAAGCAGACGCTTGAAGAGCTGAATCCGGATGTAAAGGTAATTCCGTATCAGACCCGGCTGACGCGCGACAACATCATCGAAATCTTCAAGGACTACGACCTGATCGTCGACGGCAGCGACAATTTCCCGACCCGCTACCTCGTCAACGACGCCAGCGTGCTGCTGAAGCAGACGGTGGTGCATGGCAGCATCTTCCGGTTCGACGGCCAGGTGAGTGTGTTCAAGCCCTTCGAGGGGCCGTGCTACCGCTGTGTGTTTCCCGAACCGCCGCCGCCCGAACTGGCGCCCAGCTGCGATGAGGCCGGAACGCTGGGGATCCTGCCGGGAATCGTTGGGCTGTTCGAAGCCAATGAGGCTGTGAAGCTCCTACTCGGCATCGGCGAGCCGTTGATCGGTCGCCTGCTCATGATCGATGCGCTGGCCGACGAGTTTCGGACGCTGCGGCTCAAGCGAGATCCGAACTGTCCCGTGTGCGGCGACCAGGCGCATTTCAAGGACTTCGTCGATTACGAAGTCTCGACCTCGATCCCGACGCCGGTTTGATGCAGCAGTCTCCGAACGGCAGCGCTCGCGTCCTCGTGGTGATGGCGCATCCCGACGACGCGGAGTTTGGCGCCGCGGGCACGATTGCGAAGTGGGCGAAGGAAGGGCGCCAGGTCACCTACCTGATCCTGACCGATGGCAACCGCGGCAGCAGTGATCCTTCAATGACCGCCGAGCGCTTGGCGCAGATCCGGCACGCCGAGCAGCGGGCGGCTGCCATGAAGCTCGGCGTCAAGGATGTCTTCTTCCTCGGCTACGATGACGGCTCCCTGCAGCCCACCCTCGATCTGCGCCGTCAGATCACGCGCTGGATACGACGGACCAAGCCCGACGTGGTCATGGCCCCCGACCCAACCCGACGCTGGACCGGCCAGCGCTACATCAACCATCCCGACCATCGCGCCGCCGGCGAGGCAACGCTGGATGCCATCATTCCCGGATCCGACACGCGGCTCGTGTTCCCCGAGCTCCTCGAGGAAGGGCTCGAGCCGCACGAAGTCAAAGAGATCTACCTGACGGGCTCCAACGAGGCGGACGTGTGGGTCGACATCAGCGAGACCATCGATACAAAGGTTGAGGCGCTCCGCGAACACAAGAGCCAGGTTGGGGACTGGGCCGAACTCGATCAGACCATCCGTGAGCGTGCCAGCGAGATGGGGAAGACCCAGGGATTACCCCTGGCAGAAGGCTTCAAATACTTCAAACTGCACGAATAAGTGGATCCCGAACCCCGGCGCGGGGTGTGGCGTGAGCTGGAGCGATTCCGCAGCGCGCGGGCTTTTGGCCAAGGGGGGTGCCTGCTTTCGATTGCTCTGGCCATCCTGGTCTTTTTGAAGCTCATCTAGCAGCCTCTTGCCAAGCGAACATATGTTCGCTAGTATGAATCCTCGTGTCGGTCGAGATGGCGCTGGATCGGCTGATCGTCCAGGATGAATTCCGGCAGCATCTAACCCTCGACCACACGATCCCTGCGCGCCAGGCGCACCATGCCGCATTCCCGGACGGCCTGGATTACCGCCTCGCGATGGCGCTGGCAGCGCGAGGCATCTCTCGCCTCTACACCCATCAGTCGCAGGCAACCAACCTCGCGCTTGCTGGCAAAGACGTAGTGGTGGTGACGCCGACCGCCTCGGGAAAAACGGCCTGCTACAACCTCCCGGTTTTGCAGGCGCTGCTGAAGGACCGCGAGGCCCGCGCGCTCTACCTGTTTCCAACCAAGGCCCTGGCCCAGGATCAACTCGCCGAGTTGCACGGCCTGATTGGCGAGCTGAAGGTCGACCTCAAGACCTACACCTACGACGGCGATACGCCGGTCAGCGCCCGCCAGGCGATCCGACAGGCCGGGCACATCGTGGTCACCAATCCAGACATGCTGCACACGGGGGTGCTGCCGCATCACACCCGGTGGGTGAAGCTCTTCGCCAACCTTCGCTACGTCGTCATCGACGAACTCCATGCCTATCGCGGCGTCTTCGGCAGCCACCTGGCCAATGTCCTGCGCCGCCTCTGGCGCGTCTGCGCCTTTTACAACAGCCACCCGGTTGTCATCTGCTGCTCGGCAACCATCGCCAATCCCAAGGAGCTGGCCGAGCGCCTGACCGGCCGGCCGATGACGCTGGTCGACGACAATGGCGCGCCCAGCGGACCAAAGCGGCTGCTCTTTTACAACCCGCCGGTCATCAACCGTGAGCTCGGCATCCGGCGGTCCTCAACGCTCGAAAGCCAGCGGATCGCTGAGACCTTTCTGCGTTGCGGCGTACAGACGATCGTCTTCGGCCGGACGCGACTCCAAGTCGAGATCCTGCTGAGCTACCTGCAGCAATCGCTCGCCAACCGCCTGGGCAATTCGAGCGCGATTCGCGGCTATCGCGGTGGGTATCTGCCCTTACAGCGGCGCGAGATCGAGCACGGGTTGCGGGAGGGCTCGGTCCGCGGCGTCGTCAGCACCAACGCCCTCGAGCTTGGCATCGACATCGGGCACCTGGACGCCGCCGTCCTCTGCGGCTATCCGGGCACGATCGCGAGCACCTGGCAACAGATCGGGCGGGCGGGCCGGCGTCGCGGTGCCGCGGCCGCGGTCTACGTCGCCTCCAGCAGTCCGCTCGACCAGTACCTGGTCAATCACCCCGAGTACTTCCTCGGTCGCGATCCCGAGCAAGGACTGATCGACCCAGAGAACCTCCTGATCCTCAGCGCCCACCTCCAGGCAGCCACCTTCGAACTGCCCTTATCGAATGCGGAGCCGTTTGGCGGCGCGCCGGTGGCAGAGCTGCTGCGCATCCTGGAAGACGACGGCAGCGTGCACCAGGCTGGCGACGCCTGGCACTGGAGTGCCGACGCGTTTCCGGCCGAAGGCGTGAGCCTGCGCAGCGCGAACGCCGACAACGTCGTCATTGTCGACATCACGCGCGGCGCCAAGATCATCGGCGAGATGGATCAGTTTTCGGCCCAGGTCTTCTTGCATGAGGAGGCGATCTATCTCCACGAGGGCGCGCAGTATCACGTCGATCGGCTCGACTGGGAAGAAAAAAAGGCCTACGTCCGGCCGGTGAAAGTCGATTACTACACGGACGCCAACCTGGCGGTCAGCATCAAGGTGCTCGAGTCCTTTGCCGGTCGCGACGCCGGCGCGCTGACGCTACATCACGGGGAAGTGCAGATCCGAGCCCTCGCCACCATCTTCAAGAAGATCCGGTTTCACAGCCACGAGAACATCGGGTCGGGTCCGATCAGCCTCCCCGAGCAGCAGCTGCACACGACCGCGTTCTGGGTGGCGATTCCCGAGGCGATCGCACGGCAATTCCCTCGGGCCGCGATGCAGGGCGGCCTTCAGGGCGTGGCCAACGTCGTCAAGGCGGTGGCCTGCCTTTTCCTGATGTGCGACGCGCGCGACCTTGGGGCGCATCCCGAGACGCGCGCCCCGCATACGGGATTGCCGACCGTGTTCGTCTACGAGCGCTATCCCGGCGGCGTCGGCATGAGTGCGCGACTCTACGAAACGGCCGCGTCCGTTCTGGCGGCCGCCCACGACCTGGTCGCGCGCTGTGGCTGCGACCTCGGTTGTCCATCCTGCGTCGGGCCGGCGCTCGAGGTGGGGGAGGAGGGGAAGACGATGGTTCTTCGCTTGCTGGAGGCGGCCGCCCTCGTCCCGGCGAGATGACCGGCGACCTCGTTGCCCTCAGGGCGAGGATTGCGGCGATTGCCTCGAGACCACCATCGGTTTCGCGACCAAAATCAACGCGCAACACGAGCGTCTGCGCCGAGATTCCCAGCGGCTGCGTGGAAGAGGAGACGCCGTTTGGCCCGGTGCTCGCGCGGCGTGAGTGGCTCCCAGACCAGCGGGCAGGTGAGGTCTCGGCGCTTTCCACCTGCCTCGGCTTCGCGCCGAACGACCTGCAGCGCCCGCTCTTCCTCGACACCGAAACGACCGGGCTCTCGGGTGGGACCGGGACGGTCGCCTTCCTGATCGGGCTCGCCTGGCGGGACGATGGCGGGCTTCGCCTCATCCAATACTTCCTCGGCGACTTCGATCGAGAGGATGCTTTGCTCTGGGCCGTTGGCGAGTACGTCCGTCAAGCAGGCGTGCTGGTCAGCTACAACGGCCGCACCTTTGATTGGCCGTTGCTCCAGACCCGCCTGGTGATGCGGCGCGTGGATCCGAGCTGGCCGTCGCCGCCACATCTGGATCTGCTGACCCTGGCCCGTCGAATCTTCAAGCCTCGGCTACGGGACTGCGCCTTACAGACGGTCGAACAGGCCGTGTTGGCGCTGCATCGGAACGAGGACCTGCCGGGCACCCTGATCCCCGGCCGCTACCTGAGCTGGCTTCGCGCGCATGACGAAGACACCCTCGAGCCGATCTTTGCCCACAACCGTCAGGACGTGCTCTCGGTGGCGCTGCTGCTGGCGCGTCTGGAAGAGATCCTGAACGGGAGTGTTGACCTCGACCCACTCGATCGCTTCGGCCGAGCCCGCTTCTTTCAATCGAGAGGATTCATCGATGCGGCGATCGGCGAGTACCGTCAGCTCTGGATGCAGAGCCGGCACGCGCACTTATCCTTCACGACCCGCGGGGCCATCGGCCTGCGGCTGGCGAGGCTGCTTCGGCGTCGTGGGGAGTGGCAGGAGGCCCGGGACGTGCTGGAAGAGTGCTGGCAAACGCAGGCCTTTCCCTACCTCGCAGCGATCGAACTGGCGAAGCTGCTCGAGCACCAGGCCCGGGACGTGAATGCGGCCAGGCGAGTGGTGGGCGATGCCCTGCGATTACTTCAGGTTGCGGTCGTGCCAAACCCGGAATGGCGCGCCGACCTCGAGCAGCGATCCCAGCGACTGGACCGGCGATGCCGCAGGCCCAGCGGCGACGAGCTGGCGCTTACCGGCTAGTCGATCAACGATCGAACCGATGCCGCGCCACGCTAGGCTAGGTGATATGGAACCAGCCATCGGCTATCGAGCGTGGCGGATGTCCGAATCGAGGCTGCTTTCACTGGTGACGCCGCTCGTTTGGGAACCGCAACAGGTTCAAAAAGCGCGCTGTCTGAGCGATACGATCGTCGCGCCATACCTTCGAGACCCGTGGCGCTCCCTCCTGCCCCAGCATCCATCACCGAGCTCGAGCTGTTCGTGCGGCTTCTATGCGGCCTACCGTCTTGCCGACGTCATGAAGTCCCGCTTCGGGCGTAATGCGCGGTGCCTCGGCGCGATCGCGGCTCGGGGCCGTGTGGTCCTCCACCGTGAAGGGTTCCGGGCGGAGTCTGTTCAACTGCTCGGCCTCTTGCTGCCTGCCAAGGATGCCTCCAGCGGCGACATTGCCAACACTGTCCCGACGGTCGGTCGCGCATATGGTGTTCCGGTTTTCCTGAAGGCGGAAGATCTCGAAGCCTATGCCACGGAGTTTGGGACCAACTATTCGCCGGAACCCCCGAAGCCGCCCTCGCGACTAAGCCGGCTGTTGCGCCACCTTACTGATTGAAGGTGTTGGGTCCGTTCGGGGGAAGGTAGGGCAGCGGGTTCGTCGGGTTGCCGCCGTAGCGGTATTCGAAGTGGACGTGGGGTCCGGTCGAGTTGCCGGTCGACCCTTCGTAGCCGATGACCTGGCCCTGATGGACACTGTCGCCCGCTTTCACGATATAGCCGAGCAGGTGCCCGTACAGCGAGAAGAAGTTGTTGCGGTGGGCGAGGATCACGTAGTTTCCGTAGCCGACTAGCTGGCCGTTGAGCACGCTGGAGCTGGCCGCGACGACAATGCCGTCGTCGGCGGCGAGGATCGGCGTTCCCTGGTTATAGGCGATGTCGACGCCGGTATGAAAGTGCGGATAGCCGAAGCCAGGCGGCTCGAAGGGCTGGCTGCAGGGCCCGAAAAGGAGTGTCAGGCTGCCTTGCTGGAGCGGCCAAATCAGCGGGTACTTCGTCGAGTGGTTGGCGCTCGCGGTCGGCAGATTGAAGAGGTTGTTCTGCATCCAGAACTGCGCCTGCTGCCAAGCCGCCTGCTCGGCTTCCGCGATCAGCTGGTCCTGCCGAGCGATTTCCATGTCGGCGATCCGCTGCGCCAGCTGGGCCGACTGCGTATCGATGACGGTGATTTCGTATTTCACCTGCGCGATGCTCTGCTGCAACTGACGCTGGAGATCCTGCTGATGGGCCTGCTGTTGGAGCAGCGCGGCCTTCTGATTGACCAGGTCGGCGCGCTCCTTGTCGGCTTCTTGCTTTTTCGCTTGGACCGCATCCTGCTGGACATGGAGCTGCAGGTCGACCTGGTGGATGTAATCGATCAGCCGGTTGCTGAGATAGGTCAGGTGCTCGATGGCCACCGCGCGGTTGAGGAAGCCCTGAAAGTCAGGGGCCGCCAGCAGTTGCGCGAGTGGATCGCCCTGACTCTTGTAGACGCTGCGCGCGAAGCTGGCGTAAGCGTCCTTGGTGCGCCGCAGTTCGAGTTGTTCCTGCGCGATCTTTTCATCCAGCACCTCGATCTGGCTCTCGAGGTCGGCGATCCGCCGTTCGGTCGCGGCGATTTTGTCTAGCGTCTCGTTGATGGTGTCCTGGGTCTCTTGCAGCTGCTGCTGCAGCGCGATTTCCTGCGCCTCGGCTTTCTGCAGGTTGTCCTTCAGCGTCCCCTTCAGCTTGTTGATGACCTGCAGGCGCGCCTGGGCGTCGGTAATGTCGTCAGCGGCTGCCGGCGGCGTGGCCGCCAGAAGCAGGCTGGCCCCGACCCCGCCGGCCACGAGCCAGCGAGTGACGGTCCCCCTCAGACCCATGCAGCCAGTGATAGCGCCCGAGTGTTGCGAGTTTCCCTGCGCCCTTGTCACGGCCCCGCGACGCGCTCATGACGGCGAGTTCAAACCGGGCGGGTACAGCGGTTGGGGCTGGCTATAATGGCGCTCGCGCGCGGGAGTAGCTCAGTTGGTAGAGCGCAACGTTGCCAACGTTGAGGTCGCGAGTTCGAGACTCGTCTCCCGCTCCA
>DAIPYJ010000024.1:0-39626 GCA_036782775.1 Candidatus Dormiibacterota bacterium | reverse complement strand
GCCTGGCAGGCGATGCAGTGGCTTTCGTCGCATCATCACGCGGGCGACCGGGTGCTCTCGGCGCCATCCTCCGGCCAGCTGCTCCCCGCCTGGTCCGGCGTCCAGGTCTATGTCGGCCACTACAGCGAGACGCTCGACTACTTTCAGAAGATCCACGACGTCCAGCAGGTTCTGCAGCCCGGCGAAACGCCGGCGAGCTTCTCGCAGTTCACGTCGGCAAACGGAATCACGCTCCTGTACTGGGGCCCGGATGAAGCCAGGACGGGCTTCGACCCAAGTGCCGATCCTGACCTCGTGCCCATCTATCACGACGCCACGGTCACGATTTACCGGGTGCGTGCGCCCGCCGGCTGAACCCCCGGCGGCGCATCCTATTAATGAGTGCGACGCGATCAGCGTTAGCTCACGCCGAGGCGCGATGAGCATCCGGCTTGGCGGCCGGGGTCGGATACCGGCGCACGCGACCGGGGATGGCGAGCAGCTCGGCGAACATGGCGAGGGAGTGCCGGATCGGGTGCACCCGGCTCTGCGGCGAGTTGATCCAACGGGTGGGGACCTCCGCAATCATGTAGCCGGCGTGCTGCGCCCGGTAGAGGATTTCGACGTCAAAGCCAAAGCCGCGCGTCTGCAACGGGGGAAAGACCCGCTCGGCGACCTCGGCGGTGAACGCCTTGAAACCGCACTGCGTGTCCTTGACGCCGCCCAGGACGAAGATGCGCACCAGCTTGTTGAAGATCTTGCCCATCGTCTCCCGATACCAGGGTTGGTGGACCTCGACCTGCGAACCGCGCAGTGCCCGGGAGGCGATCGCGACACCGGCGCCTGAGCGAAGCGCACGGAGCAGCTTCTCCAGGTCGTCGATCGGCACGCTCAGGTCGGCATCGCTGAAGATCCGATAGCGACCGTGCGCCGCGGCCATCCCACGCTGGACGGCGCCGCCTTTGCCCTGGTGCGGCCCGGGAATCAGGCGAAGCTGGCTCCAACGCGCCGCGTGCTGACGGACCACCTCGGCCGTCTTGTCGGTGCTGCCGTCGTCGACCACGATCAGCTCGGACTGGGCGCCGCTGGACCGCAGGTACGCTTCGATCCGCTCCAGGGTAACCGGCAGGCGGCTTGCCTCGTTGTAGGCCGGGATCACGATCGTCAGCTCGGGGCCCATCAGGCCGCCTTCTCCTGTTTGCGCAGCTCGGCGCGGAAGGCGAACAGCTCGCGGAAGGCGCGGAGCACGACGCGCGGATTCGCGCCGGTCTGCGTCCCGACGGTTCGCGGGTAGTGATGCACCGGGACCTCCGCGATCCGCGCCCCAAGCTGACGCGCGAGCACGAGGACTTCCGTGTTGATCAGTGCGCCATTCGATGTCAGGACCATGCGCTCGAGCAGGTCCCGGCGCATCAGCTTGAAAGCGCAGTTGACGTCGCGAACGAGGGGCCCGAACAAGATGCGCACCAGGCCGAAGAAGGCCCAGGCGTTCAGCCGCCGCAGCAGCGGGTCACCTCGATGCTCGCGGTAGCCGGCGATGATATCTGCCGCCGGCGTCAGCGCAAGCAGCGCGCCAATTTCCTCGGGATCGAACTGGTTGTCTGCGTCGATCATGAACACCCAGCTCAGCCGAGCCGCCTCGAAGCCCGAGCGAATCGCCCCACCGTAGCCACGGTTGACCGGATGCCGAATGACCCGGAGTTGCGGATGCTGCAGCTTCAGCCGCTCGAGCAGGGCGGCGCTCCCGTCGCGGCTGCCATCGTCGACGACGATGATCTCGAATGCCCGGGCATGCGTCTTCAACGCTCGGGCCACCCGCCCGACGACCTGCTCGAGGTTGCCCTCTTCGTTGAAGGCGGGCAGGACGGCGCTGATATCGGCCGGCAGCGCGTTCGGACTCATGGTGCGAAGCCTACTCGCGTAAAGACCGTCGCGACACGATCCCGGTGCAATTGGCGCCAGGCCGGATCGTGCTGAAGCAGGCTGATCAGCGGATGACCGCTGGGGATGACAATGGCGTCCGGCCGCGCCGCCGTCAGCACGCTTGCCCAACCCTCGCCCAGATAGTTCACCCGCAGGTAATCGGCAAAGATCTTCGGCCCGTAGACCTCAACGCGGCCATCGATGAAGACTCGGCCGCCATCGGGATAAAGCGTCCAGATGAGATAACCGCCGTAGTCGTAGTAGTTGAAGACGCGCAGCGGACGCCCGATCGACTCCAGCGCGACCGTCGCCTCCACTGGCAGTGATGCCGCGATCTCGGTGCGCTGCTGCGCCGGTTGAAGGTTGGGCAAAGCGCGGTAGCCGATCATCCCGACACCGGCGACCAGGAGCAGGGCGAGATTGGCAACGCCGAGGCTGAGGCGCTGCTCGCCCGCCGATCGCCGGGGCACGCGGCGCCGCCGCGGGAACCGCTCGAGCAGGGCCTGGGCGCAGCGCCCGTAGAGCGGCGCCGCCGCGAGCACGAAGAGCGGCACATGCCGCTGCGAGGAGAAGGCGAGGTAGAGCAGGCCGAGCGCCAGGAGCCAATCACTGGTGGGCAGGCGAACGCGTCGGGTCGCGACCCCGACGAGCATCAGCACCACGATCGCCTCGAGCAGCAAACCCGGCAGCGTATGGAAGTCAGGCGACGCCCACTCCTGGATGTTGCCCTGGATCAGGGGCGAGGTCAGTGTTCCGAACGCGAAAAGGAGCGCCTGGATGCCAAATGGGTTCACGGCAGCCAGGAGGGCGCTGGCGACGAGCGCGACGGCCAGCCCCCGGAGCCGTGTTGCCGAGACCGTGCTCTCGTCACCCCGCCGGCGGTCGAGCGCCTGGCCGGCCCAGAAGAGCGCGGCCATGATGAGGCCGACGACGAAGGCCGAGTGCAGGTTGGCCCAGAGCCAGATGAACGGCGGCAGCAGCCAGGGCGACAGCCGGCCGTCGCGGTAGAGGCGAAGGCCGGCCAGCAGCAGGCCGGCGAACAGGAGGTTGAGCAGCTGCGGCCGTGCACCCCATGCCGTCGATCCCGCCAGCGCACCGACCATCGTCAGCACGACCGATGCCACCGGGGACACGCCGGAGCGGCGCAGCAGCCAATAGAGGCAGACGGCCGCGGCCGTGACGACCAGCGCAAAGGTCCCGACCAAGAGGGGGAGCCCCCCCAGTCGAAAGAGCCCATACATGCCAAGGTCCGCCAGCCATTCGTGCATCACCCACGGCTGCCCCGCGGCGGTGAACGAGTAGACGTCCGCGTGCGGGATCGAGGCCGTCGCCGCCATCAAGCGGCCGTTGGCCAGGTGCCACCACAGGTCCGGATCGACCGGGGGAACCGCAGCAAGGCTGAAGACGGCAACGAAGAGCAGGCTGCGCAGCACGACGCCACTGCTGATTCGAGCGATCAGCCCCAAGCCGGGGCGATCGCCGGTGCGCCGTGGGGGCAGCGGGCGTGGCTCGGCCCGTGCGACAGTTCTCCGCATCCCGGTCTGGATGTAACGGCCGGGTCACGGAGTTCCCTTCAGCGCGGGGTCATCGGCGTTGGGCCATCACCCGAACGACGAAGCGCGGCAGGGCCAGCATCCGGCGCCAGCGCCAGGGCTCGCGCGTCAGCCGGTGCAGCCACTCGATCCCCCGTTCTCGCATCCAGGCCGGGGCACGGCGAGCGCGACCCGAGATGAAATCGAAGGCTCCGCCCACTCCCATCCCGACCACGGCGCCAGACTGGGCCAGGTTGCGGGCCAACCAGGCCTCCTCCGCCCCGCCACCGTAGGCGACGAACAGGATCTGGGCGCCGCTGGCCCGGACCGCCCCGGCGGTCGAGGCGTCGTCGGTGGGAGCCGGTGAACCACCGAAGGTGCCCACCAGCTTGAATCCAGGGTTTTGCGCCTGCAGCAGCCGGCCGGCCGACTCAGCAACGCCGGGAGCACCGCCCAAAAAGAAGAATCGCCAGCCCTCCTGGGCACCGCGAGCGGCGAGCGCCTGGACAAAATCAACGCCGGGAACACGCTGGGGCAGCGCATGCCCAAGCCGCCGGGCCGCCCACTCGACACCGATGCCGTCGGCCAGCGCCAGGTCGGCACCGCCGAGAATGGCGGCCAACCCCGGCTCACGGCCGGCCTGCATGATCCGCTCCGGGTTGACGCTGATGACCAGCCGTGGCCGTCCCTCCTTCACCGCGGCGGCGACCCAGTCGATCGCCTGCGCCTGCGTGATCGGGTCGACCGGCACCCCCAGCAGGGTGAAGCGCGTCACGCCGCGAGCGCCTGGCGGTAGACCTCCGCGGTTTCGCGGCCAATCCGATCAACGCTGAAGGTTCGCGCCCGCTTCAGGCCGGCCTCCCGCAGGCGGCGCGGCTCGTCCTCGAAGCGGAGCAGGCGCTCCATCGCCTGGGTCAGCTCCTCGACGCTGTCCGTCCGGAGCACGACGCCGGCGTCGTCGACGAGCTCGCTGAGGGCCTCGGCGGAGGACACGATCACAGGGGTGCCGCAGCACATCGCCTCCAGCACCGGCAGGCCAAAGCCCTCATAGCGAGACGGATAGACGAACATGGCGGCGCCGCTATAGATCGCGGGCAGCTGGTCGCGCGGCACGTAGTCGACGGCGAGCACGTGGCCGCGTGTCCCTGGACGCCGCAGGTCACGCGCCAGGCGCTCGGCGCCTCGATTGGTTCGGCCAACGATGACGAGCGCCGAATCATCGGCCTGGTCGGGAGGCAGCAGCTCATAGGCGGCGCGCAGGCGGGCGAGATCCTTGCGCGGGTCGACGGTGCCGACGAAGAGGATGTACCGTTCCGGCAAGCCGAAGCGTTTGCGGACGGCGGCGACTTCGTCCGCCGGGCGCGGCGTGAAGATTGCCTCGGCGCAGAGCGGCACGTAGGCGAGCCGATCGGGCGCGATATGGTACAGGTCGATGAGTTGCCGGCAGACCGCCTGCGACGAGACCATCACCCGTCGCGACCGGCTGATGCTGCGCGGCCCCAGCCAGCCGAAGTACCAGCGGGCCCGCGGGTGCATGTCGCCAGGGCGGATCCGATAGACCAGGTCGGGCACGGTGAGGGTCAGCGGTACCGAGCTCAGCAGTGGGGCGACGCCTGCGACCGAGTGAAGCAGCCGCAGGCCGCGCGGCGAGCTGCCGAAGCGCCACGGAATCGACCATTGCTCCCGGCCGAGCCGAGCCCAGCGGGGCACCGGCGGGAAGGTGATGATCCGATGACCCGCCAGCGCCTCGCCGATTTGCGGCACGATGTCGCGGGGAACCAGGACGTCGACCGAGGCGCCCACGCGGTGCAGCCCCCTCAGGATGTGCAAGGCGTGATGCTCGAGCCCGGTGAAGGGTTGGGCGGCGAACAGGAAGTCGACCGCGATGCCATCCGGCACCGTGTTGGCCATTCTGGCGATGCTACGACACCAGCGGCGAACGATGCGGCGCGTCGCCGCCGCGCATCGTGATCGTCGGCATCGACGGCACGCCGGCGATCCGTCCGGTCGCGACCGGAACCGAAGTCTATGCCCGTAGCATCATCGAGGCCCTCGCCGCATCACGCGGCGCGCGGGAGATACGCATCTACGCCAATGCGGTCGCCCCGCCATCCTGGCTGCCCGGTGGCGTGCAGTGGCGCGGGATTCCCTTTCCCCGAGCCTGGACCCATTGGCGGTTGCGCCAGGCCCTGCGCCGCGAGCGCCCGGATGTGAGCTTCATTCCGAGTCATGTACTGCCGATTGCGCTGGGCCTCCCCTCGGTCGTCACCGTCCACGACCTGGGACACCGCCGCGAGCGCGGTGCGTACTCGCGCACCGGCTGGCTCTATCTCGAGCTGACCACGCGCTACGCAGCCCGGCGGGCGGCCCGGCTGATCGCGGTCTCGCAGTCGACGGCGGCGGATCTGCAGCGCCTCTATCGGGTCCGGGCCGAGCGAATCGCGGTGATTCCATCCGGTGTCGATCCACGCATGGGCCCGCAGTCCGCGGATGCCGTCGCGGCGGCCGCCGGCCGCCTCGGTCTGCACGAGCCTTACTTCCTCTTCGTGGGTCGCAATCATCCACGAAAGAATCTCGGCATGCTGCGGCGCGCTTTCCTCGACGCTCGCGCTCGAGGACTTCATGCCACGCTGGTGCTGGCAGGACCCGGTCATGGTCGGACCGTGGTCACGGACGGCGTGATCACCCTGGACTACGTACCGGCCGACGAACTTCCGGCGCTATACACCGGCGCACTCGCGCTCGTGATGCCGTCGCGGTTCGAGGGCTTTGGATTTCCAGCACTCGAGGCGATGCGCTGTGGCACGGCCGTGATCGCGTCGACAGCGGGCTCTCTGCCGGAGATCATCGGTAGCGCCGGTGTCCTGCTCAGCCCTGACGACGCCGGCGCCTGGAGCCAGGCGATGCTCGAGCTCGCCTCGGATGCCGCGCTGCAGCGCCGTCTCATCGCCGCCGGTGAGGCGCGCAGCGCCGGCTTTACCTGGGACGCCGCCGCGGCAAAGACGTGGCGCGTGCTGGAACGCGCCGCTCAGCCGGCGACGGCTCGATAGACGGCCAGGTGGGCCGCCGCCGACCGAGACCACGTGAACTGCTCCGCGCGGGCCCGACCGGCCGCCACCAATCGCGTCCGGGTCGAGCTGTCTTCGAGGAGCCGCCGTAGGTTGGCGGCGAGGGCGACGTCATCGAGCGGATCGCTGAGAAGCGCCGCCTCGCCTGCGACCTCCGGGAGCGCGCCCGCGTTCGAGGCAGCCAGCGGCGTCCCGGCGGCGAAGGCCTCGAGGACGGGCAGACCGAAGCCTTCGTCGAGCGAGGGGAATACGGCCGCGTCCGCCATCTGGTAGAGCGCCGGCAGGTCGGGCAGGCCGGCGTAGCCGACGAACCGGACCCATCGCTCGAGGTCGAGGCGCGCGACCGTCTCGGCGACGGATGAATCGCCCCAGCCGGCGTTACCCACCGCGACCAGCGGCAGCCGCGCATCAGGCGGAAGCCGCGCGAGCGCGCCCAGTGTCGTCAGGTAATTCTTCCGCGGCTGGATGGTGCCGACCTGGAGCAGGTATCGATCCGGCAGCCCGTAGCGGCGGCGGACAGCCTCTCGCCGGTCGTCGGGAACCGGCCGGGCAAAGTCGGGTTCGACGCCATGCGGGATGACGTGACAGCGCCCGGCCTCGACTCGGAAGATGCGCTCGATGGCGGTTCGCGTTGCCACCGAGGGACAGATCACGGCGCGAGCGCCGCGGATCGATCGCGGCACGACCAGGCGAGTCGCGAACCACTGCCCGCCGGGAAACCACTCGGGATGGTCATAGATCGCCAGGTCATGGACGGTCACCACACCGGGCAGTCCGGGATGGGTCAAGGGCAGGGCGTTGGCCGGACCGTGCAACAGGTCGGCGCCATCGCGCCGCATGCGTAGCGGGCTGATCAGCTGGGCCCCGAGCAGCGGCGGCCCCTGGCGTTCGTAGCTCCGAAGCTCCACCGCCGTACTCTCGGTCAGGGCGCCGGTCAGCGCGTTGATGTAGCGGCCCACTCCGGTCGCCTCGCCTCCGGCGAGCGCGCGCGTATCGATGGCGACCCGCAAGCGCCGATCCTTGCTGCGGGATCGGTCAGGCGTAGCTATCGATGCGGGCCTGGGCGGCGAGGATCCCGAGTAGCTGTCGAGCTGGGTATCGCTCGTAGTCCTCGACCCAGCAGGCGACCACCCTGGCCCCCATCGGCGGGATGTCGGGCCGCCGGCCGATCGCGAGCACCAGCGCCCCGGCTGCCGCGGCGACATGGAGCGCGTCGCCGTCGTGGCCGATAACCGCAAGGCTGAGCTCGCTGATCGCCGCCAGCTCTTCGACGGTGAGGTCGGCGACATCGATTACGGTGGTGGGCTTGACGATGCCAGCACGCGTTTCCCGGATCTGGCGCTGGTCACCGTGGCCGTTGAGCAGGACGATTCGCTCGGCCGGTGCCTGGTTGGCGACCACCGCGAAACGCTCCGCCGGCCACATCGACCCATGGCGCATGCTTGACCAGCCGCCGCCACCCGGGATCAGGATCAAGGGCCGGTGGCCGCCGAAGACGCTCGACCAGCGGGTCGCCGTCTGCCGCCGCACCGCCTCCGGTGGCACGATCTCGGGCGCCTCTCCCACGGCGCGCATCGGCCGGTGCGTCACGGTGAGCGCCAGGCGCCAGTTTGCCTCAACCGGGTGGAGGTCGTCGAGTCTGGGCGTGCGTTCGCTGACCGCCCAGTCCTGGGCGCCGCCGACGACGAGCCGCCTGGGGACCCCGGCGAAGTAGGCCGCCGCCGCGTGGGCGAATCGCGCCGGATAGGGCACGACGGCGGTGGTGTAGGGCCCGGTGCGCAGGCGGCTGAACAAACGGATGAGCTCGCTGGCAGTGTGCTCGAGGACCACCGAGCGTCCAACTTCCGCCAGCCCGATCATGGTGCCCACGGCATCGGCCGAGGCGAAGACGGTGGCGCCGTCGCAGGCTCGAAGCACCGCCTGCGCCATGAGCGCCTCGCGAACCCCGCCGCCGAGCACGATGGCGACGTTGGCGAACGGCCGGGCCGCGCCCTGGTTGCTCATGTGATGTAGTGCTGGCCCCGCCGGATCACCTGCAGATTATCGAGCGCCATGCCGGTGCCCATGGCGACGCAGGCTTCCGGTTCGCGTGCCACGCGGGCCGGAATTCTCGTGGACGAGCCGAGGTACTCGACGAGCCCGCGCAATTGGGCGCCTCCGCCGGTCAGGATCAGGCCGTTGCGTTTGACGGCCGTGCGCCGTTCCGGGGGAACCTGCCCCAGGACCCGGATCACCGCCGCGGCGATCTCCTCGATGAGGTGCTCCATCGCGCTGTGTACCTCGGCGGCCGAGACCTCAGTCGCCGCCGGCTGACCATCCGCAGCCACCAGGGTGGCCCGCGTCGAGCGATCGCCCGCGGGCCGCATCGCCGAGCCGATCTCCCGCTTCAGCCGCTCGCCCTCGCCGGCGGCAAGCGGCATGCCTCGTGCGGCCGAGACCGCCCGCTCGATCGCCGCATCGAGCGCGTCGCCGCCGAGGCGAAGCGTTTCGAGGACGAGGATCTCCCCCTGGGCGATCGCCGCGATATCGGTCGAGCCGGCCCCCAGATTGACGACCAGGATGCCATCCGTGGTCGACACCGATACGCGTGCGCCGATGGCGGCCGCCATCGGCTTGTCGATCAGGTATGCCGTCTTGGCTCCGGCTTGCATGGTCGCCTCGAGCACCGCACGGCGCTCGACGCCGGTGACCAGCGGCGGGACGGAAAGCATCACGTCCGGTCGGAAGATGCGCTGCCGGCCGACGATTCGTCCAATCAAGTGCTGGACCAGCGCCCCGGCGACGCCGTAGTCGACGCCGTTGCCGTTGCGGACCGGCCGGACTGCGCGGACCTTTCCGTTCTTGCGAAGCAGTGCGGATGCCGCGCGCCCGATAGCAAGGATGCGCCCGCCCTTCTCGTCGGTCGCTATCAAGGCCGGCTCGTTGACTACCACGCCCTCGCCCTTGACATAGACGATCACGGTCGACGTCCCGAGGTCGATGCCGATTTTCTTGGAGAGCACCGTTGTCTCAATCCCCGACGACCCGGGACAGATCGGGCCGGACCTCGTTGGCACCATCGACGCGACTGACATTCGCACCTAACTGCTCGAGCTTGCCGACCAGGTCGTCGTAGCCGCGGTCCAGGTGATAGATGTTTTCGACCGTGGTGGTGCCGCTGGCGCAGAGCGCCGCGACCACCAACGCCGCCCCCGAGCGAATGTCGGGAGCGGTCACCGTTCCACCATGAAGCGGTGTGCGCCCGGTGACGATCGCGGTCCGGCCCTCGACATAGACGTCGGCTCCAAGCTTGCGCAGCTCAGGCACGTGCTGGAAGCGGTTTTCGAAGACCGCCTCGGAGACATAGCAGCGGCCTTCGGCCTGGGTCATGAGGCTCACGAAGGGTGCCTGCAGGTCCGTCGGAAACCCCGGGTGCGGCCAGGTGGTCACGTCGACCGGCCGCAGCACCGATCCGCCGCGGATCCAGAGGCTGTGCCGTTCTTCTTCCACCTCGATGCCGGCGTCCCGAAGCTTGAGCACCAGGGCGTCCAGATCGGCGCTGTCCAGGTCCTCGAGCACCGCCTCGCCGCGGGTGGCCGCGATCGCCATGGCATAGGTGCCGGCTTCGATGTTGTCGGGAATGACGCCGTGGGTCGCACCGCTCAGCTCGCGGACGCCCTCGATTTGAAGGATGTCGGTGCCGATGCCGCTGATACGAGCGCCCATCTTGCCGAGAAACATCGCCAGGTCGACGACGTGCGGCTCGCGGGCCGCGTTGTGAATGGTCGTGACGCCGTCCGCGGTCGCGGCAGCCATCATCAAGTTCTCGGTGCCGGTGACGGTCGGCATGTCCAAATGCACGATCGCGCCCTTCAGACGGTCGGCGCGGGCGACATATTCGCCGTCCTCCAGTTCGACGCTCGCGCCCATGCGGCGCAGCCCGATGATGTGCTGCTCGACCCGGCGCATGCCGATGTCATCGCCTCCCGGTTTGGCCACCCGTGCCTCCCCTCTTCGTGCCAGGAGTGGTCCCATGAGCAGAAAGGACGCCCGCATGCGGCTGGCCATGTTGGCTAAGGCTTCGCCGCGCGCCAGCCGCTCCGCGCTCACCTGAAGCTGATGCGGGTCCAGCGCACGGATCTGGACGCCCATGCCCTTGAGCAGTCCGACCATGGTGTTGACGTCCTCGATCCGCGGGACGTTGCGGATGCGGCATTCCTCGTCGGTGAGCACGCACGCCGCCAGGATCGGGAGGACGGCGTTCTTCGAGCCGCTGATCGAAACGCGCCCGACCAGCCGGGTTCCCCCCTCGATCAGGAGCTGCGCCACTAGGCGACTAGGGTATCAGTCCCGCCAACCCTGGATAGCCATCACGGAGCGTGCAAATCTCATTACCGTGCCCGCATGAGGTCGCTTACGACGGG
This sequence comes from Candidatus Dormiibacterota bacterium, assembly GCA_036782775.1. Lineage (GTDB taxonomy): Bacteria > Chloroflexota > Dormibacteria > CF-121 > CF-121 > CF-13. The sequence goes on along the minus strand of DAIPYJ010000024.1, from coordinate 28,721 downwards.
TCCCTGCCTCGCTCCACAACGAGCTCGAGCGTGAGCGCCTCGAAGCCGATGAGCATGTCCCGAAGCTTCCCGACGCGCTCCTTCCAGCCCTCCATCGACCGCCATCGCTCGATCGCGTCAATACTGTCCCAGGGGCCGAAGCTGACGAACCGATCAGGATTGTTGAGGTCGCGAAGCAGTCGTGCCCGGCGCGCACCGGGAGCGTTCACTTCGCTCCATTCCGCTAATTCAGTCCATGCGGCAACGAACTCTTCAACCCGTTCCGGTTTTACCGTCCAGATCCCGGATGTGTATGGCGTTGACATGGGAACCTCCTCGGCTGCAACCTGCTTCAGCCGCCGTGCTCAGGTGCGGCGCTTTCTTCGAAGTTCGGCCAGGCGCAACCGCGCCTCGGCGCGGGCGAGCGCCGCGGCAGCCGCGGCCTGATCGGCATCGGTCGTTTTCTGTTGCAGCAGGGTCTCCGCGCGTCGGCGCGCTTCTTCTGCCCGAGCCTCGTCGATGTCTTCCGCGCGCTCGGCGGCGTCGGCGAGTACGGTGACCTCATCAGGACGCACCTCGAGGAAGCCTCCGGAGACGAAGAAGAACTGCTCCTCGCCGTCATTGCGAACTTTGACCGCGCCTGGCGCCAGCCCAGTGAGCAAGGGGACGTGATGCGGTAGCACGCCGAGGTCGCCCTCGGAGCCTGGCGCAACCACGAAGTCCGCATCGCCGTTGAAGCGACGGCCCTCGACGGTCAGGATGTCGACGTGCAGCTTGTCCGGCACGGCTATTTCCTGCTTGGCTCCTGGCGCTCTTTCTGTTGGGCCTTGGGCTGTTCCTGCTTGGCCTGTTCCTGTTTGGCTTGCTCCTGCTTTGGCTGCTCCTGCTTTGGCTGCTCCTGCTTTGGCTGCTCCTGCTTGCGCTCTTCTTTCGGGGCTTCGCCCTTGGCGGCTTCGACCGCCTCGTCGATGGTGCCCACCATGTAAAAGGCTTGTTCGGGCAGGTCGTCGTGCTTGCCGTCGAGGATCTCGCTAAAGCCGCGGATGGTTTCTTTCAGCGGCACGTACTTGCCCGGCCGGTTGGTGAACACCTCGGCGACGAAGAAAGGCTGCGAGAGAAAGCGCTCGATTTTCCGGGCCCGTGCCACCAAGAGCTTGTCATCCTCGGACAGCTCGTCCATGCCGAGGATGGCGATGATGTCCTGGAGCTCCTTGTTGCGCTGCAGCACCTGCTGCACGCCGCGTGCCACGCGGTAGTGCTCTTCGCCGACGACGTCGGGCGTCAGGAACCGGGAGAACGAGTCGAGTGGATCGACCGCGGGATAGATGCCACGCTCGACGATGGCGCGGGACAAGGCCACCGTCGCGCCCAGGTGCGCGAAGGTGGTGGCGATAGCCGGGTCGGTGTAGTCGTCCGCCGGCACGAAGACCGCCTGCACCGAGGTGATCGATCCCTTCTTGGTCGAGGTGATCCGCTCCTCCAGGTCCCCCATCTCGGTAGCGAGGGTGGGCTGATAGCCGACTGCGGAGGGCATGCGCCCGAGCAGGGCCGACACTTCGCTGCCGGCCAGCATGTAGCGGAAGACGTTGTCGATGAAAAGCAGCACGTCCTGGCCGAACTCATCGCGGAAATATTCGGCGATGGTGAGGCCGGTCAATCCAACCCTCGCTCGGGCACCCGGCGGCTCGTTCATCTGGCCGAAGACCAGCGACGTCTTGTCGATGACGCCGGACTCGTTCATCTCGCCCCACAGCTGGTTACCCTCACGAGTCCGCTCGCCAACCCCGGCGAACACGCTGAAGCCGCCATGCTCCTGGGCAATGTTGCGAATCAGCTCCATGACGATGACCGTCTTCCCGACTCCGGCACCGCCGAACAGGCCGATCTTGCTGCCCTTGGCGAAGGTGGTGATCAGGTCGATGACTTTGATGCCGGTCTCGAGCACCTCCGTTTCGGTGGACTGCTCGCTGACGGGCGGAGCCTGCCGATGGATCGGAAGGTGCGCATCGGACTTCAGCTCGCCCTTGCCGTCGATCGGCTCGCCGATCACACTCATCATTCGGCCCAGCGTCGCCTTCCCCACCGGGATGGTGATCGGCGCGCCAGTGTCTTTGACTTCAGTGCCCCGAACCAGACCGTCGGTGCTGCCCATCGCGATGGTGCGGACGACGTTGTTGCCACGGTGCTGCTGCACCTCGAGCACCAGCCGGCCCATCTCTTTGCCTCGGTCGATCTCCAGCGCGTTGAAGATTTCCGGTAAGTCTTCAGTATCGAAGGCCACGTCGACCACCGGCCCGATGATCTGATCGACCCGGCCGACCCGCGCTTTCTGCGCTTTCGCCTCCTTCTTCGGTTCCTTTTCCGCGATGGCCATCTCTTCCTCCTAGCCGGCGGCCAGCGCCTCGGCGCCGCCGACGATTTCCATCAGTTCTTTCGTGATCGTCGCTTGCCGCACTTTGTTGCGCAGCAGCGTCAGGTCATTGATCAGCTCGCCGGCGTTGTCGGTCGCGTTGCGCATCGCGATCATCTGGGCGCTGTAGAAGCTGGCCAGGTTGTCCAGCACGGCAGCGTACACCTGCGCCTCGATGTAGTGCGGCAGCAACCGCGCCAGCACCTCTTCGGGCTCGGGCTCGTACAGGTAATCGACCTTTGGCCCTTCCTGCTTTTTCTCGGGCAGGCTGACCGGCGCGAGGACGACGACTCTCGGCTCGAGCTTGGCGACGGAGACGAAATGCGTATGGAGCAACGCGACCTGGTCGACGTTTCCCTTCAGGTACTCGTCGCGGGCCACCGTGATCGCCGGCAAGATGTCCTTGAGTTCAGGGCGGTCACCGGTCTGCGCCACGTCGGCGATGATCGGCACGCCGAGGCGGCGAAAGTAGTCGCGTCCCTTGCGGCCGACCGTGACCAGCACGGTCTCCGGGCCCTGGCGAATGTAGCCGAGAGCGGCCCGAAAGGCATTGACATTCAGCCCGCCCGCCAGCCCCCGGTCGGCGGTGACGAGGATGAGCAGCCGCTTTTTGACCTCGCGCTGCTCGAGATATGGATTCTTGACGCCGCCACTCCGACTCGCCACCTCGGCGAGTACCTCGGCGATCCGGTCGGCATAGGGCCGCGAGGCCTCCGCCCGGGCCTGCACCCGCCGTAGCTTGGAAGCCGCCACCGCTTGCATGGCGCGCGTGATCTGCTGCGTGTTACGCATGCTGGCGATTCGCCGGCGGATCTCCGCGAGAGTGGCCAGTCCCTACTCCTCCTTTTTGACCTCGCGCTCCGCGGCGCGCCGCGCCCCTTGAAGCGCGCCTCCGCGAGGTGCTTCGGCGGTTTCGGCGGTTTTCTTCGGCTCTTCTTTCTTCTGCATCAGCGGGCTCGACTTCTTGAACTCCTCGATCGCGCTGCGAAGCGCCTTCTCCGTGCTCTCGGAGATCGCTTTCTCCTTGGCAATCGCTTCCTCGATCTTCGGATGGTTATCCGCGAGATAGCGAAGCAATTCCTTCTCGAAGGCGGAAACGCTGTCCACCGGGACGTCGTCGATGAAGCCGTTGCTTCCGGCGAACAGCACCATGACCTGTTTGGGCACCGGCATCGGCTGGTACTGGCCCTGCTTGAGCAGCTCGGTCATCCGCTTGCCGCGCTCCAATTGTTCGCGGGTGCGCTTGTCCAGGTCCGAGGCAAACTGCGCGAAGGCCTGCAGCTCGCGATACTGGGAGAGATCGAGCCGGAGCCGCCCGGCGACCTGCCGCATGGCCTTGATCTGCGCTGCGCCACCGACACGGGAAACCGAAAGCCCGGTCGAGATCGCGGGCCGGATGCCCGCATAGAAGAGGTCGCTGAGCAGGTAGATCTGGCCATCGGTGATCGAGATGACATTGGTTGGGATGTAGGCCGAGATGTCGCCCGCCAGCGTCTCGATGATCGGGAGCGCGGTCAACGAGCCGCCGCCATTGTCCTTGTTCATGCGCGCCGCCCGCTCGAGCAGGCGGGAGTGCAAGTAAAAGACATCGCCCGGATACGCCTCGCGGCCTGGCGGGCGGCGGAGCAACAGGGAGATCTGGCGGTAAGCCCAGGCGTGCTTGGAAAGGTCGTCGTAGACCAGCAGTGCGTTGCCGCCCTTGTTCATGAAGTATTCGCCCATCGACGTGGCAGCGTAGGGAGCCAGGTACCAGAGCGGTGCCGGGTCGCTCGCCGTGGCGGAGACGATGATCGTGTACTCCATGGCGCCGCGCTCTTCGAGGGTGGCGGCAACCTGCGCGACGGTCGCCGCTCGCTGGCCAATCGCGACGTAGATGCAGATGACGCCGGTGCCCTTTTGATTGATGATGGTGTCGAGCGCAATCGCCGTTTTTCCCGTCTGGCGATCTCCGATGATCAGCTCGCGCTGTCCGCGGCCGATCGGAATCATCGAGTCGATCGCCTTGATGCCGGTTTCCAAGGGAGTATCGACCGGCTGCCGAGTCACGACGCCGGGGGCAACCTTTTCGACCGGCGCGAATTCCTTGGTTTCGATCGGCCCCTTGCCGTCGATCGGCTCACCGAGCGCATTGACCACCCGACCGACGAGCGCATCGCCAACCGGCACCTGCATGATCTTTCCGGTGGTCCGCACCTGGTCGCCTTCCTTGATGTCCTCGTAGGGACCGAGGATGACCGCACCGACGGAGTCTTCCTCGAGATTGAGCGCCATGCCGCTGACGCCACCCTTGAACTCGAGGAGCTCGAGCGCCTGGGCCTTCTGCAAGCCGTAGATCTGGGCAATCCCATCGCCAACCTCGGTAACGATGCCGACGTCGGCGGCGAGGATCGGGACGTCGAAGTCCTTGATGCGCTGCTTGATGAGGCGGCTGATTTCGTCGGATTTGATTGCCATTGCCCTGGGCCTCCTACCTCACCAGCCGTTGGCGGAGCTGGTCTAATTGCGTGCGCACGCTGCCGTCGATCAGCCGGTCGCCGAATTGTACGGTCGCACCGCCGATCAAGGCGGGGTCGCGACGGTGTTCGAGCCGGACCTTGCGCTTGAGCCGGCGGGCGAGCTCTTCCTCATAGCGCTTGCGGTCGCTGTCGCTCAGATCGACCGCCGTCGTCAGGGTAGCGTCGATGATGCCCTCGGCTTCGTTGGCCAGACGCTCGAACTCTCGCCGAATAGCGGGCATCTCGGCGGTTCGCCGGTGCTCGACCAGGAGACGCAACAGATTCTGGCTCTCCGGCCGCAACTCGGGCGCCAGTGTTTTCGCGAGCTCCACACGACGTGCGGTCGTGACTGACGGATTGGCAAAGGCGGCGCGAAGCACGTCCTCGCGCAGGAGCGCATCGAGCTGGTCGAGCTCACGGCGCCAACGGTCGAGGCTCCCCTCCGACTCGGCCAGCTGGAAGACGCCCTGCGCGTAGCGCCGCGCGACGTTACTTTGAGGCACTCGGTTCTTGCTCCACCTGGTCGATCGCCGCTTCGATCAACTTCTTATGGCGGTCCCCGTCCAGGCCATCAGCAACGATCTTGGCCAGGGCCCCGCCGACAATGTCGGCCATCTGCTCTCGTATGGCCTGGATCGCCTTCTGCCGCTCGGTGTCGATGTCGCGGCTGGCCGCCTCGACAATTCGCTTGGCTTCCTCACGGGCTTGCTCCTGCGCTTCCTGTTGAATGCGCTCGCCAGCGCGATTAGCTCGCTCGATGATTTGTCCCGCCTGCACCCGGGCCTCCTGGACTGAAGCCTGTGCCTTCTTGAGATTCTCGTCGGCTTCCTTACGAGCGCGATCAGCTGCTTCCAGCTGTTGGGCAATCTGCCGTTGCCGCTCTTCGGCGCGTTCGATGATCCAGGGATAGACCCATCGGCTCAGCACGGCGAGCATCAGCAGAAACGCGATCAGCTCGGCGATCAGCGTCCCGTTGATGTCGAGGAGGCCCGCATCAAGCGGGGGTAAGGCGAAATGCAATTACTTCACGCTGCTGGCGACGGCCGTGATGAAGTAGAAGCCGAGTGCCAGATTGATGAAGTACATGGCTTCGACCAAGCCGATGATCAAGAACATAATCACCTGGAGGCGCGCCTGGGCCTCAGGCTGGCGAGCGGTTCCCTGGATGGTCGCGTTACCAGCCAAGCCGTCGCCTACTGCCGCCCCAATAGCTCCGCCACCCAACGCCAGGCCCGCCGCAATCAGCGCGCCCGCAAGGACGATCGCGTGATTCATACGTTTACCCTCCTGTTTCCACCGTTGCCGAAGTCGGTTGGGAATGCATTCCCTCCGCATGTTCCTCGAGTCCTTCGCGCGCCATTCCGAAATAGATGATGGTAAGCAGGGTGAAGATGAAGGCCTGGATCGTGCCTACGAAGAAGATGTCGAAAGCCTTCCAGACAATCAGGCCGACCTCAGCGAGCGGTCCAAAGAAAAGACCGAGCGCGGTAGGGAGCCCACCGGTTGGAATCAGCCCAGCGAGGAATGTGATCAGCGAGCCGATCAGGTAGACCATCAAGGCACCGGCAAAGATGTTGCCGAAGAGTCGGAGCGACAGGGTTACCGGCTTGACGACTTCCTCGACGATGTTCAGGGGAATGAACGCAATCCGCACCGGAAGCGCCATCTCAAAGGGCTTCGTGAAGCGGCGCAGGTAGCCTTTTATCCCGAGCACCCGGATGCTGTATCCCTGCACGATGATGATGACGAGGAGTGCCATCGCCAGCGTCTGATTTAGGTCGGCATTTGCTGGATGGATCGGCTGTTGAAGCGGAAAGAAATCCAGCCAGTTGGCCACCAGGATGTAGAAACCCAGCGTCATCGCCAGCGGCACGATGAAGGCACCGTCCTCCCCGACGGAACCCCGCACCAAGCCGCGCACATAATCGATTAAGAATTCGAACAACAACTGCAGCTTTCCAGGCACGCCCCGGCTCAAGCGATAGGCGACCAGGAAACCAACGATCAACGTGACGATGATGGCAACGGCACTGGACAGGAGACTGTCGTAGTTAAAGGTGCAGTACCACGCCTGACAAATGCTGATGGTGGGGTGAGTTCCCGGAGGCGCTTCAGCCAGAAAGATCACGCGAGCGCCTCCCGCACGGCCCACCCGGCCAGCACGATCTGCGCGACTGCGATGCCCGCGACGACCAACCATACCTGCGAAAGTCCAATCAGCAACCCGGTCCCGAGGCCGATCCCGGTCAGGAAAAGAAGCCGAGCCAGGCTCAACGCCGTGAACGCCATCCCGAGCGCCAGTGAGCGCTGAATCAGCAACCCGTTGCTCGAGCCAATCACGAGTCCAATAAAGACTGCGACCCCGCTGCGTGGTTCGCCGAGCGCGAATCCAATGACAAGCGCGGCAACCCCAGCGATGATCGAGAGGGCGATAGCATTCCGAACCAGTCGCGAATTCAAAGGTATCGCCTCATACTCGAGTAGACGACCGCTATGCCACCGAGGATCCCAAGCAATAAGCCGACGATGAAAAAGAGCTGACCAACTGGGAGCAAGTTATCCAGCACGATGCCCGCGATCAATGGGATGACGACCACGGCGGCGAGGAAAACGCCCAAGCCGGCGAGCTCGCCGCCCGACGGCGTCCGCCCGCGCAGTCGCGCTGACGCGTTTGTAGGATGGTCCATGCCAGAGTCCTCGGGGTGATCCCTCGGGGCCATGATTGCCTCCCGGAAAGGCCTCAACCACTGTCAGCTTAACAGGGCTCCAATTCGAGCCGCTATCCGGTGACGGCCCTAAGCAGGCTCAACCGCGGCTGATTCTGTGGAAGCGGCGCAGCATGATGACCACGATGCCTAGCGCCATCAAGATGATGGCGCCGAGCAACACCTTCTTGTGGCCGTAGATGGCCAGCCCCAGCGCGGCGAAGATGGCGGTCCCGAAGTAGAAAACGAGGGCGGTCTCCCGGGGGCTCAAGCCAAAGTCGAGCAGGCGGTGGTGCAGGTGCTCGGTGTCAGGGGTCGCAATCGACCGGCCACGCAACCGTCGCCGCAGGATGGCCCAGGCAGTGTCGAAGATCGGAATCGCGAGCGCCACCACCGGGACGACGAGGGCCACGACGACCGCACCCTTGGCGACCGAGAGGACCGAGAGGGCGGCCAGCGTAAAGCCGAGGAAGTTGCTGCCGCTATCGCCCATGAAGACGCGCGCCGGATGCCAGTTGTAGATCAGGAAACCGATGCAGGCGCCGATCAGGGCGCCACTGAGGATCACGATGTCGGTTTGCCCGCGGTTGATGGCGGCCACCAGCAGGGTCGCGGCCACGATGGCGACCACCCCGGCGGCCAGCCCGTCGACCCCATCGATCAGGTTGACCGTGTTTTGCAGCGCGACGAACCAAAGCAGGGTCAGCGGCACAGAGACTGCCGTCGCCAGCTTGACCAGATGACCGCCGGGAAGGTTGACCGACTCGATGTAAATGCTGAAGACGGCGATCGCGAGCAGGGACGACAGAATTTGAAAGGCGAGTTTGATCAACGGTCGGACCCCGTGCAGATCGTCGAAGACCATCAGGGTCGTGATCGCGGCCGCCGACAACAGCAAGCCGAGCGTCTTCGAATTGGTGGAAAAGAGCGCGGCTGAAAGGCCGAACCCGAGATAAAGGGCGAGGCCGCCAAGTCGCGCGGTCGGCTCCAGGTGGATGCGGCGCTCGCCGGGCTCGGCGACGGCGCCAAGCCGAAAGGCGAGCCAGCGTGCCGGCAGCACGACGATGGCAGTCGAAACGAGCGCCACGGCAAAGGGCAAGACAGCCGGCTGAAAATAGGCGGGCTTGAACGTAGACCAGAAGGTCGGGTCGTTAAAGAAGTTGGCGGCCGCTAGTACGGCAGGGGGAATCGTTCGCACAGCGCCCGACTCTGGGCGCGCACTTGCTCGTGGACCGTTGGATCGTCGAGATGATAGAGCAGGTCGGCGACCATGTCGGCAATCTGGCTCATCTCCTGCGGGCCCATGCCCCTGGTCGTCACCGAGGGCGGGCCGAGTCGAATGCCGCTGGGATTGAACTTGCTGGCGGTGTCAAAAGGAATCGAGTTGCGATTGACGGTGATCCCGACGGTGTCGAACGTCTCCTGCACCTTGCGACCGGTGAGCTTGAGCGGCCGAAGGTCGATCAGCATCAAGTGGTTGTCGGTCCCGCCGCTCACCAGCCGCAGCCGCCGCTTGACCAGGCCTTCGGCAAGCACCCGGGCATTGTTGACGACCGACTGGGCGTAGGTGCGGAATTCTGGCGTCGACCATTGCTTGAGCATGACCGCCTTGCCGGCAATGGCGTGATTCAGCGGACCGCCCTGGCTACCCGGAAAGACGCTCTTGTCGATCTCCGCCGCGTACTTGGCCTTGCAGAGGATCATGGCGCCCCACGGGCCACGCATCGTCTTGTGGGTGGTGAAGCCGACGAAGTCGGCATGGGGAACCGGGCTGGGATGGGCGCCGCCGGCGACCAGGCCGGCGAAATGGGCCATGTCGACGAAGAAATAGGCATCGACGGCTTTCGCGCTGGCTGCCATGCGCTCGAAGTCGAGGATCCGCGGATAGGCGCTGTAACCGCCCAGCAGCATCTTCGGCCGGACCTCTTTGACCTGACGGTCCAGTGCGTCGTAATCGATGCGCTCGGTGGTGGCATCGACGCCGTAGGGCACAAAGTGATAGAGCTTGCCTGAGAAATTCACCGGACTTCCGTGACTGAGGTGGCCGCCGTGGCTCAGGTCCATCCCCATCACGGTGTCGCCGGGATTCAGCACGCTGGCGTAGACGGCGTAATTCGCGGTCGTCCCGCAATGCGACTGGACGTTCACGTGCTCGGCGCCGAACAGCGCCTTGGCGCGCTCGATCGCCAGGGTTTCGATCCGGTCAACGTTTTCGCAGCCGCCGTAGTAGCGCTTGCCGGGATAGCCCTCGGCATACTTGTTGTTCAGCAGCGAGCCGAGCGCTTGCAGCACGGCCGGGCTGGCGATGTTCTCCGACGGGATCAGTTCCAGGGTGTACTGCTGACGTTCGTACTCATCGCGAATCGCGGCCCCGACCTCGGGATCGACGGCGTCGATCCGGCTGGTCAGGTCGGTGCGGGCCTGCAGCACCGCACCATTATCAGGGAAGGAGGGCCGAGGCAGCGATCGCGCCCTGGCGCAGGATGCGAGGGACATCCGCGGTCAGGTCGAGGATGGTCGACGCTTGCCCAAGCTGGCAGGTGCCGCCGTCGACCACGATGTCAACGTCGTCACCCAACCCCGCGATCACCGCGTCGGCGTCGATCGGCGGCGCTTCACCACCCTTATTCGCGCTGCTGCTCGCCACTGGTTCGCCAAGCTCGGCCAGCAGCTGTAAGGCGACGGGATGATTGGGCGCGCGAACGGCCAGTGTTGGCTCGGCGAGTGTTGGCCTGGCCGGCAACACGATGGTGAGCGGGCCGGGCCAGAAGCGCGTCATCAAATCCCTGGCGGTGGCGGAAACTACGGCATAGGCCTCGACCACCGGCGCCGCGCCGACCAGCCAGATCATCGGCTGGCCCCCGGGGCGGCGCTTGACGCGATACAGCCGCGAGACCGCAGCCGGATCGAGCGCTCGCGACGCGACGGCATAGAGCGTATCGGTCGGAAAGGACACGATTGCGCCCTCACGCAGCCGCGCCACCGTCTGCCTGATGTGATCGGCATCGGCCGGCCAGCGCTCGGTCATGGCAGCTGAATCTGCACGGCTCGACCACGGCCGGCAAGATCCTTATGGATCGTCACGGTCGCCGCCGGCCACGTCGCTTTTCCCAGGCGCTCGAGACGACGCGATTGCCCCGGGTCGCATTCGAAGAGAAGGCAGCCAGGCGCCCGGATGATCGCCGGCGCCTCCTGCACGGCTCGACGGACCAGGTCGAGCCCATCCTCACCCCCGGAGAGCGCCGATTTCGGTTCGTAGCCGAGTTCCGGTCCAGCGCTTCGCCGTCGGGCGGCCGATAGATAGGGCAGGTTGGCAACGATCAGATCCGCCGGCGGCGCCGATTGCAACAGGTCGCCCCGCCGCAGCTCGATTCGCGATCGAAGGCGGAGCTCGGCAAGGTTTTTCGCGGCGACGGCCAGCGCCTTCGGATCGACATCGATGCCAACGACGCTGACGGAAGACGCCGCTTTAGCGATCGCGATCGCAATCGCTCCGCTCCCAATCCCGAGGTCGATCACGCGCCGCGCCGATGGATGGTCACGCAACCACTCGAGGGCAAGGTCGACGAGAAGCTCCGACTCCGGCCGAGGGATCAACACGGCAGGTGACACGTGGAGGTCATGGCCATAGAACTGCTTGCGTCCCGTCAGATAGGCAACCGGGACGTGTTCGACCCGCCTTCCGACAAGGCGGCGAAAGCGCTGGCGCTCAGCCGCCGTCAACGGCCGCTCGGGATGTCCATGAAGCCATGCACGGTCGACATTCAGGACATATGCGAGCAGCACTTCGGCGTCGAGCCAGGCGTCGTTATTGCCTGATGCGCGTAATGCCGCACGGGCATTGATCAGCTGGTCTCGGATGGTGCTGGGCTTACCGGGACGCGCCATTCGGCGTCGGTTCACTCAGGCGATTGGCCTGGTCCCAGGCGATCAGCCGATCGATCACCGGATCGAGATCGCCCTGCTCGACGAACTGGGGTAGCTTGTAGTACTTCAGATCAATGCGGTGGTCGGTGATCCGCCCCTCCGGGTAGTTATAGGTGCGGATCTTCTCGCTCCGGTCGCCGGATTTCACGGCCGAGCGACGGGTTTCGGTCAGCGCGGCCTCCTGCTTTTCAACCTGCCGCTCATTGATCCGCGCCAGCAAGACCTTCATCGCTTTTGCCCGGTTCTTGAGCTGGGAGCGCTCGTCCTGCGACGACGCGACGATCGGCTCGCCGCCGTCTTCCGGCAGGTAAGTCAGGCGGACAGCCGAGTCGGTGGTGTTGACGCTCTGGCCGCCGTGCCCGGTCGAGCGGAAGACTTCGACCTTCAGCCGGTCAGGATCGATCGAGACCTCGGTCTCCTCGGCTTCCGGCATCACGACGACGGTTGCGGTTGACGTGTGGATGCGGCCTTGCGCCTCCGTCTCGGGAACGCGCTGGACGCGATGCGGCCCGCTCTCGAACTTCAGCCTCGAGTAGGCGCCCCTTCCTCGCACCTCGAAGATGACTTCCTTGAAGCCGCCGCGCTCGGTCAGGCTCTCGGAGACGATGTCCACTTTCCAGCGCCGCGACTCCGCGTACCGGCTGTACATCCGAAAAAGATCGGCAGCAAAGAGGGCAGCCTCTTCTCCCCCAACCGCCTGGCGGATTTCGACGATCACATCCTTCTCGTCGTTCGGATCCTTAGGGACCAGCGCGAGTTTCAGCTCCTGTTCGAGGCGGTCGCGTTCGGCTTGCTGTTTCTCGAACTCCTGGCGGGCGTAGGCCTGCATCTCCGGATCGCGTTCATGCTCGGCAAGCTCGCGCGCCTCCGCCATGCCCTGCTCGGCTCGACGATAGGCCTCGTAGAGTTGCACCAGGTCGCGCAGCTGGGCCTGCTCCTTACCGAGCCGCTGCAGTTCCTTCAGGTCGGAGTGGGTCGCAGGATCCGCGAGCCGCTCGCCAATCGCCTGGTAGCGCTGGCGGACGGCGTCGAGCTGCTCGAACATCAGGCCGCCGCCTCTTTCTCCTCCTGTCGCGCGCCCTCGAACGCCGCCAGGGCGACCTCGATCTGGCGATCATCCGGCTCTCGCGTCGTCAGCTTCTGGGTCAGGAGAAACGGAACGATCAGGACCTTGACGACCGGGTTGTGCCGATGGCGGCCCGCGAACCGGATGAACTCGTAGGCCAGCATCGCGATCAGCGGGATGAGGACGATGCGCGAGGCGAGCAGCACCGGGAGCGCCGGGCGCCCAACGAGGCCGAAGACAAAAGCGCTCACCACCATGACGGCGAGCAGGAAGCCGGTGCCGCAGCGGGGGTGAAGGGTGCTCTGGGTGCGCACGTTCGGCACGTCCAGGGGAAGGCCAGCCTCGAAGGCGTTGATGGTCTTGTGCTCGGCGCCGTGGTAGGCGAAGAGGCGAGCAATCTCCGACTTGAACGAGATGGCGTAGAGATACGCAAGGAGCAACCCGATGCGGACCAGCCCGTCGACGATGCCAAAGAAGAGGTTGCTGTGGCCGCGGCTCAAGAAGCCGGCAGCCAGCAACGGGACGCCAAGAAAGAAGAGCAGGGCTCCGACGACGGCGATCCCGATGGTGACGCCCATCGCTCCTCGGCTGAGCTCAATCTCCTCCCCCGCCGCCTGGATGCTGGCCGACCACATCAGGGCCTTCATGCCCAGGTGGAGCTGCTCCCAAAGCCCGGCCAAGCCGCGAAGCATCGGCAGCTTCCAGAAGCGGCTCACGTACATCGCCGACTGCAGCCGTTCGCGTAGGACCTGGATCTCCCCGTCCGGGCGCCGGACCGCGACGGCATAGGTGGTCCGGCCGCGCATCAGGACACCCTCGAGGACCGCCTGGCCGCCGTAAAAGAACTTGTCCTGGCTCACTGCGCCGCTCATGGTATCCCGTTCATCCGCCAGGCCATACTGGCGGAACGGCCCCGGCGGCTATCTCTTCCGGGACTGGCGCTGCTGGAAGCGGTCGACGCGGCCCTGGGTGTCGACGATGCGCTGCTGACCGCTGAAAAATGGATGGCAGACGGAACAGACCTCGGTCTTGAGCTCCTTCTGGGTCGAGCCGGTAACGAAGGTATTGCCGCAGAGGCAGTGCACGACGGCGTCGTGGTAGTAGGTCGGATGAATGGCAGCTTTCACGGGCAGCCCATTCTATCAAGCATTTCCGGCCAGGATGTGCGAGGTGCTCAGCATGCCCCAGCCGAGCGCCAGCAGCAGGGCGAGATAGAGGGAACCGATCACGACCTTGGTCTGGGCGTCCACCGCGTAGTAGGCCGGGTTCAGCTGGGTAGAGCGGAAACGCTGGAAGGTGCTGATCGCGCCGAAGATCAGGACCAGGAACAGCACCGGATTCAAGTGGGTGCCCGCCTGAATCTCGACGAGTAGCAGGCCGGCGGCGATCAGCAACCCGGCCACGTTGAACCATTTGGAGAGCAACGAGAGGACGCGACCTCCGTCAAGCGGGGTAACCGGGACCAGGTTGAAGAGGTTGATCAAGAAGCCGAAGTAGGCGAGTGCCTGGAGCAACCGGCCGGTTGATGTCTGCGGCATCAGGAGATAGCCGAGATAGCAAAGTCCGGCGGCAATCGAGCCCAGCACCGGACCGCCGATCGCCATCACGGACTCCTGGGCAACCGTGCGCGGCTGCTGACGCATGCTGACGAACGCGCCCAGGAACGGGATCATGACCGGCAGCGTCACGGGCAGGCCGATGACGCGGGCCACGACGACGTGGCCGCTCTCGTGAATCAAGATCAGGAGGACGATACCGAGGGCGAACGCCCAGCCGAAGAGTTGCGCGTAGAGAAGCGCGGTGACGCCCGTCGTCACGATGGTGATCCACAGCCCCTTGACCTTGAGGAGCGCAAGGAAGACGAACTGCAGCTTGCCAAGGATCAGCCCGAGGAAGGCAAGGATGCCCGCCGCAATGCCCCCATTCCGGCGGCGGCTCGGCTGTTGCGAGTAGGCGGGGATGTCGGCCTGCACGGGTCGGTCCGTGCCGTAGCCGTAATCCGCCCCGCCGGCCGACGGGTTGCCGTTCCCTGGATCGAGTGCCATGTACTTAGAAGGATGCCCCGACGGCAGATCTTTCAACCAGCGGCCAGGGCCGGGTGAAATTGCCCAGGCGCAGGTACGGACAGCGGGTCTCGAGCGCCGTGACGAACTCTCGCATCCCGATTCCGCCGGCTCGCCTCGAGAGCCGCTCGAGCAGCCAGTGAGGGTCGACGTTGAGACTGCGCAGCTGGACCTGGTGGACCCCATGGCGCTCGACGAAGTCGACCAGGCGATCGATCTCGTCGGGGACATCCGTAACCCCAGGGAAGGTCAGCAGGTTGATCGTCACCTGGCCGCCCGCTGCCGCGACGGCGTCGGCCGTTTGGGCGATCTCCTCGAGCCCGTAGCCGACTGGCCGGTAGTAGGCGCGAAACGCCGCATCCTCCAGGCTGAAGATGCTGATCCGGATCGAGTTGAGCCCGGCGTCAACCAGCCGCCTGACTGTCTGTGGCCGCGAGCCGTTGGTGTTGATGTGAATGGTGGCCGCGGGGAACGCGGCGCGGATGCGGCGAGTCGCCTCCACCAGGGCAGCTCCGCGGGTGAGCGGCTCACCCTCGCATCCCTGCCCGAAGCTGATGAAATTTGTAGCCCCCTCCTCCACCCTCCCCGGCATGCGGGGAAGGGATTCTGAGGCGGCGAGGTGCCAGCCGGCAACCTCTGCGATCTCGGCGGCGGTCGGGGCGAAGGCGAGGCGGGTCTGCGGCGAGTCGACGTCCCCCCATTGCTCCGAGATACAGCCCAGGCAGGCTGCATTGCAGGCGGGCGAAACCGGGATCGCGCCCTCCCCTCGATTGAGGAAGAGATTCTGCGCGGTGAGGCACCGGTACTCGATGGCGCAGGTCTCGAGATGGCGGAGCAGCCGGCTTTCTGGAAGCGCCCGGCGGCCTCGTCGGATCGCAGACGTAATGGAGCGCCGCTCCATCGCGCCGGGATCCCAGGCATCCCATTGGTCGGTGAGGAGACCCGCGACATGCGGCTTGCCATCGACAGACGCCACCGCCGCGTAGCCGTAGAGTGGCAAAACCTGTGCCGGCGACGACTCTCGATAAGCCGGCAGCAGGGTCCGCAGATACCCCGGCGGCAGCACGGCGGCCACGGCGGTCGCGCCGTCCTCCTCGACCTCGACGACCTCCCCCGATGCGGCTCGGCCGAGCGGCCGCCGCCCGGGCAGGTGCATGAGGCTGGCGCCATCGGGTAATGGGATGAGCCCGCTGAGGTCGAGAATCTCCCAGCCGCGCCGAGCGACGGCACGGAATGAACGGTTGGTCCTTAGCCGACCGTCGGCAGTCGCGTAAAGCAGGTGCGCCACGCGCCTACCTTACCCGACGTTTTCCGAGCGTTTAGGGCAGCAGCTCGAGCGGGTTTTGCGGCACGCCCTGAAAACGGATCTCGAAATGAAGGTGCGGTCCGGTCGCGCGCCCGGTCGCGCCCATCAAGCCGAGCAGCTGCCCTTTCACGACTGTCTGGCCGACACTGACCAGCACCTTCGACATGTGTGCGTAGACGGTTTGGAAGCCATTGCCGTGATCGAGCTGCACGTAGATGCCGTAGTCACCCCATCCCGCCCAGATGACTTTGCCGCCATCCGCCGCGATTTCAGGCGTCCCGGTGGCATTGGCGATGTCGATCCCGGGATGGTACTGCCAGAAGGTCTGCGTGATAACGCCCTGCGTCGGCCAGATGAACCGCACGACCCGTTCGCGGCCACCTGATGGGTCGCCGGCGGGCGCCGGTGCGATCGAATCGGTCTGCACCGCCGGGATGAAGAGCTGTTTCGGCAGCTTGCCATCGGAGCCGATGCCGTTGAGCCGGCGCAGCACCTCCGGGTCAACCCGAAAGGTCTGCGCCAGCAGGTCGAGACTCTGGTTGGGATCGATTGGCACCATCGTGCCGTCGACCGGCGGCACGAGTAGTCGTTCGCCGGCGGTCAGTGTCGGCGACGAGAGTTGGTTGACTTCCGTCAACGTATCGGGACTGATCCCCGCCTGGGCGGCGACCGTCAGAACGGTGTCACCTCTCTTGGCCTCGTAGGCGGCCATCGGCGCGACCGACGGCGTGGCAGCCGGTTGGCTATCAAGACTGTTCTCCAACGGAACACGTAGCCCGTCGACGGTCGCGCTCGCCTCCGTCACGGGATGGGACAGGGTAAGGGGCGCCAGCCCGAGCACGATCATCGCCAGTGCCAGGACCCAGCCGTGTGTCGCAAGCCGTGGAACCCCCCACAGCGTCTCCTTCCGCAAAACGGGCGCCAGTCTAGTGCCGGTTTGGCCTGCGCGTCAAACGGCGCAAGTTCGATTGCACAATTTGTTCAACTCCTCAGCGAACTTTGCGGTGCGCGCCCTCGACCGATTTGAGCGCGTAGTGGTGCTTGGTGCTCAGATGCCGGACGGTGCCGCTCTTGCTGCGGAAAACCATCGATTCCGTCTCGGCCCAGAAATGGTGATAGATGACGCCGTGAAGGAATTCGCCATCTGTGACGCCGGTTGCGGCGAAGGCCACGTCGTCGCCTCGGACCAGGTCGTCGACACTGAAGACGCGCCGCAGATCTTCGAAGCCGGCCGCCCGCGCCTTGTCTTCGTCGTCGCGGGAGCGCAGCCAAAGCCGGCATTGCAGGTCGCCGCCGAGACATTTGAGCGCGCACGCCGCCAGCACGGCTTCGGGCAGCCCGCCTACGCCCAGCATGACGTCGATTCCGGTGCCTTCCAGCGTCGCCATGATCGCCGCCGCGATATCGCCATCACTCAGCACACTGATGCGCGCCCCGACCTGGCGGACTTGCTCCATCAACGATTCATGGCGCGGCCGGTCGAGCATGACGACGGTCAGGTCGGAGACCTGGACTTTCTTGGCAAACGCGACCCGCTGCAGGTTGTTCTCGATCGAGTCGGTCACGTCGACGGAGCCGCGCGCCTCCGGGCCGACGGCGATCTTTTCGGCATACATGCCGGCCGGGGCGCGAACCAGCGACCCGCGCTCTGCCGTGGCAATCACCGACACGGCATTGGGCAGGCCCTTCGCCACCAGGGTCGAGCCGTCGATCGCTTTCAAGGCGACGTCGCAACGTTCGCCCGTCCCGTCACCGGCCGATTGCCCGACGCCTAACGGTGCACTCGCGGGTTCATCGCCTACCACGATCGTGCCCTGCATATGCACCCCGTCGATGGCCTCCCGCATGGCGCGCGCGGCGGTGCCCCGGATGCCGTCCCGGTCGAGATTCCCCATCCAGCGTCCCGCGGAGAGCGCCGCCGCCTCGGTGGTACGCACCAGTTCCAGGCCGAGGTTGCCCTGCTCGGCCGTGCGCGTAGGGGCGAGGCCGCCAGCGCTGGCAGCCGGCTGCTCAGACCTCAGCGGTCCGGCTCGCCTCTGGCCGCGCCACCTGCGCGGGCAGGACGCCCGCCTTCATCGCAGAGGCTCGGATGAACTCGCGGAACAGTGGATGCGGCCGGTTCGGCCGGGACCGGAATTCGGGATGGAACTGCGAGGCCACGAACCAGGGATGATCGCGCAGTTCGATGATCTCCACGAGGCGGTCGTTGGGCGAGGTGCCGGAAAATACCATCCCCGCTTCCCACATCGGCTCCCGGTAGGCGTTGTTGAACTCAAAGCGATGACGGTGCCGTTCGTAGACCACCGGCTCGCCGTAGGCCTCCGCCGCCAGCGTACCCGGCTGGAGCTTGCAGGGATAAAGACCCAGCCGCATGGTCCCGCCCTTTTCCGCCACGTCCCTCTGCTCGGGCAGGAGGTCGATCACGGGGTGCCCGGTGAAGGCGTTGAATTCCGTGCTGTTCGCGTCGGCCGCCTTCAACTCGTTCCGAGCGAACTCGATGACGGCGCATTGCATTCCGAGGCATAGGCCGAGGTAGGGGGTCAAGGAGGTCCGGGCGAATCGGGCCGCGGCAATCTTCCCCTCAATGCCGCGATGACCGAACCCGCCCGGAACCACCAGGCCGTGCACGTCGTCGAGCGCGCGAAGATCCCCCGTCTCCAGCGTCTCCGAGGCAATCCACTTGATGTCGACCCGCAGGTTGTGATGCACGCCCGCGTGGCGGAGGGCCTCGGTGACGCTGATATAAGCATCGGGGGCGGGTAGGTACTTACCGACCACGCCGATGCGCAGGCTCCCCGCGGGATGCTGGATGCGGTGGACGAGCTCCTTCCAATCGGTGAGATCCGGCGGGGCTGCCGCCGCCTCGAGTGCCTCGACGATGACATTGCCCAGCCCGGCGTCTTCCAGCATCAGCGGCACCTCGTAGATCGAGGCGGCGTCTGGCACCGAGATCACGGCGCGCCGATCCACGTCGCAGAAGAGCGCGATCTTCTCTTTGAGGCCGGCGCTGATCGCGCGTTCGGAGCGGCAGACGATGGCGTCGGGTTGGATGCCGATGCTGCGCAGCGCCGCGACGCTGTGCTGGGTCGGCTTGCTCTTGAACTCTTCCGAGGCCTCGATAAAGGGAACCAGCGTCAGATGGACGTAAAAGACGTTCTTGCGGCCGAGGTCGTTCTTGAGCTGCCGGATCGCCTCCAGAAACGGCAGCGATTCGATGTCGCCAACCGTCCCGCCGACCTCGACGATGACCACGTCCGGGTTGTCCTCCCAGCTGACCCGGGTGATCCGCTCCTTGATCTCGTTGGTCACGTGCGGAATGACCTGAACGGTGCCACCCAGGTAGTCGCCGCGACGTTCCTTCGCGATGACCTCGGCGTAGATCTTGCCGGTGGTGACGTTGCTGGCTTTGCTGAGGTTGGCGTCGATGAACCGCTCGTAGTGGCCGAGATCGAGATCAGTCTCAGCGCCGTCATCGGTGACGAAGACCTCGCCGTGCTGATAGGGCGACATCGTGCCCGGATCGATGTTGATATAGGGATCGAGCTTCTGGAGGGAGACGCTCAAGCCGCGGGCTTTGAGGATGGTCCCGATGGACGCTGCCGTGATCCCCTTGCCGATCGAGGAAACCACGCCGCCGGTCACGAAGACGTACTTCGGCACCGGGAAACCATTCTACCTCGGCCTGCCCGTCAGTGAACGCGCATTTTTCCGCAACATGGCAACGTTTGATCCATCAGCCGCGTCACGTTGTAAGGTCAAGCAGGTGTATCCGTACGGGCTGATTGGCAATTGCGAAACCGCCGCGCTGGTCTCGACCAGCGGCGGCATCGACTGGTTCTGCTACCCTCGCTTCGATTCTCCGGCGGTCTTCGCCGCCATCCTCGACCGCCAGCGAGGTGGCAGCTTTCGCATCTCTCCGGTCAACCCAAGCCCGGGCGGCGAGCAAGCCTATATCCACGACACCAACCTGCTGACCACCACCTTCCACCGCGCCGAGGGCGCCCTCATCGTTACCGACTTCATGCCCTGCTTCAACGAAGGCGAGCGTTTTCTTTCGCTGAAGCGGATCTGTCGCGGAGTCGAAGCGCGTGGCGGTCCGGTCGAGGTGGAGTGCGTGCTCGATCCGTCACCGGCATATGGCCGCGCTCGCACCTCCTTCGCGGAACGCGAGGGGATCGTGATCGCCTCGGGCGGCTCGCAGGAGATCATCCTCTCGTCTACCATGCCCATGAAGGGCGCCATCGAAGAGGTGGATGGACGGCCCCGCTTCATCTTCCGCTTCACGTTGGAGCCGGGCCGCCAGGAATGGTTCACGCTCGGATTCGGCGAGCGCTATTTCGCACTCGGCCGCAAGTTTCCGAGCAGCAGCGATGCCACCGACCTGGCGGCGAAGACGCGGGAATTCTGGCTGCGTTGGTTGGACCAATGCCTGTACCGCGGGCCGTTCCAGGACGCAGTGCGGCGGTCGGCCCTGATCATCAAGCTGCTGACCTACGCGCCGACCGGCGCGCTCTGCGCCGCCCCCACCACATCGGTTCCCGAGGATCCTGGCGGCGACCGCAACTGGGACTACCGCTATTGCTGGCTGCGTGACGCCTCCTACGGCATCGCCGCCCTCTTTCGCACCGGGTTCGAGCAGGAAGCGGTCGACTTCATCAACTGGATCCGCGATCGCGCCTACGAGCACGACTTCGACATGCAGATCGTCTACCGGGTCGACGGCGACCCGCGCCTGCCCGAGCAATATCTCGAGCATCTCGGCGGTTTCGACGGGTCGCGGCCGGTGCGGATCGGCAACCGCGCCGCCGGCCAGCGACAGCTCGACGTCTTCGGCGCCGTGATCGACTGCATGGCCGTCTACCAGCGCAAGGGCGGCTTCATCTCCGCCAAGCTCTGGCACGTGATCGAGCGATTCGCCGACAGCATCTGGGAGCTGAGCCGCGAGCCAGACAACGGAATCTGGGAATTCCAGGGCGAGCGCAAGCACCACACGCACAGCAAGCTCTGGTGCTGGGTCGCGCTCGACCGCGCCATCACCTTGGCGCGCGGGACCGGCCACACCGGGCACGTAGACGACTGGCAGCGGCACGCCGACGCGCTGCGCGCCGAAATCGAGTCACGGGCGTGGAACCCGAAGATCGGCGCCTTCACCCAGGCCTATGACGACGAGTGCCTCGACGCCGCCGTGCTCCAGATGCCGGTGCTCAGCTTCCTCCCCGCGACCGACCCGCGCATGCTGGCCACGATCGAAACGCTCAGCCAGCGACTCGTCAGCGGACCCTATGTGCGGCGCTATGACTGCAAGGACGACCAGGGATATCTGAGCGCCGCGTTTCTGCTCTGCAGCTTCTGGTACGTCGACTCGCTGATCTTCATGAACCGGCTCGATGCCGCCGAGCGGATGCTGGCCCAGTTGATCGAGCTCTCCTCACCCCTTGGCCTGCTGGCGGAGGGCAACGACCCGGGTAACGGCGCGCCACGGGGGAATTTTCCGCAGGCCTACAGCCACCTCGGCATCATCGACAGCGCCGTCCGTCTGGAGCGGGCTCGCGCGGTGCTCGAGCAGCAGGCCGAGGCGCAGGCGGCCGAGCCACAGCAGATTGCCGGTTAGGTCGGTGGCGCACGGGGCTGCAATGTCCCGTCATCGAACCGGCTGACCCACAGCGCGACGCAACTCAGGAAGCAAATGACTTGGGCGAAACGCCCGGCTCTAGGCATTCGTCATATTGACGAGACTGCGTACCGGAGTCACACTCTCGAGGGCCGTTTTCTAAGGCGGCACTAAACGTCACCCCCTGATGGGGAGGAGGGAACGAATGCAGTGGTATCGGCGTGCAGTCATGCTTGCCGGCGTTGCTGGAGTAGCAGGTTCGGTGATGCTGTCCGGCGGCGCCGCGGCGGCACAAGGCACGACATGGTCGTTTAGCCCGGTCGCATTCGGGCTTAGCAATCCGCGCGGGATTGCTTTCGACGGTCTCGGCGGCATGTATGTGGCTGAGTCCGGTTTGCCGGGCACGGCGCCTCTGGGCGTGACCCAAAGCGGCGCCGTCGATAAGTACACGCTGAGCGGGAGCGGCGCGACTCGCGTGTGGTCGACCCATTTCAACTCGCTCTTCGACAACGGCGAGCGGGGCAGCGATGCGTTGGGTCCAGCCGGCATGAGCGCGGTTGGAAACGGATGCACGAAAGCGAGCGCCGGCCAGCGCGAGGGTTGCCAGGTCTTGGTGATCATGAGCGAGTCGCAGCAGGGTGTCATCGCGCAGGGTGGACCGCCGATCGACCAGATCGGTCACCTCTTTCGCCTCGACAGCGTGAGCGGCGCAGCAACCGACCGTGGCGACATCGGCGACCAGGAATATGCCTGGACCAACGCCAACAAAGGACTGTGGCAAGAGTTTCCGGACTCGAATCCCTACGGCGTTCTAGTTACGGGTGGCGGCGCGGCCGCCTCGCACACGTTTGTGATCGACGCGGGTGCCAATACGGTAAGTGAGGTCCTGCCCGACGGCACGATTCGCGTCATCGCGTACATCCCGAACGAAGTGCCGATGGGCAACCTTCCGACCCGTGACGCGACGCCGACCTGCGCTGCTGAAGGACCGGACGGCGCGCTCTACGTCGGAACGCTCGATCTGATCCGGAACTTCGCGACGGCGCCGACTCAAGGCATGTCGAACGTGTGGCGCATCGATCCAAACAGTCACGAGAACTTCCTCACCGCCGCCCATCTGTGGGCAACCGGGCTGACAACGGTGACGGCCTGCAGCTTCGATTCCGCCGGCAATTTCTGGGCCGCCGAAATGTTCAAGCTCAATCAGGCAGGACCGCCTGGAGATCTGGTCCGGATTCCGTTCACTAATCCGACCCAGCTTGAGCACATCGGTGGCGGTCACCTGCTGCTTCCGGGTGGAGTCGCGCAGGGCCCCGATGGTGCGATCTATGTCACCGTCGGATCCGCAGCCAACAAGCCGTTCGGCGCTGTGGTACGCGTCTCGCAGCAATAGACGCCTGACGCCGCATGACCGGTGAGGGCTCCGGGAAACCGGAGCCCTCACTTTCGTGAAGAATCCTTATCGCTGGTACGGTGGTGGCGCGTGCCCGAAGAGAGCCCATACCAGCCGATGATGTCGCCGAAGCGAGCGCAGCGGTTACGCCGCTGGCACGTCGAGGCGGACCGCGACTTGCGGGAAGGGTTGCCGCGGCGCATGTTGTTCCTTGGGCTCGACATCCGGATCCCGCTCGAGGTCTTCGCCCCTTCGGGGAGCGGCCGTTTTCACGAGTTGGTTCGCGACGAGGTCAAGCCGTCGGATCGCGTCCTGGACATGGGCGCCGGCTGCGGCATCAATGCGCTGCTGGCGGCACTCACGTCGTCGGAGGTCGTCGCCGTCGACATCAATCCGAGAGCAGTCGAGGCCACCGCGGATAACGCTGTCCGGAACGGGCTGGCCGACCGGATCCAGGTGGTGGTCAGCGATGTCTTCGACGGGGTCGAGGGACGCTTCGACGTGATCGCCTTCAACCCGCCGTTTCGCTGGTTCAAGGCGCACGACCTCTTCGAGCTGAGCACCGCCGACGAGGGCTATCGCGCCCTGACCAGCTTCATGCGGCAGGTCAAGGATCGCCTGCGCCCCGGCGGCCGCGTGATCTTGAACTTCGGGACTTCGGGCGACATCGATTACCTCTATCACCTGATCGAGCAGTCCGGTCTTCGAACCGAGGTGCTGGCCACCGAGGAAGTCGTCGCCGAGGACCTGGTCGTGACCTACTACGTGTTTCGCCTGACCGCCTGAACCACTATTCGACCGCCGCGGCCGCCGTCGCTCCTCTCGGCTCGAGAATGACGAGCTTGGTTTCCTCGACGGTTGGACTGCTCGTCAGCTGAAGCTTCGGCTGGGCAGTCAGGTCTGTCGCGCCCATTTCCTTGGCGAATTTCTCGACGCCCTCGAGGTTCTGCGCGAGCAACGTCAAGCCCGGCAGCTTGTAGCTGATCGGCACGACGTATTTGGGTTCGATCTGGTTGACGATCTCGGTGGCCTGCGCCGAGTTGATGTGGCTGCCGCCGCCGATCGGAACGAACAGGATGTCGATCTTGCTTCCAATCGACTCGAGCTGGACCTCGCTCAAGGAATGGCCAAGATGGCCGAGGTGGACGCAGCGAAGGTCGTCCATCTCCACCGTGAAAACGACGTTCTTGCCGCGCTCGGCGCCTTTTTTGTGATCGTGAAAGGTCTGGGTTCCCTGCATCGCGACGCCCTTGATCTCGAACTCGCCGGCGCCGGTGACGATGTGCGGCTCTCCCGCGAGCCCTTGGAGGCTGAAATGCGTCGAATCTTCGTGGGTGAAGATCACGATTTGCACGTTGAGCCGGACCGGCGACAGTCCGAGCTTCGGCTCGTAGGGATCGATCATCACGGTGGCCTCACGCCCTCGCAGGCGCACCGCGTTGAGACCGAAATAGGTGACTTCCATCGCGCGTAGTCTACATTCGCTCTGGCGCGGATACCCCCATCAATCCGAGGGCATTGGCAATCGTGGTGCGGGCGGCTCGCGACAGCAGCAGGCGCGCCGCTGTCAGTCCCTGATCATCGGTCACGACGCGGCAATTGACATAGAAGCGATGAATGGCGGTGGCGAGCTCGTCGGTGAAAAACGCCAACCGGTGTGGTTCGAGCGCTTGCGCCGCTTCCCGAACCACGTCAGGCCAGCGCAGCATCACCCGCATCAGCTCCAGCTCCCATTCCGTGTCGAGTCGCTCGAGCTGCGCGTCGCCTCCACCCTGCCCTCCCCCAGATGGGGAGGGATGAGCCGAAGCGCCGTAATTCAGCACGTTCGCCAGCCGGGCATGCGCGTACTGGGCGTAGTAGACGGGGTTTTCGTTCGACTGCCGGCGCGCGAGATCGACATCGAACTCCATCTGCGCGTCGGCAGAGCGCAGCAAAAAGAAGTAGCGCAGCGCGTCCGGCCCGACCTCGTCCAGCATCTCTTTGAGCGAGATTCCGACGCCGGCTCGTCGCGACATCCGCACCGACTCGGTGCCGCGCTTGACGGAAACCAGTTGGATCAGCAGGATGGCAAGCCGCTCCGGATCCACACCGAGCGTGCCGAGCGCTTCCTTGAGCCGCCCAATCTGACCCTGATGGTCGGCACCCCAGACGTCGACGACGCGCTCGAAGCGGCGCACCTCGAGCTTGTCGTAGTGGTAGAAGATGTCCGACGCAAAGTAGGTCGGGTAGCCGTCCCTTCGGATGACCACCTCGTCCTTGCCGCTGTCCGACTTGAACCAGACCGCCCCTTCCCTCTCGATGATCCGGCCCTGTTCGCGCAGCCGCTGCAGGATTTCGGTGTTCAGTCCCTGGTAGAGGGTGTTCTCGTAGAACCAGAGATCGTGTGACACTTTCAAGCGGTCGAGATCTTTTTCGATGCCCGCCTTGACCCAGGTCATCCCGAAGCTGGCGAGCGCAGCGGGATCATTCCCAACTCCGCTGGCTCGTGCCTGGCCGGCAATCTCCGTGATGTACTCGCCTGAATAGCCGCCTTCGGGGGGCGGCCTACCCTGCATCCGGGCGCTAATCGAGTCACCGAAGAGCCGGACCTGCTTGCCGTAGTCGTTGACGTAGTACTCGCGCTGCACGGAATAGCCGGCGGCCTCGAGGATGCGGGCGATCACGTCGCCAACCACGGCCCCACGGGCGTGGCTGAACAGCATCGGACCGGTCGGATTCGAGCTGACAAACTCGACCTGCACCGTCCGCCCTTGCCCAAGCGCACCTCTTCCCCATTCGGCGCCCGCATTGACGACCGGCGTCAGCTGGGCCTGGAGCCACTGCGGCGAGAGCGTGAGATTGATGAACCCGGGCGGCGCCACGGCGACCGTGCCGAACCCAGCCGGCAGTGTGATCGCGGTGGCGAGCTCGTTCGCGATTACCGGCGGCGGCCGGCGAAGCGTTTTCGCGAGCTTGAGGGGCAGCGTGATCGAGTAGTCACCGTGGGCGGGGTTCTGCGTGCGTTCGACGACGATCGGCGGCAGCTCTGCCGGCCAACCGGGGAGCTGCGGCGAGGCGCGCCGGACCGCCTGGTCGATGATGGACGCGGGCGAGCTTGGCAGCGCCCCGATCAGGGCTGGGTTCCGAGTGTGACCTGGAGCGTCTGCGACTTTCCGCTGCGATAGACGGTAATCGAGACCCTGGTTCCTGGGGCGTACTGTCGAAGCACATCGCGCAGCGGGTGCTGGTCGTCGATCGCCTGGTCGTTCACTTTGGTGATGACGTCGTGGATCCGGACGCCGCCCTTGTCCGCCGGCGAACCGGGAGTCAGCTTGGTAACCAGCGCGCCGACGACGAGATTGTTGGCCGCTGCCGCCGTCTCGTCGAGCGACTCGTAGGTCACGCCGAGGTACGGCCGGTTCACGTGGCCGGTCGCGATCAACTGGTTGGCAATGTCGCGCGCGGTGTTGCCGTCGAGCGCGAAGCCGAGACCGGGCCCCGCTTGAGCCTGTTCGAGCGCGAAGTTGATGCCAATCACCTGTCCGGCCGAGTTGAGCAGTGGGCCGCCGCTGTTGCCCGGGTTGATCTGCGCATCGGTCTGAATCGCGTTGAGGATGTCTTCCGTATTTCCCGTCGACGGATCCGGGATCTGAATCGAACGATGGACGGCGCTGATCACGCCCTTGGTGACGCTGTTCTGCTGACCGAGCGGGCTTCCGATCGCGATCGCCAGTTGCCCCACTTTCAAGGCGTTGGAGTCGCCCCAGCTGAGCGTCGGCAGGTTCTGCGCCTCGATCTTGATGACGGCGACATCGTCGTCGGGGCTGGTTCCGATCACGCGCGCGTCGTAAGGCTTGCTCTGGTCGCGGAGGATCACCTGCAGCTGCTTGGCATTTTCGACGACGTGATTGTTGGTGACGATGTAGCCGTCGGACTGGACGATGAAGCCGGAGCCGATGCCATGCTCCTCCTGCTGGACGAACTGATCGGGTGAGGAAACCGTGGTCTTGATCTCGACTACGGCGCTCCCTGCCTGAGCGGCGACACTGATGACAGCGGACTCTTCCGTGAGGTTGTTGTTGATCGGTCCCAGGGGGGCGACCACGGTGTTCCCGGATGGCGTGACCTTGATCAGCCGCGGCGCCAGCAACACGGTGACCGCGGCGCCAACCAGCGCACCGACGAGAGCACTCAGCACGATGGTGGCGATGATCCCGAGTCCGCGCCTGCGTCCGGCAGCCCGTGGCGGCGGAATCGGCGACAGCGGCGGGGTGGCATCACCTGAAGGCAGCGGAGTCAGCGGCGGCCTTCCGGAGGCCGGCTCGGGCGAGGGTGGGAGGTATTGCGGTTCGCTCGCCATCGCTCAGACCAATTCTACGCGGGGATTTTTCAGCGACCGGGCAGCGGAAGCCACGTTAAGACCAACTGTTCAGTCCGGCGGAATCCTGCCTCCTCGTAGAGGCGGACCGCACCAGGGTTGGTCTCTCGCGTCCAGACCGCGGCAAAGGTCACGTTGCGCGCACGAAACAGTTCAACCGCCCGCCGGAGCAGCATGCCACCGATTCCCTTGCCTCGGAAGCGGTCGTCCACGTAGACCTCGGCGACCTCCGCCTCGAGTCCGGTTCCCGGATTGAAGAGCACGCACCAGCAGAAACCGGCGAGGTTGCCATCGACACGCGCCGCGAAGATGACGTTCTCACCGGTGAAATTCGGATCGGGCGGTCGCTGGACGTCGCGCTCGATCTCGTCGGCGGTGAGCTGCGGGTGGTCGTAGTGCGGCTGTTCGCTCAGCATGAGCTCGCGCAGCAGCGGTCGAATCAAGCCGTACTCCGCCGGCTCCAGCTCGACGATTTGCGCCGCCGGCGGGTGAGAGCTTATGACTTGCCGGCCGAGGGGACGCCGTCGAGCACGCCGCGCAAGGCCTGGGCGGCGCCGAGCAGGCCAGCGGTTTCGACCGGCACGACCAGCTTGGCGTTCTCGCTGTCGGCAAACTTGGACAGCGTGTCGAGCTGCAGGATCGAGACCAAGGTCGGATCCGGGTTGGCATCCGTGATCGCCTTGTAGACGGTCGTAATCGCCTGCGCCCGGCCTTCCGCCTCCAGGATCTGTGCCTGCTTGGTGCCTTCGGCACGCAAGATCGCTGCCTGCTTGTCGCCTTCGGCCGTCTTGATCTGGGCTTGCCGTTGCCCATCGGCGATGTTGACAGCCGACTGCTGCTGTCCTTCTGACTTGAGAATGCTGGCCCGCTTTTCCTGGTCGGCCTGCTTTTGCAGCGCCAGCGCATTGAGGATTGTTTGAGGCGGCGTGATATCGACGATCTCGATGCGGTTGATCCGGATGCCCCACTTGTCCGTCACCGACTCCATCTGCTGCTGCAGCTGGGCATTGATCCGCTCGCGCTGGCTGAGCGCCTCATCGAGGCTCATCCCGCCAAAGATCGCGCGCAAGGTCGTCCGGGAAAGCTGATCGATGGCGACGAAGTAATTGCTGACGCTGAAGAGCGCCAGCTTCGGATCGACGACCTGGCTGAAGATCGTGGCGTTGACGCTGACTGTCACGTTGTCGCGGGTGATGACCTCCTGCTTGTCGCCCGTTCGAGGGGTTTCGCGGATGTCCACCAGCACCATCGAATCGACCAGGGGAACGAGAAACGTGATGCCGGGCTGGCGGATTGAGTGGAACTGCCCGGCGCGCTTGACGATGCCGACATAGCCTTGCTGGATGATGTTGACGGTGCGCGCAATGATGACGATCGCAAGCAGGACGAGGACCCCGCCGATAATCAGC